>NZ_JBQUZE010000012.1:0-503 GCF_056314005.1 Methylophilus sp. DMC18 | reverse complement strand
GTTCTCCGCATTTATCCAATGCGAAAGTGTCAACTATGTCCTCGTACACCTGTCAACCATGTCCCCGGTCTATACAGCTTGCACAAAGATAAAGTAACCAAAAGAAAGTGCACCCTAGCTTCCGCTTATTCCCTGCGTTGCTCATCAAAATAAGCGCTCGCGGAACTCATCCTGGCGGCCTGCACAAACCGCAGGCCACCGCGGGATTCGGACAGCCGCTCGCTTCATCTTATTTTGCCTGCGCTACTCGGCGCGGCAGATAGGGGCCCGAAAAATCCGTGAGCGCCACCTTTTGTGAATTAAAGAACGAATTTGAGTTTTTGAACGGTCCAAGCTTCAACAGTGAGCGTTTGGCGAGATGAATCCCATCCCATCACGCTTGATTTCATTGCTTGGCAGGCGAAATAAGGTTGCAGCTTGTTTGAATCCCGCAGCAGCTTACGGGTTGTGTAAGCTGCCAGGTTGAGTTCTGCAACCGCGACTGACGAGTAATGAAATCAAGG
>NZ_JBQUZE010000011.1:0-737 GCF_056314005.1 Methylophilus sp. DMC18 | reverse complement strand
TGTATTGAAGCGGTCAACCTGCTCGTCAACGACGCCAACCAACTGGCCGAAGCCGCAAAAGAAGGACGCATCACCGTGCGTGCTGATGTCGACAAACACAATGGCGACTTCCGCAAGATCATTGCAGGCGTGAATAACACACTGGACATGATCGTAGAACCGATCATTGCAGTGACCGAAGCCGTCGAAACCATCACCACGGCTGCCAATGAAATCTCCAGCGGTAACTCAGACCTGTCTGCGCGTACCGAGCAGCAAGCCTCCAGCCTGGAAGAAACTGCCGCCAGCATGGAACAACTGGCTTCGACCGTGAAACAGAACGCTGACAACGCCAAACAGGCCAACCAGCTGGCGCTGACCGCCTCAGGCGTTGCCGTCAAAGGCGGCCAGGTTGTTAATGAAGTGGTTGCCACCATGAGTGCGATCAACGAAAGTGCCAAGAAGATCGAAGACATTATTTCGGTGATTGACGGCATTGCCTTCCAGACCAACATCCTGGCCTTGAACGCAGCGGTAGAAGCGGCGCGTGCAGGGGAACAGGGCAGAGGCTTTGCGGTGGTCGCGGGTGAAGTACGTAACCTGGCGCAACGCTCAGCCAGTGCGGCAAAAGAGATCAAGGAATTGATCACTGACTCTGTGAACAAGACCACCGAAGGCACCAAACTGGTTGAGAATGCTGGTAACACCATGGAAGAAGTGGTTTCCTCAGTCCAGCGTGTGGCCGATATCATCAGTGA
>NZ_JBQUZE010000010.1:0-1272 GCF_056314005.1 Methylophilus sp. DMC18 | reverse complement strand
CTGTATAGACCGGAGACATAGGTGACACATGTACTAGGACATGGTTGACACATTAATGTGTTTTTCATGTTTGTGTAAAGTAGATGGTTTCGCAATGATGGTGCGCATAAAAGACATCATAAACACCATCCTCATCATGGCGAGGTCGAATCGCCACTTCATGCCTGTGTAAGGCACTGGATACCTTGAATCTCTTTCCCTTGTATCTCAACTCACCATTCCACTTCACTGTGACCACCTCATCATCGGGTCCATACTCAATCTCAGGTAGTCTGGATGGAAACGCTCTCGGGCTGGGGCGATAGCGGCTGATGGGTGTATCCAATGCAATCGCTTCGTGTGGGCGCTCGTGGTTATATACACGACGCCAATCATCAAATGCGGTTTGAACCTGATTGAGTGAGTTAAAGCTGCGGCCATTGAGCACCTCTGCTTTGAGCGTACGGTGGAACCGTTCATCTTTACCATTGGTCTGTGGGTGATAGGGACGGCTATGGCTAATACGTATGCCTAAGCGCACCAGCCATAACTCAAGGCTAGTCACCTGTCCCGGCTGGTTAGGGCAGCCCCAGGGGGCGCCATTATCAAAGTTCATTCGAACCGGCATGCCATACCGACTGAATGCGGTCTTCAAACAATCCCTGACGGTCTCCGCCCTGGCATTGTCACAAGCTTGAAGTACCAGATTAAAGCGGGAGTGGTCATCAATCACCGTCAGCGGCATACAACGTCCTGAGAGCGTTTCAAAGTGACCCTTGAAGTCGGCCTGCCACAATGCATTGGGCAGCTCATGCTCAAATCGCTGCCAAGCCTGCCGGTATTCGACGCCCACCTCAATGAGGCCGTGCCGATGTAACACGTTACTGACAGTGCTTGGTGCCACAGCGCCTAAGCCTAAGTCCTCTAACCGTCGGCTGATCTTGCGGCCACCCCACGCTGGATGCCGCTGCCTCAGCTGAACAATCTCTGACTGTAGCGTCTCTGATGTGAGTGTGGGGCTGTGTTGCGGCCTTCGACTCTGGTCAATTAAACCCGCCAGCCCATGCGTATGAAATCTACGCAACCATTTATAGGCCGTTTGCGGGCTGATGCCGAAGCGCCGACATAACTCACGACGATTAGCCCCTTCTTGGGTGGCGAGGTGTACGAATTCTTCACGCAGACTCATGATGTCTTTTGTTTCCCAAGGCATAGTGTTCTCCGCATTTATCCAATGCGAAAGTGTCAACTATGTCCTCGTACACCTGTCAACCATGTCCCCGGTCTATACAG
>NZ_JBQUZE010000009.1:0-5489 GCF_056314005.1 Methylophilus sp. DMC18 | reverse complement strand
AAACTGGTTGAGAATGCTGGTAACACCATGGAAGAAGTGGTTTCCTCAGTCCAGCGTGTGGCCGATATCATCAGTGAGATTTCAGCCGCGTCTACCGAGCAGACCACCGGCATTGACCAGGTCAACCAGGCAGTGACCAGCATGGATGAAACCACCCAGCAGAACGCAGCCTTGGTTGAAGAGGCTGCTGCTGCGGCTGAGTCCCTGGTCGATCAGGCCAACCAGCTGGCTGATGTGATTAGCCAGTTCAAGCTGGAAGGTAAAGTCAACACAGGGTTCACTGCAACGCTCAAATCCTCTTCTGGTAGTGGCGGATATTCAGCGCCAAGACCAAGTGCAGATTCGCGTTCGGGCAGAGCTGTGCCAGCCCCTTCAGGCTATGTCGATAAACCGCAGTTTTCAAAATCTCCACCGAGCGCGCCAAGGCCGCCCGCAAAGACAGGCACTGACGATTCGGATTGGGAAGAATTCTAGTCATTCGTCTAAATAAAAAACCGGCTGCTAAACAGCCGGTTTTTTTATGTGATCTGCTGGATCACATTTGTCTTTTATGGAGATGCATTCAAAGACATTAAAAGGATAGGTTTTAAGCCTTTCTTTAATGGATGCTTGATGGATGACTAATTGCAAGATAGCAAAGTATTAAGGAAAAAAGTGTTTGTGTTGGCAAGACACGTCAGAAGACAGCCATGTCTTTGACTTTTGTAATCTTAAACAAGCATTTTGCATAGGCGTAAGCAAATACTGAGGATGGATAAATGTTCGGAAACATGAGAGTAAAGAAAAGCCTGATGGTCGGGTTTGGTAGCATGATTCTGCTGATGGCAGGATTAACTGTTATTGGGATTGACCGTGTGCGTGAAATCGACGATACGCTGACCGAAATCAATGATGTGAATAGCGTTAAGCAGCGCTATGCCATCAATTTTCGCGGCAGCGTGCATGACCGGGCGATTAGTTTGCGTGATGTGACCCTAGAGGCATCCAGTGCTGAAGTGGACAAGTCCATCAGTGATATCCGCCGATTGGCGGTTGCTTATGAAGAGAGTTCGGCCAAGCTGGATGCTATTTTTAAAGAGGATGCGGCTGTTACGGCAGATGAAAAGGAAATTCTCACGCACATCAAGTCTATCGAAGCCAAAACATTACCGGTGATTGAACGTGTGATTGCATTACGCCATGCAGGTGATGAGGAGCAAGCGAAAAGTCTGTTAATGAGTGAAGCTAAGCCCTTGTTTGTAGAATGGCTCAAAACCATTAATCAGTTTATTGATTATCAGGAGGCATTAAACAAAACGGCTTCAGCGCAAGCCAAGTCTGTCGCTTCCGGGTTTTCCATACTCATGCAAATTGCATTAGGGATTGCCATTCTTATCGCTGGCTGGATGGCTATTTCAATCTCTAAATCCCTGCTTAACCGTTTAGGTGCAGATCCGTTGGAACTCACTGAGTTTGCCAAAAAAATTGGTGAAGGGGATTCTGACTTTGCCGTACCGCTGGCTGAACATGACCAAGGCAGTGTTGCCTACCAGCTACAACGCATGCGGCAACATGTGCTAAAAGTCATTAGCGAAATGAAGGATGTCGCGCATGCGCAAGCCAATGGTGAGATTGATCGCCGTATCCACAGTGCACAACACCAAGGAATGTTTAAAGACATGGCCGAAGGTGTCAATCAAATGCTGGATGACCAACATGCGTCGACCCGCAAGGTGATGGCTGTGATCAACGGCTTTGGCAATGGCGACTTTGGCATTCCGCTTGAGACATTCAAAGGGAAAAAAGCCGAGATCAACCGCGATATTGAGCAAGTCAGAGCCAATTTGACCAATATCATTTCCGATTTAAACCAGATGTCTGCTGCCCATCGTCAGGGCAATATCAGCTATTTTATTGACCCTGCCAAATATAATGGCCACTTCAGCGCCTTGGCTGAAGGGGTGAACGGCATGGTGCAGGAATATATCGAAGAAAATAAAACGGTGACTGATTGTATTTTGCAGTTTGGTGAAGGTAATTTCTCCGCCACCATCAAGGAGTTCCCTGGAGAAAAAGCGTTTATCAACAAGAGCGTCAAGAAGATTGGCGGCAACCTCAAAGGCTTGATTGATTCGGTTAACTGGGTCAGTAATGCGCATGAGCAAGGTGAAATTGATGCCATGCTACGTGATGACATGTTTAAAGGCGATTTCAGTACGCTGGCCAAGTCTGTCAACAATATGGTGACTGGCTTGTTGGAAATGAACCAGCAATCCATGCAGGTCGTGAAGGGCTTTGGTGAAGGTAACTTCGACATTCCGCTTCAGCGCTGGCCAGGTAAAAAGGGCGAGATCAACGACACGGTTGAGCAAGTTCGCGCAAACCTGAAAGGGTTGATTGGTGACATCAACGGCTTAACAGAAGCTGCAGGCGAAGGCCGCATTTCAGTGCGGGCTGACGCTTCCCAGCATAAAGGCGATTTCCGCAAAATTGTTGAGGGCGTTAACCACACCCTGGACATGATTGTAGAGCCGATCATTGCGGTGACTGAAGCCGTCGAAACCATCACCACTGCGGCCAATGAAATTTCCAGCGGTAATGCTGATCTTTCAGCCCGTACCGAACAACAGGCTTCCAGCCTGGAGCAAACGGCGGCAAGCATGGAGGAGTTGGCATCCACGGTTAAACAGAATGCCGACAACGCCAAACAAGCCAACCAGCTGGCACTGACAGCGTCTGGTGTCGCGGTTAAAGGTGGCCAGGTGGTGAATGAAGTGGTTGCCACCATGAGTGCGATTAACGAAAGTGCCAAGAAGATCGAGGACATCATCTCGGTGATTGACGGCATTGCCTTCCAGACCAACATCCTGGCCTTGAATGCGGCAGTTGAAGCGGCGCGTGCAGGTGAACAGGGCCGTGGTTTTGCGGTTGTAGCGGGTGAAGTGCGTAACCTGGCCCAGCGTTCAGCCAGTGCTGCGAAAGAGATTAAAGAGCTGATTGCAGACTCTGTAAATAAAACCACTGAAGGCACCAAGCTGGTTGAAAATGCCGGTAGCACGATGGACGAGGTGGTCTCCTCTGTGCAACGTGTGGCTGACATTATCAGTGAAATCTCTGCTGCCTCTATTGAGCAAACCACCGGCATTGAGCAGGTGAACCAGGCAGTGACCAGCATGGATGAAACCACGCAACAGAATGCAGCCTTGGTTGAAGAAGCGGCCGCTGCGGCTGAATCCCTGGTTGATCAGGCCAATCAGCTGGCGGATGTGGTCAGCCAGTTCAAGCTGGAGAGGGGCGCGGGATCAGGCTTTACCGCCTCACCTAAGTCTCAAGTCAAGGGAAGTGTTTTTTCAACACCGCGAAGCATGCCTCAGCATGGCTCGGGAAGACCGGTTCCTGCACCTTCTGGTTATGTGGATAAACCCCAGCGTGCTCAAGCGACGGCGAGTCCCAACAGGCTCACTGCCAAAACCGGCACGGATAATTCGGATTGGGAAGAGTTTTGACCTAAGTCATTTTCAGAAACGGCTGCTTCGGCAGCCGTTTTTTTGTGTCTGCACTTCATTGGGCATGGTTTGTACAACCTCATGCCTGAATGACTTTAAACAGAACCATAAAAATACGTTTTACATTCAATTTGGATATTTATCTTTAGCGGGATAATGATTACATAAACAGTGAATAAAAAATCTTATAAACGGATTTTATTATTCATATAAAAATTGGCTTTACGGTCATTGATTGACTTCAAGCTAGAAATAACTCGGAAGAGCAGTGCGTCAGCAATGCACGCCCCCTATTTATTTTTATGCAAAGGAAGTCAATATGCAGTTGTCTCAGCGCTTTCAATCTATTCAGGGCAAAATCGTCCTGATGGCAGGGCTGTCCATTCTGGTTAGCGGCAGCATTCTCGTCGGATCCTCTTATCTCTCAGCTAAAAACAATCAGCAACTGGTGTCTGAAAACGTATCGTTGTTAGTCAACGAAGGCACCAAAAACAGCTTGAAGAATCTGGCTGGCTCTGAAGCAGGAAAAATCCAGGCCAAGTTTGATGTCGCACTGGATGCGGCACGCACGATGGCAAATACTTTTGTGTTGAGTAAAGAGGGTTCCGTGGCACTGGGGCGTGACCAGATTAATGCCATCTTGCTCAATGTGCTGAAACAAAACCCAGAGTTCAATGGCACTTATAGTTGTTGGGAGCCGGATGCGCTTGATGGTAAAGATGACGCTTTTAAAACCGGCAGAGATGGCAACAATAGCCTCACCGGCCGTTTTACGCCTTATTGGAACCGTGATGAAAGCGGACGGATTGCGGTGCAACCACTGGTGGAGTATGACACGCTGGACAAGCACCCCAATGGCGTCATGAAAGGCGGCTGGTATCTTGGCCCCAAAACAAACCATACCGAAAGTGTATTGGACCCATTTCCTTATATTGTGCAAGGCAAATCTGTATGGTTGACCACGCTGTCGGTGCCCATTATCAAGAACGGCAAGTTTTATGGTGTCGCCGGGACTGACTACAATCTGGACTTTGTGCAAAAAACCGCTGAAGGTGCCAGCAAGAATCTGTTTGACGGCAAGGGCGAAGTGGTTATCGTCAGTAATATGGGGCTTATCGTGGCCGATAGCCGTAATCCAGGCTTGATTGGCCAGCCCTTTGGCAAAATTGTGGGCGACAGCAGCGCAAAGTATCTCCAAGAGATCCAGTCTGGTCATGATTTAGCGGCGATTGACCAGCAAGCCGGTCAAATGATGGCGCTCGCCCCGATTATGTTGGGCCGCACTGGCAAACCTTGGTCTGTCCTGATTAAAGTACCAACCGCCGTCGTGCTGGCAGAAGCGCAAGCGCTTGATCAACGATTGTCTAGCGGTGCGAATCAAGCCGCTTTATGGCAGTTATTGTTAGGTTTGATGGTGACGGCAACCGGGATTGCGGTCATCTGGTTTTCAGCCGCAAAAATTGCAAAACCCATACGTGAAGCCGCCCAGGTTGCACAGGACTTATCACTGGGTAGAACAGATGTCGTGATTGAGGTGCATAGCCAGGATGAAACCGGCCAGTTAATGACGGCCATGCAAAGCATGGTCAAGTCGATTAAGTTACTCATTCATGATACCCATGGCCTGGCACAATCTGCGGTACAAGGCAATCTCTCTACACGGGCAGACATTCAGCCGCATCAAGGCGATTTCCGCAAAGTGGTTGAGGGGATAAACGAGACACTGGATGCAGTTGTAACGCCTTTGGGTGTGGCTGCGAGCTATGTGGAACAGATCGCCAAAGGTGAAATTCCAGAAAAGATTACGGCTGACTATAAAGGCGATTTTAACGCCATTAAAAACAACCTGAACCAGTGTATAGAGACCATTAATAGTATGGTGTATGACACTGAAGAATTGGTGCACGCAGCGGTAGAAGGCCGTTTATCCACCCGTGCGGATGCCAGCAAGCATCAAGGTGACTTCCGCAAGATTGTCCAGGGCGTGAACGAGACGCTGGATGC
>NZ_JBQUZE010000008.1:0-5658 GCF_056314005.1 Methylophilus sp. DMC18 | reverse complement strand
TTTAGAATAGGAGCTTGGGGATGACCTACTTTCGCATACGAAGAGTACACTATCATTGGCGCAAGTTCGTTTCACGGCCCTGTTCGAGATGGGAAGGGGTGGTTCCAAACTGCTATTGTCCCCAAACATAACTGGTAATGTTATGCATGGTGCTGATATGAATCAGCCTGCTTTAACAAATTGGAAGAAGTAAAGGATTTTGCTTTTTCAAGCATCAATGGGCAGGGTATGAAACAACTTGTGTTTCTTATTTCTAGATGATTGCCAAATCATATTGCTTTGAACTACACCTGGCTTAGATTTTAGTCTAAGTTTTAAGGTTATAGGATCAAGCCTCACGAGCAATTAGTATCAGTTAGCTTAATGCATTACTGCACTTCCACACCTGACCTATCAACGTCCTGGTCTTGAACGACTCTTTAGCTGGCTTAAAGCCAGAGGCAAGTCTCATCTCGAGGCGAGTTTCACGCTTAGATGCTTTCAGCGTTTATCTCTTCCGCACTTAGCTACCCAGCTATACCATTGGCATGATAACTGGTCCACCAGAGGTGCGTCCACTCCGGTCCTCTCGTACTAGGAGCAGGTCCCCTCAAACTTGCAGCGCCCACGGCAGATAGGGACCAAACTGTCTCACGACGTTTTAAACCCAGCTCACGTACCACTTTAAATGGCGAACAGCCATACCCTTGGGACCGGCTACAGCCCCAGGATGTGATGAGCCGACATCGAGGTGCCAAACTCCCCCGTCGATATGAACTCTTGGGAGGAATCAGCCTGTTATCCCCAGAGTACCTTTTATCCGTTGAGCGATGGCCCTTCCATACAGAACCACCGGATCACTATGACCTGCTTTCGCACCTGCTCGACCTGTCCGTCTCGCAGTCAAGCAACCTTTTGCCATTGCACTATCAGTACGATTTCCGACCGTACCTAGGTTACCTTCGCACTCCTCCGTTACTCTTTGGGAGGAGACCGCCCCAGTCAAACTGCCTACCATACACGGTCCCCAGTCCGGATTACGGACCTAGGTTAGAACCTCAACAACATCAGGGTGGTATTTCAAGGATGACTCCACGATATCTGGCGACACCGCTTCATAGTCTCCCACCTATCCTACACAAATCTTGTCAAAGTCCAATGTAAAGCTGCAGTAAAGGTTCATGGGGTCTTTCCGTCTAGCCGCGGGGAGATTGCATCTTCACAAACATTTCAACTTCGCTGAGTCCCGAGAGGAGACAGTGTGGCCATCGTTACGCCATTCGTGCGGGTCGGAACTTACCCGACAAGGAATTTCGCTACCTTAGGACCGTTATAGTTACGGCCGCCGTTTACTGGGACTTCAATCAAGAGCTTGCACCCCATCATTTAATCTTCCAGCACCGGGCAGGCGTCACACCCTATACGTCCACTTTCGTGTTTGCAGAGTGCTGTGTTTTTATTAAACAGTCGCAGCCACCTTTTCACTGCAACCCCATCACGCTTCAAGAGCAAGTCTCTACACGTTACCGGGGCGCACCTTCTCCCGAAGTTACGGTGCTAATTTGCCGAGTTCCTTCTCCCGGGTTCTCTCAAGCGCCTTAGAATTCTCATCCTGCCCACCTGTGTCGGTTTGCGGTACGGTCTTATACAACTGAAGCTTAGTGGCTTTTCTTGGAAGCATGGTATCAATCACTTCGTCTGCAAGCAGACTCGTTATCACGTCTCAGTCTTAGCTCTCCGGATTTGCCTAAAGAACCAACCTACACGCTTGAACCGGGACATCCAACACCCGGCTGACCTAACCTTCTCCGTCCCCACATCGCATTGTATATAGGTACAGGAATATTAACCTGTTTCCCATCAGCTACGCATCTCTGCCTCACCTTAGGGGCCGACTCACCCTGCGCCGATGAACGTTGCGCAGGAAACCTTGGGCTTTCGGCGAGGGAGCTTTTCACTCCCTTTATCGCTACTCATGTCAGCATTCGCACTTCTGATACCTCCAGCATACCTCACAGTACACCTTCGCAGGCCTACAGAACGCTCTCCTACCATGCCAGTAAACTGGCATCCGAAGCTTCGGTTACGTGCTTAGCCCCGTTACATCTTCCGCGCAGGACGACTCGACCAGTGAGCTATTACGCTTTCTTTAAATGATGGCTGCTTCTAAGCCAACATCCTGGCTGTCTATGCCTTCCCACTTCGTTTTCCACTTAGCACGTCATTTGGGACCTTAGCTGTCGGTCTGGGTTGTTTCCCTCTTGTCCACGGACGTTAGCACCCATGGACTGTCTCCCGTAATTGAACTTCTCAGTATTCGGAGTTTGCAATGGTTTGGTAAGTTCTTATGAACCCCCTAGCCATAACAGTGCTCTACCCCCGAGAGTTATATACGAGGCACTACCTAAATAGTTTTCGGAGAGAACCAGCTATCTCCAAGTTTGTTTAGCCTTTCACCCCTATCCACAGCTCATCCCCAAATTTTTCAACATTTGTGGGTTCGGACCTCCAGTACCTGTTACGGCACCTTCATCCTGGCCATGGATAGATCACTTGGTTTCGGGTCTACACCCAGCGACTAATTCGCCCTATTCGGACTCGATTTCTCTACGCCTCCCCTATCGGTTAAGCTTGCCACTGAATGTAAGTCGCTGACCCATTATACAAAAGGTACGCAGTCACCCCTTACGAGGCTCCCACTGTTTGTATGCATACGGTTTCAGGATCTATTTCACTCCCCTCCCGGGGTTCTTTTCGCCTTTCCCTCACGGTACTGGTTCACTATCGGTCGATATCGAGTATTTAGCCTTGGAGGATGGTCCCCCCATGTTCAGACAGGGTTTCTCGTGCCCCGCCCTACTTGTCGTTACCCTAGTTCCACAAACGGGATTTCGTATACGGGACTATCACCCACTACGGTCGGACTTTCCATTCCGTTCTACTATCGCGTCTGCTAAAAGTAACAGGCTGTTCCATGTTCGCTCGCCACTACTTACGGAATCTCGGTTGATTTCTTTTCCTCTGGGTACTTAGATGTTTCAGTTCTCCAGGTTCGCTTTACTCTTCCTATATATTCAGAAGAGAATGACCTTACGGCCGGGTTTCCCCATTCGGACATCTCCGGATCAAAGCTTATTTGCCAGCTCCCCGAAGCTTTTCGCAGGCTATCACGTCCTTCATCGCCTGATATCGCCAAGGCATCCACCATATGCACTTATTCACTTGACCCTATAACGTTAAAACCTAAACCCTTTTTAAATCTAGATTTCGTCGTGCATGAGACACGCGTTACAGGTAATTCTAAAGCACTATCAAACCTCGTTAGATTCGCTACATTCATGATTACTCATCAATGTCGCTTCTCAACTTGCGTTTAATATTTCTGATTTTGCAATCAATCGATATTATTTCCGGTTAAAAAATAATATCGCCCATTGAATATAAGTTGTCATCACACAACCTATATTCCTTTACTTCTTCCATTTTGTTAAAGAGCAGTCTTAGTCGTTAAACTAACGTTTAAAAACCAGAAGCAAACATTTAATCAAACATCAATTAATAACGCTTGCTTCTAATCTCTAAACCGCAACAAAGATACCAAGTCGTTGGTGGAGGATGACGGGATCGAACCGACGACCCCCTGCTTGCAAAGCAGGTGCTCTCCCAGCTGAGCTAATCCCCCAATATTCGGTGGTGGGTCTGGTTGGGCTCGAACCAACGACCCCCGCCTTATCAAGACGGTGCTCTAACCAGCTGAGCTACAGACCCTAAGGCGGTTTGCCTAAATCTTTGTTGCTGCTTATTTTTAAGATGACCGATAAGAGTGAATGCTTGTAGACAGGTGATCTTCTCTAGAAAGGAGGTGATCCAGCCGCACCTTCCGATACGGCTACCTTGTTACGACTTCACCCCAGTCATGAATACTACCGTGGTAATCGTCCCCCTTGCGGTTAGACTAACTACTTCTGGTAAAACCCACTCCCATGGTGTGACGGGCGGTGTGTACAAGGCCCGGGAACGTATTCACCGCGACATGCTGATCCGCGATTACTAGCGATTCCGACTTCATGCTCTCGAGTTGCAGAGAACAATCCGGACTACGATCGGCTTTCTGAGATTAGCTCCCCCTCGCGGGTTGGCAACTCTCTGTACCGACCATTGTATTACGTGTGAAGCCCTGGCCATAAGGGCCATGAGGACTTGACGTCATCCCCACCTTCCTCCGGTTTGTCACCGGCAGTCCCATTAAAGTGCCCAACTAAATGATGGCAATTAATGGCAAGGGTTGCGCTCGTTGCGGGACTTAACCCAACATCTCACGACACGAGCTGACGACAGCCATGCAGCACCTGTGTCCACTTTCCCTTACGGGCACCTAATGCATCTCTGCTTCGTTAGTGGCATGTCAAGGCCAGGTAAGGTTTTTCGCGTTGCATCGAATTAATCCACATAATCCACCGCTTGTGCGGGCCCCCGTCAATTCCTTTGAGTTTTAATCTTGCGACCGTACTCCCCAGGCGGTCTACTTCACGCGTTAGCTGCGTTACTCATGGATTTTACTCCACCAACAACTAGTAGACATCGTTTAGGGCGTGGACTACCAGGGTATCTAATCCTGTTTGCTCCCCACGCTTTCGTGCATGAGCGTCAATATTATCCCAGGGGGCTGCCTTCGCCATTGGTATTCCTCCACATCTCTACGCATTTCACTGCTACACGTGGAATTCTACCCCCCTCTGACATATTCTAGTCTTGTAGTTTCAAACGCAGTTCCCAAGTTGAGCTCGGGGATTTCACATCTGACTTACAAAACCGCCTGCGCACGCTTTACGCCCAGTAATTCCGATTAACGCTCGCACCCTACGTATTACCGCGGCTGCTGGCACGTAGTTAGCCGGTGCTTCTTATCAAGGTACCGTCAGCCTCACACAGTGTTATTGTGTAAGTTTTCTTCCCTTGCGAAAGAGCTTTACAACCCGAAGGCCTTCTTCACTCACGCGGAATGGCTGGATCAGGCTTGCGCCCATTGTCCAAAATTCCCCACTGCTGCCTCCCGTAGGAGTCTGGACCGTGTCTCAGTTCCAGTGTGGCTGGTCGTCCTCTCAGACCAGCTACTGATCGTCGCCTTGGTAGGCCATTACCCCACCAACTAGCTAATCAGATATCGGCCGCTCTTATAACGTAAGGTCCGAAGATCCCCTACTTTCCCCCTCAGGGCGTATGCGGTATTAGCTAATCTTTCGACTAGTTATCCCCCATTACAAGGTACGTTCCGATATATTACTCACCCGTTCGCCACTAATCCCCTTAGCAAGCTAAGGTTCATCGTTCGACTTGCATGTGTAAAGCATTCCGCCAGCGTTCAATCTGAGCCAGGATCAAACTCTTCAGTTTAATTCCTAACTATTACTTTTTACCTCAATTAAGAGGCGGTATTCGATTTCGCTATATCTCAAATTCATTTCAAGGTATGTGTGTAAACTACACTGTACATACTTGTCATAAATCTAAGCGTAAGCATTTGTATTTTCTGAGTTTTACGCATTAAATGCGCTCACACCCAACTACAAACACCCACACTTATCAGTCATCCTAATTTTTAAAGAACAGTGCCTCGAAGGCTTTTCGCCCTTCCGTTTTAACTTCCAACGTTTCAAGCGAAGCGCGCATTATACAGAG
>NZ_JBQUZE010000007.1:0-88517 GCF_056314005.1 Methylophilus sp. DMC18 | reverse complement strand
ATAGACTGCCATGAAAACTTAAGCGCTGCACTGCAGCGTGAAATATAATTGACACCGCTCAAGCGGTTGTTGCTCTGTTGCTTCTCCCTCTTTTACATACATCTTAAAAAATACTCCGGCGTATGTCATTGACCCGTTCGGGCTACTACAGGCCGTAGACGTCAAACAAAACCCGCCCGACCCTGCCATTGCGCCATCTGTTACTTTGAATTTAAAAGGAATTTTGGTATAATCAAAATGATAGATGGGCGTTACGCCCATTTTTTGTTTTTGGACGTAACGTTTTGAATTAAGGGTGCGTATGCAAAATTTGCATTCGGTAGTTGAAAAGACAGTCACGCAGTTAGGATACGAGCTGGTTGATTTTGAAGCAGCCAATCGTGGCAAATTATTGCGCGTGTTCATCGACAAGCTGACACCCAAAGACAATAAGGACAGCGTTACGATTGATGATTGTGTTCTGGTGAGCAACCAGCTTGGCAACGTGCTGACGGTAGAACTGGATATCGATTATGACCGCCTGGAAGTCTCTTCTGCCGGTCTGGATCGTGTGTTGCGCAAGGAACGTGATTTTATGCGTTTTACTGGTGAGCGTGCACAAATCAAATTGCGAGTGGGAATTCCGGATGATGGCCCTAAAACAACGCCAACCACATTGCCCAGAAAGACTTTTTTGGGACAGTTGCAAGGCGTTGAAGAGGGGAAAGTGTTGATTGAGTGCGATGGCTGGGTTTATAGATTGTCGCTGGATAATATAGATAAGGCTCGATTGAGCCCGGTTTTTGATTAATTTGTTTTAGCTAATCCGTACGGTGAGTTGGAGATTACGATGAGTCGTGAATTATTGTTGTTGGTTGATGCCCTGGCCCATGAAAAAAACGTGGATAAAGAGGTAATCTTTACTGCCCTGGAACTGGCATTGGCTTCGGCGACGAAAAAGAACCATGAAGAAGGCGCAGATATTCGTGTCGAAATTGACCGTGAAACCGGAGATTACAAAACCTTTAGACGCTGGCAATATGTAGAATATGACCTGCTGGAAAGCTCGGCTTACCAGTTTGATGAAGAAGACGAACGTGCTGCTGGCAGACAAATTGGCGACTATTACGAAGAGCCATTAGAGTCGATCTCGTTTGGCCGCATTGGCGCACAGGCAGCAAAACAGGTGATTTTGCAGAAGGTGCGCGAAGCTGAGCGTGAGCAAATGATCCAGGACTTTTTGGCGCGTGGCGAAAGCCTGGTCACTGGCGTGATCAAGCGGATGGAAAAAGGCAATGCGATTATTGAAGTGGGCCGTATTGAGTGCCTGCTACCACGTGAAGCCATGATTCAAAAAGAAAACCTGCGCGTGGGTGACCGTGTGCGTGCTTATCTGTCACGCGTGGACCGTGGTGGCCGTGGGCCGCAACTGATCCTGTCGCGTGTCGCTCCCGAGTTCCTCAAGCGTTTGTTTGAGCTGGAAGTGCCTGAAATCGAAGAAGGCCTGCTGGAGATTCGTTCTGCGGCGCGTGATCCTGGCTTGCGTTCCAAAATTGCGGTTAAAACCAATGACCAGCGCCTGGATCCTGTGGGGACTTGCGTGGGCATGCGTGGCTCCCGTGTACAAGCGGTGACTTCTGAGCTCGGTGGCGAGCGCGTGGATATCGTATTGTGGAGCATGGATCCGGCACAGTTTGTCATTAATGCCTTGGCGCCAGCTGAAGTGACGTCGATTGTGGTCGATGAAGATGCACACAGCATGGATGTGGTGGTGAACGAAGAGCAATTGGCGGTAGCGATTGGGCGCAACGGTCAAAACGTGCGTCTGGCGTCGGAACTGACTGGCTGGAACCTGAATATCCTGACCGAAGAAGCGGCTGCGCAGAAGAGTCAGGACGAGTATGCCAAAATCAGCCAATTGTTTATCGAGAAGCTGGATGTGGACGAAGAAGTGGCGGATATCCTGGTGCAGGAAGGCTTTAGCACACTGGAAGAGATTGCCTACGTGCCTTTGGCAGAGATGGCTGAAATCGAGGCCTTTGATGAAGACACGATCAATGAGTTACGTTCACGCGCACGTGCTGCCTTGTTAACCGAGGCGATTGCCAAAGAAGAAAAAGTTGAAGAAGACACCAACGACCTGATGACGCTGGACGGTATGGATGCAGACACTGCCCATAAACTGGCAGCCAGCGAGATTCATACCAGCGAAGATCTGGCCGAACTGGCAGTCGATGAGCTGGTTGAGTTGACCGGAATAGATGAAGAGCGTGCGAAGTCATTGATTATGACGGCGCGAGCACCCTGGTTTAAGTAACCAGGCGTTTTAAATAACCTATGCGTTTAAAACATCATGCATACCTCTTAATTAAAAAATAAAGTAATTGAACTGGAGCAGTACATGGCACTTTCAACCGTCGCACAATTTGCCGCCGAGCTGGGTCTTCCAACGACTCTTCTTATCGAGCAACTGAAAAGCGCAGGCGTTCATAAAACGTCTGTGGATGATTTCCTGGAAGAGGGTGACAAGGCTGCCTTGCTGGATTACTTGCGTAAAGAGCATGGGGCAGGTAACGCGCCTAAAAACAAGATTACGCTGACCCGTAAGCAGAACACCGAAATCAAAAAGCTGGATAGCTCAGGTAAAGCCCGTACGATTCAGGTGGAAGTGCGTAAAAAACGCGTGCTGGAGCGCCCTGAGCTGGGTTATGAGCCGCCTGTGGATGCCGCTGCTTATGATGAAGCCGAGCCAGTACCAGCAGAAGTTCTGGAGAGCTTGCCCGTAGAGGTTGAGCCGGTCGTGGTGGAAGAACCTGTGATCGAAGAGATCGTTGAGGTCGTGGCTGAACCTGAGCCAGAGCCAGAGCCTGAGCCAGTAGTTGAGGCACCAGCACTTACACCAGTCGTAGAAGCCCCAGCCCCTGTGAAAAAAGGCGTGGTTCTGTCGGCGCAGGAGATTGCCTTACGTGAACAAGAAGCTTCGCGTGCGGCCAAGCTGGCTGCCTTGCAGGCAGAAGATATCAAGCGCAAGCAAGCGTTGACACAACGTCGCGCAGAAGAAGAAGCCAAGCGCCAGGCAGAGGCCGAGGCTGCGAAGAATAAACCCGCAGCCACCAAGTTGTCTGAAGGGACGCTACACAAGCCCGCTGCCAAAGCAACAGACAAGCCAGAAAATAAAGATAAAAAAGCCAAGACCGACAACCGCGACTGGAATGAAAACGAGAACAAAAAACGCGGCATTAAAACCCGTGGTGATGCACCTGCTGGCGGCGCTCAAGGCTGGCGCACCCCTAAGGGCAAGCATCACAAATCCAATAAAGATGATCAGCACGCCTTTAATGCACCAACCGAACCTATCATCAAAGAGGTGATGGTGCCGGAGACCATTTCGGTTGCGGATTTGGCGCACAAAATGTCTGTCAAAGCGGCGGAAGTGATCAAGGCCTTAATGAAAATGGGCATGATGGTGACCATCAACCAGGTGCTGGATCAGGACACTGCGATTATTCTGGTCGAAGAAATGGGTCACAAAGCGCAAGCCGCGGCTGCGAATGATCCTGAAAGCTTCCTGGAGGAAACCGAAGGCGTTGAAGCGATTCTGGAATCACGTCCACCGGTGGTCACGGTCATGGGTCACGTTGACCATGGTAAAACCTCCTTGCTGGACTATATCCGCCGCAGTCGCGTGGCTTCAGGTGAAGCAGGCGGCATTACTCAGCATATCGGTGCTTACCACGTGGAAACGCCACGCGGCATGGTGACCTTCCTGGATACCCCTGGCCACGAGGCTTTTACCGCTATGCGTGCCCGTGGTGCGAAGGCGACCGATATCGTGATTCTGGTGGTATCGGCTGATGATGGCGTGATGCCACAAACGATTGAAGCGATACACCATGCCAAGGCAGGTAATGTGCCTATCGTGGTGGCGATTAACAAGATTGATAAACCGGAAGCCCAGCCAGAGCGCGTGAAAAGCGAGCTGATCTCACATGAGGTGGTGCCAGAAGAGTACGGTGGCGATACCATGTTCCGTGAAGTGTCTGCCAAAACCGGTAAAGGCATTGATGAGTTGTTGGAAGCCGTGTTGCTGCAAGCGGAAGTGCTTGAGTTGAAAGCCCCGCTCAATACGCCAGCCAAAGGCCTGGTCATTGAAGGTCGTCTGGACAAAGGACGTGGTCCGGTGTCTACCGTTCTGGTGCAGTCAGGTATCCTGCGCCGCGGCGATATGCTGCTGGCAGGTACGGCTTATGGCCGTGTGCGTGCCATGCTTGACGAGAATGGCAACGACATTAAAGAAGCCGGCCCGTCTATTCCGGTAGAAGTTCTGGGCTTGTCTGATGTGCCAAGTGCTGGTGAAGAAACCATCGTCTTGAACGACGAGCGCAAGGCGCGTGAAATTGCCTTGTTCCGTCAGGGCAAGTTCCGCGATGTGAAACTGGCCAAGCAGCAGGCGGCCAAACTTGAAAACATGTTTGAGCAGATGGCTGAAGGCGAAGTACAAACCCTGAACCTGATTATCAAATCAGATGTACAGGGCTCTTACGAAGCCTTGACCACCAGCCTGCAAAAACTGTCTACCAGCGAAGTACGTGTGAATATTATTCACACCGGCGTGGGTGCCATCAGTGAGTCTGATGTGAACCTGGCCGCCGCTTCAAGTGCGGTACTGATCGGCTTTAACGTCCGGGCAGATGCCGGCGCACGTAAGCTGGTTGAGAATCTGGATGTCGACCTGCGTTACTACAACATCATTTACGAAGCTGTGGACGAGATCAAAGCGGCGTTGGGTGGCATGCTTGCACCAGAGCAGAAAGAGCAAATGATTGGTACGGTAGAAATCCGCGAGGTATACCGGATCTCCAAAGTGGGTGCAGTGGCCGGTTGTTATGTACAGGATGGCGTGGTTAAACGTAACTCCAAAGTCCGTTTGCTGCGTAACAATGTCATTATCCATACGGGTGAGCTCGACTCCCTCAAGCGCTTCAAAGATGACGTTAAAGAAGTTAAAAATAACTTTGAGTGCGGCTTGTCTCTCAAGAACTACAATGAGATTGAAGTCGGCGATATTCTTGAAGTTTATGAAGTCGTTGAAGTGGCCAGAACACTCTAATGGCTAAAGCATTTTCAAGAAATGACCGCATCTCTGAGCAAATGCGCCGTGAACTGGCGGATTTGCTCATGTTTGAGATCAAGGACCCGCGTGTGCAGATGGTCACCTTGACCGGGGTTGAGGTGGCGGGTGATATGGCACATGCCAAGGTCTTTTACACCGCGCAGAAGAATAGCAAAGGCCTGCAAGCCGGCCTGGAGAAAGCCGCCGGCTTTTTGCGTACGCAGCTGGGCAAGCGCATGATGATCCGTACTGTCCCGCAGTTGCATTTTGTCTATGATGAATCCATAGATCGTGGGATGCACATGGACAAGCTGATCAGCGACGCTTTGTCTGATACCCCTCCGCAAGAATAATTTTCACCTCCTTTCGCGCTATGCAAACCAAACGCATTAAACGTGCCGTCAGTGGCGTGTTGTTGCTGGACAAGCCCTATGGCTTTTCATCCAATCAGGCCCTGCAAAAGGTCAAATGGTTATATCAGGCCCAAAAAGCCGGACATACCGGGACCTTGGATCCTCTTGCAACTGGCGTGTTGCCGATCTGCTTGGGCGAAGCTACCAAATTTGCACAACACCTGACGGATGAAAACAAAACTTATGTGGCGACTGTCAAGTTTGGTGTGACCACCACCACCGGAGATAAAGAGGGTGACGTCGTCAGTGAGGTGGCTTGCCAGCTGTCGCGTGCAGAGATTGAGCGCGTGTTGCCGCAGTTTTTGGGGTCAATTACACAAGTGCCTCCCATGTATTCTGCGCTCAAGGTAAACGGTAAGCCTTTGTATGAATACGCGCGTAATGGTGTCGAGCTAGAACGTGCACCGCGTCAGGTAACCATTCATGCATTGCGTGTCTTGGCCTGTGCTGAGAATAGTGCAGAAATCGAAGTCTGTTGTAGCAAAGGCACTTATATCCGTACCTTAGGCGAGGATATTGGTAAAGCACTCAATGTGGGTGCGCACCTCACAGCTTTACGCCGTACGGCAACCGCCACTTATCAAATCGCCGAGACCGTGACGATAGAAGCTCTGGAGCAGATGTCTATTGAGCAGCGCGATGCGTTGCTGCTGCCTGTCGATAGTGCCATTCAAATCCTGCCTAAAGTCGAGCTGCATGAGGATGCCGCCTATTATTTCAAACAAGGCAATCCAGTCTGGCTGGCTGGCGTTATCCCAGCGGGCGATTTGCGTATTTACAGTGCTTCCGGTTTATTTCTTGGGGTCGGCCAGCAGCAGCGCGATGGCCGTATTGCCCCCAAACGCGTCGTTAATCTCTAGTTTTTCACTTGCTCGTCTCGCTAAAACGCATGGCTTTTGCATAAAAATGCAATAGAGTTGCATTCTGTGTGTAGGAATTTATGTTAGTATATTCAACATGTTAAAGCGCTTTTATGTGTATTTTCTATTGGCAGTGTTGTTTGCGATCACGCAGACAGGCCTTGTCACACATGAAATTACCCATCTCAAAGAGCTGACGCAACACTCGCAATCTGACAAACATCAAAGCAAAGACCAATGCAGGCTCTGTGTCGCCTACGCGCATCTCGTCGGGGTGATGACGCAGGCCCAGCAATGGAGCTTGCCAGAGCTTAGCTATCTTGCTGTCATCAGCGCCCTGGCGATTGCCATACAGCGCCCAACGCTCGCGGCCTATGCCGCACGCGCCCCTCCTGCCATTGTTTAACCCTTGACGATACATTCTCCAGGTCGCGCTTGCGGCTGGAGTGAGCTATTTATGCAGTGCGCACAGCACTGCCTGACCTTGTCTGGAAAAAACAATGAAAATGTTACAAAAGAGGATGTCTGCACGTGGGCAGCAAAAATCATTATGGCTGGCATTGATGGCGGCGTTGAGCTCGCCCATGCTGGTCTCGGCAGAAGACGCGAAAACCCTTGATATTGATAATGTGCCTGTCACGGGGAATCCCCTGGGCGTGGCATCGGATGATATGGTGGTGCCGGTCTCGGTATTGGGCGGACGTGAGCTCAGTTTGCGTCGTCAGGGGACTCTGGGCGAAACCCTGAATGGCATTCCGGGCGTGACGGCCACGCAGTTTGGTCCAAATGCTTCGCGTCCGATTATCCGTGGCCTGGACGGCGAGCGTGTGCGTATCATGCAAAACGGTGTCGGCATTCTGGATGCCTCGTCACTGAGTTTTGACCATGCAGTGGGCGTGGATCCATTGATTATTGAGCAAATTGATGTGGTGCGAGGCCCGGCAGCGTTGCTGTATGGCGGCAGTGCCATGGGCGGTGTCGTCAACGCCATTGACCACCGTATCCCTAAAGAATCCCTTAATGGCTATACCGGCCGCGCTGAAACCAGGTTTGGCGGGCCAGACAATACGCGCAATGGCGCTGCGGTGGTCGATGTGGGCAATGGCCTGTTTGCATTGCATGCCGATATCTACAGCCGTGAAACCAGCAATCTTGAGATTCCTGGCTATGCGCTTTCCAAGCGCAAGAGTTTGGCCGATGGTACTGCGCGCGATAGTCGCGGCAAGGACAAGCTCAATAATAGTTCTGCCCTGGCCAATGGCGGCGCATTGGGTGCTTCCTGGACCTTTGATACAGGCTATCTGGGGATTTCCTATGCGGACTCCAACAACCACTATGGCACCGTGGCGGAAGAGAATGTCAGAATCAATATGGAAAACAAACGTACGGAGTTGGCAGGTGAAGTGAGAGAACTCAAGGGACCTGTGCAAAAAATCAAGGTGAGAATGGCTTACACCGATTACCAGCACGTAGAAGTTGAGAGTGGGGTGGTTGGAACCACTTTTAAAAACCGTGGTTTACAGGGTAGCCTCGAAGCCACCCATGTCCCACTGGCGGGCTTGAATGGGGTGGTCGGCTATCAGTTCCAGAACACGCGTTTTCAGGCCTTAGGCGAAGAGGCATTTGTGCCTAGTGTTACCACCGTGGACCAAGGGGCTTATGTCTACGAAGAGTATGCAATCGATAAACACAAAGTCACCTTTGGCGGGCGGTTTGGCGATACCTCGATAGACTCCCATGTCGATGATAAATTCACCCAGGCGTTTAGCAAACACTTTAACCCCAATAGCTTTGCGCTGGGGGGGCTGTACACTATTGATGAATCCTGGAGTGTAACGACCAACTTGTCGCATAACGAGCGTGCACCTAGCTATTTTGAACTGTATGCGAATGGACCACATATTGCGACTGGGCAGGTGGAGGTCGGTAATACTAACCTCAGCAAAGAGCGCTCCAACGGTATTGATGCGCAGCTGAAATGGAAGTCAGGTGGTCACAGTGTGACGCTAGGCGCGTATGCCACCAAATTTAAAAACTTTATCGGCTTGTTTAATACAGGCATTGAGGTGCCGGTGGATGGCGAGCTGTTGCCTGAAGCACAGTTTAGAGCGGTTCCGGCCTTGTTCAAGGGCTTGGAGTTAGAAGGCAAGTTTGCCTTGAACGACGAGTGGACATTAAAAATGCGCGGTGACTACGTGCATGCCAAAGACACGCGTAATAATCAATACTTGCCAAGGATCTCGCCCTTGCGTTTGGGCGGTGGGTTAGATTATCGCCTGGGTAACTGGAATGCTCGCCTCGATGTGCTGCATGCCTTTCAGCAGAATAACGTGGCCGAGAACGAGCTCAAAACCGATGCCTATACCAATGTCAGTGCATTGGTTGCATACAAGTTGCCGGTGAAGTATAACGTGGAGTTGTTTGCCAAGGCGAATAACCTGCTCAATGAAGAGATCCGTGAGCACGCTTCTTTTCTGAAGGATATTGCCCCGTCAGGCGCGAGGGCGGTATTGGTGGGCGCCCGCGCTGACTTTTAAGCGGTGGAACTAACTGCGCCTCTGGACGCCGCATTACGCGGCGCAGGTGCGCAACAGAGCAAAGCAACAGGCTGACTTAGTCAGCCTGTTGTCATTTAATTGAATAAAATCAAGCCCCAGACTACCGTCAAGTTGATCAATGCCAACAACACGGCAGCACTGCCAATATCTTTGGCTCGCTTGGCCAGTGCATGCCGTTCAATCGACACGCGGTCTACCACCGCTTCAACCGCCGAATTCAGCAGCTCCACAATCATGACCAGCAACACACTGCCCACCATCAGGATGCGGTGCAGGGCTTCAGACTCCAGGTAAAATGCCAGAGGAATTAGCACCAGCGAGAGCCAGACCTCCTGACGGAAAGCATCTTCATGCTTGTAAGCGGCTTTGAAGCCATCCATGGAGTAGCCAAAGGCATTAATCAAGCGCCGGAGGCCGGTTTTGCCTTTGAATGGACTTTCCTGGTGACCTGAAGGGGTGTTGTTTTGCATGGCTTATCTCTAAAATTGCGAACATCAGATTTTAACATGCGCTATGATAGCGCTTTTAGCAGTGTAGTGAGGATCGAACATGGCAAGATTGGTGCAATGTGTGAAACTGGGCAAAGAGCTCGAAGGCATGGATTTTCCGCCTTATCCGGGAGAACTGGGTAAAAAGATTTATATGCATGTGTCTAAAGAAGCTTGGGCAGGCTGGTTAAAACAGCAGACCATGCTGGTCAATGAAAACCGCTTGAGCCTTGCGGACCCGAGTGCACGTAAATATCTATCCGAGCAAACCGAAAAGTACTTTTTTGGCGAAGGCGCAGATGTTGCCACTGGCTATGTGCCTCCTTCTGCCTAGTGAAAATGGTTAATGCGATGAGGCTTTAACCGTATCCCGGCCAACAAAAATAAAAAGCACTCCGAGGAGTGCTTTTTATTTGCGGTCTATTACGACTGTGTCTCGCGCTGAATATCTTCCAGGCTGGTATGACGGATATCTTTGCCTTTAACCATATAGACCACGTACTCAGAGATGTTCTTCGCATGGTCGCCAATGCGCTCGATGGCTTTTGCCACAAACAGTACTTCAAGTGACATCGAGATCGTACGTGGATCTTCGAGCATGAATGTGATCAACTGACGCATGGCGGCGCGGAATTGTTCATCCACCTGCTCATCCTGTCTGGCGACTTCCACGGTCTGGCTGACATCCAGGCGTGCAAATGAATCCAGCGATGTACGCAGCATTTCACGCACAATGCCAACCATGGTTTTGATCTCGTTGAACCGTGGTTTGTACATCCGGTCTTGCTCGTAGATGCGCTGGGCAGTCCGTGCAATTTTAGTGGCTTCATCACCAATCCGCTCCAGATCCGTGATGGTTTTCACCATCATCATGATCATGCGCAAATCACGTGCTGCAGGTTGTCTGCGGGCAATAATATGGCTGCAGTCTTCATCCACCTGCACCTCTAAAGCGTTGACACGCGCATCGCGCTCCATGACGTCTTTGGCTAGATTGACATCCGCGTTGGTCAGCGACTCCAGTGCATTGACGATTTGCTGCTCAACGACCCCGCCCATTTCCAGAACCTTGGCCCGGACGGACTCCAGTTCAACATCATATTGCTTAGAGGTGTGTTCAAATTGCATGACAAATTTTTCCTAATTATTGTGCCGGTGCAGATTACCAGCCCAATATGACAACTGTATGATAATTTTCAGTGTGCAGAAGTTGCAATTACTTGGTCAGGGTTTTAACGCCGTTTGGCGTGGCCAGCAGCAACACATTGGCCGGGCGTGCTGCGAACAAGCCGTTAGTCACCACCCCTACGATCTGGTTGATCTTGGCTTCCATTGCAATCGGGTCGCTAATGCTCAAGCCATGCACATCAAGGATCAAGTTGCCGTTGTCAGTCGTGAAGTCACGCAATTGGGGTTGACCACCCAGTTTTACCAGTTCACGTGCCACATGGCTGCGAGCCATTGGTAATACTTCTACTGGCAGGGGAAACTTGCCCAAGACGGGTACAAATTTGCTTTCGTCGCAGATACAGATGAAAGATTTGGCCACAGCTGCCACGATCTTTTCACGGGTCAATGCACCGCCGCCGCCTTTGAGCATATGCATGTGCTCGGTGATTTCATCGGCGCCATCCACATAAATATCCATGCTGTCGACGCTGTTCAAGTCAAAGACCTCGATACCGTGGTTACGCAGGCGTTGCGCGGTGGCTTCGGAGCTGGCGACTGCGCCGGTGATTTTATGTTTGACTTTGGCCAGTTCGTCGATAAAAAAGTTAGCGGTTGAGCCGGTGCCCACACCAATAATGCCATCCTTGACATAATTGACTGCTGCTTTTGCCACTTCGAGTTTCAATGCGTCTTGTTGTGCTTTATCCATCGCCATGTGCTTCAATCCTTGATTAATTCTTTATAATACAAACAATTCTCTATCATACACTGCAACCTTGCGGTTTTAAAATCTCCACGTATTTCATGACCATCAATTACCGCGAAAAAATCGAACACTCCCACGTCTATGCCGTTGCCAGACATACGCCGCTCGATGAATTGCCCAACTTGTCCTCGCGACTGAATAACCGGGTATTGCTCAAGCGCGAAGATATGCAGCCGGTATTTTCATTCAAGCTGCGCGGTGCCTATAACAAAATGGCCAACCTCTCGGCAGAGGCTTTGCAGCGTGGCGTGATTTGCGCCAGTGCCGGTAACCATGCGCAAGGCGTGGCCTTGAGTGCGCAAAAAATGGGCTGCCGTGCCGTCATTGTGATGCCGACCACCACGCCAGCGATCAAGGTCAATGCGGTGCGCTCACGCGGTGCCGAAGTAGTGTTGTTTGGCGACAGTTATTCCGATGCCTACTTGCACGCGCTCGATCTAGAGCAACGAGAAGGGTTGACCTTTGTGCATCCTTACGATGATCCGGATGTCATTGCCGGACAGGGCACGATTGCGCTGGAGTTGGTGCAGGATCATGCGGCGCCGATTGAAGCCGTGTTTTGTTGTGTTGGCGGCGGTGGCTTGCTGGCAGGCATGGCGGCCTATCTGAAAGCGGTCCGCCCCGAAATCAAAGTCATCGGCGTCGAAGCACAAGATGCCGAAGCCATGACCGAATCGCTGAAGCTCGGCCAACGTGTCATGTTGGAACAAGTGGGCCTGTTTGCAGATGGGGCTGCGGTCAAGCAAGTGGGCGAGCATACCTTTGCGCTCGTGCAGCAATATGTCGATGAAATGATCGTGGTTGATAACGATGCGATTTGCGCCGCTATCAAAGACGTGTTTGAGGATACGCGCAGCATTCTTGAGCCGGCCGGGGCGCTGGCCGTGGCTGGCTTGAAGGCCTACAGTCAGCGTGAACAGTGTCAAGGTAAAACCCTGGTCGCAGTGGCTTCAGGTGCCAACATGAACTTTGACCGCTTGCGCTTTATTGCCGAGCGCGCAGAGTTGGGGGAGCGCCGGGAGGCGGTCTTTGCCGTCACCATCCCTGAGACTCCCGGCGCGTTTAAGCGTTTTTGCCGCCTGTTAGGGCAGCGCAATATTACCGAATTCAATTACCGTTTTGCTGACACCGAGCAAGCGCATATTTTTGTCGGGTTGGCGGTGCATCACACAACCGAGGCCGATGTTATCGCGAGCAAATTGGCGGCGGCTGGCTTGCCCACCATTAATTTGAGCGACAACGAGATGGCCAAGTTACATTTGCGCCATCTGGTGGGCGGGCATGCGCCACAAGTCCAAAACGAGGTGGTTTACCGTTTCGAGTTTCCTGAAAAACCCGGCGCCTTAATGAACTTTCTCGAATCCATGGGTCACAACTGGAACATCAGTTTGTTTCACTACCGTAATCATGGGGCAGATTTTGGCCGGGTATTGGTGGGCATGCAGGTACCGCCCGAGGATCAGCTAGCCTTTACCCAGTTTTTACAGCAATTGGGTTACCCGTACTGGGATGAGAGCCATAATCCGGCGTATCGTTTATTTTTAGGCTGATAGCAGCCATGATGGTGGTTGTTTGCAGCCAGTGCCGTGGGTGATATCAGCTGAATGCGAGCCACGGCGCTGATTGGATGGCTGAGAACGATTCTTGCAGGGAATGCCTGCACTTTAGAGCGATGAGACTTAAATAATAATCAGGAGATAAATGCAAATGTTGAATTCATCATTGGCGCGTCGTGCGCGCACCAGCGTGTGGTTGCTGGCCTTGCTCGCTGGCGTTACCGCTTGTAACAAGCAAGAAGAGTCCGCACCAACCCCGGAAACGCCAGCGGCCACGAGCGCTGTTAGCGAAAGTTCTTCTGGTAAGGCGTTGGCTTATGTGTCCACCCAGGATGCCGGCGTCGACGTGATTGACTTGGCGACCATGCAAGTGACCAGCATGCTGGATGTGAAAGCCAAGGGCCCGCGTGGCCTGGCGCTGACAGACGATGGCAAGCAACTGGTGGTGGCGACGCGTGAAAATGGCAGTGTGTCCGTGATTGATACCGCCACAGGCGAAGTCGTCAAGCAGATTGAGGTCGGCAAAAACCCTGAGTTTGTGCGGGTGAGTGGTAATTATGCTTTTGTTTCGTCCGAGCCTAGCTCTAAAGCTGGTCCGCCACCCAAGCCGGGCAGCAAGCCAGAAGAAGACGATGACGACGATGAAGAAAAAGTCCCAGCCAAGATTGCGATTGTTGATCTGACCAAAGGTGAAAAAGTCCGCGAAATTACTGGCGGGCCAGAAACCGAAGGTCTGGAGTTTTCGGCCGATGGCAAACAGCTGGTGATTACGAACGAAGCTGACAATACCGTCACTGTACACAACATCGAAACTGGCGATCTGGTCAAAACCATTTCCACCCATCAATATGGAGATCGTCCGCGCGGCATCAAAGTCTCTCCGGATGGCAGTACCTATCTGGCCACGCTGGAGTTTGGTAACAAGTTTATGGTTATGGACAAAGACTTTAATGTGGTACGCACGGTAGACACGGCTGAAACCCCATACGGCATAGCCTACGACAGTAAGGGTGAGCGGATTTTTGTGGCCACCAACAAGGCAAAACTGTTGCAGGTGTTTGATGCCAAGACCTTTGAAAAAATCAAGGAAGTGCCGACCGGTAACCGTTGCTGGCATTTTAGTTTTACCCCGGACAACAAGCAGGTGCTGTTGGCTTGCGGCAAGTCTGATGCGGTATTCGTCATTGATGCAGATAAGCTTGAAGTCACGAACCAGATTGAAGTGAAAAACATGCCATGGGGCGTGGTGACCTTCCCTAAAGCCATGGGTAGTCTGGAAAACGCCAAATAACGTTATTTCCAATCGCGTTTCAATTGGTTGAACAAGCCCGCCTCATCGGCGGGCTTTTTTATTTAAATTTTTTTGAGCGCGCCCTAAAGTTTTGCGTGAAGCTGCCGAAATCATCTTTAGATAACAATGATTGCGTCTGGAGTGTGCAGATTGTCGGAAGCCATGCCGGCAAACTGCAAGTCAGGTTGAGTCCCTGAGTCGCCAGTGCGGCAATCGTTGTTTCGGCATGCAGACCACGTTAACCCACGGGTTAACGTCGTTCCTCACAGGGCTTCTTCGGAAGCCCTTTTTTTGCGCTGAAGCGGATGAATGGATGGTGGGTGCGGTTAGTGGCTGAGTGTCAGTCCGCGGGAGAGCGGTTTACTGGCTGCGCTTGCGTAGCCAGAAGGTAAAAACGCCTTCTGCCTCTTGCATCTCGATCAGGGTGTGACCGGTTTGGCGGCAAAAGGCATCAAAATCTTTCTTTGAGCCAGGATCCGTGGCCGTGATTTTGAGTACTTGGCTTGCTTGCAGCTCGTTCAGGGCCTTTTTGCAACGCAAAATGGGCAGGGGGCAGTTCAGGTGGCGGGCATCTACTTCTTTGTCGTATTGCATAAACAATCCTGAGTCTCTGAATTAAGCGGGCTCGATGGGCAAGCCGTGTTGAGCCCAAGCCAGAATGCCGCCCGCCAAATGCGAGACATCATGGCAGCCTTGCGCCAAGGCAAACTCACCTGCAGATATGGAGCGTACACCGCTACGGCAGTAAAACACGATTTTTTTGTCCTGCGGCAGTTGATCAAACATCGTCGCCAGATGTCCTAATGGCAAATGCATGGCACCAGGCAAGATACCGGAAACAAGCTCGTGATCATTGCGGATATCAATCAGCAACAATGAGGGATCATTGAGTAATGGCTGTAATTCATCCGGTGTTAAGTGTTTTAATGACATCAACAAACCCAGAAAAAGAAATGTGCCGAAAGGCAGGAGGAGTGGTGGCCAGAGGCAGAATCGAACTGCCGACACGAGGATTTTCAATCCTCTGCTCTACCGACTGAGCTATCTGGCCAACAGCAATTTGGGTGTGTCCCGAATCGCAAGACGCGCATTATAGCAAAGAACGCTAAGAATGCACACAAAAGTTAAAAAAAATCCTGATATGCTTGCGAGGCGGTATTTGAGGCCGCTGTTTTAAAAGGAATGGTTGATGTCTATTGTCGAGACACCGCCTGAAATGCAGGCGCCAGCGAAGCCTTCTGCACAGGCATTTTGGGCCTACTGGTTGCGCCTGGGCTGTATTAGTGTTGGTGGGCCTGCGGCACAAATTGCCTTGATGCACCAGGCGCTGGTGGTAGAAAAGCGCTGGATTTCAGAGGCCAGATTTTTGCATGCCTTGAACTATTGCATGTTATTGCCCGGCCCCGAGGCGCAGCAAATGGCGGTCTATATGGGCTGGCTATTGCATGGTGCCTGGGGTGGCATTGTGGCTGGCAGTTTGTTTGTGTTGCCTGCGTTTGGCTTGCTGGTCTCGCTGGCGTGGGGGTATATGCAGTGGGGCAGTCAGCCCGCCGTCGCGGCTTTGTTGTATGGGGTTAAGCCGCTGGTAGTCGCGCTGGTCTGCTGTGCCGCCTGGCGCCTGGCTAAAAAAGTGCTGATCGCCCGCTGGTTGTGGGGCGTGTTTTTGCTGGCCTTGGTCATGCAAACGGTCCATCTGCCATTCCCGGTGATTATTCTGCTGGCCGCGGTGTTGGGCGTTGCTGTGCAACAATATTGGCCGCAGTGGGTCGAAACGTCAGTTGGCCATGCAGCGGCAAGGGCCATGCAGACGGCGCCAAGTGTGATTGATGACAACACGGCGCTGGCCGGGCTGGCTGATTTGTGGCGGTGGACAGCGACAGTGCTGATCTGGGGGGCGCTATGTGGTTTAGGTGTCGCTGCGGCCTTAGTGCTTTATTATGGGCCGTCACATCTGTTCACCCGCATGGCAGCTTTTTTTAGCCAGGCTGCGTTTCTCACTTTTGGCGGCGCCTATGCCGTTTTGCCCTATGTGTTTGATGCCAGTGTGCAGCATTACCACTGGTTGACGACGGAGCAGATGCTGGATGGCCTGGCCTTGGGCGAAAGTACGCCGGGCCCGCTGATTATGGTGGTCACCTATATTGGCTTTGTTGCGGCCTGGCAGGCCGGGCTGGCCTTGCCTGATTGGCAGGCGGGGTTGATCGGGGCGACGATTGTGACCTGGTTTACGTTTGTGCCCAGTTTTGTCATGGTGTTTTTGGGGGCGCCCTGGATAGAGCGTACCCGCCAGCAATGGCGTTGGACTGCGCCGCTGCATGCCATCAGTGCGGCAGTGATCGCGGGCATGGTGGCGCTGGCCCTCACGTTGAGCCGGCATGTGGTCTGGCCCGATGCGCCAGATGTCGCCGCTGCCAGCATGGTAGTGCTGTCGCTGTGGTTGCTGGTCGGCAAGCGGATTTCAATTCTTTGGTTGTTGCCAGCGTGTATGGCAATTGGTTGGTTATTAAAGGCAGGATAAACAGATGTCAGATTCGATCATGATTTTGGGTGAGGTGCTGGGGGATGTGTTTCCCGAGCAAACGGTCATCGGCGGCGCACCTTATAATGTTGCCCGCCACTGTCACGCATTTGGCTTGCCCGTGCACTTTCTCACTGCCATCGGCCAGGATGCCCTGGGCGAACGTATTGTGACCGAAATGCAAGCGACTGGCCTGCCTACCGAAGGGGTGCAGCACTCTGAGCGTTTGCCGACCGGGCAAGTCAAGGTGCATCTGGGCCCCGATGGTCATCGCTTCGAGATTCTGGATCAGCAGGCCTATGATGACCTGCAATGGCCGCCTGTCGAGGCGCTCACCTTGAAACATCCCCCGAGGCTGGTGTATTTCGGGTCACTGGCTTTGCGCCATGCGCCCATGCAGGCGCTTGCCACGCAGTGGTTGGCGCTGTGCCAGCCCGCCACGGTGCTGTGCGACATCAACCTGCGTGCGCCATGGTATGACGTGGAGAGCGTACGCATGGCCTTGCAGGCCGCTGATATTCTCAAAATCAATCATGAAGAGTTGCCAGAAGTCTGTAAATTGCTTGGACTGCCGGGTGCGGCAGATGTGAATGAGCTGGCCCGGCGCTTGTTGATGGTGTGTGGCTTGACTGAAATGTTTGTCACCTGTGGTGAAGAGGGCAGTTTCTGGCTGGACCGGTTTGGTCAGGGCTTTCGCGTGCCGCCGGTGCGCTTGAGCACGGCATTTGTCGATAGTGTAGGTGCTGGCGATGCTTATACCTCGGTGGTGATTCGCGGCTTGCTGGCGGGCTGGTCACGCCCCATCATCCTGACCCGCGCGGCCAGTTTCGCCGCCTCCATTTGCGGCATTCGCGGGGCGGTACCAGCGGCTGCCGATTTTTATGATGACTTTTTATAGAGCCTTCAAAGAGCTGCGATATTTAAATTAATTCATAAAAACAGAAACTTAATGTGATAAAAACCTATGCAAGGCTGGCGCTTGCCGCTATAATGCGCGTTTCGTGTAAATTGAATGTCGGTGCGGTAGGCAAATGGGTTGTCTGGCTGCGACGATATTGACGCTAACTCAAGGAAAATAAAGATGGCGATTACCGCAGAACAATCCGCAAAAATCATTAAAGATTTTCAACGCAGTGCTAACGATACAGCGAGCCCAGAAGTACAAGTGGCTTTGTTGACATACCGTATCAGCTACCTGACCGAGCACTTCAAATCCAACAAAAAAGACAACCACTCCCGTCGTGGTCTGTTGGCGTTGGTCAGCCAGCGTCGTCGTTTGCTCGACTACCTCAAAGGTAAAGACGTTAGCCGCTATCAAACGCTGATCGAGCGCTTGAACCTGCGTAAATAATTTGGCTAAAAGTGACGTTTAATCCAGTTCACTTTTAACGAAATAAAAGCCGATGGCATGGTGACTGCCTCGGCTTTTTTGCTTTAAAAATCCTGAGATTGCTGATATTCGGGATTTTCATATCACCAACTGGGGTGGCTTCTGTGAGTGCGTTTTGTGCAGGGTTTGTACAAAAAGCGTGCTGATGGAAGTCACCGCAAATCGGGAAACCTGGCGTCAGTTGTCGCGCACAATGCTATGCATATGCGTGGAGTGCCGGCACTGTCAGTCTGGTTTTCATTGTTGAGATTGGCTATTAGGTAGTGAATAGCCATGGTAGATAAAGGAAAAACAATGTTTGAAATTACGAGAAAAAGCCTCCAGCTTGGTGCGCATACCCTGACCATTGAAACCGGGGAAGTCGCACGTCAGGCAGATGGCGCCGTCATGGTGAGCTATGGCGATACAGTAGTCCTGGTGGCTGCAACTGCAAAAACCGAAGTCAAAGAAGGTCAGGATTTCTTTCCATTGACTGTGGATTATCAGGAAAAAACCTATGCGGCTGGCCGCATTCCAGGCGGCTACTTCAAACGTGAAGGCCGTCCTAGCGAAAAAGAAACCCTGACGGCACGTTTGATCGACCGTCCTATGCGTCCACTGTTCCCGGATGCGTTTTATAACGAAGTGCAGATTGTGGCGACCGTGTTGTCCCTGGATCCGGAAATTGATGCTGACATCCCGGCCATGATTGGTGCGTCTGCTGCGGTAGCGCTGGCAGGTATCCCTTTCTACGGCCCAATGGGTGCGGTCAAAGTGGGTTATATCAACGGCGAATACGTCTTGAACCCAACGGCGACACAACTGAAAGAGTCCGCGCTGGACTTGGTCGTGGCTGCGACTGAAACCGCTGTGATGATGGTGGAATCCGAAGCCAAAGAATTGCCAGAAGACGTGATGCTGGGTGCGGTTGTGTTCGGTCACGAGCAAATGCAACCTGTGATCAAAATGATCAACGAACTGGCTGCTGAAGCCGGTAAAGATGCCTGGGACTGGACACCGCCAGAGCCAGACACTGCGCTGATTGCAAAAATTGAAGCGATTGCGGCTGAAGACATCAACGCTGCCTTCAAAATCAAATCCAAAGGCGAGCGCTCTGCCAAGCTGGACGAAATCAAGTCCCGCGTCATGAGTACCTTGATCACTGAAGAAACTTCTACTTTAGAAGCCAACAAGATTAAAGACGAGTTCTTTAAACTCGAAGCGAAAACCGTGCGTAGCCAGATTTTGAACGGCGAACCACGGATTGATGGCCGTGACACACGTACCGTGCGTCCAATCACCATCCGTTCCGGCGTATTGCCACGCACCCACGGTTCTGCGCTGTTTACCCGTGGTGAAACACAGGCTTTGGTCGTGACCACCTTGGGTACAGGCAAAGATGAGCAAATCATTGACGCACTGGCTGGCGAATACTACGAAAACTTCATGCTGCACTACAACATGCCTCCGTTCGCCACTGGCGAAACGGGTCGTGTCGGTTCACCAAAACGCCGCGAAATCGGCCACGGTAACCTGGCTAAGCGCGCATTAAAAGCCGTATTGCCTAAGAAAGAAGACTTCGACTACACCCTGCGTGTGGTGTCCGAGATCACTGAGTCTAACGGTTCCAGCTCCATGGCGTCTGTCTGTGGTGGCTGCCTCTCCATGCTGGACGCCGGTGTGCCATTGACTGCCCACGTGGCTGGTGTGGCCATGGGCCTCATCAAGGAAGGCAACCGCGTTGCGGTGCTGACCGACATTCTGGGTGACGAAGATCACCTGGGTGACATGGACTTTAAAGTGGCCGGTACCGACAAAGGTGTAACCGCCCTGCAAATGGACATCAAGATCACTGGTATTACGGCACAGATCATGCAAGTGGCCCTGGCACAAGCCAAAGAAGGCCGCGCGCATATTCTGGGCCTGATGAAACAAGCCGTGTCTGGCGTAAACACCGAAATGTCACAGTTTGCCCCACGTATCATCACCATGAAGATCAATCCGGACAAAATCCGTGACGTGATCGGTAAAGGTGGCGCCGTGATTCAGGCACTGACCAAAGAAACCAACACCAGCATCGACATCGAAGATGACGGTACCGTGAAGATCGCGTGCACCAATGCGGACGAAGGCGCTGAAGCCCAACGCCGTATCGCGCAGATCACTGCCGAGGTAGAAGTCGGCCAGATCTACGAAGGCCCAGTGGTCAAGATTCTGGACTTCGGTGCAGTGGTGACCTTGATGCCAGGTAAAGATGGTCTGGTACACATTTCACAAATTGCTCACGAGCGCGTGAAAGCGGTGAGCGACTACCTCAAAGAGGGTGACATTGTTAAAGTGAAAGTGGTTGAGTTGGACGACAAAGGCAAAGTGCGTTTGAGCATGAAAGCCCTGATCGATCCACCAGCAAGAGAAGAAGCGCCAGCAGCTGAATAAGTTGCCTGCTCTGATCTAAAAAAGCCCGCGCCAGCGGGCTTTTTTATTGGCGTCAGCGCACCGCGTCTTGCGTTAATTTACTTATAGGTTGTCACTCTGTTTTCGCGCATAATGCCGCCGTATGAAAAATAACAAAAAGATCATACGGCTAAGTCTCGGCCTGGTTGCGGCACTGTTATCCCGGTTGACTGTCGCCAGTGAGGCGCTCACGCTCGATGACGTGCCCGTGCGTGCGCATTATGACAACGCGGTCGGTTCGTCCGATGCCGCCAGCGAGGGGCGGGTGAATGCCAGCCTGATTCAAAACCGGCCCATTTCACGGGTGGGGGAGGTGTTAGAGTTTGTCCCCGGCATGATCGTCACCCAGCATAGCGGCAGTGGCAAGGCCAACCAGTACTTTTTGCGTGGCTTTAACCTCGATCACGGCACCGACTTTGCCACCTATGTGGACGAGATGCCGGTCAATATGCGCACCCATGCACACGGCCAAGGCTACACGGATTTGAATTTCCTGATCCCCGAGCTGGTCAGTCATATCCACTATAAAAAAGGCACTTATTCAGCAGAGGAGGGCGATTTTTCCTCCGCTGGTGCCGCCAGATTGCATCTGCTTAACGAATTGCCACAAGGCATCGCCAGCCTGACCGTGGGCAGTTACGATTACCAGCGCATGCTGCTGGCAAACTCAGCAGCCGTGGCAGACGGTCATTTACTCTATGCCCTGGATGTGAACCATTATGATGGGCCGTGGCAGGTGGCCGAAGGCGTGAGGAAATATAACGGCCTGTTGCGCTACAGCGAAGGCGATGCACACGATAGCACCACCTTTACTGCCATGGCGTACCACAACCGCTGGAACAGTACCGACCAGATTCCCCTGCGCGCTGTCCGTTCCGGGCAAATTGGCCGCTTTGATGCCATAGATCCTACCGATGGCGGCGATTCATCACGTTACAGCCTGTCATTTAACAAACAGCATCGTGATCAGCATGGCGGCTGGCAAATGAGCGCCTATGCCGTGCGTTCCGAGTTAGACCTCTACAGCAACTTCACTTACTTTCTCAATGATCCGGTCAATGGCGACCAGTTTAACCAAAGCGAAAAGCGCACCATGCTAGGCGTGAATCTTAGTAAATCGTGGCTGGGCGAGTTGGCGGGTTTGCCGATGGAAAACAAACTGGGCATACAAACCCGCTATGACAAACTCTCCCCGGTCGCGCTGTATAACACGGTGAACACACAACGCATTTCACTGATCCGTTCCGACAAGGTTGAGGAAAGCAGCGCAGGTCTGTATGCGGAGAATACCGTCTGGTGGCATGAAAAACTGCGTACCGTGGCTGGCGTGCGCTATGACCGCTACCAGTTTGATGTCAAAAGCAGCATCAATGGCAACTCTGGCAACAAAGGAGATGGCATTACCTCACCCAAGCTCTCTGTCATCTTCGGCCCATGGGCCAACACTGAGCTTTTTTACAATATCGGCAAAGGCTTTCACAGTAACGACGCCCGCGGCACCACGCAAACCGTGTTGCCTGGTGGTGGCATAGCCACGCCAGTGACGCCGCTGGTAAGTACCAGGGGCAGTGAAGTTGGCATCCGTAGCGAGTGGGTTCCCGGCCTGCAAAGTTCATTGGCCGTGTGGCAGCTGGATATTGATTCCGAGCTCCTGTTTGTGGGTGACGCCGGTGAAACCGAACCCAGCCGTGCCAGCCGTCGCTACGGCGTGGAATGGAACAACCATTACTTAGTGAACGACTGGTTGTTGCTGGACATGGATCTCGCGCTCTCAAGAGCTAGATTCACAGATAGAGATCCTGCCGGCCAATATATCCCCGGTGCCATCAATAAAGTCGCCTCAATTGGCGCCACCGTGACGCAATGGGGCAACTGGTTTGGCAGCGTGCAACTACGTTATTTTGGGCCAAGGCCACTTGTTGAAGATAACTCAGTACGCTCCAACTCGACCTTCCTCACCTATGCGCGTGTCGGCTACCGCTATAATCCCAAAACGACCCTGACACTGGATATTTTTAACCTGTTTAGCCGCAAAGCCAGTGATATCGACTACTACTACGAATCACAACTCAAAGGCGAGGCTGCACCGGTCAACGATATTCATTTTCACCCGGTGGAACCCAGGTCAGCAAGGCTAACCGTCACCTATAACTTTTAGTCAAACTGCCTCCAAATAAACCTCGCATAGTTGGCCAGCCCCCAAAAGCCGGGCGAGGTTTATTTTTACCTACCCCAGCTGCAACGCTCACAAAAGGTTTTTCGGTATATTAAAATGGCTAACGCCCAGTGCGATGGGCGACTGTTCAATTTATATCCAGAGACACTTTATGCGACGCATTACAATTTCGGTGGAAGATGACCTGGCCGATGCCTTTGACCAACTGGTCGCCGTGCGGGCCTACGTCAACCGCTCAGAAGCCTTTCGTGACCTCGTGCGTAAAGCACTCGATGAAGCGGTAATTGAAGATGCCGATCACGCGGAAGCTGAATGCGTCGCCTCGCTCAGTTATGTTTATGATCATCACGAACGCCAACTCGCCAGCCGGGTAAATCAACTACAACACGACCACCATGATGTGATTATCACTGCTCAACATGTGCATTTGGATCATGACAACTGCATGGAGACGGTGATCCTGAAAGGCAGGATTGCTGAGGTAGAGGCTTGTGTGAATGCGATCTCGTCACAGACAGGCGTGACGCATGCGAAAGTGCATATTATTCCTAGATAGTTGAGGTCGCTCACTTATTCAATCTGGCTTGCCCTTTCGAAGCGAACTAATCAAGCTGGGAAAGTAGGTGTTAGGACTAATTGGAGGGGTAAAATCATTGCTCAATATTCTATATCTTGGATACATAAAAGATGATCACTAATGCTTTATCAATATTGGGTAATTTAAAGCAGAAGTCATATCAATACAAAACACGATTTCAGCAAAAGCTGAGTACATTCACATCACACTTTGAGCATAAGGCACAAACTGTTACAGCAACTCTCAAGCAGAATTTAGAAGAAAAAAGATATCATTTTCATGAGTCTTTCAAACTTAGGCGTGCCTTAGGCTGGCGTAGCATCTACATCATGCGAAATTGGTTTCTAGTCAACCAACAAAGATATCAAACTAAGATCGTTTTGGTGGTACTAATAACGTCAGTGGTTGTAAGCTTTGCACTTGTTCCATTACTCCAAAAGCAACTAGGGCCATATATATCGGATTCAGACCGAGTCTCAGCAGTGAGAGATTTGTGTCTTAATCTTGGTAGTGCTTTGATTGGTGCGACTGCCATTGCATTTTCTCTCATCATGTTTGCAATGCAAGTGAATGTTGAACGGATGCCGCATGGCCTCTTCAGAAAGTTCAGCACAGATAGAAGACTTATTCTCACGTTTGTGGCGACATTCTCCTTGGCATCGCTGACTATAAGTTTGTCTTTAATTCCAGATGAATCTTGGGTTGCATTGGCCGCCGTCATCTCAGCATGGAGTTTGATTCTTATCTTATTGTTATTTGGAGTTGCATATCGCAGAGCACTTGATTTAATTAGTCCAACTAAGCAAATCGAATTGCTAGTTACTGATACGCAAAATAACTTCAATACTCTGGACAAAGCCTTCAGCCGTATCTCACCAATGTTTAACAAAGAGGCCGATAAAAATAATGCAAAAAATGAGCCCCCTAGCAAACATGATTTGAATCGCGTTATGTATTTTAGAACTCATACAAACTGGACAGTTTTAGCTGAACGAGCAATTTTATATTGCATAACCTTTTCTAGGCGGTATGCAGAACAAGGTGATCAGGAGGTTTCTAGAGTAGCGTTGTATGGGATAGTCGAAATCCACAAGGCATATATTAAAACCAAAGGAAAGACCTTTTATTCCAATAATTATTTATTTGATAACCCACTTGCCTCTGATAGCTTTTTAACGAATACCCTTGAGCATTTGCGGCAGAACGTTCAAATTGGAATCTCAAGAAGAGATGAACAGTTCATTGAGGAAAACCTCCACTGTCTGACTCAACTTACGCATTTATATCTGTTGATAGATTATGCAGAAGAACAGGCAACTCGATCCCATGCACATTTGGTAGCAGGTTATCTGGCAAGCTCAGTAGAAACGATTGTGCCACACGACATGGCAGACGTATTAATTGAAAGTATGACCTTGCTTGGAAGGGCTGCCCAGCTAATTCTCGATTACGACAAGCCAGAGCATATTGCGAATCTCTCGGAGAAAATAGCTGTTGTGGCATGCACAGGAAGTGTAAATAAGAAATACCAGCCAGTAACGCCCGTAGCAGTAAAACAGCTTGCACTGATCACCTACAGTTTACTTAGGTGCAAGAGTTCTAATATAAGGTTCGCTGTAAAAGAGGTTCGTGACGATATTAGATTAATTGCTGAATTGTATCTAAACACAAATGAAACACCTTTGGCGAAAATACATAGTAATAGCCTTGCCCCTTACTATTCGCCTACTTCGCAAGATTCATTATCTATATGGTTGTCAAACTTAACGAATGCAATTTTAGAAAAAGATGCCGATGACAAAGATGCCCAGCATGTTATTCGGAACATCGCTGAATGGTCTGATGGCATTTATGAAACTGAAAAAGAAATACTCTTAAAAGCAGTTGCTCAAAGGTCTCAATTCACATTTGATATTGTTTATTGGATAGTTCACGTAACAGAAATTCTTTTTGCAGTATCAGGATCTAGGGCTTGCAAGCCACATCTTACTGAAAAACTTAGAAGGTCAGCCATATGGCTTATCAGTGTCTTATCTTGGATTCCGGACGATAAAGTAACTATTGAATTTATGGAGCATTTCCAAATTGCCAATCATTTGTTTGAAGCATCGGTAGATGCACATAAACGAGATTGCTATGAAGAAGCGCTGGATATAAGAAAATTACTTATCGGATGGATGAAAAAAACAGGCAAGTATCAGACCGGATGGGGGTCTTTGGAAAAAGCTATTTGTGGGTTGGCTTGTTTGAATTTGATTGTTGGTTTAATTGATGATGTATTAATTAAGGAAGTCGATAGTTACGTTTCTTCTAAAGACGCACCAAGCCTTGAAATTCGATCAAGAACGGCATCGGATTTACGTGAAGAAGCTGAGAAGTACCGAGGAAATCATGGGCATGATGCCATCGATATTGCTATGGCTCACATGGATCAAAGTAGGTTAAAAGCTTTGCTACACAAACTCGCTGACCATTTGATACCCGAAGCTCTCAATCAAGGATCTTCAGAAACACCCGAATAAAACGGGCATTGGATAAAATAGAAATTCCTCTGGAAAGACACCGTTTACTGAAGTTATAAAAGGCTACAGGAACAAACGCAACATAATTTCTAAATCAAAGAAAGAATGAAAAGATGGCCGAAATTAAAGAGGGTTGGGTTAAAGCGGTTAATGAAAAATTACAGAAAGATCTCGAGTTGGTTGCCCAAGCTGCCTATGACAATGGTTGCGAACTATTAAATGATGCGCAGTTTCTTTATGAAGCGCATCGTTACTCCCGTGCAACAGCGTTATCAATACTAGCGGAAGAAGAGTTAAGTAAAGCCTTCACATTGAAATTGAGTGCAGCTAATAAACGATGGGACTCCAATCTATATTCTGCCTTGCGGAGTCATGCTAATAAACAAGGCTTGGCAGAAGCCTTGGTTGAATACATTATTTGGCTCAAGAAATCGATTGAATTAGTTGGTGGTTTGGCGTGGACATTCTCTGACGAAGAAAAATTCAAAGAGGTCGTCGCAAAAGCAAAAAAGCGTTTGCGCAAGCCGGTTAAAGATCACCTTAAACAAGATGCTTTATACGTTTCCCTTCATGAAAATGGAAAGCTTAAAAGTCGGCCAAAAGACATTACCAGAGCGGATGCCGAAAACAGCCTCCATTCCGCGGAGATATTTCAAATTATGGTTGCCTTATTGTTTGACGATGAAAGTGCATATGAAAGATTCCTCAGAATTTAAATCTAAGTCGGTGCTCTGATTTAATCTAGATAGCTCTTCTGTATGGAGATAATTTGTCATAGCGACTGGTTTTATGTATTTTTAAAGTAGCTTTGTCCCAAGTGGAACCTCATGTTCCGGCACGCATAAAGTGACTCTTCCTTCCGCATCATGAAAGCCCGTCACCAGGCATTCAGACATCAATGGCCCAATCTGTTTGGGCGGAAAATTAACGACGGCGACTACCAGTTTGCCGATCAGGTTTTCTGGTGTGTAGTGCGCAGTAATTTGGGCGCTGGATTTACGCATGCCGATCTCGGGGCCAAAGTCGATGTGTAGTTTGTAGGCTGGCTTGCGCGCTTCTGCAAATACTTCTGCCGAAATCACCCTGCCAACGCGTAACTCAACCTTGGTGAAGTCATTCCATTCGATTTGATTCATTAATAACCTCGTTTGCAAATGCTTATTCCCAGGTCAACACATAGTGCGCTGCCCGTTTAGATTCACCCGCTTTGGCCAGCACCCCTATGGAAACCAGCTCGGTAATGTCGCGTAAAGCGGTGTCAGTTGAACATTTGGTCAAAGTTGCCCATTTGCCAGTGGTGAGGTGGCCTTCAAAATTGTGCATGAGCTTATCAAGCATTTTGATTTGCCGCTCATTCAGCGCGCCGTTGAGAGTGCGTTGGCTGACTTGTGTCAAATATACGACACCTTTGAGGTCTTGATTGGCCTGTTGTATAGCACGAAGCAGGCAGCTTAAAAACCAGTGCAGCCAGTTTGTAATGTCCATGGTGCCTTTTTGTGCCATTTCCAGTTGCAAATAATAGTCTTCGCGCTCCAGTTGTATTTGCGTGGATAAACTATAAAAACGTTGCGTTGATTGGTCGGCTTTTGCCAAAGCCATATCGCCTATGGCACGGGCAATGCGGCCATTACCATCTTCAAATGGATGCAAACTGACAAACCACAGATGCGCCAGTCCTGCTTTGAGCAATGGATCTGTGTCTGGTGATTGGTTAAACCAGTCTAAAAACAACTGCATTTCGTCAGCGATGATTTTCGCGGGTGGCGCTTCATAATGTACGGTTTCGTGCCCTATACCGCCGGAGACCACCTGCATGGGGCCGTCTGCGTCGGTTCTATAGGCTGCGGTTGTAATTTTATGCATACCGCTATAACCGTTAGGAAAGAGTGCGGCATGCCAGCCAAACAGGCGTGCATGCGTCAGTGGTTGCACGTGATTTTGCGTGGCATCTAGTATCATTTCCACGACACCATCGACTTGTCTAGTCGATGGCAGCAGGCCACCAATATTCAGCCCTAGTTTTCTTGCAAGGGATGATCTCACCACTTCGTTGCTCAGATGTTCGCCTTCGATTTCGCTTGATTTAACCACGTCGTTGGTGAGCGTACGCAAACTGGTTTCTTCGGCGAGTGTAAATCCCAAGGTTTGGATGGCGCCCAGTAACTTGCCGCGCGCCAGGTTGGCCTCCGATAACAGCGGCATCAGGGTTGCAGACACAAATGTCCAGTGCGGCCAGTCTGCCGATTGCCAGAGATATTTTTGATGATCACCGCTAGTCATGCGGTGATCATGACATGGGGTGGAGCGAGCGTCAATCATTACCGCATATTTTGCGGTAATTAACGGCGCTAATTACCGCACGAGGGAATTTTTGCCAATCAATAAAATATGAGTGCGGTGATGTCTTACCGAATCAGTGCCGACACGGCCTTGAATTGTGCATGCGTGGCGCCTTGCATGGGCTCAAACAGCATGGATTCTGTATTTGTGATGATACAACCGGCATGACGCATTCTCTCGATGCCATTGTTGCGGTTGGCCTCATTGCGTGAGATGACGGCGTCTTCTACGATAAAGACTTGTTTGCCTGCGGCCAGTGCATCTAGGGCGGTTTGTTGCACGCAAATATGGGCCTCTAAGCCGAACAGCACGACTTGCGGGGCGACGCTAACGGAGGATTCCTGAAAGGCGGATTCGTGCCAGGCGGAGAAGGCGAGTTTTGCGGTGCGCGGGGTGTAGTCGGGCAAGAGGGTTTGCAGCGCGGGCAGGGTTGCGCCGAGTTTTTCCGGGTATTGTTCAGTCACCCAGAGCGGGATATTCAGGAGCTGGGCGCCTTGAATCAGGCGCTGGATGTTTTTGATGACGGCGGCCATGGGCTCAGGTTGCATCGCGTCACAGAGCCGGGTTTGTATATCAATCAGCATCCAAACGGCATCTGTGGTGGCAATGACTGGCTTCATGGGCTTATCTCTTGGCTAGTTGTTGGTCTATATCTTGCAGGTCGGCTTCGGAGACGATGCCGCTGGCGGTTTTGAGGCGAATGATATTCACCAGGTAGTTATAGCGGGCCTGCAATAAATCACGGTTGGCGCTGTAATATTGCTGCTGGGCGTTGAGTACATCTACGCTGGTGCGTATGCCGACTTCGTAACCGAGCTTGGTGGAGTCGAGCTGGCTTTGGCTGCTCTTGAGCGCTTGCTCAAGCGCTTTTACCTGCGCGATGCTGGTGTTCAGGTTGAGGTAGGCGCGTTGGGTTTCCAGAGTGGTCTGGCGCATGACGTTTTGCAAGTCATCTAGGGCTTTTTGCCGATTGTAAGCCGCCTGGCGCACGCGTGAATTCACGGCCCCACCTTGATAGAGCGGGACAGAGACTTCCACGCCTATACTGGCACTTTTCAGATCGGCACCAAACCCGTATTGGCCGCCATTGGCGTAGCTGTCCTGATAGTTGGCGACGGCATCTACGGTGGGGTAATGCCCGGCGCGCGCGATTTCGATATCTTTTTCATTCACCTGTACCGTTTCTTGCTGAATCTGGATATTCAGGTTGCTGGCATGGGCGACCTCTTGCCATTCTTGCATGGGCTTGAGGCTGGGGCTGATCTGGATATCTTCGCGCACACTGGCCAGGCGTTCTGGCAATTTGCCGGTGATCGCCTGCAGGCTGCGTTTGGCAATATCAATGTCATTGAGTGCGGCCAGCTCTTGCGCCACGATCAGGTCATAGCGCGCTTGCGCTTCATTGACGTCGGTAATGGTGGTGGTGCCCACCTCAAAATTGGCCTTTGCCTGTTGCAACTGGCGCTGAATGGCTTCTTTTTGCGCGGTGATCAGCACGTTGCGGTCTTGCGCCAGCAGCACCTCAAAATAGGCCTGCGTGGTGCGTAACATCAGGTTTTGTTGTGCCAGGTGATATTGCTTGTCAGCGATGCTCACCTGCACCTTGCTTTGGTCTATGCGCTCCAGCGCTTCTTTGCGGAAAAGCGGTTGTCTGGCTTGTAGCTGTGCCTGATAAGCTTCGTAGTTGTTGCGCCCGCCGGGGAAGGGCGCCTGGCTACCGACGATTTTTAAATCGGTGCGGTTGGCATTCGCGCCCGCCGTGAAATTCACTGAAGGACGGTAGCCAGCTTTGGCCTGTTCTATCACTTCTTGCGCAGCCTGATTGGCACTGCCCGCCGAGGCCAGCACCGGATCACTGGCGAGGGCTTCCTGATAAACGTCTACCAGGCTTTGCGCGGCAGCACTGGCGTCTGCCGACCACCACAGGCTGGCAATCAGCATCGCTACTTTCAAATAGGCAGGGCTAGACATAAGGCATTAAACAGACATGAGGTGTTAAAAAGTAAAGGCCAGGGCCTGGGGTGCGTTTTGCATTTCAGTCAGGCTGGTTTCAAACAGGACGTCTTGTTTGAAGCTGTGCTCGGCCAGACGTTGTACCAGCGTCGCCTGCATGACCGGGGCTTTGCCCAGCACGATGAGCATGCGGCCACCAATGCTCAACTGGTAGCGCACGCCTTCGGGCTCCACCGGGCTGGAGGCGGTAAACACGATGGCGTCATAAGGGGCTTTAGCTTCATAGCCATTGTGACCATCGGCCTCAATCAGCTGTACATTCTGGATGCCTTGTTTGGCCAGGTTTTTCGCGGTCAGCGCGCACAGCTCGGGGAAGATCTCCAGCGCAGTGACTTGTGCGCAGTGTTGCGCCATCAGTGCGGTCAGATGGCCGCTGCCAGCGCCGACCAGTAGCACTTTGTCTTTGGTTTGCAGTTGCAGCGCTTGCAAAAAACGCCCTTCGATTTTTGGGCTCAGCATGTGCTGACCCATGTCCAGCGGGATTTCAATATCGGCAAACGCCAGGCCACGGTAGGCGTCTGGCACAAATGCTTCACGCGGCGTGTTGCTCAGCGTGGCCAATACTTGCGGGTCCAGCACCTCCCAGGTGCGGATTTGTTGCTCAATCATGTTAAAACGTGCGGTTGCCTGGTCTGTCATTTTTGAATCCCACTATCCGGTTAAAGAGAAAAAACATTATAGGGCACTTCTATTCATTGAACTTTCGTTGCGATACTGCGTTGCGCATAAAAAATTGCGCCTTACCTATTTAATCTATGCGGCGTCGAAATTTTTTAATCGCGCCCTATCATTGATTGCGCCATGATTGCATGGTTCTGTCGGTCAAACGGGCCCAGAACGCGTATAGTGCCGGCACAAACAAAATGGTCAGCAAGGTGGCGGCGGCCAGCCCGCCCATAATCGCGACTGCCATCGGCCCGAAGAACACGCTGCGCGTCAGCGGAATCATGGCCAGAATGGCCGCAGCGGCCGTCAGTACAATCGGCCGGAAGCGGCGCACGGTTGATTGCACCACCGCTTGCTCCAGCGAGGCGCCCTCGGCAATGTCCTGATTGATCTGGTCGACCAGAATGACAGAGTTACGCATGATCATGCCGGAGAGCGCAATGCTGCCCAACATGGCGACAAAGCCAAACGGCATATTAAAAATCAGCAGGGCAAAGCTAATGCCTATCATGCCCAAGGGAGCGGTTAATACCACCAGAAAGACATTAGCCAAGCTGCGCAGTTGCAGCATCAGCAACGTGAATACGGCGGCCAAAAACAGCGGGACGCCTTTGACCACCGAGCTGGCGCCTTTGGCGGACTCTTCAATCGCGCCACCGGTTTCTACGGTGACGCCTGCCGGCAAGTGCTGCAAAATCGGGGCAATGGCTTGTTGCACCTGGCCGGAGACCACCGGTGCCTGCATCTTGCCGCGTAAATGCGCACGCACCGTGAGCGAAGGCACGCGGTTGCGGCGCCAGATCACGCCTTCTTCAAAGCCATATTCAATGGTGGCCACTTGCGCCAGCGGCACGCGTTCGCCATTCTGGCTCAATACTGTTAATTGGCCGATTTGCGACAGTTGCGCATGCTCATCGACCGGACTACGCATGACCAGGTCTATGCGCTCATTCGCCTCCCTGAACTCGCTGACCACCTGTTCGTAATACTGCGTGTTGAGTAACTGCGCGATGTCTGGCGAATGGATGCCGAGCAGGCGTGCCTTGTGCTGGTCCACTTCAATGTGGATCACTTTGCTCGGTTCTTCCCAGCCCAGTTGCACATTGATCAGGTGCGGGTTGGCGCGCATCGCGTCTGCAATCTGGTGCGCCACCTCACGGATCGCCTTCAGGTCTTTGCCGTCGACGCGGAACTGCACCGGAAAGCCGACGGGAGGCCCATTTTCCAGCCGCAATACCGAAGCGCGGAGTTGTGGAAAATCGTGTTGAAACAAGTTCAGCAGATCTGTGCGCAAGGCTTCACGCTGTGGCAGGTCTTTAGTCAAAATCACCAGTTGGGCAAAGGCGCGGTGTGGCAATTGCACGTCTAGCGGCAAGTAGTAGCGGGGGGCACCTGAGCCCAGGTAGGACACGACATTCTCCACCTTGCCATGTTTTGCTTGCCAATCGTTGAGCCAGCGCTCGAGTTTGGTCACGGCCGCTTCGGTGGACTGGTCGCTGGCATTTTCGGCCAGACGCAAATCAACTACAATTTCGAGGCGGGTCGAGTCGGGGAAAAACTGCTGCTGCACTTTGCCAAAACTCAGCATGGCCACCACAAACAAGGCAATGGTTGCCAGAATCACCAGGCCCTTATGCTGGACACACCAGCTGACCGTACCTTGCAGGCGCTGGTAAAACGGCGTGGCATACAGTGTCTCTTCATTGTGAGCGCTCGCTTCTTGATCATCGCTTTTAAAGCCTAATGTTTGCTTGAGCCGGCGCCAGAGTGAAGGTTGGGCATGTGCGGCGGCATCTGGCAGCAAGTGATAGCCTAAAAAGGGCACCACAATCACCGCGGCAATCCAGGACAGACTCAGTGCAATGGCCGAGACCTGGAAGATGGAGCGGGTATATTCGCCGGTTGAGGAGACCGCGGTGGCAATCGGCAGAAAGCCTGCCACTGTAACCAGGGTGCCGGTCAGCATGGGCATGGCGGTAGAGGTGAAGGCAAACGAGGCTGCTTGCATGCGCTCCCAGCCTTGTTCCATTTTGGCCGCCATCATTTCGACCGCAATAATCGCATCATCGACCAGCAAGCCTAGCGCTAAAATCAGTGCGCCCAGCGAAATTTTGTGCAGGCCAATCTGAAACCATTCCATGAGCAGAAATGTCCCCGCCAGCACAATCGGGATTGCGACGGCGACCACAATGCCGGTCCGCCAGCCCAGGGAGAGCAGGCTCACCGCCAGCACAATCAGCAAGGCTTCAATGAGGGAGCGGACAAAATCATGCACCGAGTGTTGCACGATCTCGGGCTGCGAGGTGACCAGATGCAATTGCACGCCGACCGGTAATTGTGTTTGCACGCTGCGTATGGTGCTTTGCATGGCCTTGCCCAAGGCAATGACGTCACCGCCGGCCTGCATGCTGACCCCGATCAGCAAGGTGGGCGTGCCATTGAAGTGAATGCGCTCTGCCGGCGGATTGGCATAGCCGCGTTTAATGGTGGCAATCTCGCCCAGCCTCAGGTTCTGATTCCCTGCCCGAATCGGAAACTGGCGTAAATTCTCTAGTGTTTGCAAGCGACCACTGACATCCAGGCGGATTCTTTCCGGGCCTGCATCAAAGGTCCCGGCACCAACGACACTGTTTTGCTGTTGCAGGATTTGCACCAGTTGTGCCGGCGTGATGCCCAGGGAAGTGAGTTTTTGATTGGAAATTTCGATGATGATTTTTTGTGGTTGCTCACCAAACAAATCAACTTTTTCCACATCGGGCAGTTTGAGCAGACGCGCTCTTACCCATTCGGCTTGTCTTTTCAGTTGTTGCGGGTTGAGGCCGTCGGCGGTGATGGCATACATGCTGCCATAGACGTCGCTGAACTCATCGTTAAAGGTCAGGCTTTGCAGGTCGCGTGGAAAGGTGTGGCGGATGTCGCCAATTTTTTTGCGTACCTGATACCAGAGCTCGGGGATTTTTTCGGAGAAGGTATTATCGCGAATGACAATAAACACCACCGACTCACCTGGGCGTGAATAGCTGCTGGTGTAATCGATGGAGGGGATTTCTTGCAGTTTTTCTTCAATTTTATCTGTGATCTGCTGCTCAACCTCTTGCGCAGAGGCGCCCGGCCAGCTGGCGCGCACCAGCATGACTTTAAAGGTAAAGGGCGGGTCTTCAGATTGCCCGAGGTGGGTATAGGCAAAGCTGCCGGCGAGCAAGGTCAGCAAAATGAAATACAGCACCAGGGCCTGGTTTTTGAGGGCCCAGGTCGAGAGGTTAAAACGCTGCGACAGCGAAGGGCTGTCGGCTTTATGCGCTGGGGTAGTGTGTTCGCTCATTAGCGCAATACCTCCGGGCCAGGAGTGACGGCTTGCACGCGCATGCCCTCTGTCAGGGTATGCACGCCGATGGTGGCAATGGTCTCGTTGGCTTGCAAGCCAGAGGTGATTTCTACGCCCGCTTCAGTGACGTTGCCGGTGGTCACCGCACGTCGATGCGCCTGCTGTTGCGCGTCGATCACCCAGACGCTGGGGTGGTCGGCAAATTGGGTGACCGCCGTGCTCGGGACCAAGATAGTTTGCCTGGCTGCACCTGATAAAAAGCGCACGTCTGCGGTCATGCCCAGTTTGACTTTGGCATCAGCATCCAGCAACTGGATGCGCAGATCGAAGGCGTGGGTCTGGCTATTGGCTGCCGGCGCAATTTCGCGAATACGGCCCTGATAGGCGTGGGGCAGGCCTTGCAGCGTTACGCTGGCCTGATCACCGGGGTGCAGGGTATCAATCACGGTTTCGGGGACGGCAATCTGGATTTCCAGCGTTTGCAAGTCGTAAATCCGGGCAATGGTTTGTCCGGCGGCCACCACCTGTCCCGGCTCGGCCTGTATCATGCCGATGGCACCGCTACGGTCTGCCAGCAGTTGGGTGTAGCCTGTTTGATGCTGGCTGACTGCGGCTTGCGATTTGGCCTGCTCTAGCCTGGCTGCACTGGTTTTCACTTGTGTCTCGTAGCTGTCCAGGGCCGATTTTGAAATAAATTGCTGGCGGTAAAGTTGCTGGCGTCTGGCCAGCTCAGTTTGCGCCAGCGCCAGGTTGGCCTGTGCGGTTTGCACTTCGGCGCTGGCCGATTGGGCATTCAAACGGGTATCGCTCGGATCCAGTTGCGCAATGAGTTGCCCTTTTTTAACCAGCTCACCGACATTGACAGCACGCGTAATGATTTTGCCACTAATTCTAAAGCCAATATTCGACTCATAGCGCGACTTCACTTCGCCGGTGTAACGGGCGGTGGTTGCGACTGCGCTGTCTGCGATGGTCATCACCCACACCGGGCGCGGCGCAGCTGGCGCCTCTGTCTCAGGTTGGCAGCCGCTCAATACGGTCATGAGGGCCAGGCTGTATAAATAAAGGCGAGCGTTATTCATGGGTAGGGGCTTTCAAAAAACCATTCGTCCACATCTGTACCATGGCCTGCATGCGCGATTCTAGAGGCCGCCAGTTGACCCAGGCGTCATGGCACATATTGATTTGTAAGGCGCAGAGACCATGCATGGCGGACCATACCGTCTGCGCAATCAGCACCGGGTCAGTCAGTGTCGGTCGGAAGATGCCCGCCTGCCAGGCGCTGGTCACCACTTCAATCAGCTGCGCGTAAGCATCCTGCTCCGGGTTGTGACGCTCGATGCTGGACAGTTCTGGGGCCAAAGGCGGATGAGGCGTCATGAACATCATGCGGTAATGATTGGGATACTTCAGTGCAAACTCGATGTAGTGTTGGCCAAATTGCAGAAATCGCTGCAAGGGGTCGCTGATTTCAAAGGTGCTTTTGAGTGCCTGCGCCAGTTTGAGGAAGTCGGCATCGACCACCGCCCGGATCAGGGCTTCTTTGTCACTGAAATACAGATAGAGGCTGGTGGCGGTATAGCCCACCCGTTGGGCGACCGCGCGCATGGTGACCGCTTCTATCCCCTGGTGAATAAACAGTTCGCGCGCAGCATCCATGATCAGCATCCTGATCGCTTGCTTCTCGACTTCTGTTTTAACCTTGGGGGGCATGGCTGACCACTGACATTAAATGTAACGTTGTTAAGTTAACATTGTAATTATTTGATGTCAATGGGTGCTGGTAATTCTGTGCTGAATGGTGCAGAGTAACAAATGTGATACACCGGTATTCGGTTTTGAGCTGCACCGCGGGTTAAGATTGCCGCAATGCACTGGCCGGTGTAATCATGGGGGCGGGCGACGCTTGCGCAATCCAAATAATGACAAGGAGCGATCAAGATGAATGTACGGCAACGGTGGATCAGTTTGTTGGGGCGTGTGTTGTTATCGTTGGTGTTTATTGTGAGTGGGGTGGGCAAGGTGCTGGATCCTGCGGGCACGCTGGCCTATATCGAAAGTGCGCATTTGCCGATGCCGCAGCTGGCTTATGCCGTAGCGCTGGTGGTTGAGCTTGGCTTGGGTTTTGCCTTGCTGCTGGGGTTTCGTGCACAGCTGGCTGCGGCTGGCATTGCGCTGTTTACCTTTGTCACTGCGCTGGTGTTTCACAGCAATATGGCCGACCCGCTGCAAGTCATTATGTTTCTTAAAAACATGACCATCGTCGGTGGTTTGCTGATTGTGATTGCCTTTGGTCCAGGCGGCTACAGTGTGGATGGCGGCAAGCGCATTATGTTGCCGCAGTGATCGCTGTCCCCGCAGGCGGTGCTTGCAGCCATTGACGCAAATGCTCAATCAAGGCCAGCGTGTTGGCTGAGACCTGTTTGTGATAAGGGTACATGGCGTAAATACCCCCCTGCGGCCGCCGGTAGTCGGCCAGCACTTCTACCAGGCGGCCTGCTTGCAGGTCGGCTGCCACATAAAACGCCGGCAGCCCGGTGATCCCGAGCCCGGCCAGGGCAGCATCACGCAAGACTTCGCCGTGGTTGGACTTGAGCCTGGGCTGGATGGGAATGCGGTGGATCTGGTCATGCTCGACAAACTGCCACTCGCTGGCGCGATGGGTAAGGCAAATATGCTTGGCCAGCGCATGCGGGGTCGATGGGATGCCATGCTGTGCAATATATGCTGGGCTGCAGCAATAGCACATCGCGGCGTCTTCCAGCTTGCGTGCCACCATGCCTTCCTCTGGCTGGTCAGTCACGCGTATCACCATATCATAGCCTTCGCTGACCATATCCACATGCCGGTTATCGGCATCCAGCCAGATTTCCAGTTGCGGGTGTTGCTGCATGAATGCGGTTAAAGCCGGCGCCAGGCGCAAGCTGGCGTAAGACAGTGGCACTGAAATTTTCAGCAGGCCGCGCAGATCGCCTGAGCGGTTACTGACCTCCAGCTCCGCTTCATGCAGTGCTTGCAGAATTGTTTGCGCCCGCTGAAAAAACACTTTGCCGGTTTCGGTGGCAGACAGTTTGCGGGTGGTGCGTTGCAGCAGTCGCATGCCCAATCTCGCTTCCAGCGCAATAATGCGCCGGCTCACCAGCTGTTTGGAAATCCCCAGCGATTGCGCCGCGGTGGTGAAATTGCCATGCTTCACCACTTCGACAAAGAAATGCAAATCTTCAAAAGAGGTCATCTATTGTCAACTTTAATGAGACAGTTTTACGCATTATAGGGTAATTATCATTTTTATGGCGCGGGCATACAATGCGTTTTGTCAGTGAGCCGGATGAACCCGACTTTTTTAATCAGATGCGTGCTGGCAGATTCCCCTGCACACGCTTTTAGGAGCCTATCCATGAATGCTTTGCAATCCGCCGCCAGTGTGACCGGCCGTATTTTGTTGTCACATATTTTTATCATCAGTGGCTTGAGCAAAGCTGCTAATCCCGCCGGAACCATCGGCTATATTCAAAGTGTCGGCGCGCCTATGCCTGAAGTGGCTTATGCGATTGCCTTGTTTGTCGAACTGGTACTGGGCATCGCCTTGCTGGTTGGCTATCAAACCCGTCTGGCCGCAGCGGGGATTGCCGTATTTACCGTGGCAACCGCGTTCATGTTTCACAACAATATGGCAGACCAAATCCAGCAGATCATGTTTTTGAAAAACCTGACCATCGTCGGTGGGTTGTTGATGGTTGTTGCGTTCGGGCCAGGGGCGTTGAGTGTTGATAATCGTCGCCGCTAGGTTGCGGTCAAGGCTGATATGAGCACTTTGTTTGTTTCGCATGGCGCGCCATCACTGGCGTTAGCGCCGGGCCTGACCGGGCAAATGCTGGCCGCGCTAGCTGCCAGTTTGCCCCGGCCTGAGGCGATCCTGGTGGTGTCTGCGCATTGGGATACGCGTGTGCCAACGGTGAGCCTGGCTAGCCAGCCAGAGACCATGCATGACTTTGCGGGCTTTCCCCCGGCCATGTACATGCAAACCTATCCGGCACCAGGCGCGCCTTGGTTGTCGGAGCAAGTGCTCGCTTTGCTGCAGGCGCATGATTTACCTGTACAAGTGCATCCTGACCGGGGGCTGGATCACGGCGCCTGGGTGCCTTTGATGCTCATGTATCCGCAAGCCGATATTCCGGTGACGCAGCTTTCAATCCAGAGCCGCAGCTCGCCTGCTGCCCAGTTTGCGCTGGGTCAGGCCTTGCAAGCGCTGCATGCGCAAAATATCCTGATCCTCGCCTCCGGCGCCATCACGCATAATTTGTCGGATTTTTTTAGCGCAGATCGCAATGCACTGCCGCTGGCTTATGTAGATGCATTTGCCGACTGGATGGCGGCACGCATCGCGCAACAGCAATGGGACTCGCTGTGCAATTACCGCAATGAATGTGCCTGGGCACGGCAAGCGCATGCCACCGAAGATCATTTGATGCCGCTGTTCGTCGCCGCAGGCAGTGTGTCGGGCACGGCACCTGGAAAGGTGTTTGGACCCGCGCAACGCTACACGCCCGAAACCACCTATGGCATTCTGGCCATGGATGCCTACTTGTGGACCGCTCAGGGTTGAGGATGGCCGATTAACGCAGGCCGTACTGGTTCAGTTTGTTCCACAGTGAGCGCTCGCTAATCTCTAACTGCTTGGCGGCTTTGGTTTTGTTGCCCTGGCAGGCTTCAAGTGCCTTGAGGATTAAGCGGCGTTCAATGGCTTCCGTGGCACGCGGAATCGAGAGGTCGTTTTCCACCGGAGTCGTGGGCATGTCAAGATTGGCGGTGGACGAAGCCGGGCCAAGGCCGGGCGATTGCGCAATGTCCGCCGGTAAGTGCTGGGGCTGTATGGTTTGGCTGCCTGCCAGAATCGCGGCGCGTTCAAGAATATTTTCCAGCTCACGGACATTGCCCGGCCAGCGATATTGATGCAAACACAGGCGTGCGCTTTCGCTGAGCTGGCCGTGGCGTTTAGCCAAAAAATACGCTGCCAGCAAGCCGACATCTTCCCCCCGCTCGCGCAATGGCGGCACTTGCAGTTGAATCACGTTGAGCCGGTAATACAAATCCTCGCGCAGTTTGCCTTCTTTGACGGCTTGCATGGGGTCGCGGTTGGTCGCCGCCACCACACGCACATCAAGCGCGATTTGGCGGTTGCCGCCCAGTTTTTCCACCACATTCTCCTGCAATACGCGCAGCAGTTTCGACTGCAGTTGAATCGGCATTTCGGTGATCTCATCGAGAAACAGCGTGCCGCCATTGGCCAGCTCAAACTTGCCAACGCGCTCTTTCACCGCCCCGGTAAATGCGCCTTTTTCATGACCAAATAATTCTGACTCAAGAATGTCTGCCGGGATCGCTGCGCAGTTCACCGCAACAAACAATTCGGTTTTTCTGGGCGAAGCATCATGCAGGGCTTTAGCGACCAGCTCTTTGCCGGTACCGGTTTCACCGACAATAAACACGGTGGCCCTTTCCGGCGCCACTTGCTGGATCATTTGTTTCAGCGACTGCATGGGCACGCTATCGCCGATGAGGCCGGTGACCGTGGGTTGTCTGCTCTCCTTGAAAAACGAGTTTTCCAGTTGAATCCGGTTGATTGCCAGTGCCTTCTGAATCGCGATTTCCAATGTTTCGAGCTCAAACGGACGCAAAATATAATCACTGGCGCCCAGCTTCATGGCTTCGACGGCGGTTTTGATTTCGCCCTGGGCGGTGACCATGATGAATGGCAGGCGCTCAAATTGCTTGCGCAAGGCCTCAAGCAACTGCAAACCGCTCATGCCCGGCATATGCAGGTCGCTCACGACCAGATCAATCTGCTGTTGCTGGACAAGCTCGAGCGCTTCGCGGCCGTTGCCTGCCGAAAGCGCTTTGTAGCCGGCTTGCCGCAAGCTGATTTCGAGCAGCCTGCGCATGTGGGGTTCATCGTCAACGGCTAAAATGGTGTGTTGTGGACTGGACATAATTAAGTGTTTGCGAGTGGCAAGGTCAGGTTAAACTGCGCCCCTTGCCAGGGGCTGGTTGAGTATTGGATTGTACCACCGTGGGTCTCCATGATTTGTTTGACCACCGCCAGGCCCAGCCCGACGCCGCCCGCGCGTTGCGTAAAAAAGGCTTCAAACAGATGGGTTTGTTGTGCAGGGGGCACCCCGGGACCGTCATCTGCGACCGAAATATGGGCATGTGTCGCATCTGACCATAAGCTGAGGGCGATGTGGCCCCCCTTGGGCAAAATCTGGATGGCGTTCATGAGCAGGTTGAGCAGGACCTGCGTCATCTGGTCCTGGTCCGCCTCCACCACCACGACCGCTGAGGCAGAGAGCGACAGGGTCAATTGTTTGGATTGTGCCTGCGCCTGCAGCAGGGCGATCACATGCTGCAAATGTGCTTGCAGGTCGAGCGGGATTTTACTGGGTGCGCGCGGACGGGCCGAGTCTATCAGCGTGCTGACCAGTTTGTTCAGGCGCTCGGTTTCAGAAATAATGAAGCCCAGCACTTCTCGGCCATCTTCTGAAAGATTCGGTTCGCGTAACAAGACATCTGCGGACGAACGCATGATACCCAAGGGGGTGCGGACTTCATGGCTCATGGCCGCTGCCATTTCACCGACCACCGCCAGCTTGGCCGCGCGTGTCAGTTGCTGCTCCGAGGCGGCGAGCTCTGCCACCATGTCGGTAAACGCCTGGTGCAAGGACTGCACCTCGACCGGCCCGCTGGACACCGGGGCAATGGCGTCGAGTTGGCGAAAGCGTTGTACATAACGGGTCAAGGCTTCCAGCGGTCGGCTGATGTTTTGCGCGATCGGGCGTACCAGCAGGATGGAGCAGACCAGCGTCACGCCCAGCACCACAATAAAAATCATGCCCAGCCTATGCACAGGCGCGACGGCTTCATCGTGATCTTTATTCAGATGTACCTGCCAGCCCTGTAACGGCAGACGGCTGATCAGCGGTGCCTGTGCATGCAGGCTATGCTGTTGATCGGACCAGTGGCTGGATTGAGCCAACAGGTTTAATTTTTGATCAAACAAGGCCAGCTCGGTGCTGTGTTGGGCTGCATGGTCGAGCAGATTTTCAATCACGCGCCAGTTAAAGGTGACGACCAGGGTGCCAAGCGGTTGCAGGGTATTCTGCGACAGGATGGGGGCCGAAATCATGAGCTGCTGATGATCCAGCCGGTAAAGCGTGATTACCTGATCATCATCCTGGAACCGAATCCACTCAGGCGGAATTGCCAGGGGCTGGCCAATATGTGCGGGCTCACTGGAAGCCGCGACATGCCCTTTGAGGTTAATGACATCCAGGCTGAGGTATTGCTCTGCGTAGCTTTTACGCGTCTCGGCCAAAAACATCGACAAGCGTTTATCAATGTCTTCTATCAGCAAGTCTTGCATGATGCCAAGCTGGCTCCAGCTGCGGACGTTCTGTACACGTTCGTTCAACACCCGGTCGACGTGCTCGGCAACCGCTTTACCGGTGGTTTGCAGGTCGTGCTTGATTTCTACGCGTAGCGCCTGCCTTGCCTGGTAAAAACTGATCAGGCTAACCATGAGTGCCGGCAACAGGCCCGCCAGCAAAAATACAATTAAAAGCATTTTGCGGATGGTGAGTGGCGTTTGCAAGCGCGGCAGATGTGAGAAAATACGCATCAAATGGTTTTAGCCGGGACGATCATCATGGGTCAGATATGTTAAACAGCTTTAGTCGGGTTGTGCTCAGTATTCGAGTCATGCTCAGTGTAATCAGCCTGAGTATGCTATGCAAGCCGGTGGCCGCCGAAGACCTGGATGCATTCTGGAATGCGTTTCATGTGGGGGGCTACACCAGTGCTGACATTCGCGTCCCTCGCACGCAATCCACCCAGTTTACGCTGAATCAAATCAGTATGATCACCACTTGGGACCAAGGGGGCCGCGTCAAGTTTTTTAGCGAGCTGGAGCTGGAAGACCCGCTTTCTTACGACCATCATCAGGGTGTCAATACCAAAAAAAGCTACGTTGACCTCGAGCGTTTTTATTTTGATTACAACCTAAATGACAAAGCCAATGTCAGGCTGGGACGTTTTCTAACCCCTGCCGGACGCTGGAACCAACTGCATGCGCCGCCGCTGGTATGGACCGCCAGCCGGCCCTTGGTCACGCGCCGCATGTTCCCTTATGGCATCAACGGTGCCATGTTGTTTGGCAGTTTGCCGGTCAAGCAAGTGGATCTTGAGTATCAGGTATATGCAGAAGCCCTCAAGGATCAGCATCAGGATGGCGACGAAATCATCTTTCGCGACGTCATGGGAGCCCGCGTCGCCTTCAACAATATTTTAGGCCTGACCGGCGCCAATGCTGGTTTAAATACTTTGGGCCTCAATGTGATGAGCTATCAGAAAAACTATGCGGGCTCACCCACGTATCATGTCTTTGGCCTGGATTTTTTGCTTGAACTCAACCGCTGGGAGTTTAGCGGTGAAGTGTATGAGCGCAGAACCACGGCGGGCGATGACGGTGGCAGCGGCGGCTACGTGCAGAGTGCCTATGCGCTAGGTCAGGAGTGGTTTTGGATCACCCGCCTGGAAACGCTGCATGAAGTGGAAAGCAAAAATGCAGACCGCTGGGTATTAGGCATGACCAAGCGCGTCAAACCCAACCAGTTGCTCAAGTTTGAGTTTATTGGGGGCAGCGGGGAGTACAGCGATGTGCCGCGCGGGTTTGTAACCTCTTTTGCGGTGATGTTTTAATGTTGTTACAGCAAAGACATCATCGCCTGCGTAGACTCGTCAGTCTGCTGAGCATGCTGATGCTCATGGCGGCAAGCGTACAGGCGGCAGACGACAACCGGCCTATTGCCGTGATTGTGCCTGCACAAGCGGGGCTGGCCCCCAGCATCCATGCCGATGAGCTGGGCCTGATTTTCTGGCGCAAGAAACTGTATGCCGAGCATGGGCAGGCGCTGCATCCTGTCAATCTGCACAGTGAGCACCCACTGCGGCTCAAGTTTTCACAATGGATATTGCATAGTACGCCGCGCTCACAAATCAACTATTGGAACGGGCTCTACTTCCACGGAGTGCAGCCGCCATACACGGTGCAATCCGAAGAAGCGATGATCCGTTACGTGGCTGAAACCGATGGCGCCGTCGGCTACATTGATGCCTGCCATGTGGATGAGCGTGTCAAACCCGTGTTGTGGCTGTCCTCCGGCAAAGTGAGCGCGGATGCGCCCACGATCAGGTGTGATACGAATTAGTTTGCCGGGATGGCAGCTTGCCCCGGTTGTGGGATCAGGTGCTTTCTTTGTTCCTCGATCAATTCACGGTTTTGTGCCAACCAGCTAAATTCGGCATGACACACTTCTGATTTCAGCTCGTAGGCGGTGAGCAGTGTGCAGAACACATCGTCGTGGCTGAGTGGATAGTTTTCATAAGGGGTCACTTGCGACAGCTGATAGTCAAAATGCTGCCCCAGCCACAAAATGGCCGGCACATGTGTTTGCTGCTGCGGCGCAATCATGTAGGGCGCCGCATGCAGGTAAATCCCGTGTTCGCCTAATGACTCACCATGGTCAGAGACATAGAGCATTGCTGTTTCACGCTGGTCGTCATATTTTTTCAGAAACTGAATCACTTCAGATAAGAAATAATCGGTGTATAAAATGGCATTGTCGTAAGAGTTGTCAATTTCTTCTTGTGTACATTCCGACAGGCGACCGGTTTTACACACGGGCGTAAACCGTTTGAATTCATCGGGATAGCGACGGTAATACTCCGGCCCGTGATTACCCATCTGATGCAGCACGATCAGAATATCCTTGTCTTTGTTTTTTGCGACAAAATTGTCCAGGCCGCTCAGCATGCCGATGTCACGGCACTCGTTGTCATTGCAGACCGGATTGTGTATCGGTGATTTGAAATCCTCATACGGTACGCGCAACGCCACCCCTTTTGAATCCGAGTTATTGTCACGCCAAAGTACGCTCACGCCATGCGCTTGCAGGACGTCCAGTGCATTTTCCATATGCAAGGCTTTCTCCTCGTCATATTGCTTGCGCGTCAGCAAAGAAAACATACACGGTACGGAAACCGCGGTGGACGTCCCGCAAGAGGTCACCTGCTTAAAGCTCAGTACGGTTTCCTTGCTCAGCCTGGGGTTGGTCAGCCTATGGTAGCCGTTCAATGAAAAGCGATCGAATCTGGCGGTTTCACCGACCACCATAATAATCAGTTCATGGTGACGCGGCTCCCCTACATTGACCGCATCTACCGCGGTTTTCTGCAAGCCGGTAATACTGCGGGTAAACACTTTTTTCGAGGCCCACTTCACCAGCGAGTAATGAAAGAAGGTGGGGTTGGCATACATGCGTACCATTTTGTGTTCGCGGATAAAGGTCGCGTAATCTGCGCTGCAGGGGATCACTACCAGGACCATGCCCAACATCAACAGGCCGATCTGTTTGAGGCGAATGCTAAGCGCATCCCGCACAAAAAAACGGGCAGGCACGGCTTTGATCAATACCAGTGCCGGTATCACACCCAGCAACAGCATTTTGATGAAAAAGCCCCACGATAAAAGCCCCATGACTTCACGTGCATCTGTTTTGACGGCGTTGTCCAGCATGACATGGTCAATAATCACGCCGAATTCATCCATATAAAACGCGGCCCAGGCGGCAGACAACACAATCACCGCCAACATCCAGCGGGCAGATTTGCCATGGCTCAACAGCATCAGCCACCAGGTAATACTAAAGGTGAAAAACAGGCTCAAGCTGATAATAAAGCCTGCATTTTCTGCATTCCAGGGGTAGAGATTCAGGATGTGGCTAAACAGCGCATGGTTGCTGGTCAGCATCAACCACAGGCTGACGGCCCAAATCAGACAGATTTGGGGGGTAAACAGTGCGTGCAAAGCACGCTTGAGATTTGCAAATAGTTTCATTCAATACGACTCTTGGTATAAGTAAGGACCAGCAATAGCCAACTGCACATCAGCCAAAGCGATGTCAGGGTATGCGATAAAAAGTGGGCACCTCTGACTTGTTGCGCCCAACCCAGCATTAAGCCGACGGCCAGGCCAGATAGCGCCACCAGCAGAGCTTTACGCGGGGCGTGCGGCAGCCACAACAAACAGAGCGCCGACAGCCAGACGCCACTGGTGGTATGTCCGGCTGGAAAGCAGTGTCCCTCTTCAATCCCGGCATGGCTGCTGAATGTAGGCGCCCACTGTAGCTCGCCGCCATAACGCACGACATCCCAGGGGCAAGCATGCGGCATTTGATGTTTGAGGCCAGAGACCAGCAGCGCATTGAGCAAGGCCAAAAAAAGAATCCAGCGTAATTTATAGCGCATGGAGGCTGTCAGCCGCTTGCCGACCCAGCGTTCAGGCACACTGCTGATCAACAACAGGGTGAGCCAGAGCAAGGTCAGCAGATGCTTGGCATATTCATGCATGATGGTTTCGTAAAAAAAAGCATGCTTTTGGCTAAAGGCCTGTTGAGCAAAGTCAAAGTGCTGATCGGCCAGATAGAGATCTATGCTTGTACCATTGGCCAGCCAGACAATCACCATGGCGGAGAGCAGCCACGCTTTCCACAGCATGGCCAAGGTCGGTTCAGGTAACCAGGGTTGCGTTATTGTTTGAGTATTCATCGCTCAGTGTGTATGCCTGTTTTTATCCATATTCGCACGATTAACAGGAGGTGCGTCTCTTGTTTTCAAAAACGTGGACATGAAATGCAAACCGTGTGCCACATTCCCGTACACGTCGTTAATACTAAGATAAACGACTGATTTGCATTGGGAAAACACTGTATCCTTGACAGGGCTGCGCCAGCTCATAGACGATCAGCCTCTGCAAAATATGCAGAAGCTGAATACACAGCCTTTAATAGTCTGCAAAATATGCAGGGGTTCGCGGGGTGGCTTTTGATTAAGATGATGATTTATAAGTATAAATTGATCTGGCATAAGGATTGCAAATGAAAGCCCAAGAGCATTCTTTGCGAGACGGTTGACATGTTACATTCAGAACCAAACACAGCATTTTATCACGCGGCCTCTGCCTATGAGCTGAGAGACTTTGCCCAGGCCAAGCGTTATCAGGTCAATGAAATTACCGGACACCTGGTCGAGCAGGGGGCCCCCTGCCGTCAGGAAGTGGAGGCCTTTATTGCTGCGGTGTTTAAACAGATTTATGGTGCAGAAGTCAGCCAGTTTATGCCGCAATTGGTGGCCTTGCGGGATGCCAGTGGTGTGCTGATGGCGGCCTTTGGTTTGCATCATGCCGCCCATGGCCGTCTGTTTCTCGAGCAGTATATTGATGAGCCGATTGAGCAGTTGATGTCGCGCCAGCTTGGCCGCGACATTGCACGTGATGAAATCACCTATTTTGGTAACCTGGCGGTGGCCAATCCGCGTAATGCCGGCGTGCTGATTGCGCATGTGATTCAACATAGCCTGAGTATGAATTTACCATGGGGCGTTGCGACCGCACATCACAGTTTGCAAAATGGCCTGATCAAGGGCGGGCGAGACTTATATCCATTAGCGGCGGCGAATCCTGATCGTCTGGACGCGCAAGAACGTGAAAAATGGGGCAGCTACTACAAACATATCCCGCAAATTGTGGCGATTCGCGGTGTGGCTGATCCTTTATAAGCCACGATCATGATACTGAACGAAATTCAAGCGCAGGCGGCTCAAGTTCCCGGGCAGATTGCCTTACAGGGCGCACAGACGCAACTGAGCTATGCTGCCCTTGCCAAAGAAATCACGCGCGTGTCTTCGGCGTTGATGACGTTGACACCGCAAGCCAGTGTCGCCTTGGCGCTTGATAATAGCCCGGCCTGGATCGTGCTGGATCTGGCGATACTGGCGGCGGGCTGGACCAATGTACCGGTGCCCGCCTTTTTCTCTGCGACGCAAAAGCAGCATGCCATTCTGGATGCGGGCGTCAGCCTGGTGTTGACTGATACGCCCGCAGTCTGGCTAGGCCTGTTCCCCGAGGCTGCGCTAGTTGCTGAATGGCAGGTGGCCGACAAGATGGTCACGCTGCTTCGCGTGCAGGCGCATGACAGGGCGGCGCCTGTGGCCAAAATTACTTATACCTCTGGCACGACCGGCGCGCCCAAAGGCGTTTGCCTGAGCGAAGACCACATGTGGCAAGTTGCCAGTTCGATTCGCACACAGGTCAAACCAGGCCACGATGACTGCCATTTTTGCGTGTTGCCACTGGCCACCTTGTTGGAAAATGTCGCCGGCGTTTATGCCAGCCTGATCTCTGGCACCGCCGTCGTGGTCTACAGCTGCGAGGCCGTTGGCTTTAGCGGTAGCCAGTTTGATATCTTCAAGCTCTACCGTGGCCTGCAAGCCAGCCAGGCCACCACGGCCATTTTGATTCCAGAGTTGTTGCGTGCGCTGGTGGCTTGCCTGCAAGCCGGTCAGTCGGCCCTGGCTCAGTTGCGCTTTGTCGCAGTGGGGGGCGCCAAGGTGGCGCCAGCGCTGCTGTTACAGGCACATGCACTGGGGTTGCCGGTATACGAAGGCTATGGCTTGTCCGAGTGTGCCTCGGTGGTCACACTGAATACCCCGCTGGCCAATCAGCACGGCAGTATTGGTCAGCCCTTGCCGCACGTGCAATTGCGCGTGGATAGCCACGGCGAGTTGTGGGTCAAAGGAGCCATTTACGCTGGGTATATGGCGGCAGATGGGACGATCACTGAACCAGCGCTTGATGTGGACGGTTACTTGCCGACCGGCGATTTGGCCTACCAGGATGCCGAAGGTCACTGGATCCTGTCTGGCCGCAAAAAAAATCTGTTTATTACTTCATTCGGGCGCAACGTGTCGCCAGAGTGGGTCGAAACGACATTGATTCAGCAGGCCGGATTGTTACAGGCTTGTGTGTTTGGAGAAGCGAGGCCGTATAACGTGGCGGTGGTGGTGCTTGCACCACAGGCAAGTCAGGCGCAAGTGGCGCAAGGCATTGCACGGGCGAATCAGGGCTTGCCTGATTATGCGCAAGTGGGCGATGTGATATATGCCAAGCAGCCCTTTACCCCACAAAACGGACAACTGACGGCCAATGGCCGTTTAAAACGCGATGTGATTGCTGCCGCGTATGCCGCAGAAATCAACGCCCTTTATGAAGGAATTTCCGCATGAGTTTTTATCAACAATTATTGAGCGCCACTGAGCAGGAACGCAACGCCTTAATGACTTTGCCCTTGATCCAACAAGGCGCACAGGGCAACATCACCCTGGAAACCTATCGTGCTTTCCTGACGCAAGCCTATCATCACGTCAAACACACCACGCCGTTACTGATGGCCTGCGGCGGCCGGTTGAGCGGCGAGTATGAATGGTTGCGGACCGCGATTGGTGAATATATCGAGGAAGAAATGGGGCATCAGGAATGGGTGCTGAATGATATTGAAGCCTGCGGTGGCGACAAAGAGTCTGTGCGTCACAGTGCAACCGAGCAAGATGCCGCTTGCCATGCAACCGAGGTGATGGTGGCTTATGCCTACGACATGATACACCGCGTGAATCCACTGGGCTTTTTTGGCATGGTGTTAGTGCTTGAAGGCACCAGCACGGCGGTGGCTACCCAGGCCGGCGAAAAAATCATGCAGGCCCTGCAGTTGCCTAAAAAAGCCTTCAGCTACCTGTTTTCGCATGGGTCGCTGGATATTAGCCATGTCACTTTCTACGAAAGTCTCATGAATCAAGTGACCAACGTAGAAGACCAGCAAGCGATCATTCATGCGGCCAAACGGTTTTACCGCTTGTATGGCGAGATCTTTAAACATGTCGCGGCACAAGCGGCGATCAATCACACGCTGCACCAGGCAGCTTAGGAGCCATCAGTCATGGAGTTGCGTAATTTACATGTGGTGTTGACCGGTGCAACCGGCGGCCTCGGTTCCGTGCTGGCGCTTGCGTTGAGTGCAAGAGGGGCCGTCGTCGGACTCGTTGGCCGAGATCCGGCCAAGCTGCATGCCTTGCAAAAAAGAATCACCAGCCAGGGCGGCAAGTCGCACATTATGGTTGCCGATCTGGCGCAGCCAAATATGGCCAGTCAACTGCTCACGCAGTCTTTGCGCGAGATGGGGCATGTCGATTTGCTGATGAACAATGCTGGCATCATCGAGTTCACCGAGTTTGCCAAGCAGGCCGAAGTGAACATTGACAACATGATTCATACCAATGTCACGGCGACCTTGGTATTAAGCCGTGAATTTGTCAGCTATTTTAGCCAGCGCGGCCGCGGGCATCTGGCATTTGTCGGCTCTATTTTTGGTTCGCTGGGGTTTCCGCATTTTGCCACCTACTGCGCCAGCAAATTTGCCATCCATGGCTTTAGCCAGGCCTTGCGACGCGAACTCATTGATAGCAACATCGGGGTCACCTATATCGCCCCACGCGCTATCGCCACGCCTATGAATGACGACCGCACCAATGCCATGTGGCAAGCGTCCGGCCAAGCCATTGATGAACCGCAATTTGTTGCGGATAAAATTATCCAGGCGCTGCTCAAAGACCAGCAAGAGCTGTATATCGGGCAACCGCAAAGCTTCTTTGCCTGGCTCAATGGTGTTGCGCCCAGGCTGGTGAATCTGGGCTTGAAGCAACAAGCGAGGCTGGCAAAGCGGTTTTTGTAGCCTGGCTTATTCCCATTCCAGTTGTGGGTAAACCACATTGACATTGCGCCGGTTGGCGATGTCGAACAATACCCAGTTGTCATGCTCAGAGGCGGCAGCGGTGTCCATGGTTTGTTCCATGCTGATGCCTTTTTTGATGCTGGTTCTGATATCGCTTAATAACAAGTTGAGATAGCGTAACTCGTTGCCAATGATGGTTTTCTGGTCGCTGCTCTCTAACCCATGGCCGGGGACAATGAGCGAGTATGGTTGCTGGTTGATTTGCTCCAGCACGGCGATCAAGCCTTTGAGGTCGCCTTCTACCACTGGCGTCCGTTGCGCAAACAGCAAATCGCCCGCAAACAGAGTGTTGGTTTGCGTGTCTAGAATAGTGAGGTCAGTATGGGTATGGGCCACCTTGCGCGCTTGTAGTTGCAGGATGCGTTGCCCCAGGTCCAGCGTCTGCTCAGCATGCACAAGGGTATCCGGGGGGATGGTGGGACTTGCCGCACCGTCAGCCCCCAGTAGGCGCGCATTCAGTTTTTCATATTGCTCCTTGCGCAGCAGCATGTTGGTGGCCAGTTTTTCGTGACCGACAAAGTGGGTAGTGCCATTTTGAAAAGCGGCGTTGCCATAGGTGTGGTCTGGATGGACATGGGTATTGATGACATATCGGATAGGCAAGGGGCTGATGCGGCGAATGGCGGCGAGTAATTGGTCACCGGTATGTTTGCTGCCGCCACTGTCAATCACGGCAATGGCCTCTTGGCCAATGATGACGCCGAGGTTGCAGATGTCGCCCTGATAGCCATCATCAATATCCAGATGCTTGCCATGGTGCACATAGATGCCGTCCGCCACCTGTTTAAATTCAAAGTCGTCGGCCCAGGCCTGGCTACACAGCGTTACAAATACGTATACAAGACGCACACCAAAGCGGTTGATTTTTGATAACATGACAGCTTACCCATGAATGATTCATGCATCATAAACAATTCATGCATGCAGTCATAGTGACCGCTGTCACAGGCTGGGCACATCCATCTACAAAGGAGATTCAATGAGTTCAACCCAGCGTTATACCAAGGTGGCGATTATTCTGCACTGGCTCATCGCACTGGTCATTATTGGCATGTTTGCCCTGGGCTGGTACATGGGCGAGTTGCCGAAAGACGGGCCAAAACAAACGGCCTTTGATCTGTTCGATCTGGGGATCGTCACCTGGCAGATGGACGAGCCGGCCACAGCCCGGACACTGTATTTTAATCTGCACAAGTCCATCGGCTTTACCTTGCTCTGGCTGGTGATTTTCCGTGTCTACTGGCGTGTGACACATACCCCGCCTGCCATGCTGGCCAGCTATTCAGCGCTGGAGCGTAAGTTGGCGACAGCCGTGCATCACATGCTGTATTTGCTGATGGTCTTGATCCCATTGAGCGGCGTACTCATGACGCTTTACAGCAAGTTCGGCTTGAAGTGGTTTGGGTTGGAGGTGTTCGGCGGGCTGGATAATGCCGATTTGCGTGATGTGTTTAAAGAGTCTCACGAATTGTTCGCCAACCTGATGCTGGCTGCATTTATCGTGCATGTGCTTGGGGCACTCAAACATCAATGGAAAGATAAAGACGAGACCATGTCGCGCATGTCTCTGAAGTAGAAAGAGGGTTGCCTGAAAAAAGCCTGCGATTGCAGGCTTTTTTATTTTCCTTTTTCGGCTGATGGTGCCCAAGTGCACTGCAAAAGAGCACTGCAAAAAGTGCACTTGGCCGGTTAAACGCATTTATAGCCCTGCAAAAAATGCACAGAGTAAATTGGTTTTGATTATAGGTGGTTGATTGTAAATGTGATTTTATTTGGCATACGCCTTGCTGGTGAGTGCTGGATGTCGGGAATTAACATGGCGCCTATCAGCGTGTGATGAATCCTGACTCGCCATTCAGTCGTTCATCAATCACAAGCGGATAGGCATGTCGCCAGTACAAATAAAACAAAACAGTCATTTGAGTCACTTCCTGTGGTTAGCGGTCACCCTGCTTTGGTTGGGCATAGCCGCCGTTTGTCGGCCACTTACTCTGCCGGATGAAGGCCGCTATGTCGGCATTGCCTGGGAGATGTTGACCTCTGGAAACTGGGCGATTCCTCATTTGGATGGCTTGCCATATTTTCATAAACCGCCTTTGTTTTACTGGATCACGGCGGCCAGTTTCAAGCTGTTTGGCCCTTCGCTGCTTGCTAGCAGGCTGGCCTCCTTGCTGGCTGCCTTATTGATGGCGATCGCGCTGTATTGGTTTACAGCCAGGCATCTGGACAAAAAAACTGCGGTACTGGCTTTTGTCGCCCTCGTGACGCAGCCATTCTTTTTTGCCAGTGCCCAGTTTGCCAATCTGGATATGTTGGTTGCCAGCATGATTGCCATGACGATCATGCTGGCAGCAGAATTTATCTGGAGTATTGAACAAGGCCAGCTGGAGCGAAAATATCTGTGTATGGCGATGGTGTTTGCTGCCGGAGGCGTTCTGGCCAAGGGCCTGATTGGCATGGTCTTGCCTGTGCTGGTCGTTGGTGGCTGGCTGCTGGTGAGTCGCCGTCTTGCGTCTCTCAAGTATTTCTTATGGTGGCCAGCGCTGGTATTGTTTTTTCTGATGGCCAGTCCCTGGTTTTTATGCATGGAATCGCAGTTTAAGGGTTTTCTGGAGTACTTTTTTATTCATCACCATGTGCAGCGCTTCACCGGCACGCACTTTAACAATCAGCAGCCGTTCTGGTTTTATCTGCCCGTGCTATTGGCGCTGACCTTACCCGCTTCTCTGTGGTTGACCCGCTTGCGCAAGCGAGAAGTCCAGCGCTGGAGTTCACGGCAGCAGGATGTGGCCTGGCTGATGGTATGTTGGCTGGCATTGATCCTACTATTTTTTTCGATCCCGGTTTCCAAACCACTGGGCTACATCATGCCAGTTTTGCCGGCAATGGCGGTCTTGACAGCCATGGGTATGCGGCAAGCCTGGCAGCACCGCTTCCCCAAGCGTTTGTGGGTCACATTTTTGGCGGCGGCCGTGACCTGTGTGATAGCCATGGGTATGGTGATTCAGCACGCGCAAAAAACAGCTTCTTTCCTGCTGGCAACCAAGGTCCAGCCCTTGGTTAGCAAACAGGATCAATTGATTCTGCTCAATAAATACCAGTTTGACTTGATGTTTTATCTGCGGTTATCGCATCCCGCCTGGATGGTGGCTGACTGGCGCACTGCTGAGTATGAGGTGTTGGACGACAGTTGGGAAAAAGAGCTGATAGAGGCCAAGCATTTTGACCCGCAAACAGCGGTAAACCAGTTGTTAACCGAAAGTGTGTTGACACAACACGTTTGCCAGCTAGGGCCGCGGCAGGCCGTTTGGGTGGCGGGCGACCCTGGTAACGCCAGCCATTTGCCTATGCTGGCCGGTATCGCGCCGATCGCCACTGTGCGAGATCACTATTTGTGGCGATTCAGTCCCGCGCAAGTCTCACGTTTTTGCCTCGCCCAAACAAGGCCTCGTGAGCTCATCACAGCACAGTCTGGCCGCAATAAGCTCGTGCGGTGACGGCGTTTACAGGTGATACTGTGGACTCAGCTTGCGCAGGGTTTCCAGCATGAAGGCCGCATGCTCCGGGGGTGTCCATTGCGTGATGCCATGGCCCAGGTTAAACACATGGCCGTGACCATGGCCGTAGCTGGCCAGAATCTGTGCGACTTCTTTTTCGATGGCGGCAGGAGAGCTCAACAGGATCGCCGGGTCCATATTGCCTTGCAACGCCACTTTGTCCCCCACGCGTGCCCGTGCCTGGCCGAGATCCACGCTCCAGTCTAATCCGAGGGCATCGGCACCGATGGCTGCCTGTGACTCCAGCCACAACCCGCCGCCTTTGGTAAACACGATGCTGGGCACTGGTTTGCCTTCTGCGGTTTTAGTGAGGCCAGCGACAATTTTCTGCATGTATTGCAGTGAAAACTCCTGATAGCCTTGATGCGATAAGGCACCCCCCCAAGAGTCAAAAATCATCACAGCCTGTGCACCGGCTGCAATCTGTGCATTGAGGTATTGCGTCACCGTTTGCGCCGTAATCTCCAGAATGCGGTGCAGTAATTCGGGTCTGGCATAGCCCATTTTTTTTGTATTCAAAAAGTCGGTGCCGCCTTTGCCTTCCACCATGTAGGTGGCCAGTGTCCATGGACTGCCTGAAAAACCGATCAAAGGAACACGGCCATTCAGTGCTTGACGGATGCTGCTGACAGCATCAAATACATATTGCAGTTTGGCCATATCAGGCACTTCCAGTTTGAGGATGTCTGCCTCTTCTTGTAAAGTCCGCTCAAACTTGGGGCCTTCCCCTTCTTCAAAATACAAGCCCAGTCCCATGGCATCAGGGACGGTCAATATGTCGCTGAACAGAATGGCCGCATCCAGTTGGGGATAGCGGTCCAGCGGTTGCAGGGTCACTTCGGTGGCAAAGGCCGGGCTCTGGCACAGTTGCATAAAGCTGCCAGCGGTTTTGCGGCTTTCGCGGTATTCAGGCAGGTAGCGGCCTGCCTGGCGCATCATCCACACCGGGGTATATTCAGTAGGCTGGCGCAACAGGGCGCGCAGAAAGGTGTCATTTTGAAGAGTGGTCATTTGCTATGGTTTCGGTTGCCTGTGCTGGTGTGGTCGTACGCACATCAGCTAAAAGCATGATTATAAAGGCCAAGCCGTTGTTTCACCTGAAAGAATGCGGTTTTTTTGCGATATGACAAATAAAAACGCCGATGAAAACCATCGGCGTTTTGCGGTTTCAAGGCAACCTGGACTAGCGTGGCAGAGTAGAGCTACCCATCAGGAACGCATCGACTTCGCGTGCGCACTGACGGCCTTCACGAATCGCCCAGACCACCAGGGACTGGCCGCGACGGATGTCACCGGCAGCAAAGACTTTGTCCTTACTGGTTTTATAACAGCCTTCGCCATCGGTCGTGGCTTTGGCATTGCCGCGGTTGTCTTTTTCCACGCCAAATGCTTCCAGCACTTTTTGTACCGGTGAGACAAAGCCCATGGCCAAAAACACCAGATCAGCAGGAATGGTGAACTCTGAACCTGGAATTTCAGACATTTTGCCGTCTTTCCATTCCACACGTGCACCTTTAAGGGCTTTAACCTTGCCGTTCTCGCCGATCAGCTCTTTGGTTGTGATCGACCAGTCACGGTTTGCGCCTTCTTCATGCGAGCTGGAGGTGCGCATTTTGAGTGGCCAGTTTGGCCACACCATAAATTTGTCTTCTTTTTCAGGCGGCTGAGGCATCAACTCGAACTGGGTGATGCTGGCTGCCCCATGGCGGTTGGAGGTGCCGACACAGTCAGAACCGGTATCGCCACCGCCGATGACCACCACATGTTTGCCGGTGGCTTTAATCTGGTTGGGCACGTTGTCACCGGCTACCATTTTGTTGTTAGGGGTCAGGAAGTCCATGGCGAAATGAACACCATCGAGTTCACGACCTGTCACGGGCAGATCACGTGGCTGTTCTGCGCCACCTGCCAGGATGACGGCATCAAAGTCACGCTCCAGATCTGCCGCGCTGACATTTTCACCGACATGCTGATTCACCTTGAAGGTCACGCCTTCGGCTTCCATCTGCGCCATCCGGCGGTCAATGTTTGCTTTATCCAGTTTGAAGTCAGGAATGCCATAGCGCAGCAAGCCGCCGATACGGTCATTTTTTTCAAACACGGTCACGGCATGGCCCGCGCGAGCAAGTTGTTGTGCTGCGGCCAGACCTGCGGGGCCAGACCCCACAATCGCCACTGTTTTGCCAGTTTTGTTCGGGTTGATTTGTGGTGTGACCCAACCGTTTTCCCAAGCTTTGTCGATGATGGCGTGCTCGATGGACTTAATCCCGACGGCGTCGTTATTAATGTTCAAGGTGCAGGCTGCCTCGCAAGGGGCGGGGCAGATACGGCCAGTAAAGTCCGGGAAGTTGTTGGTGGAATGCAACACGTCAATCGCGCTGCGCCAGTCCTGATGATAGACCAGGTCATTCCAGTCAGGAATGATGTTATTGATTGGACAGCCGGTGGTGCAAAATGGGATACCGCAATCCATGCAGCGTGCCCCTTGCTGTTTGGCCTGGTCGTCTGTCAAATGCAGGACGAACTCTTTGTAGTTCTTGACGCGATCCTGAACGGGCAGATTTTCTTCTGCCAGTCGGTCAAATTCCATAAAACCTGTGACTTTACCCATGTGAAATCATCTCTTCCCAGTTGCTCGTGACAGACACAACTTTAAACAGCCCCGCCAATCACGCGGGGCATTCAATTAACAAAAACGATTATGCGGCTTGCTTGGCGGAGGCTGCAGCCATTTCGGTCAGTGCGCGTTTGTATTCGTTCGGGAATACTTTAACAAATTTTGCACGCGCGGCTGACCAGTCGGCCAACAGTTCTTTTGCTCGAGGGCTGCCTGTCAACGCCAGGTGCTGCTCGATCAAGCCTTTAAGAATCACTTCGTCTGGCTGGCCTAGGTGTTGTACTTTGCCAACATCTGCTTCCGCCGCTTCGACTTTTTCCAGTGACACCATGCTCATATTGCAGCGTTTGGCAAACTGGCCGTCAATGTCGTAGACATAGGCAATGCCGCCACTCATCCCGGCAGCAAAGTTCTGGCCGGTCTGACCCAGTACCACCACGGTACCACCAGTCATGTATTCGCAACCATGGTTGCCTACGCCTTCAACCACGGCAGTTGCGCCTGAGTTACGCACGCAGAAGCGCTCACCCGCCACACCGCTCAAGAAGCTGCTGCCTGTGGTCGCACCGTACATCACGGTGTTACCAACGATGATGTTTTCATAGGACAAGCCACGGAATGTTGCCGGTGGTTTGATAATGATCTGACCACCACACAGGCCTTTACCCACGTAGTCGTTGCCTTCGCCTGTCAGCTCAAAGGTAATACCCTTGGACAGGAATGCTGCAAAGCTCTGACCGGAAGTGCCAGTGAATTTGACGTGAATGGTGCCATCAGGCAGTCCGGCGTTGCCATAACGGCTCGCCACTTCGTGTGACAGCATGGTACCTGCTGTACGGTTAGTGTTCACAATTGGCAACTCAAGCGTGACTTTTTCGCCTTTTTCCAACGCCGGTTTAGCCAATGCGATCAATTGGTTATCCAGTGCCTTGGCGATGCCGTGATCTTGCACGTCATTGTTTTTGCGTGCCACACTGGCTGGCATGTCAGGCAAGTGGAACACTTTGCTGAAGTCCAGGCCATTGATCTTCCAGTGCTCGATGCCGGCTTTCATGTCCAGCAAATCGGCACGGCCGATCAAGTCATCAAACTTGGCAATGCCCATGCTGGCCATCAGTTCACGCACTTCTTCAGCGACAAAGAAGAAGTAATTCACGACATGCTCAGGCTGGCCGGTAAACTTCTTACGCAGTTCTGGATCTTGGGTGGCAACACCGACCGGGCAAGTGTTCAAGTGACACTTACGCATCATGATACAGCCTTCAACCACCAGCGGTGCGGTGGCAAAGCCAAATTCGTCTGCACCCAGCAGGGCGCCAATCAGCACGTCACGGCCGGTTTTCATCTGGCCATCGACTTGCAGCACGACGCGACCACGCAACTGGTTGAGTACGAGGGTCTGCTGGGTTTCGGCCAGACCAAGCTCCCATGGCGTGCCTGCGTGTTTGATCGAAGAAATTGGTGAAGCGCCTGTCCCACCATCATGACCAGCGACCACGATGTGATCGGACTTGGCCTTGGCCACGCCCGCTGCCACGGTACCGATGCCGGTTTCTGACACGAGTTTGACCGAAATCGAGGCTTTTGGATTGGCGTTTTTCAGGTCATGAATCAGCTGTGCCAAATCTTCAATCGAGTAAATGTCGTGATGTGGTGGTGGAGAGATCAAGCCGACGCCAGGCACCGAGAAGCGCAATTTCGCAATGTAGGGCGACACTTTATGGCCAGGCAACTGACCGCCTTCCCCAGGCTTGGCACCTTGTGCCATTTTGATCTGGATCTGGTCAGCGCTGCTCAGGTATTCGGCGGTCACGCCAAAGCGGCCAGAGGCCACCTGCTTGATGCGTGAGCGCAAAGAGTCACCCGCTTGCATTGGCACATCTGCTTCAATCAAATCACTGCCCAATACGGTGGCCAGGCTGGATTCTGTTTGGACCGGAATAAAGCGTTTGACGTCTTCACCGCCTTCGCCAGTATTGGACTTGCCGCCAATCCGGTTCATGGCAATCGCCAAGGTGGCGTGCGCTTCGGTTGAAATGGAGCCCAAAGACATGGCGCCAGTGGCAAAGCGTTTAACAATCTCTTTGGCCGATTCCACCTGATCCAATGGGATCGCTTTACCCGCAGGTTTGATTTCAAACAGTCCGCGCAAGGTCATGTGGCGACGTGTCTGATCGTTGATCAGTGCGGCGTACTCTTTGTAAGTTTCGTATTTGCCAGTCCGGGTCGCGTTCTGCAATTTGCTGATCGACATCGGCGTCCACAAGTGCTCTTCACCGCGTACACGGAAGGCGTACTCACCGCCCGCTTCCAGCGCATTGGAGAGCACGGGGTCATTCCCAAATGCTTGCATGTGCATGCGTACAGTTTCTTCGGCAACTTGCTCCAGACCGATGCCTTCAATCTGGCTGACCGTGCCAGTGAAATAGTCATTCACAAACTGGCTATTGAGGCCGATCGCTTCAAAAATCTGTGCGCCGCAGTAAGACTGGTAGGTCGAGATGCCCATTTTGGACATGACTTTGTACAAGCCTTTGCCGATCGCCTTGACGAAGTTTTTGCCGGCTTTTTCAACATCGCCGGTCATGGTCTTGATGGTTTCGTACACCAGCCATGGGCAAACAGCTTCCGCACCATAGCCTGCCAGCAGGGCAAAATGGTGTACTTCACGGGCTGAGCCTGTATCAATCACCAGACCGGTGCTGGTACGCAAGCCGGCTTTGACCAGAAACTCATGCGTGGCCGAGCAGGCCAGCAGGGCTGGAATGGCAATGCGGTTCGCTGCGACGGCACGGTCCGAGAGGATCAGTACGTTATAGCCGTCATGCACGGCTTTTTCGGCTTGGTCGTGCAAGACGTCCAGGGCCTGTTTCATGCCGGTTTTACCTAAGGCGGCATCATAAGTCAGGTCAAGGACGATGGACTTGAACTGGCCTTTGGTCAAAGACTCAATCTGTTTGAGTTTTTCCAGGCCTTCCAGGCTCAACACTGGCTGGCCGCTTTCCAAACGCAATGGCGGATTGGTCTCATCAATCGCCAACAGATTGGGTTTAGGGCCGATAAATGTCACCAGTGACATCACCAGCTCTTCACGGATTGGGTCAATCGGCGGGTTGGTCACTTGTGCAAACAACTGTTTAAAGTAGTTGTACAGTGTCTTGGCTTTATTGGACAGCACGGGCAAGGCCGCGTCGTTCCCCATGGAGCCTGAGCCCTCTTCGCCGTTGTCTATCATGGGTTGCAAGACAAACTTCAAGTCTTCCTGAGAGTAACCAAAGGCTTGTTGGGTATCCAGCAAATCCGCGTTCAGGCTGGCTTCGCCAGTGCCTACGCCAGGCAAGTCGGTCAAATGGAAGCGGGTTTGTTCAATCCACTGGCGGTAAGGTTTGGCTTGTGCCAGTTCAGTTTTGACTTCTTCGTCGTCGATAATGCGGCCTTGCTCCATGTCGATCAGCAACATTTTGCCTGGCTGCAAACGCCATTTTTTAACGATTTTTTCTTGTGGGAAAGTGATCACACCCATTTCAGACGCCATCATGACGATGTCGTCTTCGGTCACCAGATAGCGGGCTGGGCGCAAGCCATTCCGGTCCAGCGTGGCACCAATCATTTTACCGTCAGTAAACGCGACTGCAGCCGGGCCGTCCCATGGCTCCATCAGTGCCGCGTGGTATTCATAGAACGCACGGCGGTCTTCGTCCATTAATGGGTTGCCTGCCCAGGCTTCCGGGATCAGCATCATCATGGCGTGTGGCAGGCTATAGCCACCAGCCACCAGCAGCTCAAGACAGTTATCAAAGCAGGCGGAGTCGGACTGGCCTTCTGCAATCAGTGGCCACAGTTTTTCCAGGTCTTCACCCAGCACCGCAGATTTCATGGTCTCATGACGGGCGGCCATCCAGTTTACGTTGCCTTGAACGGTATTGATTTCACCGTTGTGTGCAATCATGCGGAAGGGGTGGGCCAGATCCCAGGCTGGGAAGGTGTTGGTAGAAAAACGCTGGTGTACCAGAGCAAGCGCTGAAATCACGCGCTCATCTCTCAAATCTTTGTAGTACACGCCCACTTCATTAGCCAGCAGCATGCCTTTGTAGACGATGGTGCGCGAAGAGAAGGAAGGCATGTAAAACTGTGCCTTGTCTTGTAGGTTCAGTGCGCGAATCGCGTGTTCAATGCGTTTGCGGATCACAAAGCATTTGCGTTCAAAGGTGTTACTGTCGGTCACGGTGCTGGCAATAAACACCTGGCGCATCACAGGCTCAACCGCGCGGGCGGCGTCGGCAATATTGCTGTTGTCGACCGGCACATCACGCCAGCCTAGCAGGGTTTGATTTTCTTCTGCGATGATTTTGGCAAAGATGGCTTCGCATTGCGCGCGGTTGTCTGCGTTTTGTGGCAGAAATGCCTGACCGACGGCGTATTGTCCGGCTGCTGGCAAGGTCATGCCCAGCTTGGCAGCCTCTTCGCGCATAAAGGTGTCTGGCATCTGCATCAGCAAGCCCGCGCCGTCACCCAGTTTAGGGTCGTAACCGGTCGCGCCGCGATGGGTCAGGTTGTCCAGCAGTTGCAGGCCTTTAGCGACAATGTCGTGGCTTTTCTGGCCTTTAATATGGGCGACAAAGCCCACGCCACAGCTATCTTTCTCGTGGCGTCTGTCATATAAACCCTGGGATTGCGGAGCTAAACCGAATTGGTCGTCCCGGGCGGTTGCGGTATCTTGAGAAGCACTCATCAGGTTGTTGTCAGACTGCATGTCCATTGCCAGATTCTTCACTTACAAAACATTTGGAGGAACCTTCAATGATACCGTTAAAGTTTAGCAATTTCAATTGTTTAGCCTGCGTTAAATAACGGATAAAGGCATTTTATTTTTTAGTTGAGAATGGTTTTTATTTACCAATTAATTGCGCTTTAATTTACACAAATACCAGAGAGCTAGCAGGGTTTTAAAATGGTGGGCTCAGTTGAATCTGTCACGCTTGTGAGGCGGTTTATCCCTGAATAGAGCACTCCTTGCGAGTCCGTGGATCAGAGATTGCGATTGGATTGTCTTTATATAGACGGCCTGCCAGAAGGTGTCAGGCCGCTCAGGGGGGCGTTATCCGGGATGGTCAAGGATGTGGGGATTCGTTTGCGTGGCGAGCCTGAGTGGCAATCGCCACGCAAACGTCTGGCTTACAGGCTGGCAAAGGCTTGTTCGGCCGCCTGTACGGTTTGTGCGATATCGGCATCGGTATGTGCCGCCGAGACAAAGCCCGCCTCAAATGCAGATGGCCCCAGATAAATGCCGCTGTTCAGCATGCTGTGGAAGAAGTGATTAAAGGCATTTTTATCTGCCTGCATCATGTCGGCGTAGCTGGTGGGGTTGCTGGCGCTAAAATAGAGGCCAAACATGCCGCCTACGCTTTGTGCGCTAAAGGTGACGCCCGCTTTGTGTGCTGCCTGCTTCATGCCGTCCATTAACTGCGCTGTTTTTGCCGTCAGTGCCTCATAAAAGCCGGGTGCCTGGATTAGTTTGAGGGTGGTCAGCCCGGCGGTCACAGCCACGGGGTTGCCTGATAGGGTGCCGGCCTGGTAAACCGGCCCAAGTGGTGCCAGCACGCTCATGATGTCTTTGCGGCCACCAAAGGCGCCTACGGGCAGGCCGCCTCCAATGACTTTGCCCAGGGTCGTCATGTCCGGTCTAATGCCATACAGTGCCTGTGCACCGCCCAGTGCCACGCGGAAGCCGGTCATGACTTCATCAAAAATCAGTACCGTGCCATGTTGGCTGCACAGTTCACGCAAAGTGGTTAAGAATTCGCGGTGAGGCACAATCAGGTTCATGTTGCCGACTACCGGCTCCAGAATCACGCAGGCAATCTCGTCCCCCATGCTGGCAAAGGTGTCTTTGAGCATTTGCGAGTTGTTGTAATCGAGCGTCAGGGTGTGCGCAGCGACTTCTGGCGGGACACCGGCGGAGCTGGGTTCGCCAAAGGTGAGCAAGCCGGAGCCAGCCTTAACGAGCAAGGCATCGGCATGGCCGTGGTAACAGCCTTCAAATTTGATGATTTTATTGCGCTTGGTAAAGCCACGGGCCACGCGAATAGCGCTCATGGTCGCTTCGGTCCCGCTGCTGACCAGGCGTACTTGTTCCATGCTGGGCACAAGTTGATTAATTAATTCAGCCATTTCGAGCTCGAGGCCGGTTGGCGCGCCGAAACTCAGGCTGTTGGCGGCCGCTTGCTGCACGGCTGCAACAACTTCCGGATGGGCATGTCCCAAAATCATGGGGCCCCAGGAGTTGATGTAGTCAATGTATTCTTTACCATCCGCATCCCAGAGCTTGGAGCCGAGGCCCTTTTTGAAAAAGATGGGCGTGCCACCGACGCTACGAAACGCGCGTACCGGCGAGTTGACGCCGCCTGGAATCAGTTGCTGGGATTTTTCAAACAGTTGCTGGTTGCGAGAGGTCATGACGGAGCAATCGGATAAACATTAAAAACGCTATTCTAGCAGAGCCTCTGGGGTTGATCATGCGTACGCTTGGCCGGATGGCTTGTGGTCAGCGAGTGTGCCCAAGCTATTGAGTCTGGCTGGCGAGCTGTTGAAGGTGGCGCTCAGCCTCCGCCTGCAAGCTTGGCTGCGCGGATTGTTGAGCGAGCAAGGCCAGTCCTGACCAAGCCTCCAGATAGTTCGGCTCCAGTTTAGTGGCTTGTAAATAGGCTTGTTGGGCTGCGGCGAGGTGCCCTTGCCCATGTAGCGCACTGGCTAAATAAAAGTGTGCTTCTGCAGCCTCTGCTTGCTGGCTTAACCAAGTGCGCGCGATGTGCTCTACGGCCGGCCAGTCGCTGTTTTGGTAAGGAATCACCACTTGCATCCAGAACGGGCGCTCATTCAGCGGTAAGTCCCAAAAGGGAGTGGCGTCGGCCTGAATGCTGTTGCTGGCCTGTTTGCCAAGCAGCGTTTGTATCCATTCGACCGGCACACTATAAAAGTAGGCCTGTTTGCCGGGACTTTTAAACGTGCTTAAAGCAACCAGTTCGCCTGCCTGGTTAAAGGTCGGGCTGCCACTGGCGCCCATGATAAACGCGGCATCGGTGCGCACAATCAGGCTGTCATCATAGGGGTACAAGGCTTTCACATGGCCTGCGATGGTTTGTGGCTTGGGCGGTCCACCTGGAAAGCCGATGGAAAAGACGGCATCACCATAATGTAAGGCGGCGGTTGTGCCCAGCTTGACTGGCGGCAGTTCCAGATATTGAAATTTCAACAGGCAGATATCGTGTTTCCAGTCCGCGACCATGCCAACCGGGCTGACGCTATCACCGAATTTGGAAACGCTGACGCCAGTGCTGTTCGCCAGCACATGGCAATTGGTAGCCACTGTATCTTGTGCGACGACCACGCCGCTGCCGACGCCGTGACCGCCAGTTTGCGTCATGCTGTGCACTTTTACCACCGAGGCTTTCAGTCGATAAACCAGCTCATGGTCGAGCTCGGCATGGGCCACCAAAGCGCCCGTGCTGAAGAGCATGAAGCAAACAAGATTGAATGAGGGGCGCATACAAACTCCCATGGTTGGTGATGAAGGCAAGCTACCTCGACTTTGTCAGCCGGAATTGCAAAAAATTCTGCTTGCCCTGGCACAATATCTGTGAAAAGCCATGCAAACAGCGCTAGAATAGCCGGTATTTTTTGATTGTTTAAGGATTTATCATGCTGATTACGAGCGAAATCGTTGATTTGGACACCCCGACCGGGGTGATGCGTACTTATGTTCATCGTCCAAAACACGATGGCAAAGTGCCTGCGGTTTTGTTTTACTCTGAAATTTTTCAGCAGACCGGTCCGATTGAGCGCGCAGCGCGCTTTTTAGCAGGGCATGGTTATGCCGTGCTGGTGCCTGAAGTGTTCCATGAGTTGAATCCGATTGGCACGGTATTGGGCTATGACGATGCTGGCCGTGACAAAGGCAATGCGGACAAAATGGCCAAAGATGTGCAGGCCTACGACACGGATAACCGCGCCATGATTGACTATCTGAACAAGCAAGCCTGGTATGACGGCAATTTGGGTGCGGCCGGTTTTTGTATCGGTGGTCACCTGGCTTTCCGTGCAGCTTTGCAACCCGAAGTCAAAGCGACGGCCTGTTTCTATGCTACCGATTTGCACACCAACATTATCCCGAACCAGCCTGGTCAGCACAGCATGGACCGTGTCGGCGAAATCAAGGGCGAGTTGCTTATGATCTGGGGCAAGCAAGACCCTCATATCCCGGGAGATAAGCGTGCAGAGCTGTATAACCGCTTTGCCGCGGTGCCCGGACTGCATTACACCTGGCATGAATTTAATGGACAACATGCCTTCATGCGCGATGAAGGGGAACGTTACGATGCGCAGCTTGTCAACATTGGATATCAATTGACCTTGCAGATGTTCGGTAACGTACTCAAGTAACCTACTGGAACACTTGAGCGAAAGAAAACTAAGGTGCTGAAAATGTTATGCCAGTTGCGATTCTCAAAACAACTTGCATGGGATATTCAATACATACCCTAGTCCAAGCACAGGCCAAAAGCCTGTGCTTTTTTTTCAACTAAATTAACCATTGTTTAGAGAGAACTATGACTATAAAAAATGCGGATATTGGATTGGTAGGATTGGCAGTGATGGGCCAAAACCTGGCGCTTAACATTGCTGATCACGGCTATACCATTGCGGTCTATAACCGTGACCCGAAAAAAATGCTGAACTTCATCGAGGAGTGTAAAAAGAATGAGCCCTCACACGAACGTGTGGTGGGGCATGCTGATTTGGCCTCTTTTGTACTGAGCATCAAGCGTCCACGCAAAATTGTGTTGCTGGTGAAAGCCGGGAGCGCGACCGATGTGACCATTAACGCCCTGTTGCCTTTCCTGGAGCAAGGGGACATTATTATTGATGGCGGCAATGCGCTGTGGACGGACACCATCCGTCGCGAAAAAGAGCTTGCTGCCAAAGGCATTGAGTTTATTGGTTCCGGCGTGTCTGGTGGTGAAACCGGTGCCCGCTTTGGTCCATCGCTGATGCCTTCAGGTACACGCAAGGCCTGGGCTAGTCTGGAGCCCATCTGGCGCGATATTGCAGCCAAAGTGGATCCTGTGACCGGTGCCCCGTTAGAAGGTGGCGCACCTGGCAAACCAGTTCAGGGAGGGTTCTCTTGCGCGGAATATATCGGCCCGGACGGTGCAGGTCACTATGTAAAAATGGTGCACAACGGTATCGAGTACATCGATATGCAGTTGATTTGCGAAGCCTACTGGCTGATGAAAAACCTGCTGGGTATGCCCGCAGACGAGATCGGCAAAGTGTTTGCCGAGTGGAACAAGGGCGAGCTGTCCAGCTTCCTGATTGAAATTACGGCCGATATCCTGCAGCAAAAAGATCCCGCTGGCAAAGGCTTCCTGGTTGACCAGATTCTCGATACGGCAGGCCAAAAAGGCACCGGCCAGTGGACGGCGGCCAATGCGCTCGAACTGGGTGCCCCCGCCAATGCGATTGCAGCTGCCGTCTATGCGCGTGCATTATCCAGCCTGAAAGAGGAGCGTGTTGAAGCCAGCAAGATCCTCAAAGGTCCAGTGATTGTGCAAGAGAAAGACAAAGTTGCAACCATTGAGGCGATCAAGAATGCCTTGTATTGCTCCAAAATCTGCGCCTACGCACAAGGCTTCCAGCTGATTGATAAGGCACAAGTGGCTTACAACTGGAAACTCAACTTCGGTGAAATTGCCCAGATCTGGCGTGGCGGTTGTATCATCCGCGCGCGCTTCCTGCAAAAAATCACCGATGCTTATGCATTGAACTCACGCCTGAAAAACCTGATGCTGGATCCATACTTCACCAATGCGATGAACGAAGGTCAGGCAGGCTGGCGTAAAGTGATTGCGTTGGCCGTGACCAATGGCATTCCGGCACAAGGCTTCGCGGCGGCATTAGCTTACTATGATGGCTACAGAAGTGCGGACTTGCCAGCCAACCTGTTGCAAGGTCAGCGTGACTACTTTGGTGCGCATACCTATGAGCGCAAAGATCAGCCACGTGGTCAGTTCTTCCATCTGGATTGGCCAGAAGCTGGACGTCCACAGCTATCGGTTGAGTAATCTGCAGTTATCGCATGATAGCAGTGACCGCTCTTACAGGTAGTCGCTGCTTTTGAGTCAACCGCTGAAAATAAAAAAGATGGCGATAAAAGCCATCTTTTTTATTTGTCTCATCATTACCTCTACTTTAACGCAGGGACTTCGATATCGCAGTCGTTGCGCAATTTTTGGGTAAAGGGCGCCCGAAGTGAGTTTTCACATATTTCCGGCTAACCCAAGATTGGATTCAAGCATCCAACCTGAAAATCAGTGACCCGTTGCGGGGTCGGTTTGAAACGCCCTGCGTATTAAACGCAGTCGCAACTCGATTCTAAAAAGCGATGAAGCTCGTTGATTGCTTTCAGGTGTTGCTGTTCTTCGGCAAACGCTTTAGCGTTGGGAGCAGCATTGTTGAGGCTGGGGGCGTAAATTTCATCAATCAAAAAATGTTGTGATGAAACGGCTTGGTAGGATTCTACGATTTGCATTTTTACTCTTCCTTTTGGGATTCTCAATATTCATTACACAAAACAACGAATTGTGTTCGCCGTGCTTGTGGCGCCAAAATTAACAAAAAGTTCATTCTGCAGCAATGCGGAATTTGCCGTAGTGACCAAACTTGTCAAATTCTTCAGGCATATTTGTATCGCTACAACATTAAAGCAAACATGGTGCCATGTTCACGCTTAAAATAACGCATACTCCTCCAGGTTGGATGACACGTGTTGAAGATGGCTTGAAACCATGTGACGTAAAAACTGAAAGCCAAATCCGCTGATTTTTCGTAGAATATCGGCTTGTTTAATAAAACCTTTAAAAGCAGCATGCAAATTTTCGTCAATGGTAAAGCCATGCAACTTGCCGCAGAGGCCATGAGTGTGCAAGCGTTGGTCGAGCAGATGCAACTGACAGGTAAGCGCATTGCGATTGAGCGTAATGGCGATATTGTGCCGCGTAGCCAGTTTGCCCACGTGCAGTTGCACCCGGATGACAAGCTGGAAATCGTCGGTGCGGTCGGTGGCGGTTAAGCGCGATCTCATCAGCGTTATGCAGCTAAGAATGGAATAGAAAGTTTAATGATGAATGATGCTTTAGTGATTGCCGGTCAATCTTATCAATCCAGACTGTTGGTTGGCACCGGCAAATACCAGGACTTTACGCAGACACGCGCTGCGATAGACGCCAGTGGCGCTGAAATTATTACCGTGGCCATCCGCCGGACCAATATCGGTCAACATGCAAACGAACCTTCTTTGCTGGAGTATTTGCCGCCGAACGAATTTACTTATCTGCCGAATACCGCGGGTTGTTACAGTGCTGAAGAAGCTGTGCGCACCTTGCGTCTGGCGCGTGAGTTGCTGGATGGTCACCGCCTGGTCAAGCTGGAGGTATTGGGTGATCCGAATACCTTGTATCCTAACGTGACCGAAACCATTGCTGCGGCCAAAACGCTGGTCAAAGAAGGCTTTGAGGTCATGGTGTATACCTCGGATGACCCGATCATCGCCAAGCAGCTGGAAGACATTGGCTGTGTGGCAGTGATGCCGTTGGCTTCGCTGATTGGTTCCGGCATGGGGATTTTAAATCCATGGAATCTGCAAATTATCATCGAAAATGCCAAGATTCCGGTCTTGGTGGATGCTGGCGTAGGCTGTGCGTCTGATGCGGCGATTGCGATGGAGCTAGGTTGTGCCGGCGTGTTGATGAATACTGCGATTGCGGCTGCGCGTGACCCGGTATTGATGGCAGGCGCCATGAAAAAAGCCATTGAGGCTGGCCGGGAATCCTTTTTAGCCGGACGTATGGCGAAAAAGCTGTATTCTGCCAGCCCTAGTTCACCAACCACTGGCATGATAGGATAAATGTGACCGAACGCGCCCTCTATGCCTGTCAGGTGTCTGTCGAGACAGAGTACTTGCCTGATCAGTCTTCGCCGGAAACGGGGCAGTACATCTATGCCTATACGATTACGATCCGCAATACCGGGCAAACGCCTGCGCAACTGATCAGTCGACACTGGGTGATTACCGATGCTATGCAACAGGTGCGGGAAGTCAAAGGGCTGGGGGTGGTCGGCGAGCAGCCCTTGCTGGCGCCCGATGCAGAATACCGCTATACCAGTAGCGTCATGTTCAGTACACCCAGTGGGGAAATGTATGGCACTTATCAGATGGTGGCCGTCGATGGTCACTGGTTTGAAGTCGATATCCCGACGTTCTGGTTGCATCAGGCAGCCGGGCTGCATTAAACCGCACGCGCAAACATTTGCCTCGTCTGCTGTCTGCTGCATGAGGCCGCAGACCTATCAATGGTCTTTAAGTTGAAGTCACAAACGTGTTAACCATCAAAAACAGTTCTGTCATCCGTCTATGTCTTGTCCTCTCCAGTCTGCTATGGCTGGCAGGATGTCAAACGGTGCCAACGCCGGACACCTCGGGCAGAACATCGCCAGCTCCGAGCAAGCCTGCGGTTGAAAAGCCCGGTACGAGTGGCAGTGTCCCGCCTGTTACGCCATCACAAGCCTTTGCCTTGCTCCAGCCTGCGCAGTGGGCAGACCTGCCAGGGTTGGAAAAAGAAGACTGGATCGCCAGCTGGAAGGCATGGCTACAAGGATGTCAGGGGCTCAAAAACAAAGCGGACTGGAAAGCGGTTTGTGCTGCCGCGCTCTTGGTGCAGGCTGAGGATGTGTCTGCCATTCAGGCCTACTGGCAACAATATTTTAATGTGTATGCCACGCGGCAGGCGGATGGCGCCTCGCAGGGCTTGATCACCGGCTATTATCAGCCTGTGTTGCAAGGGGCTAGGCAAGCAAGTCCGCGTTACCGCGTCCCGCTTTATCAAGTGCCGTCGGATTTGATTACCGTGAATTTGTCGGCATTGTTTCCCGAGCTCAAGTATAAACGCGTGCGTGGCCGCTTGCAGGGCCAAACGCTGATTCCCTATTACACACGGGCAGAAATTGAGCAGCCGCAATCGCCGTTGAATGGCAGTGAGTTAATCTGGGTCAGCGATCCGGTAGAAGCATTTTTTCTGCAGGTACAGGGGTCGGGCATCATTGCGCTTGAAAACGGCGAGCGTGTTCCCGTAGGTTACGCCGACCAGAATGGGCACCCTTACCAGTCTATTGGCAAGATCCTGGTGGAGCGCGGAGAAATGACCGCCAGCGAGGCTTCCATGCAGGGAATCAAGGCTTGGGCACAGCAGCATCCCGAGCAGTTACGCGGTTTGCTGGATGCGAATCCCAGCTATGTGTTTTTCAAGTTGCTGCCACCGGGGTTGTCCGGCCCATTAGGCGCATTAGGGGTGCCGCTCACAGCTGAACGTAGTGTTGCGGTCGATCCGTTTTACATTCCCCTGGGCGCCCCTGTCTATCTGGCGACCACTTACCCCAATGATGTGGCACCTTTGCAGCAATTGATGCACGCTCAGGATACGGGGGGGGCGATCAAGGGCGGCGTGCGTGCCGATGTGTACTGGGGAGAAGGCGATGCTGCTGGCAAGCTGGCGGGGGCCATGCGCCAACAAGGGAAATTATGGGTGTGGTTGCCCAAAACGTTCCCGTTGCCACATTGACCGAGATGCGGCAGCTGAAGCAATCTTCTGAGCGGGCCTGGCAACGCGCTGTTGTTGGTCAAACCCCCTTCAGGTCCTGGTTGCAGGAAAGGGGTTCATTAACTGCCCGCCTGAAAAAACATTATCCGGCGTTTTCGGTGGAGCTGTTGGCACAAGCCTGGCGCAAGCCGCATGTAGACGAACAGGCCATGTTGCGCCTGCATGCGATGTCCCATGCATGGGTGCGAGAAGTCATGTTGCGCGGAAACGGCCAGCCGCGCGTGTTTGCGCATAGTGTCATCGCGCGTCAGGATTTGCGCGGACCATGGTGCCGCTTGCGTGCAATCGGGCGGGTGCCGCTCGGGGCAGCGCTGTTTGCCAATCCTAAAGTCACACGTGGGCCGTTGCAGTTCCGCAAATTGTACGCACAGCATCCCTTGCATCAGGCGGTATGCCGCTATCATCCGCAGTTGCAGCAACATCCCCTTTGGGCAAGACGCTCCTTGTTCCGTCTGCATCATCACCTTTTGCTGGTGACAGAAGTGTTTTTGCCTGCTTGTGTGGATCATCCCCATGATTAATTTTTTAATCGGAAAGCTTTTGTAATGCAGTCAACCATCAACTGGCATGCGTATTATCGCTTAACCCGCCTAGATAAGCCGGTCGGGATTTGGTTGCTACTCTGGCCCACATTGTGGGGGCTGTTGATTGCAGGCGCAGGGTACCCTGATCTATGGGTGGCAGCCGTGTTTGTGTTGGGTACGATACTGATGCGCTCAGCCGGCTGCGCATTGAATGACATTGCCGACCGGCACTGGGATGGCGCGGTGGCGCGCACCCAACGCCGGCCGTTGGCGACCGGGGAGATTTCTGTCAAAGAGGCTTATGCCGTGGCGGTAGCGCTAGCTTTGATAGCGTTTGTGCTGGTGTGTACGCTGGGCATGCAAGTGGTGCTGTGGTCCGTCCCAGCTTTGTTTCTGGCGGTTAGCTACCCGTACACCAAGCGCTTTTTTGCCATTCCACAGGCCTATTTGGGCATTGCGTTCGGCTTTGGTATCCCGATGGCATTTGTTGCCTTACAGGGGGCTGTGCCGGCAACTGCCTGGTGGTTGTTGCTGGCGAATGTCTCCTGGTCAGTGGCCTATGATACGGCTTATGCCATGGTGGACCGTGAGGATGACCTTAAGATCGGCATCCGTTCATCCGCGATTACCTTTGGTCACCGTGAGGTATTCGCGATTATGCTGTGCCTGATTGCCACGCTGGCCATGATGGCCTGGGTCGCCATTCAGCTCAGGCTGGGCTGGCCATTCTGGCTGGGTTGGGTGGCCGCTGCCTTACAGTTATTCAGGCAATATGGACTGATCCGTACGCGTCAGCGTGCGCAGTGTTTCAAGGCATTTTTGGAGAATATCTGGATAGGCGCGGCATTAACCGCAGGCATCGCTGGTGCCTATTGGTTAGGCTGATTTGCGTCCACCAGCGGGCTCAGCCAGCTCAAAGGTGAAGTCGGTCCAATACTGGAAGGGCGCTTGTTCTGCCGGAGCGAGGATATAGATGTCTTCAGAGAGTTGCTGCAACTCGCGCAAGTTACCATTGATGGACGTCTCTTCGTCCGGGGCTTTTGGCGCAGGGGGCATTGCAGGCAGGTTTTGTGTCTGGCAGGCAATTTCTTTCAATAGCATGAGGTCTTCAAAGACGCTACGCTCAAAACCCATACGCGGCACAAGGCGGGTGTTGTAAACCAGGTCGTCAATCAGCGCAATCACCTGCGGCGTGCCCCAGGCCTGCTGCAAGGCTTTCATCACGCGCGGGAAAGATTCGATGCCTTGTTGTTTGAGGTCTGGCGCGTGCTCTACATTCAAGTTGAAGTGCTTGCGGCACTCGCTGGCCATCATGTCAAACTCCTGGTGCTTGCCTTCTTTGGATAATAAATCCAGTAAATACAGCCACATCCAGGGGGAGCATTTCGGGTGTTTGGCCAGGTGTTGTTGCAAGTGCTCAATGGCCTGATTCACTCGACCATGTGTGAAGAGTCTGGAAGCATCTTGCATCACGGACTGCGTGCTTTTTTGTGAGCTGAGTTTTTGTGGAACCGCTTCGAGCCCGAGCACATCATCATTGGCGTGGATAGGAACCGACTTCAAGCGACTTCCGGTTCGTTGGGTATAGGGCGGTTGCGTCGCACCAGAGACTGGTTGTGCAGGACTTGGTGAGCTGGTGAGTGGCGACAAAGTGGTTGCGAATCGCTGGCTGGTTTGCGGCTGGGTCGCCGGACCGGTGGATTCTTCCGTGGCTGAGGCTGGTTGGCGGCCTTTGGCGCGCTTGGGTACTGCCGCATGCCGCCTGAGCCAGTCGGCAAAGAAAAAGCCGCTGGCGATCAAGGCCAGGCCTAGCGTCATCACCAGTGTGCGCAGCAGGTGGTTTTCATTCTGCACATGGACCAATTGCGATTTCAGAGAGGCGAGTAAATTCGTTTGCGCCAGTGAACTGGCATAAAGGGCATCGGATTTGCTTTGCAAGGTGTTAAATGCCTGCTGCAATTCATTGATTTGTTCCTGTAACTTGTCGTAGGCCTCCAGCGGGATGCCCTCCTGTACCGGTTGAGAGGGTGCCTGTGGGGTCGAGGTGGGCGCCTCTGCAGTAATTGGCTGGGTCGCTGTTTGCTGAGGCGCCTCTACTTCAAACGACACCTTCATGTCCGGGTGCAGGGTAAAGGTCTGCGCGGTGCGCTGGCATGTATCTGTTAGGGTGACTTTGACCGGGCTGCTCATTGCGCGGTCGGACCATAGCATGAGCATGCCTTGATCCGCGCTCAGTGTGGTGTATTCCAGATGCACAAAATCAGCCACAGATTGCTGCAGTTGAAAACAGCTGATGTCCGTACTGGATGTGGCATGTGTGATCGGCACTTGTGCCAACAGGGGTTGGCCAGGTTCAGACTCAAAGCGGAATGCGGATAAATCCGCGGCCTGCACGAGTGAGGTTGGCGCTAACAAAAGCAACAATGGCAACGCCATGCAGCGCAATGCTGTTGTAATCGTGGACTCTCGCGTCTGTGAATGGCCTGAGCGCATGAAAATATTATTTTTTAATCTCTGCGGTTGAAATGATTCAGTGCATCAAGTCGAAACTTGAGCTAATATAGCATCTGTTTGCAATTATTCCTGATAAAACAAAGATCTTTTGCTTAAAAAGCATACTTTACTTCAACTTATTTGCAAAATTGATGGCAAACAGCCCCAAATCTGCAGCCTGATAAAATCATCAAGGCTCGCGGCATTGGTCAGGGATTATTTTAGAATAATCCGTTGACAAGCTTTCTCAAGCTAGCATATAATCCGCCCTCTTAATTTATACGCTATAACTCGGTAGTTATAAAATGAAAACTTTTTCAGCAAAATCGCATGAAGTACAACGTGACTGGTTCGTGATTGACGCCACTGACTTGGTATTGGGTCGTCTGGCCAGCGCAATCGCTCATCGTCTGCGTGGTAAGCATAAAGCTATTTACACACCGCACGTGGATACAGGCGACTACATCATCGTAGTCAATGCGGACAAAATTAAAGTAACCGGTAACAAGGCTGGTGACAAGCTGTACCACCGTCACTCTGGTTATCCAGGCGGTATTACAACCACTTCATTCTCCAAAATGCAAGACCGTTTCCCAGGCCGTGCATTGGAAAAAGCAGTGAAAGGCATGTTGCCAAAAGGTCCTTTGGGCTATGCCATGATCAAAAAAATGAAAGTGTATGCGGGTGACAAGCACGAGCATACTGCGCAACAACCGCAACCATTAACCATCTAATTCAAGACGATTAGGATAAAACATGATCGGTAAATACAACTACGGCACAGGCCGCCGCAAAAGTTCAGTGGCACGTGTGTTCATCAAGTCCGGTAGCGGCAATATCGTTGTAAACGACAAGCCAGCTGACGTGTACTTCTCACGCGAGACTTCTCGCATGATTTTGCGTCAACCTCTGGAATTGACCAACAACACTGCGAGCTTTGACATTCTGGTCAATGTGCATGGTGGTGGTGAATCCGGTCAAGCTGGTGCAGTTCGTCACGGCATTACCCGTGCATTGATTGACTATGATGCTGCGCTGAAGAGCGCATTGTCCCACGCTGGTTTCGTAACACGTGATGCACGTGAAGTTGAGCGTAAGAAAGTCGGTCTGCGTAAAGCACGTCGTCGGAAACAGTTCTCCAAACGTTAATTTTTCAACGTTTGTTACAAACCTGTTGTGCAAAAAGGTCGCATTGGCGGCCTTTTTCATTTATATTAATTAACTTTTTACGCAGTGTGCGTTTTAACTCCTCAACTGGGTAAGGCAGATGGAAAAGATTAAGGTAGGCATCGTTGGCGGCACAGGGTATACCGGTGTAGAGTTATTGCGCTTGCTGGCGCGTCATCCAAATGTGCAATTGCAGGTCATTACTTCACGGGGTGAAGCGGGCCTGCCTGTGGCAGAGATGTTTCCCAGTTTGCGTGGCGTCGTTGAACTTGCCTTTAGTGACCCAGCGACCGTTGATCTGACCCAATGTGATGTGGTGTTCTTCGCCACGCCCCATGGGGTGGCCATGGCGCAAGCGCCTGGGCTGGTAGCTGCTGGCGTGAAGGTGATTGATCTGGCAGCAGATTTCCGGTTGCAGGATGCCGCTGTCTTTGAAAAATGGTACAAACTCCCCCATAGCTGTACCGATATTTTGCAAGATGCCGTCTACGGCTTGCCAGAGCTATATGGCGAAGAGGTGCAGCAGGCGCAAGTGATTGGTAATCCAGGGTGTTACCCCACCACCGTGTTGCTGGGGTTGGCGCCCTTACTTGAGCAAGGCTGGATTGATTTCTCTGTGCCGATTATCGCGGATGCGAAGTCGGGTGTCTCCGGCGCCGGCAGAAAAGCAGAAGTGTCTACGCTGTTCTCTGAAGCGAGTGATAACCTCAGAGCCTATGGTGTGGCCGGGCACAGGCATCATCCCGAGATTCTGGCACAACTCAAAAAACTGTCTGGCAATGAAGCTGTCCAGCTCATCTTTGTGCCGCATTTGATCCCGATGATACGTGGCATGCTCAGTACGCTCCATGTCAAACTTAATAGGCAAGCGCAGCGGGCATCCATTCAGCAGGTGTATGAGCAACGCTACCAGGGGTCGACTTTTGTCGATGTGATGCCGGCCGGTGCGCTTCCCGAGACACGCTCGGTCCGTGGATCGAATGTTTTAAGGATGGCGGTGTACCCACAGGCGGATGATTATGTCACAATCATTGTCGTGCAGGACAACCTGGTTAAAGGCGCCTCTGGTCAAGCGGTGCAGAACATGAACCTGATGTTCAATCTGGCCCCTGAGGCTGGTTTGCAAGTGTTGCCATTGTTGCCATAATGATCAGGCCTATCCGCAGAAGACTCAGGAATCACTTTGGCCTGACTGCCAAGCAGGTGGCCGTGCGCTCGCATCGTCCCTGGTACTTTCAGGGGATATTGGCGGTCTCCTATGTGGTGATTGGGTTTGCATTGGCCTACTGGGTGTTGCATGATGATGATAGTGAAAATATTCGGCATCGCCTGCGCCAGGTCACGACGGAAAATATAGAGTTGCAGAAGAAACTGATCGCTTCCCAGCGTGAGTTACAGGTGGAATTGGCAACGAGCAACAACCTGGCCAAAACACTGACTGCGCAGCAGGACGAAAATATCAAGCTCAAAGAGGAGCTGGTTTTTTACAAGAACATGACCAAGCATTGAGTCTGTGTGAGCAGCGCTGACGCAATCAGGATTGCCATTTAAGTAAATTCGGAACAGGAAGTCGCATGTTTTTCAAGAAAAGTGTTCAAATTGACAGTCACATTGATACCCTGATCGGGCATGAAACGCAGTTAAATGGCAATATGCAGTTTGCAGGTGGCTTAAGAGTAGATGGCTTGATCGTTGGTAATGTGATTGAAAAGCAAACCCATCCCAGTACACTGATTATCAGTGAAAACGGGGCGGTGACCGGCAGTGTAGAGGCTTCCAAAATTGTACTGAACGGCATGATACGCGGGCCGGTGCGGTCTTCCGTCTTTATCGAGTTGCAAAGCAAGGCGCGTATTATCGGCGACCTGTATTACAAATCGCTCGAAATGCACACCGGTGCAGTGATTGAAGGAAAACTGATTTATCTGGGTGAGCAGTCGGAAGCAAGCCCCACAGAAACATCAACGACAGAAGCCAGCTAAACGCGGCCACTTGAAATCCGGCGGATTACCGCCATATACTGAATACGAATTTTACAGGAGTCTATGATGACCACAGAAGCCACCCTTGAAATGCCTAGTCCTTTGGTATTTACCGATAATGCTGCCAAAAAGGTCAAAGAGCTGATTGATGAAGAAGGTACGCCAGAGCTGAAATTGCGTGTGTTTGTGAGCGGTGGTGGTTGTTCCGGCTTTCAGTATGGCTTCACCTTTGAAGAAGAAGTGAACGACGACGATACCCAAGTGGACAAGGACGGCGTGACCTTGTTGATTGACCCGATGAGCCTGCAGTATCTCATGGGCGCAGAAATCGACTATACCGATAGCCTGCAAGGCTCACAATTTGTCATTCGTAACCCGAATGCGACCACCACTTGTGGATGTGGTAGTTCATTCTCGGTTTAAAAACTAGCGTAACTCAAAATAAAAAAACGCCAGATGATGTCTGGCGTTTTTTTATTTCTTCACTATTTGCATCGCGAAACTAACGCTGATGCAAAGGCACGAATTCCCGACGCTCAGACCCCACATACAATTGCCGAGGACGGCCAATTTTCTGTTCGGGGTCGGCGTTCATCTCACACCATTGTGAAATCCAGCCTGCAGTGCGGGCCAGGGCAAAAATCGCCGTAAACATCGAATTGGGGATGCCCATGGCGCGCATGACGATGCCACTGTAGAAGTCCACGTTTGGATAGAGTTTGCGCGAAACGAAGTATTCGTCCTCAAGCGCAATTTTTTCCAGTTCCATCGCCAGTTTGAACATCGGGTCATCGTGCAGGCCCAGTTCATTGAGCACTTCATGGCAGGTTTTTCGCATGATAGAAGCGCGGGGGTCCATGTTGCGATAAACGCGGTGACCAAAGCCCATCAGGCGGAAGCTGTCGGTTTTGTCTTTGGCTCGTTTGATAAATTCGCCGATGCGGCTGACGTCGCCGATTTCTTCCAGCATGTTAAGTGTGGCTTCGTTGGCGCCACCGTGTGAGGGGCCCCATAGCGAGGCGATGCCGGCTGCGATGCAGGCAAACGGGTTGGCGCCGCTGGAGCCGACCAGACGCACGGTAGAGGTAGAAGCATTTTGCTCGTGATCTGCGTGCAGAATCAGAATCCGCTCAAACGCACGGGCCAGAATCGGGTTGGGCACATAGTCTTCACAGGGCGTGGCGAACATCATGTGCATAAAGTTTTCGGCGTAGCCCAATTTGTTTTTGGGATACATGAATGGCTGGCCGATGTTGTACTTATAGCTCCAGGCGGCAATGGTGGGAACTTTGGCCAGCAGACGCATGGCAGCCACTTTACGTGATTCCGGGTCGGACACATTGTTGTTGTCTGGATAGAAGGCCGCCATGGCGCCTACGACCGCGATCATGACCGCCATCGGGTGCGCATCGCGGCGGAACCCACGAAATACATTGCTCATCTGGTCGTGCAACATGGTGTGTTCGCTGATGGTGCTCACGAATTCTTCACGTTGATTGTTATCCGGCAGTTCGCCGTGCAGCAACAGGTGCGAGACCTCAAGGAAGTCACAGTTCTCGGCCAGTTGCTCAATCGGATAGCCACGGTAGTAAAGCAACCCTTTTTCACCATCAATAAAGGTAATGCCAGATGTACACGATGCGGTAGACATGAAGCCAGGATCAAACGTGAAATAACCATGTTTGCCCAGGCTGCGGATATCAATCACATCCGTGCCCAGTGAGCCTTTTAATACTGGTAGCTCAATTGCGCTACTATCGTTGTCAAATGTAATGGTCGCCTTGGTAGCCATAACGTACTCAGTCTTTAATCAAGTTGGTTAAATTATACGCAATCGTTTTGTTTTATCACCGCTTGTGCGGTGACTGTCGCGGAAAAGTTAAAAAAACAATCAAAAGCCTGCACCAGATGTAATCAAGTCACTGGTGCGTTTGCACTGCTTTTGGGAATCATTGCTACGCGTCGTTGCCGGTGCTTAGTTGGGGTAAACGGCACCCAGAATGCGTGGCCCCGCCGCGCCGGTGACAGCGGCCAAATTGCCTGGCAAATGATCTACACAGCGTTGCGCCAGCCAGGCAAAGGCGACCGCTTCCACCCAGTCCACGCCAACGCCCAATTGATCCGTCAGCTGTATGGACTGGCCAGACAGCGCCTGCAGTCTATTCAGCAAGGCCAGATTATGGGCACCACCCCCACAGACGTAGACTTCCTGAGCCCCTGGGCAGAATCGCGTCAGTGCATCGGTGATGCTCACTGCTGTTAACTCAAGCAAAGTACGCGCCACATTTTGTGCACTGTCGGGATACTGATGCAGCAGTTGCATTAACCAGGTGTCGTTAAACAGGTCACGTCCCGTACTTTTGGGCGCGGCCAGTGCAAAATAAGGATCGGCCAACATGGCATTGAGCAAGTCTGGATTAATTTTCCCGCCCGCTGCCCAGTGCCCGCCCGCATCATAGGGCTGGCCTGTGTGTTGCTGCGTCCAGGCATCCATGAGCAGGTTGCCGGGTCCCGAGTCAAAGCCTGTGACTTGTCCGTGTGCTGGCAGATCACTCAAGTTGGCAATGCCGCCGATATTAATGACGACGCGATGCCTGTCTGCACTCGTAAACACCGCCTGGTGAAAGGCCGGCACTAACGGTGCACCTTGGCCGCCAGCGGCAATATCGCGACTTCTGAAGTCGCCAATGACCGTGATCCCTGTTAATTCTGCCAAGCGGGCATGGTTGCCCAATTGTATGGTGTATGCCATGCCCTCTGCCAGTGTCGGACAGTGCCGGATGGTCTGGCCATGGCAACCGATGGCTGTCACGGCCTCGGCACGGATGTCGGCGAGCTTAAGCAGTTGCTTGACGGCTTGCGCGTAGAGTTCTGCGAGCTGGTTAGCAACCACTGCGGCCTCGTGTAACTCGTTATTGGCGGGCGTGTGCAAGGCCAGTAGGCGCTGTTTAAGCGCGTCAGGGTAGGGCAGAAAATAGGTGGCCGTTTGTGTCAGTTGCTCGCCCCGTTGCGAGGTGAGCACGGCATCCACCCCGTCCAGGCTGGTACCGGACATCAGTCCAATAAACAAACGTGGCTGGGAGCGATCGGCAGAAACTTGCATGGGTGTCATTTTAACACTGCTCCAGCCGCGCTTACAGAAATGCATGGGATTACGTTAAAATAGCTGTTTTACTTATTTGAGACGGTGCCATCAGTGCGCATCGTTGTATTTGACGGATACCCGCATGACCGATACCAAACAACCCTCATCTGAAGTGCCAGCATTGAGCCCAGAAATTGCCAAGGCGTTGGCCATTATCAAGCGTGGCGCAGATGAGTTACTGATCGAGCAGGAGCTGGTCGAGAAACTGAAAACAGGCAAGCCGTTACGTGTGAAAGCAGGCTTTGACCCTACCGCGCCCGACTTGCACCTGGGTCATACCGTCCTCATTAATAAATTGCGCCAGTTGCAGGATCTGGGCCATCAGATTTTATTCCTGATCGGTGACTTTACCGGCATGATTGGTGACCCGACTGGCAAAAGCGCCACCCGTCCACCCTTAACCGTGGAGCAGGTCAAGGCCAACGCCGATACCTATGCCGCACAAGTCTTCAAGATTCTTGATCCTGCCAAAACCGAAATTGTCTTTAACTCCAACTGGTTAAGTGAACTTGGCGCGGCGGGGATGATTAAACTGGCTGCCAGCCATACCGTGGCCCGCATGCTGGAGCGCGATGACTTCTCCAAACGCTTCAAGGGTAATCAACCGATTGCGATTCACGAGTTTCTGTACCCGTTACTGCAAGGATATGATTCGGTCGCCCTGCAAGCGGATCTTGAGCTCGGTGGTACCGACCAGAAGTTTAACCTGCTCATGGGGCGTGAGTTGCAAAAGCAGGCCGGCCAGTCGCAGCAATGTGTGCTGATGATGCCGCTGCTGGAAGGGTTGGATGGCGTCAATAAAATGTCTAAATCACTCGGTAACTACATTGGCATTAGCGAGGCGCCAGAGACTATTTTTGCCAAGATCATGTCGATTTCAGATGAACTGATGTGGCGCTATATTGATTTGCTGTCTTTTGCGACGCTGGAAACCATTGCCGAATGGAAGGCGCAAGTCGCCAGCGGTGAAAATCCCCGCAATATCAAGGTCGGCTTTGCCCAAGAAATTGTGGCGCGTTTCCATGGTCAAGCCGCGGCTGAAAAAGCCTTGCAGGACTTCCAGACCCGTGCCAAAGGCGGCATCCCGGATGACGTGCCCGAAGTTGAAGTGACCATTGAAGGCGAGAGCATCGGCATTAGCCAATTGTTAAAACAGGCGGGCTTGGTTGAAAGCACCAGTGAAGCCATGCGCGCAGTGCAGCAAGGCGGCGTCAAGCTCGACAGCGTCAAGGTGGATGATAAGAATCTGCCTTTGACTAAAGGTGTGACAGTGATCGCCCAGGTGGGTAAACGTAAATTTGCCAAGATCACAATCAGGTGATTTGAGCTGAGAAACAAAAAAGGCCGCATCTGCGGCCTTTTTTGTTTAGAGCGTTTTGCGCAAGTTCGCGGGCGGAATATTCAGGGACTCGCGATATTTGGCTATGGTACGGCGGGCAACGACGATACCTTGTTGTGCCAGTGTGTCGGTGATCTGGTTGTCCGACAAAGGCTTTTTCGGGTTTTCTTCGGCCACCATTTGCTTGATCAAGGCGCGGATAGCGGTGGCAGAGCAGGAGCCGCCTGCATCTGTGGCCACCGAGCTGCCAAAGAAGTATTTGAGTTCATAGACGCCACGCGGTGTGAGCATATACTTATGTGTGGTGACGCGGGAAACTGTGCTTTCATGCAAGTCGAGTTCTTCGGCGATTTCACGCAGCACCAGTGGCCGCATGGCAATTTCACCATGTTCAAAGAAGTTGCGCTGGCGATCTACAATGGCTTGTGACACGCGCAAAATGGTCGAGAAGCGCTGCTGGATATTTTTAATCATCCACTTGGCTTCCTGCATCTGGCTTTGCAGGTATTGGCCTGAACTCTCGCGGTTGCGCTTGAGGATGTCCGCATACATCTGGTTGATGCGCAGTTTGGGGATCACGCCATCATTTAAGGAGGCGACCCAAATGCCCTTGATTTTTTTAACCACCACATCGTGCTGGATAAAGTGATCGTGACTAAAGCTGGAAAACTCGCTGCCGGGTCTGGGGTTTTGCTGGCGGATCAGGTGCTGCGCCGCCTTGAGTACCGCTTCATCGCAACCAAGCACCTTGCGCAGTTTGACAAAGTCTTTGTTGGCCAGCAGCGCCAGGTGGTCTTTGGCAATGGCAATGGCAGTTTGCAAGTGTGGCGTTTCTTGCGGCAAACGCGTCAGTTGCAAGAGCAGGCACTCGCGTAAATCGCGCGCACCAACGCCTACAGGGTCCAGATTCTGGATCAGCTTGAGGGCGGTTTCCAGTTCCAGCAGCTCGACCTCAAGTTCGAGCGGCAAGTGCTCTACAATCTCCTGCAGATCTTGCTCCAGATAGCCATCATCAGTGATGCTATCCAGTAGCAGTTTGACCAGGCTCATGTCTCGTTGCGACAAATGTGCCAGTTGTATCTGGTCAATCAGATGCTCGCGCAAACTGATGCTGGTGGTTTCCTGTCTGGAAAAGTCACTGTCTTCGTCTTCCTGATGATTGCGTCCGGCTTCGTCCCAGTTGCTGGTGCTGCCAAACTCTTCATAATCATCTTCAAACTCTGGCGGCGTGAATTCCTCGTTTAAATTGGGCAGGTCGCTCTCGCTCCCGCCCAGCTCATCGTGCAAGTCTTCACGCAGACTTTCTGCCGGTGCGGTGATCTCTTGCTGTGTTGCCATGTCAAACGAGCTGGCATCTGTCGGCTCAGCTTCTACAGTGGGGGGAGGCGGTGTGTTATCTTCAAACTCGCCTTCTTCACCGTCTGACATTTCCAGTAACGGGTTTTCCTGCAGGATGGTTTCCAGTTCCTGGTTCAGTTCCAGCGTGGAAAGTTGCAGCAAACGGATCGATTGCTGCAGCTGCGGCGTCAGCGCCAGATTTTGCGAAATACGTAATTGCAGGTTCTGTTTCATGACGGATTACAGCCTAAAATTCTTGCCCAGATACACTTCACGCACACCTTCGTTCTGAATGATTTCATCGGGCGTGCCTGCTGCAAACACAGCGCCTTCATTGACAATATAAGCGCGGTCACAGATATCCAGCGTTTCGCGCACATTGTGGTCGGTGATTAAAATACCAATATTCTGACTGCTCAGGTAGCGGATGATTTTCTGGATTTCGATCACCGCAATCGGATCAATCCCGGCGAACGGTTCATCCAGCAAAATAAATTTAGGGTCAGTGGCCAGGCAGCGCGCAATTTCAACGCGTCGACGTTCGCCACCAGACAAGCTGACGGCCTGACTGTTGCGGATGTGCTGGATATGCAATTGATCCAGCAAGGACTCAAGCCTCGCCTCACGCTGCTCTTCCGTATAGGGACGGGTTTCAAGAATGGCGAGGATGTTGTCGGTTACGCTGAGCTTGCGAAAAATGGATGCTTCTTGGGGCAGATAAGCCAGGCCCATGCGCGCGCGCTCATGCATGGGCGCGCGGCTCACGTCGGCGCCATTCAGCGTAATGTTGCCTTCATCCAGCGCAACCAACCCGACAATCATGTAAAAGCTGGTGGTTTTGCCTGCCCCGTTGGGACCCAGCAAGCCGATCACTTCGCCACTGCGTAACTCAAGCGTCGTGTTTTTGACGACGGTACGGCCCTGATAGGTTTTTTTCAGGCGGTTGACCTGCAAATGGTTCTGATCTGCTGCCATGGTTTCCATCTTTATGCTTACTCTTTGCCTTGCTCACCAGTGTTTTCGGCAGGGGCAGGTTCGACCTTGAGTTGCAAGGAGCGATTCATCCGTAACCCCTGTTGAGAGGTTGGCTTGTTGTCAATGACAGGCGGTGTGGTTTTATTTTTAGGCTGTATGGTGGCCTTGACGCGGCTGCCAGCCGTTCCGTTCGGGTTGGCTTTTGTGCCGCCAATCACCTCGGCATACTCGGCGTTGGCGTCGTAGCTAATGTAGTCCCCGGTCACGATGTCTTCACCACGTTTAACCCAGGCATTGGTATACAGTTGCACTTTATCCATGCGGGCGTTGTATTCGATACGTTGACCACTGCCTTGCATCCACTCGTCTTTACCGGTGCGTTTTTGCTTGAATGTGGTGGGGTTGCCGGTACAGGTGCTATGTTGAAAGCCGTCCTGATCCTCGCGTACGATCATTTTGTCCGCCTTGATTTGCAAGGTGCCCTGATTAAGAATCACGTTGCCCGTGTAGATACTGATTTTTTTAGCATCGTTCACGGTCACGGTATCCGCCTCAAGCTCTATTGGTTGATCTCGGTCGGATTCTTCGGCCAGCACACTCAGCGGCATGGACAATAGCGCCCATACGCTCATGCAGATCGCTAAAAATAAGGGCTTGTGCGTGTTCAACTCATTTCTCCATAATCAACGGTCATTGGCGTTCTGTGTTTGACGCCTGGGCCGGGCTTGCCAAATTGCTGGCGACGGGTGGACGCTCATAATGCACATGCACCCGGTTAAACAATTGCATGGTATCAGCCCGGTTATCAAAACGCATGCCCGTGCCTGTAATCACTGTCGCAGGTTTTTGGCGGATGACCACCGGCTGGTCTGTGTGTGCCACCTCGGTGTCCGGCTCCAGCCAAAGCCGCTCGGTTTGCATTTGTGTTTCTGGCTTGGTGGCAGAGGCTTGGCGGATCACCTTGACCTGTTTGCTAAACTCCACCAGTTTACCATTGGCGGAAACACGTCCTTGCTGACCATAAATTTGCGTGTAAGGCTTGTTCAGGCCAAACTGGGTAAAGCGTGGCCGCTGCAATTCTGTATAGTCATTGGCAGGAAAGTGGCGCATTTTTGCGGCCGCCAGTACATATTTGGTATTACCGGACGCATCCGTGCGGGTACTCACAAAGTTGTACAACATGTAGTCCGGCGCTTGGCGATTAAGTATGTTCATTTTGAGTGCTTGCTCTTGTACATTCTGGTTAATCCAGAAGGTCAGCAGCGCCAGCAACAGCATTAACGCAATCGGCAACAAAATGGGGTGTTTAAGCATGCCTGAATTCTAATGCCTGTTTAAGCTAAACGACTTTGGCTTTCAATAAGTCATGCATATTGAATGCCCCTACCAACTGCCCTTGGGCATCTACTGCCAAAAAGCCATTTATTTTGTGGTGCTCCATCATGTTAACTGCTTCAACCGCCATCTGATTCGTCTCCAGCAAATACGGCTGTTTGTTCATCACGGTATCAATGGATGCCTGTGGATTGTTCTTGCCCTGCATAAACAAGCGGCGCAAATCGCCATCGGTAAAAATGCCTATTGGGCGTTGCGCGTGGTCCACAATAGCCGTGAAGCCCATGCCCTTGAGTGAAATTTGCGTGATGGCTTCCTGAATGGAGGCGTGTTGATCAATTTGGGGCACGGCCTCGCCGGTACGCATGACATCCTTGATGCGCACCAGTAGCCGTCTGCCCAAGCTGCCACCGGGATGCGAACGGGCGAAATCTTCGGCAGTGAACTCACGCAAATCCAGCACACAAAGTGCTAAGGCATCGCCAAGGGCCAAGGCCGCTGTCGTGCTGGCTGTGGGAGCCAAGCCGAGTGGGCAAGCCTCATGGCTCACGGCAGCACTCAAATGCACTTCCGACTCACGTGACAAGGTGGAGTCTTCGCTGCCCGTGATGCTCAACACCCGAGCACCGATGCGGCGGATCGCCGGCAAAATATTAATAATTTCATCACTCTCGCCAGAGTTGGACAGCGCGATCACCACATCTTCTGCCGTAATCATGCCCAAGTCGCCGTGACTGGCCTCGGCCGGGTGCATGAAAAACGCTGGTGTGCCGGTACTGGCCAAGGTGGCCGCAATTTTGCCGCCGATATGGCCGGATTTGCCCATGCCCGTGACCACCACCCGGCCCTTGCAGGCCAGAATCATATGGACGGCGGCCTCAAAAGCCGAGCCAATGCGGTCTGCCAGATGCCTGATTTCATCGGCTTCGTGCAACAACACCCCTCGTGCGCGCGACACGATATCGGGTGTTTTAACAAGATGGATGCCGGAATTTGCTGTCATCATGGCGGGTAAGTATAACAAGCGAGTTGCCTGACAATAAAGTAAAACACCCTTTTTTTACGGTTTTTTTATTCTCAGGCACATTTTTTGCATAAAACAAAGTTTTGTGGCACGATGCATCATCCTGAAACAATTGCGTTTCATAATAGACCTTGACCCTTCAGCGCTGGCTGATGGCGATCAAACCCCTGTTTGACCGGCTTGGTATAAATGCGTTAGAGCTTTGCATGTTTGATTCCCTGATACATCTTTTATTACTGCTGACCAGCTCGGTCTTCGCCGTGGGCTTGTTCCGCATCCTCGGCTTGCCTGCCATGCTGGCCTATTTTGTCATCGGCATCGTGCTGGGCCCGCACGCCCTGGGCTTGCTGGAGGACGAAGAATCCGGTCGCCAGGTGGCCGAGTTTGGTATCGTGTTTTTGATGTTTAGCATCGGTCTCGAGTTTAGTCTGCCTAAGCTGTATGCCATGCGAAAAACGCTGTTCGGGCTAGGGGGCGGACAGGTCGTGCTGACCTTGCTGGCCAGTCTGGTGCTGGGCAAAGTGGCCGGGCTCAGCCTGACTTCTGCTTTTATCATTGGTGCGGCCATCACCATGTCCTCGACCGCGATTGTGTCCAAAATTCTGATGGAGCGTGTAGACCTGAACTCCAGACATGGTCGTCTCAGTATCGGCGTGCTGCTATTCCAGGATCTGGCCGTGATTCCAATTCTGGTATTGATCCAGACGCTAGGCTCGCACAGCGACAATTGGCTGGATGTGCTGGGGCTGACGCTGTTCAAGTCGTCTGTGCTGCTGTTTTTACTGTTCAAGTTCGGGAAAAACATCCTTAACTTCTGGTTTGAGCTGGTCGCCAAACAGCGCTCACGCGAGTTGTTTGTGCTCAATGTGCTGATGGTGACCCTGCTGATGGCGGCAGCCACCAACTATGTCGGCTTGTCCTTTGCGCTGGGGGCCTTTGTGGCCGGGATGCTGATTTCCGAGACCAAATACCGTTATCAGGTTGAATCAGATATTGCGCCTTTCCGCGATATCTTGCTGGGTCTGTTTTTTATCAGCGTCGGCATGCTGCTCGACGTTTCCGTATTGATCAATCATATTGTATTGATTGTTTTCCTGTTAGCCCTGTTCCTGGTGTTCAAGATTGGCCTGATTGCCTTTTTAACCAAGTTGTATGGCTTTGAGATGGGCGTCGGTGTCCGTACCGGCATTATTCTTGGCCAGGCGGGGGAGTTCAGTTTTGTGGTGCTGGCCCTGGGCTTGCAAACGCATTTGATCGACGGCGAGTCCCTACAGCTTGTGCTGTCCGTGGCCGTGCTTTCTATGCTGGTGGCGCCGTTCATTATTCAATATAACGGCAGGATTGCGCGCAAACTGGTCAAGAGTTATACGCGTAATAGCTACAAGGTGGTGGAGACTATTCAGGAGCACAGCCTCGATTTGCGCGACCATGTCATCATCTGCGGCTATGGCCGCAGTGGTCAGTATCTGGGCCGCTTTTTGCGCGAAGAAAATATCCCCTATGTGGCCCTGGATATGGATGCCAGCCGCGTTCAGGAAGCCGCCGCCGCCGGTGAAAATGTGATTTACGGCGATGCAGGCCGCCGCTCTGTGCTTGAGGCGGCCGGGCTGGCCAGGGCCAAAGCGGTGATTGTCAGCTATGCCGAAACGCGTGGCACCATGAAGGTGCTGCATGTGATCCAGGAGAAATATCCAACCCTGCCCGTGATTGTGCGTACCCATGATGACAGTGAAATGGATTTGCTGCGAGATGCCGGGGCGGCAGAAGTGGTGCCGGAAATTCTGGAGGGTAGCCTCATGCTGGCCTCGCATGCACTGGTCACGCTGGGGATTCCGCTTAACCGCGTGGTCAAACGTATCCGTCTGTTCCGCGAAGAGCGGTACAAAATGTTCAAAGGTTACTTCCGTGGCGTGAGCGATGCGGATACGACCACCGCCGCCCTGCCACAACTGCACTCGGTCGAGATGTATAAAAACTTTTATGCGCATGGTTTGCGCCTGGACCATATCCCGTTTGAGGATTTTGCGGTCGAGGTCAAACAGCTCCGGCGTACCAATATGCCAGAACCGATTGCACCCAGACCGGATATTATTCTCAACGAAGGCGATATTCTGGTCCTGCTCGGCAGCAATGCCGCCCTGATCGCCATGGAAGTCTATTTGATTTCTGGCCGTAAACCGTAAGACAATAGAGGCCTGAGGCCCTGACTGTTGCAGCTCGGGGCCTCAGGCTTTTTCATTTTAAATACCGGGTCTTATGGCAAATACTTCAGTGGTCGTGGTCGGCGGTGGCATCGTAGGCTGCCTCACTGCCATGCAGTTAAAGAAACAAGGGCACACCGTCACGCTGGTTGAGCGCAATATCGTCGCTGCGCAAACGTCAGGGGAGTCTTCGTGGGCTGGGGCGGGCATCGCTTTTCCGCTGTTGCCCTGGTTTTATCAGGAGATTGTCAACGAGCTGGCGCTGGCTGGTGCGCGCGCCTATCCAGCCGTCAGTGCAGAGCTCTTTGCCGAAACCGGTATAGACCCCGAATGCACCCGTAGCGGCATGCTGATCCAGCCCCCGTTTGACCAGCAAGCAGCCCTCGACTGGTGCCAGCGCTATGGACTGCAAGCAGAGTTGCAAGGGGATAGCCTGCTGATTCCAGAAGTGGTGCAAATCCGTAACCCGCGCCTGCTACAATCGCTCAAAGCGTGGTTGATCAAGCATGGCGTCACTCTGCGCGAACAAACACAACTCATGCCTTTGCAAGAAGGTGCTTCCAGCATCCACACCTGGCAAACCACAACGGGTGACACCTTGTCGGCCGACCATTTTGTCGTCACCTCCGGCGCCTGGAGTTTTGAGCTACTCAAACAAACCGCGCTGAGTCTGGAGATCAAACCCATGCGCGGGCAAATGCTGTTGTATCAGATGTCCCCTGGCCTGCTACCGCATATTCTTTACCGTGAAGGTTTTTACATGCTGCAACGCCGCGATGGGCACTTGCTAGCCGGCAGTAGTCTGGAAGATGTCGGTTTTGATACCGGGGTGACTGAAAGCATGCGTCAGGAAATGCTGCAAAAAGCCGAGGCGATTCTGCCAGCCTTGCGAGGGCAATCAGTGATCAAACACTGGAGTGGCTTGCGCCCCGGCACGCCGCACAATATCCCGACTATAGGCCGTCATCCAAATATTGAAAATCTGTATTTGAATACCGGGCATTTTCGCTATGGTGTAACGATGGCACCAGAATGTGCGCGGCGGATTGCGGCATTGTTGGCTTAAGTAAAGAAGGTAATTCTTTAACTTTTTGGTAACAATGGCTTTGCTTCGGCATACTAAGCAACTTTCCTTTTCGCCTTTAGGCGAGTTACTTTTCTTTGCTTGCACTGTATAGACCGGAGACATAGGTGACACATGTACTAGGACATGGTTGACA
>NZ_JBQUZE010000006.1:0-178237 GCF_056314005.1 Methylophilus sp. DMC18 | reverse complement strand
AAGAACAGTGCCTCGAAGGCTTTTCGCCCTTCCGTTTTAACTTCCAACGTTTCAAGCGAAGCGCGCATTATACAGAGGTTTTTCGTTCGGTCAAGCATCAAATTCATTTAATTTTAAAACGTATTTTTGCTTGGTTGCGGGAACAGGATTTGAACCTGTGACCTTCGGGTTATGAGCCCGACGAGCTGCCAGACTGCTCCATCCCGCGTCCGAATCGACTAATAAAACATGTGTTGCGTCGAGAGGTGAGACTATAGCAAACTTTCAAAAACAGTGTCAACTGTTATTTGCTTTTTCCATAGAGATGGTAGAGCGTGGCATATTTGCCGCCGGCCTGCATGAGTTGCTCGTGCACACCTTCTTCAACGATACGACCACCATCCATGACGATTATTCGACTGGCATGCTGAATGGTGGAGAGGCGGTGCGCGATCATGATGGTGGTTCGGCCCTGCATGAGCTGGGTCAGTGCGGCCTGCACGTTATGTTCGGATTCATTATCGAGCGCGGACGTCGCTTCATCCAAAATTAAGATGGGGGCATTTTTAAGCATGGCGCGCGCAATCGACAGTCTTTGACGTTGGCCGCCGGAGAGCCGCAAGCCCCTGTCACCAATATGCGTGTCCAGTTGTTGTGGCAGTTTTTCGATGAACTCCCAGGCATGTGCCGCCTTTGCTGCTGCAATCACCGCCTCTTTAGAGGCCCCACGTAAACTGCCGTAGGCAATGTTGTGGTAAATGCTGTCATTGAACAAGACGGTTTCCTGACTGACGAATGCAAACTGCTGGCGCAGCTCAGCCAGCGCCAGTTGCTGGATAGGGAGATCATTGATCAGTAACTGTCCTTGTTGCACCTCATGAAAACGGGGCAACAAATGCGCCAGTGTAGACTTGCCGCCCCCTGACATGCCAACCAAGGCCACCGTTTCACCAGCATGGATGGTCAGGTTGAGCTCTTTTAGCGCCGGACTGTTCGCGTGCGGATACTGAAAAGTGACCTGCTCAAAGCGAATTTGGCGGATGGGCTCAGCCAAAACCACCTGACCCTGATTGTTTTCGGCAGGCGTATCCAGCACGGCAAACACACTTTGGCAGGCGGCAATCGCAATTTGCACATCTTCATTCACAGAAGTAATCGCTTTCACCGGACCAATCAGCATGAGCAAGGCGCCAATAAAAGCCGCAAACTCACCAGCGGTAAACTGGCCGGCAGAGTAATAGATCACCATGGCTAACGCAATGGCGGCCAGCATCTCGACAAACATACTGTTTAAACCAGAGATGCGCCCTAACCTGACCATCATTTGCCGGTTAGTGGCAACGATATGGCTAAAGCGTTCATACTCATACTGCTCGCCACTGAACACCTTGACCACGCGCTGTCCACTGGCGGCCTCTTCAATCACCTGTGTCATGTCTGACATGCTGGCTTGCACCTGACGGCCAGAGTTACGCAATTTAGGTGTCATTTTTTTCAGATATCGGGCAATCAGCGGCGACAGCAGCAAAAACACCAGCGTCAGTTTCCAATCCAGATAAAGCATATAAGAGACGATGCCAATAATGGTCAAGCTATCGCGAATGGAGGAGATGATGACTTTGGTGACCGCACTATATAACTGCTCGCAATCAAACGTCATTTTGGTGGTGATATTGGCAATGGCGTGCTGATCAAAAAAACTGGTGGGCAGCTTCAGCATGTGTGCAAAAACCTGATTGCGTACATCCTCGATGACGCGGCGGCCGACAATCCTGATCAGGTAATTGGAGCCAAAGCCTGCCAATGCACGCACCAACAACAAGCCACCCAGCATCGCTGCCAGCGTCAAGCGCGCATAGGTCTGTGTCTGCGTGGTGAACCCTTCATCCGTCACATGCTTGATGGTACTGAGAAAACCGGTATTACTGGCGGACAAGACTACTAGGCAAACCAGCGCCAGACAAAAAGTGGCCCAATAAGGCTTGAGATAGGCCATGAGCCGGGTCAGTTGCGCATACGCGCTGGGAGTGTGATTGATCATGGTAAAGACTAATGGTTTTTATGAGCGCTGGGCGACCTTGAATCAGAGGAGCCTATATGAGATTGGACTTGGGCATCGACAGTCATCTCGGCCAACAAGCCCTGCAGACGAGCCACCACGGCCTCTACACCAATCCCGAGAATATCCTGTTGTGCATCTTGAATAAAGTGCGCTTGTGGAGACCAGGGCAAATAACGGACCGGCGAACCCGGGCCAAACAAGGTCAGGCTCGTCAAACCCGCCGCGGCGGCCATATGCCCGAGCCCGGAGTCATTGCCAAGATAGCCATCACACTTTTGCAGCAAGGCATAAGACTGCGGCAAGCTTAATCGTCCGCACGCCACCTGCACAGGCAGCTGAGCCAGTGCAACAAAGCGTTGTGCGAGGGCGGCATCCGCCTGCGAACCCAGCAACACCACGCCAGAGACTGCATTTGCAAGCGCATTGGCCACCGCTGCATAACGCTCGACTGGCCAGATTTTACCGGCAAAATTTGCGCCCGGCCCGATCGCCAACCAGCGCCCTTGGCCCAGCATGGGAAATAGGTCTGCAACCAAGGCATGATCTTGCTCGCTGGCCCACAAGGTTGCGTTGGGCCGCAGATCGCCGACTAACGTCTGCACGGCCGCCAAATGTTTTTCTGCCGAGTGCAGGTGCATGGTGCTGGCATTGGAACGTTTTTTAAACACTTGCTTTGCCCGCAGCAGATAAGGCAAAAAATCCGTGCGCAGATCGACTAGGACGTCATACCGGGTTTTTCTCAACAAGCGAATCAATTGCACATAGCCCGCCCAGCCTGAACGTTTGTCGCGCACGAAAATACGGTCAATATAAGGACAGGGGTCAAACAAGGCTGAAGAACGGACATCACTCACGAGGTCTATGCGCGCTTCTGGCAGGTGCGCATGCAGGGCTGCCAGTACCGGCGTCGTCAGGATGGCGTCCCCAATATTGGACAGCGTAATCATGAGGATACGGGGTTGAGCGCAGGTCATCATGCTTGCTTACCTGCACTCAAAGGACACGCCGAGTCTGCCCAGCGCCTCTTTGAGTTGCTGTTCTAACTGCGCAGGCGAAAAGTACTGCGTATATAAAGTACGTGCTGCCAATTTTTTGTCCTGCTGGCTATTCACGCATTGCATGACCGCATCGGCCAGGACGGCAGGATTCGCTGCCTCGATCTGCCATAAACCGCTCAACGGCCCGTTGGGCATCGCCGCCGGATAAGCGTCACTGCTGCGCGTAATGACAGGACGGCCACAGGCCAGGCCCTGAAACACTTTATTAGGAATGACCTGCGCGGCCTTTTGTGAGCCGCCAAACACGCCCAGCACGATATCGGCTTTGGCGATCCGGCCTGGCAAATTGGGATAGGCCAAACTGTCTTCAAAATGCACATTAGCCAAGCCCGCCGCTTGCTGCCGTGCCGCCGCCTTGGTCGGGCCATCGCCCAACAACACCCAACGCAGATGCGGTTGAGCCGCCGTCAGTCTGGCGGCTTCAATCACCGTTTCTACCCCATGTAGCGCAATAAAGCTGCCATAAAACAAGACTTCTGTGCTCAGGGGTCGGGGCTTAACCAGCGATACCGGCGAAAACAGTGGCTGCTCCGCGCCTACATAGACCACCGCGGTTTTTTCTGCTGACAATCCAAAACGTTCACTAAACATCTGCTGTTGCAGCGCCGTATCCAGCAACACCATATCCGCCAACTGCAAGCACTTTGTCTCGGTGCTGAGCAAGCGCTGTGCTTGCGGGCTCTGCTCAGCAAACTTGTTCCGTTCATACACCTGCTTTTGCCAGGCACTGATCAAGGGGTCAAATACGAGCGGCACACCGCGTCTGCGTGCCCAGCGGCTGGCGGCTTCAACATCTCGGTGCCTGAAACAGGGCACCCACACCAGGTCGGGCGTAGGCAGGCCTTTTAACTGCGCTTCAACATCCCCCCAGCCACTCAGATGTGGCCTGAAGTCGATTAGCTGGCAGCCCAAGGCCTGCAGCAATTGCCGACTGATACGGTTGCGGGAATAATTGAGGTCTGAACGCCCCCACCAAATCACTTTAGGCATGATGGCGCTTCACTTCCGGCAAATAAGGTAACACTTGCGCGGGCGTCAACTGTCGCATGCAGGAGTGATGGCTGCATTGCTTGGTATAGCAGTTTTTACAAGGCAAATCGAGTTGCAAGGCGACAACTTGCGCGCCTACCGGTTTGACCCGCAGTGGATTAGTCGGCCCACAAAGCACCACCATGGGCGTAGGGGTGGTTGCCGCCAAATGCGCAGTTCCGGTATCGTTAGCAACAATATATTGCGCCCGCGCACAAATAGCGGACACGGCCAGCAAGCTGGTTTGCCCGCATAAATTCACCACCTGCGCAGGATGACGGCTGGCAATCTGCTGACACGTCTCGGCCTCATCTTGCCCGCCCAGCAATACCACACGCTCCCCACGCGCAATACAATGTGCCACCAGGGCAGCATACTGTTCGGCGCCCCAGCGCTTGGTCGCCATCCCGGCGTGGCTACCACATAAAAATACCGCAAAAGGCTGAGACGTCAGCCCATGCTGGCTTAACAACTGCTGGGCAGCCGTTTGCGCAGCAGCACTCACGGCCAATGTTGGCCCATTGGTCAGGGCGGGGATGCCTGCTGTGATTAAGGTCTGCTGCAAGATTTGAAAACTATGGGCCTGCGGCAATGCGCGAATTTGACGGACCGTGTAGGGAAAGCGCGCATGATTGCCCAACAGCCACCTGGGCGCGCGACCACTCAATCGCAACAGGCTCAGTAACAGCCGGCTTTTATCATTGGTTTGCAAATCAATGATCAAGTCATACTGCATGGCTGCTACTTCAGCCAGCCACTGACGGTAAATACGCCAACGCCCTGATTTTTGCTGCAGATTCAAACACCAGATGCGCTCAAATCGAGGATCATCTGCAAACAGGGACTGCCAGGCTGGCAAGGTATTTAAATGCAAGACGGCCTGTGGAAACGCCTGATGAATGTCCTCGATGGCGGCTGTGCTCATAACAATATCGCCCATGCCGCCCCACTTGATGATCAGGATGCGTTTGATCTCCTGCCGGGCGGGCAAATCGCAGACTACGGTCTGATCGAGTGACTCCGACAGGCAGTCAGCATCAAGATAACTCTTTAGCCTAACTTGCTTGTGCATCCTGATCCCTTTGCAGACTTGCAATCATGAGGCAGGCCAATAGCATGAGCACCGGAAACCACCAAGGCACCAGCATGGGTTGCGTGGTGTTGAGCGGAAAATAAATCACCATCAGTGGTAAGGCATAAGGCCAGGCTTGCTGTTGTAGCGGACGCGCCGCTTGCCTGAACCAGGCCACACATAACCCCATAATCGCGATCAGGCCGATGCCACCCACCAGGCCGGTTTCGGCCAGCCACTCAACATAAATATTATGCGTATGGGTAGGGTGAGCCACAAAAGGGTCATCACTGCGCGTGGCATACTCGGCATAAACACGCTTGAAGTGATTGCTGCCGACACCGGTAAGCGGGTGCGCCTGCCACATGTGTAGCCCGGTTTCCCACAAATTGAGGCGGTAGCTTAACGCATGATTCACGCGGTCAAACGTCGACTGCTGCGTATCCGCAATCGCCTGCGTATGCTGCAGTTTATATTTGGCCAGTTGCGGGCTCAACGCACCAGCCAATGCCACAGCCAGCAAGGGCATACAAAGTACCGCGGCCCACACTTTCCAGCTTGCCCGCTGCTGCCACAAGGCCAGTAACAACATCAGCAAAAATATATACAAGTATCCTCTGGCACCAGAGAGCGTCACCACCACGCCAACGCCTAGCACCAGTCCCCACGCCAACCAGGGACGCTGGGGCAACCAGTGATAAAACAGCAGCGGCAACATAGGTAACATCAGAATCCCTTGGTGCAAGTCATGAAACATGCCGGTAATGCGGCCTTCCGGTGTTTTGGCAATACCAAGCAGATCGACGCCGAAAAGATATTGAATACTGCTATCCAGCATCCACAACAGCATGATGCCCGTCACCCATTGCGCAAACAGCTGGCGATAGCGGGTCACCTGGAATGTCAGCAATAATGGGAGCGCTGCAAAATACAGCAGGCTAAACCAGGCTATCGCCGCCAAACTGGCTTGGGGATGTTCAGCCTGCAAGCACGACAGCCACATCGGCAACCATAGCAGCAAGAAGACTGCACTCCAGCGACGCACTACAGACTGCCTGAATATTGCCACTCCCGACCTAAAGCATAAAAACACGCCTACCATGGCCAGCAAAGCGGTGGGCAATCGGGCCCCGCCAGAAAACGGACTCCAGGCGATCATCATCACCGCCAGCAAGGTACAAGCCCAAGCCAAGCCCGGCGGCATCCGCACCGCAGTGCTGTCTGCCCATCCTGAAGGCCAGACTTTAAACATTGTACGTGCAAACATCATGTGTTCACATCCAAAGGCTGAGACATGACGCGCTGGTAAACGTCCAGCGTTTTCTGTTGCATGTCGGCTAAAGTAAACAGAGTATTCGGGCGCACCGCAGGCCGCTCCTCCAGCCAATTCAGGGTCAGAATCGCCGCTTCAGCAATATTGCCCACTTGCACAGCCCCTTCCGGTAATAAGGCCGCCATTTGCTCCGCCACGCCGCCATGATCATACGCAATCACCGGCACACCCAGACTCAATGCCTCCAGCGTGGTCCGTCCAAACGCCTCAGGTGCTAAAGACAGCGAATAGACGATCTCGGAAATCGCCATGATATTTTTCACGTCTTTGCGATAACCCGTCATCGTCACGCAATCGCTCAGGCCGGCCAGCGCAATCTGATGTTGCAAAGTCGCTGCGAATGCCTGCTTGCCAGTATCGACCTCCCCCACCAGCAAAGCATGAATATCTTTATGTTGACGACAAACCACCCCCACCAGCTCGACAAAATCCTCCGCGCCTTTCCAGCGCGAAATTCTGGCCGGGAGTAATAGCAGGCGTTTGCCCTGGGTCTGCGGATATTGGGCAAACCATTGCTGCTTCCAGTCCGCCTCTGGCTGGTAGCCTGGGAAGTACTGAGTGGTATCCACCCCGCGGTAGATCAGCGTCATTTTATGGTTTTCAAGCTGGTAATGCGTTTGCGCATAGGCTTGTATGGTTTTTGAAATCACTATCACTTGCTCGCCTGCGGTCATGACCCGGCTATACCGGCCTGGCCGATAATACCCATGCACGGTCGTCACCAAGCGCGGACGCTCTGCACGTGGCATGGTTTTCCAGGCCCAATAGACCACCCAGGCTGGAAAGCGCGAACGGACATGGACAATATCTACCTGCATGTGCCGCCAAATGCGTTGTAATTTGGGAATCCATAACAAGGTCAGTAATGACTTACGTCCGACCGGACAGGTCAAGTGCGTACTGCCAGCCGCCTCAAGCTCGGCCACCATGCGCCCGCCCGCGGACATCACCAGCGAGCGGTGCCCTTGTGCCACCAGTGCTGCAGCCACCTCCAGGGTGCCGCGCTCCACACCGCCAGATTGCAAGGCAGGCAGCACTTGTAAAACCGTGAGTTTTCGCAAAAGCAGACTTCAACAACTAGATTAATCGTGAGACCAGACGGCTGGATGCAGGACGGTTGAAATGGGCCAGTAACAAATCGCAGCAACGGCTGGCTTCGTTAAACCCCAGCACCGGACGCATAAATTGGCGATACAAGCCATAAGGGTCATAACGCGTGACCAGTTGGCGGTCTATGAGTTTTTCAATGCCGCGGCTCACCCGGCTGGCACGTTTGGCGGTCAGATTAATGATGCCGACGGCAACCTGTGCTGTCAGCGCCTCATACACCATGGAAACAGAATCCTCGGTCACCCAGGCCGCAGAAACCGTTGCCAACTTGGCTGGCAACCAGCCGGGCCCGGTGTCTGTGATCGCCACAATTTCGAGATTGGCAAGGCGGACACGCTGCATGGCCGAAATAAAACTGGTCGGCGTACGTCTGGAGGTGGTCAATACGTAATGCTGATCAGGATGCTTGCGTACCAGGTCGTAGACTTGCGCCACCACACCCAGCTCATCCCATTCAAAATGTTTGCTGGGCCCGCCGACCATGATCAGGACCTGCTCGGTTTGCTGCACTTTGCTGGCAGGCTGGATGTGATTGATCACCCCACGGGTCTCAATAAAGCTGGCAAATCCGCGATATTGGTCGTGCTCGGGGATCAGACACACATCAAACAATTCGGCTGGCAGGCTAGGCTGCATCATGCAAACAGTTTTGCCGCCATACGCACGTTTGGCAGCCAGCATATGGGCATGGGTCGCATGACCGGCGCCGATAATCAGATCCGGTGCAGGCAAGCCCTCGCCTGCCGGCCATTGCCCCAGCAACCACGACAACCAGCCGTGACCCGCGTCCTTGATCTGGAGATCAAAGACCTGTAGCGCTAATCTGGCCTGCAAGGCCTGAACCAGTCCTTGCGACTGATGCTGATGTCCTGGTTTGCCATCCAGCAAACGCCAAACCACGAATGTTTGAGTTGAATGAGTTTCTCTGATCATATGCATCACCTGCGACTAATACGCAGGATAGATGCAGATCATGACGACTTGATTAAGCCAAGATGAACAAATTGTGTCAGCCCGGCCCCGTAACCGCTAGGCCGGACCAAACAGAGTTATTGCGCGACCGCGCCAAAGACCTTTTTCAGCAGATTGCTGGCTTGACCCACCGGATCCTGACGGATCGCAGCCTCTTCTTTGGCAATCATCAGGTAGACGCCGTCTAGTGCCTTTTGTGTCACATACTGATTGATATTGGCATCTTCTTTTTTGATCAGGCCAAACTGGCTGCCCATTTCAGCATACTTGTTATAAGTATCTGCCAGCTTCACGTTAGCCGTGGCTTTTTGCACGATGGGCAAAAACTTGGCCGCCATGTCAGTTGCGGTGGTTTTCTTGAAGTATTGCGTGGCAGCATCTTGCGGACCCGTCAAAATTCCCTTGGCATCAGTCAGCGACATTTGCTTGACCGAATTTAGCAACAAGGCCTTTGCCTCGGGCACGGCTTGTTCTGCGGCACGATTCATTTTCAGCACCAAATCATCGGCCTGACTGCCCATGCCTATCATGCGCATGCCTTTTTCGATTTTCTTTAACGAATCCGGCAGCGGAATTTTAACTTCCTGGTTACCCATAAAGCCATCCGTCGCCCCCAGCATGCTCACCGCTTTGCTGGCGCCCTGACTCAGCGCCAGTTTCAAGCCATCACTGGTTTCTTTTTCGCTGAGCTGGCTCACCGCCCCGCTCTCGCTACGGCCACTGGCAGCACTGTTTACCTCTTTTTCTACCATGTCGCCCAGCGCCTTCAGGTCCAATGCCTGCGCCTGCATCCCGATTGCATTGCTCAGGAGCAGTGCAGTCAATATCACCTTGGCTTTCATTTTCATGCTGTTCGTTCTCTCATCAAGTTGAGCGCAGTGTACCCAGAAAACACAAAGCAAGTCCAGCGGACTTGCTTTGTGTGGGCTTGCGCAAAAGCCGGGCGCTTACGCTTTGAACGGTTTCACATTCCAGATACGTTCAGCATATTCACCGATGGTGCGGTCACTGGAGAATTTAGCCATCCGCGCCACATTCAAAATCGCCATACGGGACCAGGCTTCCTGATCTTGATACAGGGCAGCCACTTTCTCCTGCGCGGTAACATACGCGGCATAATCGGCCAGTAACAAGTATTGATCGCCTTTGTGCAACAGGGTATCAATAATGGCCTGGTAGCGTGATGGCTCCTCCACCGAGAAATAGCCATTGGCAATCATATCGATCACCTGCTTGAGCTCAGCATTGCCGTGGTAATAATCCCACGGGTTGTAGCCGCTGGCTTTCAGCTGCGCCACTTCTGGTGTGGTCAGGCCAAAAATAAAGATATTTTCACTGCCGACCTCTTCCATGATCTCCACATTGGCGCCATCCAGCGTACCTATGGTCAAGGCCCCATTGAGCGCCATTTTCATATTACCGGTGCCACTGGCCTCGGTACCTGCGGTCGAAATTTGCTCGGATAAGTCGGCGCCCGGGAACAGGATTTCTGCCGCACTGACCTCGTAGTTAGGATAAAACACCACTTTTAACTGGTCTTTGACCGCCGGGTCGTTATTGATCATCACCGCTACATCGTTGATCAGGCGGATGATCTGCTTGGCCAACCAGTAGCCCGGTGCCGCCTTGCCCGCAAAAATGATCACACGCGGCGTATGATGGCTGGCATGACCGCTACGAATCCGGTTATACAGCGTGATCACATGCAGCACATTGAGCAACTGGCGCTTGTACTCATGAATACGCTTGATTTGCACGTCAAACAAGGCATCCGCGCTGACCGCAATACCCGTCTTCTGCAAAATCTTGTCGGCCAGGCGCTGCTTATTGGCCTTTTTCACTTCGCGGAACGCTTTTCTGAACGCCGCATTCTCTGCAAACGGCTCAATCTGCTTGATCAGGCTCAGGTCCTTCTGAAAGCCGGTGCCGATTTGCTTGGTCAGCAATTCTGTCAGCAAAGGGTTGGCCTGGTTCAACCAGCGGCGGGGCGTGATGCCATTGGTCACATTGGTGAACTTGCCAGGATAAATTTTGTTGAAGTCAGCAAACAGCGTGGTTTTCAACAACTCGCTGTGCAGCTCGGCCACGCCGTTCACGGTATGGCTACCGACAATCGCCAGATGCGCCATGCGCACACGGCGGCCGTGGGTTTCGTCGATGATGGACACACGCTGCAACAAGCCGGTATCACCCGGGAAGTGCTGATTCACCATTTGCAAAAACTGGTGATTGATCTCATAAATAATCTCGAGATGACGAGGCAACAATTGTCCAAACATGTCCACCGACCAGGTTTCCAGGGCTTCTGGCATCAAGGTGTGGTTGGTGTAGGCAAACATTTTGGTGACCAGCGTCCACGCACGGTCCCAAGGCAAGTGATAATGATCGACCAATTGATGCATCATTTCGGCCACGGCAATCGCTGGGTGGGTATCATTCAACTGAATGGAGACCTTGTCAGGCAAGGTGTTCCAATCCGAGTTGTAATTGGTAAAGCGATGCAAAATATCCTGTGTAGAGGCCGAAACAAAGAAGTATTGCTGCTTGAGGCGCAACACCTTGCCCGACTCGGAGGTGTCATTTGGATAGAGCACTTGCGAGATGGTTTCGGCACCGTGACGGCCTTCTACCGATTTTTCGTAGTTACCTTCGTTAAACGATTTCAAGTCAAACTCATTGGTAGCCTTGGCAGACCATAAGCGCAGATTATTCACAGTCTGCGTGCCATAGCCAGGCACAGGCACATCATAAGGCATGGCGACCACCGTTTCATGATCAACCCAGTGATGCTCCACGCCACGCTCGGTGTGTACATGCAACACGCGGCCATAAAACTTCACCTCGCAAGTATGCTCGGGGCGCTGAATCTCCCAGATATTCTGATACCGTAACCAGTTATCAGGATTTTCTTTTTGCTGGCCTTTCTCGATGGTTTGCCTAAACATGCCGTAGTCGTAACGGATGCCATAGCCGGTAGCCGGAATATCCATGGTCGCCATCGAGTCGACAAAACAGGCAGCCAAGCGGCCCAGGCCGCCATTACCCAACGCCGCATCAGGCTCCATCTCTGCCACGCCTTCCAGCTTTTGGCCAATCTCCTGCAAGCCTCCGCTTAGATCGGGTGCAATGCCCAAATTCAGTGCGGCGTTTGACAGCATGCGGCCAATCAAAAACTCCAGAGATAAATAATAAACGCGCTTGGTATTGGCGTCTCGATAAGCATCACGTGTATTCACCCAGCGGCTCATCAAGTGGTCGCGCACGGTAAAAGCGGCGGTTTGATACCAGTCACGCGCCGTGGCCCAAGAGTTTGATTTACCAATAGAAAAAGTCAGGTGGTTACGTAACGCCTGGGGGATAGGCAATTGCTCCAGCAAAAACTCTTCAACCGGTTGCGCAGCTTCTACGGGTGTCTTGGATTTAGGTGTTTTTTTCACATTGGCAGTCATGCATCTTCCCCTTGAGTTTGATTCATTGAATTGCTTTCAGTTAGCAAAAGCAAAAAGCAAGCCTACAGCAAGAATGTGTCAGACATAAAAAAAGCCACAAAATTCTCATTGTGGCTTTGAATTATACTGCCGACCCCGGCAGAGAGAAGCACGAAACCTAAAGTTTCCAGGTATAAGCAACGCCTAGTGCATCCTGATACATGCGCACATTGGCGTCCCCTCCACCAAATCCAGCAGGAATCGAGTTTTGACCACGCACCGTATTTTCAAAGGCATGCGTGTAAGCAAACGAGACTTCGGATTGCGGACTCAGCACCCAAGTCGCGCCAATCGACACATGATCTTTCACCACGCCCGGCGCCAGGATATTAAACAGCGTATCGCCCGCTCTAATCGGCTGATCGACATGGTTATAGCCTGCACGTAAAATCAACGCCGGGCTATATTGATACAACGCACCGATTTTATACACCTTGGCATCCTGCCAGTTAAACCCGGCGCCATTATCGTTACCCAAGCCATTGCTCAAGTTAGATAAAGAGGCGTTACCCACCGCATCTACCTCACTGTAATTGATGCGTTGAAAATCCGCGGCCAGCGTCAACGCCGGCGTTACCTTGACCGCCACACCCACGCCATAGGTGGAGGGGATATCGAAATCACCCTGCTCGGCAAACAAGCCCTTGTACTTGTCAAACCGGCTCATGTAAGTACGGCTCTGATAAGTGGCCCCCAGCGTCACGGCATCCGTGATCTCACCCAGCCAGCCAATATGCACGCCCACACCATAAGAATCATCATGACCGTTGTTGGTCAGATTGGCTGACGAACTACTGGCATTGCTAAAGTTTTGCAGCCCCTTGGCTTCAAACCGCTGATAAGCCAGATTCAGGGAAACCCCTAGGGTGTGATGCTCTTGCACCTTCCAAGTGGCGGTAGGCGCCACAAACACCTGCGCCAAATCCACGCCCGTGCGGCGACCATTACTGTTAAACAGCGGAATACCGTTTTTGTAGTCAGTATTCATGCCGCCATTACCGTAAACACTCACACCCAGCGTGACATCCTCAGAATACTGCGTGTTGTAGCCTAGCTCTGGAATAAAGAAATTCTGGCTATCATTGCCTTTATAAGTCCCATTGGCTCCTGGCGCACCACTGCCTTCAATCTCCGATTCACGCACAGGCCTAAACCAAGTCACGCCCGCATCCACACGACTCCCGACTTTCCCCATGCCCGCCGGGTTGGCTGCCGCCGCCAGCGCATCTTGTGGCAAAGCGATGCCCACGCCACCCACGCCTTGAGAGCGAACACTATAGCCATGCGAAAAATAACCATCGGTCGCCCACGCATTACCAAACGAAAAAGCGATTGCTACTGGAATAACTTTTGACCACTTATACATCTCAATCCTTCAATAACCTTGTTGGATTGCAATATATCAAGCGGTTTAAATTCAAATAAATAATATATAACAATATATTTATAACTTAAAAACATAAAAGCCCGCGGTGCGGGCTTTTATGAATGATGGATAAATATGTAGGTTTGGCAACTCGATATTGAGCCCCAAGTTCAACGTAATGTTAGGTGGAAGGCATTTTGGTGTTGTAGCTCATGAGTTGGCGTAGACTGGAAATCAAATTTCATGGTTGCTCATTTTCCACTCTCCACTGCTTTCCCTTGGCGATTTGAATAAAGTTTCACCTGCCGTTCTGTCACCAATCTGAATATGGTGGAGCAAGTAGTGATTATTTTGTGGAGCCCCGCAGTAAAAGCATTCGTTGCAATATGGAAATCCAGGAGCGTTTCCTTTAAGATTTTCATGTCGCCCTATTGTGTTAAGCCCCAACTCTCGCAGCTCTTCGTTGGATATGATCTGCTTTAGACTGCTGAGAACTGTTGACGCATTAGGTACTGTTTTGGCTGACTCACCATAAACATCAATATTGCTTCCGTAGACCTGCTTAACTGGTCTTTTACATTTCCAGCAATTATCATTTATGTAAAGAATGGAATATTCCCATGGCTCTTCTTGCCAAGTGACCTTTTTATTTAATAGCGCTGAGGCGAAATTAAGTAAAGGGAGGTTAAATTGCTCAAGGAATGGAATTTCGCCTGGTTTAATATTGTTGATACCAAAAATAGGTGTTTTCTTGTTTGAATATCTTTTCCATTCCCGAAATTTCCGAACGTAGACGAACCATGCTGCTCTAACCTTTGAGCGTGAGTAGCGCTCAGTTCTTAAGATAATTTCTTGATAAGGAATGCTTGATAACTGAGCTTCGAGTGCAACTGTTACTCCATCTTTTGCGCAAAGAACATCAGCGATCCACTCCTGTCCATCTGGTGTACAGCCTCTGTATTCGGTTGTTATGCTCCAACCTTGAGCTAATGCTGCTTTTGCAAGAACGTATTTTAAGTAGAGGTGTTCAGGACTTTCCGGGTCGCCACTGCATTCGGCTTCACTCTTATGTGCAAAGAAAAATATACCATGCTTACTAGTTTTTGGAACTGCATGGCCGCCACAGCAAGGCATCGATAAACTTTCTGTTTTGTATTTCTTCTTGAGTGCATCCCATGTATCGATTTGGTAATCGAAGGCATGTATTGTTACTCCGTTTAGCAATGCTCGCAATGGCAAACCAAGCTCCTTATTTTAGGCCTAACGATGCTCGCAACCGGACGGCGAAAATCATAGTCTGGTAGATTCCGTTTAAAAGACAGTCTTGATATGAACTTGTTGTTTAGATCTCGAAATTGCGACCTTCATGTGCGCGCATGGTTTGGGCAACGAGCCGTTGACCAAGGATCTTATATTGCCGTTGCAACTCACCTTCCGCAAAGCTGGCGTATAAATCCGAAATCAGAATAGAGGCAGCCATGCAAATGCCAAATTTTGGAACTTCGTTCACAAACGAAATGATTTGTAACTCACCATCAACGTAGTCACTGCTTAAAAGCTCATACAGCGAAAGAGAAACACAAAAGTTGTATCTCTCTTGTTCAGTCAGACAACCCATGTAATCAGAGAACGAAAAATCGGATTGCTTGACGTCGTGCGCTAAGATATTGCGGAGTACACATAGTTCCGAAATAAATCGTCGGTGAGGCTTTTCAAGGATGCCTAAAGCTTTTGCAAATGCAATTTTTCCGAATTGATTGTTAGATGTGTCCAAGCGAGACAATATGGGTAGTAATTCGGGATGCCCAATATGTGAGCAGATGGCTTCAGTCAACACTGCTTCGATAAATGAGTGGAGCTTAATTACAAAACCCCAGTCTGTTTCCTGGACCAACTCATTAAAAAAACCAGGACGAATGCCAAGTTTCGCTTCAAATTCTCGGACTTGTTCAACGAAAAAATCCATAGCGCTTTACGGATTAAGTAACCGCCCGAATGGCAGCATGGAACGGAGCATTGAATTTATAATTTTCATATAAAACACAATTACTTGAGTAAAAAATAGAGCGCGTAATATAGCGGCTAATTGCCAATCACAAATTTTTGATTAATTACTGTAAAACTGTAAAGATAATGCCACAAGCGTTAGCAATCTACAAAAATTCGTTTTTTCTGATAGATTTATTTTCTGTATAAAACAGAAAAGCCACCTTCCTGGGTGGCTTTTCTGATCCTAAAAATTAACGAAATTACAAAATCAAGCTATTCATCCGCTTCACAAAGCTAGCAGGGTCTTCCAACTGCCCGCCTTCGGCCAGCAACGCCTGATCAAACAACACATGCGCATAATCGGAAAACTTGGCATCGTCGCTTTCAGCTTTCAGCTTTTCAACCAGACGGTGGGTCGGGTTAATCTCTAAAATCGGTTTGCTGTCAGGCGCTTTTTGACCAGCCGCTTTGAGGATACGCGCAAGGTTGCCGGACAAGTCATGCTCACCTGCGACTAAACAAGCGGGGGAATCAGTCAGGCGGTGTGTGACTTTGACTTCTTTCACGCTCTCGCCCAGCGCGGTTTTAATGCGCTCGACCAGATCTTTAGCTTGTTCTTCAACCTGTTTTTGGGCTTCTTTGTCGGCTTCGTCTTCTAGCTTACCTAAGTCCAAATCACCCTTGGCAATCGACTGCAGTTTTTTGCCTTCAAACTCGGTCAGGCTACCCAGCAACCATTCATCAACCTTGTCTGACATCAGCAATACTTCAATGCCTTTTTTGCGGAAGATTTCCAGGTGTGGCGAGTTCTTCGCAGCGGCAAACGTATCGGCAGTGATGTAGTAAATGGCCTCTTGCTCGGGTTTCATGCGTTCGATGTAGGCCTTGAGCGATACGTTTTGGGTTTCGCTGTCGGTGTGCGTAGAGGCAAAGCGCAACAGGCTGGCGATCTTGTCTTTGTTGGCAAAGTCTTCGCCAGGGCCTTCTTTGAGCACGCGGCCAAACTGTTCCCAGAACTTGGCGTAGTCTTCGGGTTTGTTTTCAGCCAGGTCTTCCAGCAGGCCCAGCACTTTTTTCACGGAGCCGTTTTTAATTGCCTCAACATCGCGGCTGTCTTGCAGAATCTCGCGTGACACATTCAGTGGCAGGTCAGCTGAGTCAATCACGCCACGCACAAAACGCAGGTATTGCGGCATGAGTTTTTCGGCGTCTTCCATGATAAACACGCGCTTCACATAGAGCTTGATGCCCTGGCGGCGATCGCGGTCGTATAAATCAAACGGTGCTTTGGCTGGCACGTAGAGCAGAGAGATGTATTCTTGCTTGCCTTCTACGCGGCTGTGGGTATAGGCGAGCGGATTTTCAAAGTCGTGCGAAACGTGTTTATAAAACTCGTTGTACTCTTCTTCACTAATGTCGTTTTTGCTGCGTGCCCACAAGGCAGAAGCTTTGTTAACGGTTTCGTCCTCATCGGTGGGGACTTGTTCGCCGTCTTTCCATTCTGATTTTTTCATCACAATCGGCAGGGTGATGTGGTCAGAGTATTTGCGGACGATGGTTTTCAGTTTCCAGTCGTTCAAGAACTCGTCTTCGCCTTCGCGCAGATGCAAAATCACATCGGTGCCGCGGCCTGCTTTTTCAGTCGCTTCAATGGTGAAATCGCCTTCACCGTGCGACTCCCACTTCACGGCTTCAGTCTCGCCTGCGCGGCGGGTAATCAGGGTGACTTTATCAGCAATGATAAAGCTGGAGTAAAAACCCACACCAAACTGGCCAATCAGGTTGGCATCTTTGGCCTGGTCGCCGGTCAGGTTCTGGAAGAATTCTTTGGTGCCGGATTTGGCAATGGTACCAATGTTGTTGATCACTTCTTCACGGCGCATGCCGATACCATTATCAGAAATGGTCAGTGTGCGGGCAGCTTTATCAAATGAAACTCGAATATTTAACTCGCTGTCATTTTCATACAAAGCAGCATTTGAGATGGCTTCAAAACGCAACTTGTCGGCCGCGTCAGAAGCGTTGGAAATCAATTCGCGCAACACAATTTCTTTATTGCTGTAGAGCGAATGAATCATCAATTGCAGTAATTGTTTGACCTCGGCCTGAAAGCCCATGGTCTGCTTGGATTGCGATTCTGCTGTCGCAGTTGTCATGACAGATCCTCCAAAAAACAGGGTTAAACACAAAATTTAACCCTAGATGGGGAAGCAAAAACCGTTTTTCAAGAGGGGAGATTGTGAAACAGGCGGGGATCTATGACAAACCATCATTTAAAACCATGACTGGCAACCGGATTCCGGCGTTGAGGCCAATAAACAAGGCGTTATTCAGCCAATTAAAACCGATTTATTTGCATAGTTTTTGCTAGTTATTTTGTAACGCAGCATTCTTTGTTCTGATGTCAGGTAAGGAGCGTAGTGTATGAATCTCTTTCACACGTTAATCGAGCAAATGCAGGTCATGAAACTGCCGCTATATGCAGTCACCTTGACCGCAGTTCCGCGGGCAGATACCCCGGTGTTGCTCATGTTGCATTGGCATGGCTTCCGCAAACAGCCGACGCCCGCCCTCCCCATGCTTAAACCGACGCTGCAGCCAGTGCCTGGCTCGGCCTTGCAAATCAATGACCGCTGGCGGCAACCGGAAGTAGTCGATGAAGCCGTGCTGGACGCGGCCTGGCAACTGGGCGCCTGGGACGTGCAACGCGAAGAGCACCGCGCTTGCACCTGGGTCGGCGCCAGCGAGCAAGAAGCGCTTGCCTGCAAACAGGCGTTTGGTAAATATGATGAAGTGCTGGAAGACGAACTGCTGGTCAGCGATGCCCCAGACCGTGACGAAATGTTGCATCTCGGTGCCAAAGTTGGGTATATCCGCTGGCAATTCCGGCCCGTCAATGGCGGTGTCTGGCAATCTACGGCTGAGGACGACACCTTGCTCGAAGATGGACGGCGTATCCCGCCCTGCCCGATTCGGCCCCTTGCACTGAAAGGGGGCAAATTGAGCAAGACCGCGTATCGATTGGGGCAGATCAACCGTATCATTTTGTTGAAATAAGCAAAGGCGAGCGCCTTCGGCACTTGCCTGCAAGATTAAAGTGCTCCCAAGCATGGCAGGCGGTGAGTATGCATTGCCGCTGGTCGGCCTTAATCAGTGCCGCCCACTGCGTTTATTGCTAAGTGCTATGGCATGGACGTAATGACGTCCGGCAGAAAAAATACCAAAACATCCAGGATCGCGATTAAATTTTTATTCTTTTTAGAATGCGAACCACCGTCATGACCGGGCAGAGCCTTGTATTTGCTCGCCTTTACGAAAGGCGCACGCCAGCGCGCTGGTCATCGCTGATTTTTTCATATTACTTTCACTGGCCTCTGCCAACATAACAATTTATACTGTTTGAACGATGTGTCTGGGGAGGCAATGATGGCAACAATTGAGGTGACTGAGACCAGTCCCAATTCATTTTCTGTCACGGTGCATGGGACACAAACCACCTCACATCAAGTGAATGTCAAGCCAGATTATGCCCAACCATTGCTCGATGCCAGCCAAACGGTGGCAGAACTGGTCAGTGCCTCGTTTCAGTTTTTACTTGATCGGGAATCGAACACCAGCATTTTGAGAAGCTTTGATTTAAGCGTGATTGAGCGCTATTTCCCAGAGTACCCACAGGCCATACAACGCTATCTTAAGTAATCACCTCCGTATTAACGCATGCTAAATATTAATCATGACACCCAGCTCGCCGCTGTAGATTTGGGCTCCAACAGTTTTCGTCTCGAGATCGGGCGCGTGGTCGATGGCCAGATTCTGCGCGTGGATTATTTGAAAGAGGCGGTCCGCCAGGGCGGTGACCTGGACGAAGACCGAAATCTGAAACCGCAGGCGTTTGAGCGCGGCCTGAAATGCCTGGCCCGCTTTGGCGAGCGTCTGAAAGATTTCCCGGTAGAACATGTGCGCGCTGTCGCGACGCAAACCCTGCGTGAAGCAACCAATAGCGAAGATTTTATCCGCCAGGCACAAAAAGTCCTGGGCTATCCCATTGAGATTATTTCTGGCGTCGAAGAGGCCAGGCTGATTTATCAGGGCGTCAGCCGCATGTTGCCGCAATCGGACGAAAAGCGGCTGGTGGTGGATATCGGCGGACGCTCTACCGAGTTTATTTTGGGTCAACACTTCCGTGCCACGGTCACGGAATCCTTGCGCCTGGGCTCGGTGGGCTGGTCACAAAAATATTTTGCCGATGGCCAGTTTAGCGAACGTAATTTTGAACGCGCCGAAATTGCTGCCGAGTCGATTATCGACATGATTGCCAACCGCTATGTTGGAAAAGCAGAGGTAGCCTATGGTGCCTCGGGCACGGTGGGCGCGGTCGCCGATGTGTTGGCAGGCGCAGGCTTCGCGGCTGACCGCATTGAACGCGCGCAGCTGGAGTGGCTAAAGCAGACGCTGATCAAAGCCAAATCGCCAGACCGGCTGAACATGGAAGGCCTCAAGGATGACCGGCGTGCAGTGATTGGCGGCGGCCTGGCCGTACTGACCGCAGTATTTGATACCTTGAAAATTGACACGCTGATGGTGGCTAACGGCGCGTTAAGGCATGGCGTGCTTTATGACATGCTAAACCCGGAAGATGTCACCGAAGATTTACGCACCGCGTCGATTGCCAGATTGTGCAAGCAATTTGGTGTTGAAATGGAGCATGCCAACAACGTCAGCAAAATGGCGCTGTATTTTTACGACGCCATGCTGGCCTGTGATACGCAGAAGCCGCTGCTACATTGGGCGGCGCTTTGCCATGAAATTGGCTGGGCGATTTCACATACCGATTGCAACAAACATGGTGCCTATATTCTGGATAACACCGAATTGATGGGCTTTGCGCAAAGTGAACTGCATACCATCAGCCTGCTGGTGCTCGGCCATCAAGGCAAGTTACGCAAACTGGATGCAGACTTTGATAATCAGGATTTGGTTTGCCAGCTCATGGCATTGCGTCTGGCCGTAATCTTTTGCCATTCCCGCCGCATGCCCTCGCTCAAGCACCTGCAGCTGGAACGCCATAAACAGCAGTTTATTCTGGCGCTGTCCACGCAATGGGCAAACCAGCATCCGCAGACGCATTACCTGCTGGAGGAAGAGTGCCTGCTGTGGCAAAAACTGGGCTGGCAATTAGAGATTCGACACACGTAAAAAAACGGGCGCCAGGCCCGTTTTTTTTGATCAAAACTTAATCTTTTTTCTTTTTCTCTTTTTTCTCGTCTTCTTCCTTGAGCTTGGCCATTTTTTCGCGCCACTCTTGCAATTGCTCGTCTTCAATTTCAAGCTGCAAGGCCAGGGCTTCTTCCTGGCTCAGTTTTTCCTTGATGAAGCGTTTGGGTAATTTACCTCCCATGCGGGACAGAATACGCTCAGCCTCATCGGCAGGTAATTGTTTGACTTTATCCAGATACACTGGATTGACCTTGTCTTTCATAGGACTCCCTTTGATTGTCTACTATCCGGCTGTTTAAACAGACCGGATTTAGCTGTTTTGCAGAATCCAGTCGGTGACCGGATTCCACTGTGCAATGTCGACCTCTTTCAAGGTATTCGACAATTCAAAAATACTGAGGCCTTCTTCGGCGGCAGTGACATAAATCTGCGAAGAACGCAGCATGGACAGCACAGAAAAGCCTGACTCATCCATAAAGGTCAACAGACGCTCTGCGGAGCGCGTACGCGGCATCACCCGCATGCCGACCAGACCCACAAATGTTTTATGTTTACGGACGGCTTTTTCTTCTGCCAGCAATTGCAAAAAGTCTTGCGTCGCGCCGATATCAAATGCAGAAGGCGCCACGGGTACCAGTACCAGGTCGGCTTCAGTCACTGCATCAGAAATTTTTTTGTCCCGCAAACCACCAGGGGAATCGGTAATTACCCAGTCGGCCTTTTGCAGGGCGGACTTGCCAAGATCATCGGCATTGTAAACAGTGGCGACATGTGCGGGCCGACGCGCAAGCCAATCTGTGGTTGATTGCTGCCGGTCTATGTCTTCGAGCACAATCTTATGGCCCAGCTGCGCCAGATAGCCCGCAAGATTCGTGGCTAAAGTGGTTTTACCGCTGCCGCCTTTGGTATTTGCCACCAATACCCTGCGCATGCTTCGCTCCCCGTTTCAAGGTGTTGAATTCTGTCATGAAAACCAGCTGATATCACACCATATCAATATGAAATTTTTATGACAATTGATTTTGAATAAAAACAGTATAAACTGTTTTCACTGAACCCAACCAGGAGAATCTCATGGCCAGCAAACCAAATAACAAACCCTTGATCCAGAACAAACCGGCCACGACGCCAGCGAAACCGGCTGCCACCGCCAAAGCGCCTGTTGCCAATAAAACGGCTGCAAAGCCAGTGGCACCCGTAGCAGCCAAGCCAGCCGCCAAACCGGTATTAAAAACGGCTGCAGCGCCTAAAAAAGCGAGCGGCACACCAGCGATCAAGGTCGTGAACAAAGTCGCCACGGCACCTGAAAAAGACAAGGCCGACAAGGACAAACCAAAAACCAACAAGGTCAAAATGGAACGTGACAGCTTTACCATGCCCAAAGAAGAGTACGCACAAATCGCGACTTTGAAAAAACGCCTTGAAGCGCTGGATAAACCTGTCAAGAAAAGCGAATTGTTACGCGCTGGCCTGAAACTGCTGTCTGCCATGGATGATGCAGCGTTGAAAGCGACACTGGCCAGCATTCCAGTGATTAAAACCGGCAGACCAAAGAAATAAGTCAGTTCACACGCGGCGCCTGCAGTGGCAACAGGCCATTACGCGCTTACTTGATCAGCTCGGGGCTTTGCACACTATATAATTTGTAGGGCGGCCCCGATTTTGGCAAGCGCAGCCACCAGACCGCGCCCTTCTTGATACTGACCTGCCCTTCTGGCAAACCCAAGGCATGCGCAACCAGTTCACCTATCCAGGGCTGATGACCAACCAGCATCATTGATTCAAACGGGCTTTGCGCCAGGATTTGCAGTAGCGGCTCTAGCGGCCTTTCCGGCGCCAGACGCGTATCTTCCTGCCAGTCCTCTCCCCAGTAATCCACGGTTTCACGGGTACGCACGGCAGGACTCACCAGCACATACGTTTGTTTGGGCAAGTATTTTTTGAGCCAGGCGGACATTTGCTTGGCTTGTTTGTGTCCCTTGGCGGTCAGCGGCCGCTCAAGGTCAGAGGCCCCATGCATGAGCACCTCTGCTTCTGCATGTCGCCATAAAATCAGGTTTTTAACAGGCATCACACACTTTTATAAAGAATGATACTGGCGCAGTAACAGGTGCTGGCAAGACAGGGGCTCGGCAGCTTCAGTCCGCGCGGCCTGTTGATATTGCCCATTGTCACTCAGTTGCCAGGCATCCAGATTATCTTGCAGGTAAAGCTGCAGACTTTCGCGGTAAATGCGTTGCTGCATGGCGGGGTCTTTGATTGGCCAGGCCAATTCTACGCGGCGGATCATGTTGCGGCTCATCCAGTCTGCGCTCGACAGCCACATCTGCACCTGACCATCCAGCTCAAAGTAAAACACACGTGAATGCTCGAGCAGGCGACCGACAATGGATCTGACCCGGATGCGGCCTTTGACCGACGGCGCATCGACCGGCAAGATGCAGGCCCCACGCACAATCAAATCAATCTCAACGCCGGCACTGGCGGCCTTCATGAGTGCATTGACCAGCGGGACATCGGTCAGCGCATTCATTTTGGCAATCACCTTGGCGGGCTTGCCCAGTCTGGCCAGGCGCTGCGCCTTTTCCAGCTGCCGGATCATGCTGTTTTGCAGGGTAAACGGCGCCACCAGCAGATGACGCATGGTCGGGATCGGTAACTCACTGGTCAAGTGACGGAAGACGGCTTCCATTTCCTTGGTCAGATTGGCATCCGCGGTCAGCATACTCCAGTCGGTATACAAACGCGTGGTTTTCGGGTTGTAGTTACCAGTGGAAAGATGCCCGTAGCGGTGTATTACCTTGCCCTCACGGCGCATAATCAACAGCATCTTGGCGTGTGTTTTGAGGCCGACCACGCCATACACCACCTGCGCGCCCACCGACTCCAATGCTTCTGCCCAGTTGATGTTGGCTTCTTCGTCAAAACGCGCCTTGAGTTCAACCACCACCAGCACTTCCTTGCCACGGCGCACCGCCTCTTGCAGCAAGCGCAACATGCGTGGATCCGCCCCAGTCCGGTAAATGGTCATGCGAATGGCGAGTACATGCTCATCCTTGACCGCTTCTTCCAGTAGCTGGATCACCACTTCGAAACTCTCGTAAGGCTGGTGAATCAGCAAATCTTTTTCGCGCATTTGCGTCAGCAGCGAAACATTCTTTTTGATGTGCTGCGGCCAGTGTGGCTGGAATGGCACAAACTTGAGATGATCCCCTTTGGCCATGTCTGGCAGCTGAATCAGGCGGCCCAGATTCACCGGACCATTCACGCGGTATAACGCCAGTGGCGGCAGGTTAAATTGCTTGAGTAAAAACTCAGCCAGCGTGTCGTCGCATTCTTGTGTCACCTCAAGCCGCACCGCTTCACCATACTGCCGATGCGCTAGCTCTTCACGTAACGCTGTGCGCAAGTTGATCACATCATCTTCATCCACCTCAAGGTCACTGTTACGGGTGACGCGGAACTGGGAAAAATGCAGGATGCTGGCGCCTTGGAATAAAACTTCCAGATTGGCGCGGATGATGCTGGTCAGTGAGACAAAGCACTGTTCACCCTTGCTGATAGACGGTGGCAATTGCACCAGGCGCGGAACCACACGCGGCGCACGCACAATGGCGATTTTCTCTTCACCATCGACGGCAATGCGCACAATAAAGTTGAGCGATTTATTAGCCACTTGCGGAAAAGGATGCGAAGGGTCCAGCGACACTGGCATCAAGAACGGCAACACTTCACGCTTGAAGTAATTAGACACCCAGGTGGTTTGCTCTGGGGTCCTGACCCCACCCGAGACCAGATGTACGTGCTCTTTTGCCAGCGCCGGCATCAGCGCATCGTTAAACAGCTGGTATTGCTGGGCCACCAGCGCATGCGCCATGGTCGCTACTTGCTCGCAGGTCGACGCAGTCACCGGGCCACTGGTCACGCCTTGCTGATATGCCTCCATCTGCAAAGGCATGCGGACTTCGAAAAACTCGTCAAGGTTATTGGTGACGATACACAAAAAGCGTAAACGCTCCAGCAAGGGATAGTCCTCTCGCTGAGCCAGAGACAACACTCTGGCATTAAAACTGAGGATACTTTGGTCTCTGTCTAGCAGGGCGGGCGTGTTATTTTTCATGGCGGATATTGTATCGGCTGCAATGCTTTCAATTGTGACAGTTTTATGAAATTACATCTTTCTTAATTCACACCAGCCGCTTATAGCTGCGCGACGTGTTGCAATCGCAACCGGGCAGCCGTGGTGATCTCGCTCTTTTCTGCCGCGGAAAGTTTTGCCACATGTTTCACCATCAAACTGGTCCGCGGATTGCGTGCAAACAATGCCTCATGCTTGATTAAAAATGCCCAATACAAGGTGGTGAACGGGCAAGCCTGCGCCCCCGTTTTTTGTTTAGGGTAATATTTGCAGTGCTGGCAATAATTGCTCATGCGCTGGATGTATGCACCACTGGCCACATACGGCTTGCTGGTAAAGCGGCCGCCGTTGGCAAACAGGGCCATACCCGCGACATTGGGTAACTCCACCCACGCCACTGCATCAACATACACCGCCAAAAACCAGTCCGAAACCTGTTGCGGGGACAATTCTGCCAGCGTGGCAAACAAGCCGAGCACCATCAGACGCTGAATATGATGCGCATAACCATGCTGCAAGGTTTGCCCGATGCACTGCGATAAACACTGCATGCCAGTTTGCCCCGTCCAGAACCAGGCGGGCAGCGCCCCTTGATGGTTAAAATAATTGGCCTTTTCCAGCGCGGGCATTTCCAACCAATATACGCCACGGATAAACTCGCGCCAGCCCAAAATCTGCCGGATAAATCCCTCCACACTGGCCAATGGCGCTTGCCCCTGCCGATACGCCTGCTCAGCGGCGGCAATCACTTCGCGCGGATTGAGCAATTTGAGGTTTAAGGCCGAGGCCAGCAGTGAATGCCACAAGTATGGCTCTGCTTGCCACATCGCATCTTGATATGGGCCAAACCGCGCCAGCTTTTCTGCAACAAAATGCGCCAGCAAGGTGAGTGCTTGCTCACGGGTGACCGGCCATTGAAAGTCATCCAAGGCTCCCGGATGATCATGAAAGGTCTTATTGACCAGGGTCATCACGGCCTGGGTCACAGCATCGGGTGCAAAAGTGGGTGGCGGCCGCAGGTCTTGTGGCCCCTGCTTGCCCAAAGACTGACGATTGTCCTGGTCATAGTTCCAGTCGCCGCCCTCGGGCGCATCCCCCGCCATCAGAATCTGGTATTTTTTACGCATGCTGCGGTAAAAAAACTCCATGCGCAAAGAAGTATTTTTTTCACCGTAGTGATCCGCCCAGCGCTTGAACTGGTCGATGCTGCACATAAAGTGGGTGTCTTGCAGCACCTGCAGTGGCGTGGCAGATTGCTCAGCCACGGCCTGTAATTGCTGCCAGATGCGCCAGTCACCGGGCTCGCATACCTTGATGGCGAGTGGCCGATGCTGTTGCACCATCGCTTGCCAAACGGCTGGCAAATCGGGATAAGTGTGATCATCCAGCGCAAAATAGGTCAGCGGAAAGGATTGTGCACGCAAGCACTCGGCAAAATGCCGCATGGCAGAAAGAAACAGGGTGATGCGCTGACGGTGGGACCAGACATGGGTAGATTCTTGCCTGACCTCGGCCATTACAATATGGTCTTGTGCAGGATCAAAATCCAGCAGGGCCGGGTTATCCAGCGTGAGCTGGTCACCCAAAATAATCACCAGATGCCTCATGACGGTGTTGTGCGAGGCTGGCGGCGACAACGTTCAGAACAATATTTGACCTGTTCCCAATTTTTAGCCCAGGCCTTACGCCAGGTCATGGGCTTGCCACATTGCTGGCAAAGCTTGCTTGGTAGCTGTGTCTTGTTGCCTTTGAAGTCTGAAATCATGCCTCAAAGACTGGAATGGCGTCCGATGGTTCCTTAAATACCTTTTTTTGCTGATAGCAGCGGCTGGCAATCTTGCAGATTTCGATAAAGTCTTCCGCCACCAGCGCCGCACGTCCAAGCAATCCGCCATCAATATCTGGCATGCTCAACAGACTGTGGGCATTTTGCGGGGTCATGCTGCCGCCATACACAATGCGGATTTGGTCGGCAAATTCGCGATCCCGCTCGGCAATCATCATGCGGATAAACGCATGCATCCGCTGCGCCTGATCCGGGCTGGCGTGCTCGCCGGTGCCTATCGCCCACACCGGTTCATAGGCGATCACCATGTTGAATTTTTTGGCCAGCGCAAATGCTTCGTCATCCAGGCCATACACCACATTCAGCATCTGGTTACGCACAATCAACTCGGCCATATCGCCATCGCGCTCATCCAGGGTTTCACCGACACAAAAAATCGGCGTCAGCCCGGCATGCAGGGCATTGAGCATACGCTTGGTGGCAACCTGATTGCTTTCCAGCTTGAGCGCACGGCGCTCGGAATGCCCGATAATGGTGTAGCTGCACCCAAATTCGGCGACCATTTTGGCCGAAATACAGGAGGTAAATGCGCCCTCTGTATACTGGCTGACATTTTGCGCGCCCCAGGCAATGGCCGAATCCTGCAACAGGGCTTGCGCCTGAAACAGGTAGACATAGGGCAGGCAGACCGCCGCATCCATGCCCTGCAGATCGTGCAGTTCTTGCTTGAGTCGGTTGAGCAAGCCCTGGTTTTCGAGCAACCCACCGTGTAGCTTCCAGTTACCAACCACTAATTTTTGTCGCATGATGTTTCCTTTATTCATGCCCCCTCGTGCGGATTGTTGATGTGCTCAACTTATGTTTTTACTTGTCTTTTTACTGACCTTGTTGCTTGCGTTGATGATGCGTTCAACCCGGTGTCACCGGCGGTTAATAAATAGCCGCCATTTTCTCCAGTGAAATCACCTTGATTTTGCTGGCCTGACCGGCACTGCCAAAAGCCTCAAACCGCTCTTTGCACAAATGCTGCGCCGCGGTAATCGCTTCCTTGAAGTATTTGCGCGGATCGAACTCTTCAGGATGCTCGGCCATATGTGCGCGGATCGCCGCAGTCATTGCCAGACGGATATCGGTATCAATATTGACCTTGCGCACCCCGTTTTTAATGCCCTCGACAATTTGAGACACTGGCACGCCATAGGTTTCCTTGATATTGCCACCATATTGCCGGATCTGCTCCAGTAAAGACTGTGGCACGCTGGAGGAACCATGCATCACCAGATGCGTATTGGGGATTTTGGCGTGAATCTCGCGAATGCGTTTAATCGACAAGGTTTCGGCTGAAGGCGGCCGTGTAAATTTATAGGCGCCATGGCTGGTCCCAATGGCAATGGCCAGCGCATCGACCTTGGTGGCCGCAACAAAGGCAGCCGCTTCATCAGGGTCCGTCAGCAGCTGCGACTCGTCCAGTTTGCCTTCGGCGCCGACGCCATCTTCCTCGCCTGCCATGCCGGTTTCAAGCGAACCCAACACCCCGAGCTCGCCTTCCACCGAGACACCCACCGCATGCGCAAACTCAACCACTCGGCGGGTCATCTCGACATTGTATTCATAACTGGCTGGCGTTTTGCCGTCCTCTTTGAGCGAACCATCCATCATCACGCTGGAAAAACCACTACGGATCGCCATCTGGCAGACCTTGGGCGAAGCGCCGTGATCCTGGTGCATACAAACCGGAATATGCGGATACTGCTCAATCGCTGCTTCCACCATTTTGCGCAGAAAAGACTCGCCCGCATAACCGCGCGCACCGGCAGAGGCCTGTAAAATCACCGGGCTATCCACTTCATCTGCCGCCTTCATGATGGAGAGAATCTGTTCCATATTGTTGATATTGAAGGCGGGCAGTCCATAACTGTGTTCGGCCGCGTGGTCCAATAATTGTCTGAGCGAAATTAATGCCATATGTCACACTCCTTTTAATCAGTGGCTTGCGGATGATCACTGTCTTGCCAATGATACTCGCGCAAGCGCTGTATTTCCTGTTTGGCGCCTAACAGTACCGGCACGCGTTGATGACAACTATCCGGCTGGATAGCCAGAATCGGCTGCTTGCCGTCTATGCTCTCGCCCCCGGCCTGACTTACCAGCAAGCTCATCGGGTTTGCTTCATAAAGTAATCTTAACCGCCCGGCCCTGACAGGTTGCTTACGGTCGTGCGGATAAAGAAACACGCCACCCCGGGTTAAAATCCGGTGCACATCCATGACCATGCTGGCGCACCAGCGCATATTGAAGTCGCGACCACGCAGACCATCGGCGCCTTGCAGGCATTCATTGATATAACGCTGCATGGCAGGCGCCCAGTAGCGCTGGTTACTGGCATTGATGGCAAATTCCGAGGTCTCCTCGGCGATTTGTACCGTTTGCTGGGTCAACATAAAGGTATTGCTGTCATGATCCAGCGTAAACACATGGGTGCCTTGCCCCAGCGTCAGCACCATCAACGTTGCCGGCCCATACATGAGATAGGCTGCGGCACGCTGGTCCTGGCCAGGTTGTAAAAAGGCCTGCTCACCGAGGGTAGAGACCCCAATATTCGGCAGCACCGAAAAAATACTGCCGACCACGCCGTTAATCGCCAGGTTAGAAGAGCCATCCAGCGGATCCATACTGACCAAAAATGGTGCATCCAGCGTCTCAAACAGCACCGGATGATCCTCTTCTTCAGACAGCACGCCAGCCACCACCGCAGAAGCGCGCAGTTGCGCCACCGCCAGTTCATGGCTGCGGATATCCAGCTTCATCTGGGTTTCGCCCTGCACATTGGTGCTGGTCATTTTTTCGGTCACACCCTGCAGCGCCCCTTGGCGGATCAGCGCCGCAATCTCAATGCCCGCCTGGGCCAAATGAGAGACCAGCACATTCAGACTGTGATTTACAGAGACTTTTTCTAAGAACACCTCTAATTGCATGGCAATCACCTTCAGGTTGAATATTGTTAGGCCATGTCACACTGTAACATTGATAGCCGTCATTAAAAGAGCGATGACGCACTGAAATCCAGTGCAGTTATCCCGCACAGGCTATAAAGAATTGCATGCAATGTTTATGCCTGCTATCTGGTAGACGCCCTCACACTGACAATGTTCAACCCAATTGATGACAGCCATGCTGTCGCAGCGGGGAATAGTTAAGGTGGCAGATTGGAAGCTGCTGCAGAAAGTAGCTGTTGAATCGCCTGCTGCGCGGCAATAAAGCCCGCACTCGCCGTCACGCAGATACTGGAACCATAGCCCGCACAATTCAGGCCAGTCAGGCCGGCTTGAGGCGTCTCGCAAGCCTCTTGCGGGCGCTCCACGGGCTCATCTGAATACACGGCCATGAGGCCAAACTTGCTTGATTTTTTGTGATCCGAGGCTTTGGGAAAGCCATGGTCACGGCGCAATTGATTACGCACTTTTGACAGCATGCGGTCACCCTGCACATGCGCGAGGTCCGCCAGGCGCAACCGCGTCGCATCAAGCTTGCCCCCGGCGCTGCCCACCATCACCAGCGGTAAGCTGTGTTGTTTGCAATAAGCCGCCAGCGCAATTTTGGCTTTGGTGTCATCCATGCAGTCCACAATCAGGTCTGGTTGCCCGGCCAGCATTTGCGTGAGATTGTCCTGCGTCACAAAATCCTCAATCTCGTTCACCACACATACGGGATTAATTTCAGCGATCCGCTCCTGCATGGCCGTGACCTTGGCCTTGCCCAGATTGCCTGACAGTGCATGAATCTGGCGATTCATGTTCGATTCGGCAATATTATCCAGGTCTACCAGCGTGAGCTTGCCCACCGCATTGCGCGCCAGTGCCTCAGCGGCCCAGGAGCCAACACCACCGATGCCGATCACCATGACATGCGATTGCTGCAAACGCGCCAGGCCCGGCTCACCATACAAGCGGCGCACGCCGGAAAAGCGACGTTCCATGTCGACATCGACAGACAAGTCCAAATCCATTACCCCTAGCTCGTTTCCAGCACCACATACGCCAGGGCAAGATTTTTCTCATCACTGATGCTGATATGAGACTGGTGGATATGATGCTGTTTGAGAAAAGCCTGCAAGGCGGTAGATAATTGTAGCAAGGGACGCCCCAAGGCATCATGCGTCACCGCGATGTTATGGAAGCTGACTTCACCGCGAATGCCGGTACCGATGGCTTTGGCAAAGGCTTCTTTCGCCGCAAACCGTTTGGCCAGAAAGCGGGCTTTGAGCTGGCTAGCCTGGTAGTCAGCCCATTCGGCATCGGCCAGAATGCGCTTGGCAAAGGCCTCGCCAAACTGCTCCAGTGACGCCTGAATGCGCTCAACTTCAACAATATCCGCGCCTATGCCATAAATCATCGCCACTCCTTCTCTGCCATGGATGCGTGTTTATCTGCTGGAAAACTCTTTCATCAGTGCTTTCATTTCGCGCACGGCATGGTCCCAGCCCACAAACAAGGCATGCGCCACAATCGCGTGGCCGATATTCAGCTCTTCAAAGCCTGGCAAACGCGCAATATGATGCACATTGTGATAATGCAGGCCATGACCGGCATTGACCACCAAGCCGGCGGCTTTGGCATGGTTAAGCGCGGTGGTAATTTTATCCAGTTCGGCCAGTTGCGCTTTTTCAGTTTCCGCATCGGCAAAGGTGCCAGTATGCAGCTCAATCACAGGTGCGCCCATCTTGGCGGCGGCATCAATTTGCGCCAGATCGGGTGCAATAAACAAGGAGACACGGATACCTTGCTCAGACAGTTTTTTAACGGCGTGTTCGACTTTGGCATAGTGGGTCAATACATCCAGCCCGCCTTCCGTCGTGCGTTCTTCACGCCGCTCTGGCACCAGGCAGACATCCTGTGGTTTAACCTGAATGGCGATATCAATCATCTCGCTGGTCACCGCACATTCCAGGTTCATTTTGGTTTGCAGTAACGGCCGCAAGGCAAAAATATCCGCATCCTGCATGTGGCGCCTATCCTCGCGCAAATGTAGCGTGATGCTGTCAGCGCCGGATTGTTCTGCACGCAATGCAGCCTGCACTACGCTGGGGTATTTGGTGCCACGCGCCTGACGGATGGTGGCCACGTGATCGATATTGACGCCTAGTTTTAACATAGTTGACTGATAAGAGAACGGACAAAGCCCTATTTTACCTGCTGACAGTGTAAAACCATACCATTAAGCGTTGCCATCAACCATCAATCTGCAGAGCAGTCTGTGTAGATCACCAGCAAATGGAACCACAGTGCATGCCTAGGCCGCTGTCACGCGAATATATCTCGGCCGTCATCAAAGATTAATCCGCGTCCGTCATCATGCCCGCGTAGTAAACACTTTCAACACTACCATGCCCCAGCCTGGGGATGTTAATCAAGCGGGATAATTGTGAATAAATCAAAAGTATTTAAATCAACGGCCATGGTGGCCGCTGTCGCGGGCCTGTCATTCGGTGCCGTGTCGTTAGTCTCTGGCCTGGAAGTCAAGCCCATGCCTGCCCCTACCGAAGGTAAAGGTTCCTGGATGGCTGGTGACCTGCATACCCATACCGTGGAGTCTGATGACTCTCGTACGACGCAGACGCTGGACTTTTTGCTGGACAAGGCGCTAGGCACTTACAAACTGGACTGGATGATTCTGAGCAATCATTTGCGCTCTTCCAAATATGATCAGAACGGCAATTTGCTGGCCAAACCCGTGCCATTTGCCTATGCGATGGAGTCGATTGAGATTCCGCACGTGAAAGACATGCAGGCAGGCGGCACTTACGCAGACAAGATGATACTCTCGGCTGCAGAATGGGATATGCCTACCCATGACCATGCCAACGTGGTCATGTTCCAGAATGAGTCGACGCTGGAGACGTCCACCGATGGCGCCAAAGAATTCCAGTACCTGTTTACCACCCTGTCTGAATCGTTGTTTAACCCGCAGGATGTCGCGGCCTGGAAAAACAGGAACGGTTCGGTGCGCCCGAACCAAACCGGGGCAGACGCATTATCAGCAATCGCCTGGTTAAAAGCCCATTATCCGACCACCAGCTTTGCCACCATCAACCACCCGTCTCGCAATCCAAACAAGTATACGATCAAGGACTTTCGTCAAATGAATGACTTGGCCCCGGATATCGTGTTTATGATTGAAGGCATGGTCGGTAACCAGATGGAGCCTGACCGTGGCGGCTATACCTCTGCCTATATTGACGCGAACCTGCCTAACCGCACCTATGGCGGCGTGGACGCCGTTGTTGCCAAAGTGGGCGGCGTATGGGATGCGCTTTTAGGCGAAGGTCGCCACGTTTGGAACATCGCAGACTCCGATTCACACTTCAAGATTGATGCGGCCAGCAATAGCAGCGGCTACTATCCAGGCGAATATGCCAAGAACTACGTGTGGATGCCAGAAAGCGGCAAAGGTACAGCCACCGGCTTGATCGCCAGTCTGCGTGAAGGCCGCATGTTTGGCGTGTTTGGTGACTTGATCAATGCCCTGGACTTCCGCGTCGTCGGTTCGTCTGGCACCGCATTTATGGGCCAGGAAATCAAGGTTGGTGCGGGTGAAAAAATCAAATTGACCATCCGCTTCAAGAGCCCGGATCTCAACAATTACCTGAAGCCGGTTGATGGTAACACCCTCGCCAACATGAAGCCTGTGGTCAACCATGTGGACTTAATTGTCGGTGATGTCACGCCCAAAGCCAGCCCGGACTCTGCGGCTTACAACGTTGCCACCAACCCGTCTACACGCGTGCTGAAGCGATTCACCGCAGCTGACTGGAAAGTAGGCAAAGATGGGTTTGCCTCGGTGACTGTGCAGCTGGTCGCCAACAAAAACCAGTACTTCAGATTGCGCGGCACCAATCTGGCGGTGGATGCGCCTGGATTCAGCTACAACGGCGAACCGCTGGCAGACCAGAAAACCTGGGTACTGAACAATCAGGGCGGCGTGGATAACAATGGTCGTGTCAACGCGATTAACGACCGCAACTACAGCAGCCTCTGGTTTTACTCCAACCCGGTGTTCGTTTCCGTTCGTTAAGATGAAAGAGGAGGCGCAAGACGCGCCTCTTCATCGACACATGACGGGCGTTTGATTGATTTAACTTTTTTAGGATTTGTGATGCAATTGATTAAATATTTAGTAGTGTTTCTGGCGCTCACCTTTGCTGGTAGCGGTGTAGCACTGGCCGATTATCGTTACAACATTGTGGCGGTCGATGATGTGAATGGCGACCCAACCTTCTCTGGCAGCATGACCACCAGCGCGCCATTTTCATTAAACTATCATTTCAGCGTGCTGGACTTTGTCCTGAATGACCCCTTGGACAACGTCAGCTATCGCTCTAGCGATTCCAGCATTAGCATAGACAAACAGGGGTTTACGTTTGCAGCCAATAACGGCGCGTCGACGTTTATCCTGACGTTGTATCCTGATAATAGCTATTTCTCTGAGTTCACCGCACAGGGACTATCCACGGTCAGCAATTCGGGCTATTTCAGTTTTGTTCAGCAAACGGCAGCGGTTCCAGAGCCAGCCACCAACGCCCTGCTGTTAGCTGGCCTGGCTGTGTTTGTTTTAGTGGCCCGTCGCCAACAAAAAGCCGGTTAGTTTCAGCGTGGCCTTGTGAGATACTTCAAGGCCACGTCCGAATCAAGCGCGAGCAGTCAACTCATGACTGGTCGCTCAGGCAAGGTGAGTGCTGATCTGCCACTCACCTTGCAACCCCAGATATCCTCGCTATCAGGACGTGAGACCGTAGCAACGGCCACCTTCAGAAGCCTTGTAAGTCCACCAGCAATTGCCGGGTATGCAAGGGCTTTTCACCCAGATAATGCTGTAATAAATAACGCATCAACTGCTTGCTTTGCGCTTGAGTGGTGCTATCGCTGTAGTCGCCACGCGCCATTTGTAAGAGCGTATTACCCAGAATCAGCAGGCCGTTTTTAGTGGCAGACGGATCACAGGCGCCATAATCTGCCTCAAAACGGTAGGTGCTATCGGCATGGATGATTTCACCATGTTCATCATGGGTGAGCGGAACGGCGTAGCCGAGTTCTTGCAACATTTTGAGTTCAAACTTGCGCATCACCATGGCCAGTTGCGTGCCATCTACCGGCATTGGCAAGGCCGACAGTATCTGTACGGTTTGTGCGTAATATTCAAATAGCTGCACATGGGCATCGTCGCGCGGCAGCAGCCGCAGCAACAGCTCGTTCATGTAAAAGCCGCACATCAGCGCATCGCCCCTGAGCAAGGTGAGGCCGGTCATCCACTCCAGGTCATGCAGGGTTTTGAGTTCATTTTTACCCGACCAGGTGCCAGCCAGTTGCTGAAAAGACTGCAGCATGCCGCGCATGGCTGAAAGCGGGCGGCGCGCGCCTTTAGCCACGGCGGCAATGCGGCCCAGGTCGCGACTGAACATTTCGACGACCAGGCTGGTTTCTTTAAAGGGATAGGTATGAAGAATGAAAACCGGTTGCAGGCTTTGTTTGTGGCTGCCTGAATCAGAAGGTTTTACTGCCATGTGGATGCCAGTAGATAAGAACCTGCCAGGCTAGAAACCCAGGCTTTTTAGCGCGCGCGCATCGTCTGCCCAACCACCTTTTACCTTGACCCAGGTTTCAAGATAGACTTTGGAGCCAAACAGCTTTTCCATGTCCTGGCGCGCTTCGGTTGAAATCTGTTTTAATTTCTCGCCACCCTTGCCAATGATCATGGGCTTCTGGCTTTCTTTATCGACAATGATCGCGGCAAAAATGCGGCGCAGGTTTTTCACCGTTTCAAATTTTTCAATTTCTACCGTCACCGAGTAAGGCACTTCATCACCCAACAGGCGGAACACCTTTTCGCGGACCAGTTCGGCGGCCAGAAAGCGCTCGTTTTTATCTGTCAGTTCATCTTCGGCATACATGGCAGCTTGCTCGGGCAGATGCTCGCGAATCGCGGCTAACAGCTCATCCAGATAAAGATTCTTTTTGGCACTAACCGGGATAATGCCCGCAAAGTCAAACAGCAAGTCAAAGTCCTGAATCAGGGGCAGCAAGTTGCCTTTGTCGCCCATGAGGTCGGCTTTATTCACCACCAGCAATACCGGTTTGTTCTTAGGCAGCAGTTTAAGCACCAGCTCATCGGCCTCGCCCAGTTTCATCGGCTCGATCACAAACAGCACTACATCGACTTCGGTCAATACCTGGGTGACGGTCTTGTTAAGCGACTTATTGAGCGCGTTAATATGCTTTTGCTGAAAACCCGGGGTATCGACAAACAGAAACTGCGTGTCTTCAGTGGTATGAATCCCGAGCAGACGGTGACGGGTGGTCTGCGCCTTGCGCGAAGTAATCGCCAGCTTCAGGCCCAGAATATGGTTGAGCAAGGTCGATTTGCCCACATTGGGTCTGCCCACGATGGCAATGGTGCCGCAACGGAAATGGTCTGAGGCTGTTGTCTGTTCTGTCATGATTGTATCTTGTCCATGGCCAATTTGGCCGCTTGTTGCTCAGCCACGCGGCGGCTGGTGCCCACACCTGTGGTCGTCAACTTGAGTTTTTTAATTTCACATTGCACGGTAAACGTTTGTGCATGTGCTTCGCCTTCGATAGAGACCACCTGATATTCAGGCAAATCCATTTTTTTGCTTTGCAGATATTCTTGCAACTGCGATTTGGCATCCTTGTCGATCGATGTTGGATCTATGGTCTGCAGCTTGTCGCGATACAACAACGCCACCACTTGCTGCGCAGCGTCAAACCCGCCATCCAGATAGACAGCACCGACAATCGCCTCCAGCGCATCGGCCAGAATAGAAGGGCGACGCCAACCAGCACTTTTCAACTCGCCCTCGCCCAACTTGAGCGCATCGCCCAAATGCAGGCTGATGGCAATCTCGGCCAGGCTGGATTCTTTGACCAGCTTGGCCCGCAATCGGCTTAAATCGCCTTCTGGGATATCAGGAAACAAATTGAACAGCTGGTGCGCAATAATAAAGTTTAAAACGCTATCGCCTAAAAACTCCAGCCGCTCATTATTGGTGGCCGAAAAGCTGCGGTGCGTCAGCGCCTGCTGCAACAAGTCAGGTTGCGAAAATTGGTAACCAATTCTGGTTTGTAAGACAGGCAGTACGCTCATTGAATGACGATCCCTTTTGCCACTAGGGTTTGCTGGCAGCATCAAAATCAATCAACAGAGACATGGTCTCAGTGAGCGGGATCTTTTTCTGGTAGCGCATGGCCACCGCCCCTGCACTGATTTCGAGCTCACGGCTGGAAACGTCTTTAATACTATCGACCTGCATCTGACGATCAAACGCCGTACGCATGTCCTGCTCGCTTTGCAACAGCGGGTCATGCGCAATCCGGTTAATGGTGGATTGAATCGAGAAATACTCCATATAGGCAGGCAAGGCTTTCAAGGCGACTAGGCCCAAAATGCCAAATGCCGTCAGTACCAGTAAAAAACCGATAAAGCCGATCCCGTGTTGATCAGAAATCTTTGAGTATTTCATAGATGCTTTCCTCAAAAAGAGACGTCTCGCCACGGCTGACCGCAGCATTAGCCGATACGTTGCCCGATACGGCGCCACTGGTCAAAATTGAACCAGATAAAGAAGGCTTTACCCACCAGATGTTTTTCGGCGACAAAGCCCCAGACACGGCTGTCAGAACTATTGTCACGGTTATCGCCCATGGCAAAGTATTCGCCTTCAGGCACGGTAATGGTTTCGCCCTGCATGAAGCGGTCACCCAGACTACCTGGGCCATATTGGTTCATGATGTCATGAATCAGTACATCATGCTTGACGTCGCCCAGTTGCTCGCTCAGGCGTGAGGCGGTGACATCCACCGCACGGGCGTTGCCGCTTTCGTCGTTAACGCTCAAGGCATATTGGTAAGGCGCGATAAAATCCAGGCTAATCACCTTGCCGTTAATAGTCAGCTGTTTGTCACGGTACTGAATCTTGTCGCCGGGCAGACCAACCACACGCTTGATATAGTCGATTGATGGGTCTGGCGGATAATGAAACACAAATACGTCACCACGCTGCGGCTTACCCATGGGGTAAAACACATTATTGAGGATGGGTACACGCAGGCCATAGGTGAATTTATTGACCAGAATATAGTCACCCGCCAACAGCGTCGGCATCATCGAGCCGGAAGGAATCTTGAATGGCTCGACGATAAATGAGCGGACGGTAAATACCAGCAGAATGACCGGGAAAAAGCTTTTACTGTATTCCACATACCATGGATCAGGCACCTCTCCGAGCGCACCGGCTTGGCGCTGCTTGCGCAGCACCAGGATATCCAGCAGCCAGATCACCCCTGACACCAGCAAAATCACCAACATAAAAATTGCAAAATACATGCTTGTTTCCTGAGTAAGCACCATCACGCGCGGTGATGATGAATCGTGATTATTTATCTTCTACACGCAAGATCGCCAGGAAGGCTTCTTGTGGAATTTCCACATTGCCCACCTGCTTCATACGCTTTTTACCTTCTTTTTGTTTTTCCAGCAACTTGCGCTTACGCGTAATATCGCCGCCGTAACATTTAGCCAGCACGTTTTTACGCATGGCCTTCACAGTTTCACGCGCAATAATATTGGCGCCGATAGAGGCCTGGATGGCAATATCAAACATTTGCCGTGGAATCAGCTCGCGCATTTTAGAAACCAGTTCGCGACCACGATAAATGCTGTTGGCGCGGTGCACAATCAGGCTCAATGCATCCACACGCTCACCGTTCACCATGATATCCAGCTTGACCAGATCGGCCGCACGGAACTCGAGAAACTCGTAATCCATCGAGGCATAGCCACGCGAAACCGACTTCAGTTTATCAAAGAAGTCGAGCACCACCTCATTCAGCGGCATTTCATAACTCAACATCACCTGGCGGCCCATATACTGCATATTACGCTGGACACCGCGCTTGTTATTACACAAGGTCATCACCGGCCCGACATAGTCTTGCGGCATGAGCAGATTGACTACAATCATGGGCTCACGAATTTCTTCAATGCGTGAAGGCTCAGGCAGACGTGACGGGTTTTCGATTTGTATGACTTCGCCACTTTTGAGCAATAGCTCATAAATCACGGTGGGCGCGGTCGTAATCAGATCCATATCGTACTCACGCTCCAGGCGCTCTTGTACGATTTCCATATGCAACAAACCGAGGAATCCGCAGCGGAAACCAAACCCCAGTGCTGTGGAATTTTCTGGCTCAAACTGCAAGCTGGAGTCATTCAGGCTCAATTTTTCCAGCGCAGTACGCAACGATTCAAACTGGTTGGATTCGACCGGATACAGCCCTGCAAACACTTGCGGCTTGACTTCTTTAAAGCCTGGCAGTGGCTCAGTGGCAGATTTCCCGGCCCCGGCAAGCGTCACCGTATCGCCGACCTTGGCCGCCGCCAGCTCTTTAATACCGGCAATGATAAAGCCGACCTCACCCGCACTCAGTTGCTGGCGCTGCAGAGACTTGGGCGTAAACACCCCCACCTGCTCACACAGGTATTCGGCACCGGTGGCCATCAGGCGGATTTTTTCCTTGGCACGCAACACACCATCCACCACGCGCACCAGCATGACCACGCCCACATAGTTATCAAACCAGGCGTCGATCACCAGCGCTTTCAAGGGTGCAGAAACATCGCCTCTAGGGGGTGGCACTTTGGCGACCACTTCTTCCAGCACGTCTCGCACACCTTCGCCGGTTTTGGCTGAGCAACGCACCGCATCAGTGGCATCCACCCCAATCACATCTTCAATTTCCTGTGACACGCGCGCAGGGTCTGCCGATGGCAAGTCGATCTTGTTCAGAACGGGCGTCACTTCCACGCCGAGATCAATCGCGGTATAGCAGTTAGCCACACTTTGCGCTTCGACGCCTTGCGAAGCATCCACCACCAGCAATGCACCTTCACAGGCCGATAAGGAGCGGCTGACTTCATAGCTAAAGTCAACGTGCCCAGGGGTATCAATCAGGTTGAGGAAATAGGTTTCGCCATTATTGGCTTTGTATTGCAACGCCGCTGTTTGTGCCTTGATCGTAATGCCGCGTTCACGCTCGATATCCATGCTATCGAGCACTTGCGCTTCCATCTCGCGTGCTTCCAGGCCACCGCACAACTGGATAATGCGGTCAGCCAGTGTCGATTTGCCATGATCAATGTGGGCAATGATCGAAAAATTACGAATATTTTTCATGTTCTGTTATGCGTTATTTACAAGCAAGAAAGGCGCTTGAAGCGCCTTTCAAATCGTGCGTATTTTACAGCAAATGCATGAATATCAGTGATTTATTTTGTTTGCGGCAAGTGCGGGCGGCCCTATAAAGCGCACAGCCAAACCCAGGAAAATTTCCCGATTAATCGCATTTTAATGCGAACAGCATGCTCGCCTGACCGTTCTGCATTAAAGTTTGCAAACGTCCACGCTTATGGGGACGCTGCATTCACTAAAAACATATTTCAGGGAGTAAATCTTATGTACAAAGTCGTGCTTGTACTCACTTCAGCACTCTTGGCTGGTTGTGCCTCACCCGCCGCCATTGACAAAATGACAGTCAAACCGGCCACTCACAGCTCTTTGCCTAATGCGCAACTTAAAGAAAACGTCACCATTCAATCAGTCTCTGGCGGAAAATCGACCAATCCCCTGTGGGTTTCCAAGGTGGGCAATGATGGATTCAAGCAGGCACTTGAGGAGTCTTTGCGTAATGCAATGTTACTGAGCAACTCAGGACAAAGCAGCAAATACACATTGGACGCCAAACTATTAAGCCTGGATCAACCGGTTGCCGGACTGGACATGACAGTGACAGCTGCCGTGGAGTACACCCTGACAGAACGCGCAACCCAAAAAGTACTTTACTCAAAAATCATTTCTACGCCCTACACTGCAACGTTTAGTGACTCAGCGATTGGCTTTATTCGCATCAAAATTGCTAACGAGGGTGCCATCCATGAAAATATTCGCAGTGTGATTGAAGCGCTGAATCAATTAAAACTCAGCAGTGACAATATTTCCATGATCGCCTACTAAATCCCCCACCTCAAAAACAAAAAAAGACAGGTCGCCCTGTCTTTTTTTGTTAACTGCAAGCAGCCGTGCCTTATTTTATTTTAATCGGCACATACAGCGTGCTATCTCCGCGCTGCACCAGCACAGCAATCGTTTTGCCACTGGCAACCGCATTGATCTGCTTGTTAAAGGCATCCACGCTCTGGCTTTCATTGTTATTCAGACCGAGAATGACATCACCGCGACGGATCCCGGCCTGTGCAGCCGCACCCACACTTTCAATCACAAGCAGGCCATTCTTGCCGTTGAGCTTTTTCTTTTGCTGTGGCGTCAATTCACGCAGGGTCAAGCCTATCTTGTTGGACTCGGCCTTTGCGGGTTCTTTGCTGGTTGCGGCAGCTTCAGGTTGCTCGCTCGGCATTTCACCAACGCCCAGTTGCAAGGTTTTGCTGGCGCCTTTACGCAGGATTTCTACCGGCACGACTTTACCCGGTTTGGTGGCTGCCACCACACGAGGCAAATCACTCGATGTCGTAATCGGCTTGCCGTCAAACTTGAGAATAATGTCACCGGCTTCCAGCCCACCTTTGTCGGCCGGGCTGTTTTTCTCGACGCCGGCAATCAAGGCACCGCTGGTTTGCTTGAGGCCAAAGGACTCAGCCAGGTCTTTGGTCACTTCCTGAATGCCAATCCCGAGCCAACCGCGTGAAATGCGGCCATTGGCCTTGAGCTGGTTGGAAATATCAATGGCAACATCAATCGGAATACTGAACGACAAGCCCATGGAGCCGCCATTCTTGCTATAGATTTGCGAGTTGATGCCGACCACTTCACCGCGCAAGTTAAATAATGGCCCCCCCGAGTTACCCGGGTTAATGGCGACATCGGTTTGAATAAACGGGACATAGTTTTCTTGCGGTAAGGCGCGACCCTTGGCACTGACAATACCAGCCGTCATCGTGTTTTCGAGACCAAATGGCGAACCAATCGCTGCCACCCATTCCCCGACTTTCAACGCATTCGGGTCCCCTACAGTCACCTTGGGCAAGCCGGTCGCCTCGATCTTAATCAAGGCCACATCGGTGCGCTTGTCAGCACCAATAATCTTGGCTTTGAATTCACGCTTGTCATACAGCTTCACCAGCACTTCATCGGCCTCGTTCACCACATGCGCGTTGGTTAAAATATAGCCATCGCTACTCAGGATGAAGCCCGAGCCCAGTGACTGGGTTTTATAATCCTGCCCACCTTCCTGACCTGGCATCCCGGGCATGCCTGGAATGCCGAAGCGGCGCAAAAATTCTTGCAAGTTCTCATCGTTGGGCATGCCTGGAAAACCGATGGTACCGCCGCCATGCACCACCGAAGTAATGCTGATATTCACGACTGCCGGACCTTGTTTTTCCGCCAGTTCAGTAAAATCAGGCAAGTCCTTTGCCTGGGCATGCAAGATTGGTTGGGTCAATGTGATGGCACACGCGAACATGAGGCCAGACATCCATCGTCTCATCATGATTATTCCTATCATTTAATGATTATTAAAAATTAAGTTGTTGATTGTACATGCCGACCATTCCTGACCAGCATGCGTTTGCTATTGCATGTAAATGGTGCCATTGCTGAGAAATACAAGCGCCAACTGAGACGCGCCAAAACACACCATAACAGCGAATTGAAGAGGATAGCAATGAAATATTGCGGCATGATTTCAAGGAGGCGGGACCAAGGCAAGCACAAACAGACAGGCAGCCATTACTTTTTGAAGGTCACTTGCTGCGCAATCTGTTCCACGGTTTGCGCCGGAACCTCCCCCACCACCACCAGCTGGTAGCCATTGAGGACATGGGCGTACACATTGGTAGAGCCCATATTTTTCTTACCGACTCGGGGCTGCATGCCTTTGACCATCGGCTCGACAAACAGTGACACCGAAGCCAATCCATCAGAAAAAATCCATTGCTGCACAGGGGCAGTCCTGCCGGGCACTTTTAAACTGATCTGGTCAACCTTTTTATAGCCCGTCGGCAAATTCGGCACCACCAGATTGTCTTCTACATGCGTAAGCTCGGTGGTGTCATCCATCACATAAGGCTTGGTCGCATCAATCTTGGGCTGAAACCAATCCAGATCTTTGGTATGCAGCATAGACACCTGGTTAAACCCAATTTGCTCCAAGGTATGCCCTTGCATATCCATCATGCTCATTTTGAGCAACAAGCCATATTCAGTATCAGACCAGATGCGGTACTGGTAACGCAGATTGTCATTAGGCACCATGTCGATGACCTGTGCCAGACGCCCGGCGATGCGTTCCTGTCCGACAAACTTGAGCTTGTAATTTTGCTTGAGGGGATACAGCTGTGTGGGCAGCATGGCCGGAAACAGGTTTTGGCCTCGGCGCTTCTCGATCACGACCTTGTCATTTTTAGCATTAAAAATGACAATATCATCGCCTTCACTGAATACTTCACGCGGGCGGCCATCCAGCACCACATTGCGTGTGAATTCGCGGCCGCCTTCATAAATGTGGGTGATTTGCACCGAACGGATCATGGAGCCATTGTGATAGACAAACAGCCCCTGATAATTGAGCTCTCTGGCGGCAGAGGCGGTTTTCTGCATGGTTGACCATAAATCTTCTTCAGCAAAGGCTCCCTGCTGCACCATGAACAGGCATGAAATCGAAGCAACAATCCGCCAAAACATAGCAGTAGCAACAACCAAATGATGATTCAAAGAAATTTTATTCGCCAGCCGTATAGGCAACATTATGCGTGTAATAAGTCACACTACTCGGCGCATAATTATGATGAGCCAATACATATTGCTCGGTATCATTGTCGGCAATCTGCGCAGGGGCAGGCGCCTCAGGTTGATTAAGCACAAACATGCCAACAAAAAAGGCAGCAGCCACAGACGCGGCAATAGACCAGGTGTACTTGTCAAAACGCGGGCGGATACGCGTCACCTTGTCGGCATTGGCGATGGCTTGCGGCGCCAGTAGTGTCGGTTCATCTTCAAGTGCGGTCATAATGCGGCTGGTCATGTCTGACTGCATCCACAGCTCATCGCGCATGACGTCACGGATCACATGATACTCGCGCCAGGCTTGTGCGACCTCGCCAGAAGATTTGGCCGCCAAGAATATATGTTCACAGCGTTCAACATCGACCTCACCGTCGACCAAGGCAGATAATTGCTGCTTCATAATAACCCCAAATCAATCAATGATTTTATGTTAGCATTTAACAAAAAATTTGTCATAACACCTACACACCCAATCAAATTTTTATAACAAATCATGCCACTACCAGCGTTTATTGTGTGGCGTATCCAACAACGGCCTCAATTTCGCGGCAATGGTCTCACGGGCACGGAAAATACGGGATCGCACCGTGCCAATCGGGCACTGCATGACACTGGCAATGTCCTCGTAACTCAAACCCTCTAGCTCACGCAAGGTGATCGCAGTGCGCAGCTCATCTGGCAACGCAGCAATCGCATCATTCACGGTCTGCGCAATTTCCTTGGTCATCAGGGATGTTTCAGGCGTCTCCATCGTACGCATGTCCTCACCTTCATCGAAATTCTCGACATCCTCAATTTCGACATCCTGCATCACCTGCGGCTTGCGCCCCATGGACACCAGATAATTCTTGGCCGTGTTAATGCCAATCCGGTACAGCCAGGTATAAAACGCACTGTCCCCACGGAAGCTGTGCAGCGCACGATAAGCCTTGATAAAAGACTCCTGCACCACATCTTCCACTTCTGCCTGATCGCGGATCATACGCGACAGCAAGCGGCCCAACTTGCGATGGTATTTTTCCACCAGCAATCCAAAGGCGCGTTTATCGCCTTGTTGAGCGCGTTCAACCAGCATCTGGTCAAACTCTTTATTCTCTTGCTGTTTGGCGCTCGCCGCCTGAACAGTCATATCGCGATGACTCCCTTGGGTAATTTTATGATTGGGAGTAGTATACGCTTTTGTGTTATTTTCGACGAACCCAGTGCGCGTTAACGCCTCTAAATTTGCTGTGTGTAACATCGTCTCATCCCTTAGTATTGTTTGCAGTTGCAACACGCAATGCGAACACTAGTACGACTGACCGCCCTCTTCAAAAGTTCCGTTGACCACGCCCGTTTATGAATAAAGTGTTTGATGTCTTGATTATTGGTAGTGGCCTGGCTGGCCAATCGCTGGCCTTACGACTGGCCGATCAATACCGGGTATGTATCTTGAGCAAACGCGAACTGACCATGAGTGCCAGCAACTGGGCACAGGGCGGCATAGCGGCGGTACTCAATAGCGAAGATTCGGTAGAGGCGCATATCAAAGACACGCTGGACGCTGGCGCGGGCCTGTGCGACAGCGAAGTCACCCGCATGGTGGTGACCAGTGGCCGCGACAGCATAGACTGGTTATTGCAGCAAGGCGTGAATTTTACGCGTGAAGCTCAAGATGACCGCCTGCATCTCACCCGCGAGGGGGGGCACAGCCACCGGCGCGTCGTCCACGTGGCCGATGCCACGGGCCAGGCGGTGCAAACTACGCTGACCGATCGCGTACGTGCCCACCCCAACATTACCATTCTGGAACACCATATTGCGGTGGACCTGATCACCACACACAAACTGTTCAAGCAAACCGAGAATGATGGCCCCAACCGTTGCCTGGGGGCCTATGTGCTGAACAACCAGACCGGCAAAGTAATCACACTGTCTGCCCAATACACAGTGACGGCCACAGGGGGCGCGGGTAAAGTCTATTTGTATACCACCAACCCTGACATCAGCACCGGCGACGGTATTGCCATGGCCTGGCGTGCGGGTTGCCGCGTGGCTAACCTGGAGTTTGTGCAGTTTCACCCTACTTGCCTCTATCACCCGCACGCCAAATCATTTTTGATTTCAGAAGTGCTGCGTGGCGAAGGCGGCTTGCTATTATTGCCTGATGGCACCCGCTTTATGCCTTGGCATGACGAGCGTGCGGAACTGGCCCCGCGCGATGTAGTTGCGCGCGCCATCGACTTCGAGATGAAAAAGCGCGGCCTGGATTGCGTTTACCTGGACATCAGCCATAAACCACTGGATTTCATCCAGTCCCACTTCCCGAATATTTACCAGCGCTGCCTGCAATTGGGCATTGATATCAGCAAACAACCAATTCCCGTGGTGCCTGCAGCACATTACACCTGTGGCGGCGTCATGACCGACATCCATGGCCGCACCGATATTGACTGCCTGTATGCCATTGGCGAGACCGCCTGCACCGGCCTGCACGGCGCCAACCGCCTGGCCAGCAACTCCTTGCTGGAGTGCCTGGCCTTCAGTCGCAGCTGCGCCGAAGATATCCGGGCACAGGGTCAGCAACCGACCATTTCCTTGCCGGACTGGGACGAAAGCCGCGTTACCGATGCCGATGAAGAAGTGCTGATCACCCACACCTGGGACGAGTTGCGCCGGTTCATGTGGAACTACGTAGGGATTGTGCGGACCACCAAACGCCTGAGCCGCGCACTGCATCGCATCCATATGCTGCGCGATGAAGTACATGAGTTTTACAGTAATTTTAAAGTCAGTCACGACCTCATCGAACTGCGTAACCTGTTACAGGTGGCGGAATTGATTGTCCGCAGCGCCATCGAACGCCATGAAAGCCGTGGCTTGCATTACAGCAAAGACTACCCAGACCTGCTGCCCGAAGCCATTCCTACCGTCCTCACCCCGGACAACTATACCAGCTTGCTTGATTAGGACATGACCACTCGCGTTCGTGCGTTGTGCAGATGGCTGGCCCCCTGCCTGTGGCTCATGCTCTGCAATACGAGTATTGCCGCCACGTTGCTCGAAAAAATCATTGATGGCGACACGGTATTGATACAGGCGCAAGGCAGCCATTATCGCTTGCGTTTGCTGGATATCGATGCGCCTGAGCTGCACCAAGCATTTGGCAAGCAATCCCGCCGCAGCTTGAGCCAACTGTGTGCCGGTGCAAAGATTACGGTCAACACCCAAGGCCAAGATCAATATGGCAGGCAACTGGGCCACCTCTACTGCGATGGCACAGAGGCCAGCCAGTTTCAGGTGGCGCAAGGGATGGCTTGGTTTAATGCGCGCTACTCAACACGCACCTCCTTGCAGGCCTTGCAACAGCAGGCACAACAACAAGGCTTGGGTTTGTGGCAATCAAGCGAGGCGATGCCACCCTGGCAATGGCGAAAATTATACGGTCAACATTATCGTCACCAAGACTGACACTGTCGCCACAATATCCTTTAGAATATTGTTTTAACAGCGAACTTTAGGATTCAACACATGCAAGTAGCAATGAACACCGTGGTCTCCATGACCTATAAACTGCAAAATAGCGATGGCGACATTCTGGAAGAAAGCCAGGAGCCGGTGGCCTACCTGCACGGCGGCTATGACAACATTTTCCCCAAAGTAGAAGAAGCTATGCATGGCAAAAATGTCGGCGACAAGGTAGAAGTAAGTCTGGACCCTGAAGATGCCTTTGGTGAGTACGACGACAATCTGGTGCAAATTGAACCGGCCAGCGCCTTTCCGAGCAAAGACCTTAAAGTCGGCATGCAGTTTGAAGGCGAAGACGAAACCGGCGACGTGATCCTTTACACCATCACCGATATTGCAGATGGTAAAGTCGTGGTCGATGGCAACCATCCCTGGGCCGGCCAGCGTCTGCTGTTCACGGCAACGATTGCCAGCGTACGCTCAGCCAATCAAGAAGAAATCGAGCACCAGCATGTGCATGGTGCCGGAGGTCATCACCACTAATCAACCCGCCAGCGCAAGCTGGCCTATCGCTTCTGGCTGGCGCAACTGACCCTGCGCCAGCACCATCACTTCATCGGCAATCTCTGCTAATTCAGCCCAGGCGATTTTTAAGCTTATCCCACCAGCCCAAGCCGGTCAGCGACTGTTTGACATAAATTCCAACCGGAACGGGCAGGATATCGCGCGAGTTCCAGCTGTTTGACCAAAGTCCCGCCCCCTCTATATCGTCATAACTCGCATACCTATTTACTGGCTATATTGTCTAAAAACTGGTTCATGCATCCGTCAGGCTGGCTGCCGCGAATATCATGCGTTTTTTTCTTCAGCCCTGCTGAGCAATACATGTGTCATCAAGCGGATGAGACCGGCGACCAGCCATAGCACTTTATTCCTGTAGAGTGTGCCGCATCCCAGATTTAATCATGCGCGCCTGATTGATGGCAGGCGATAAAGCAAGGCTGTGATGCTGTCATCGTTATATTCAAATGAATGTTATGGAACTTAAAAATACGGTTTTTTTGAAAAAATCAGTTTTTTTGCAGGTGCTGGGTGATAAAGCCCAACTCATCCGCCGCCGCTTGCGCAGACTTTTGCAGGATGTGCTCATAGGCCTGGATGAGTGCCAAGCCGAACGCCGTGACCTGTGCGCCGCCGCCGTGCGCGCCTCCAGCGGCACTGATGACGACCGGCTCGTCAAAACAATGATTCATCAAATCAACAAGCTCCCATGCCCGGCGATAAGACATGCGCATTTGCTTGGCAGCGGCTGAAATGGAACCGTATTGCACAATGTGCTGCAACAACTCGATTTTGCCTGGACCGAGCGCGATGTGGCCTTGATGGCTGATCCTGATTTTAAGCAGTGAGGCGGACATAGGTAAACTACTCTGACTGAATATCTGTTTGCACAAAGGTTTCAAAAGGCGGCAACTCGGCCAGCGAACGCAAGTTCAAATCATCGAGAAAATGTTTGGTCGTGGCATACAGTGACGGGCGTCCGGGGACTTCACGCTGGCCGACCACATCTATCCAGTCACGCTCCTGCAATTGCCGAATCACATTCGGATTCACCGCCACGCCGCGGATCTGCTCGATATCGCCCCGCGTCACCGGTTGACGATAGGCAATAATCGCCAGTGTTTCCATCACTGCGCGTGAGTATTTTGGCTGCCGCTCAGGATTCAGACGCGCCAGGTATTCGCTGTATTGAGCTTTGGCCTGAAAGCGGTAGCCGCTGGCCACTTGTACTAAATCCAGCGTTTTATCCGACCAGTCGGCCTTGAGTTCATCGAGCAACATGCGCAATGTCGCACGCTCCATGCGTCCGGCAAACAATTTGAGCAAATCGTCCAGAGACAGCGGCTGCGGCGAGGTGAGCAAGGCAGCCTCCAGCACTTGTTTCATCTCGGTAATGTTTTCCGGAGTATGCACGTCAAGTCTCCCGGCCAGTGGTATTGGCTTGCAGGTAAATGGTACCAAAAGCCTCCTGCTGCGTGATCAGAATCAAGCCTTCTTTGGCCAGCTCCAGCATGGCCAGGAAATTCACCACCAGCTTGGGCACGCCCTCAATCCCCACATCGAACAGCTCGTCAAACCGCAATACCGGCGTTGCCGACAAGCGCCGCAACAACAGACTCATATGCTCGCGTACAGAGAGTTCCGCCCGCCCCAGTTTATGGTGCTGATTGAGCCTGGCACGCTTGAGCACATTGCGCCACGCCTCTACCAGATCATCCAGACTGACTTCAGGCGGCTTGACCAGTGACAGCCGCTCGTAATACGCCGCAGCCACCTCAATGTCTACGCCGACTTTGGGCAAGGCATCCAGCCGCTGTGCAGCCTGCTTGATCGCCTCATACTCCATCAGCCGTTTGACCAACTCAGCGCGCGGGTCGTCTTCCTCCTCCAGCTCTTGCGGCTTGGGCAACAGCATGCGTGACTTAATCTCAATCAGCATGGCTGACATGAGCAAATAGTCGGCAGCCAACTCCAGATTCACCGCTTTCATTTTTTCCACATAGCCCATGTACTGCGTGGTCAGCTCAGCCATGGGGATGTCGAGAATATCCAGATTGTGCTTGCGGATCAGGTACAGCAGCAAATCCAGTGGCCCTTCAAAGGTCTCCAGATACACTTCCAGCGCATCCGGCGGAATATACAAATCTTGCGGCAAAGCCGAGAGCGGCTCGCCATTGATTCTGATCTGGGTGCTGTTGACGGAAAGCTCCATGCAGGGATTGTAGCGATTTGTCGCCGGCGCTTAAAGTTTATTCTGCATAAGGGTTGGGGAAGCCCAGCTTTTGCAGGATGCCGATCTCCAGCGCCTCCATCAGCGCCGCCTGCGCCTCAACCTCATGGTCGTAGCCATGCATGTGCAGGACGCCATGCACCGTCATGTGCGCATAATGCGCCAGCACGGACTTGCCCTGCTCAGCGGCCTCTCTGCTAATCACCGGCGCGCAGATGACAATGTCGCCTATCAGGCAGGGCTCCTCAGCCAACGGGAAGGTGAGCACATTGGTCGCGTAATCCTTGCCGCGGTAACTCGCATTCAGTTGCTGGCCTTCTTCAGCATCCACAATACGGATCGTCAGGCTGGTATCTACGCGCAAGCTGGCGCGGATCCAGCGCTTGAATTGCGACACGCTGGGCACATCTGCCGCAGGTGTCGCCACTTGTAATGAAAAATCGAGTTGAGGCATAGCATCAAGTTTTATGTACAATATCCGACATTATAGAAAGAAAACCCTCAAAGGAAATGGTGTGATGACAAATCGCCCCAAGCTGGTGGTTGCCAACCGCAAAATGAACGGCAACCTGCCAGACAATGCCCGCTTTATGCAAAGTGTGTTGCAAGAGACGCGCCATCACCGGGCGCGCTATGCGGTGTGCCCGCCACATCCCTATTTGCAGCAGGCGCAACAATTACTGCAACACAGCCATGTGGCCTGGGGCGGACAAAACATGAGCCGCTTTGAGCGTGGTGCCTACACAGGTTCCGTCTCGCCGCTCATGCTCAAGGAGTTTGGCTGCACCTACGTCATTATCGGCCACTCTGAACGCCGCTTACGTGGGCACGAAAGTGATGAAAGCTGCGGAGAGCGTTTTGAAGCAGCCCTCAAGGCTGGGCTGACGCCCATCCTGTGTATAGGCGAAACCCTGGAAGAATACGAATTAGGCGAAACCGATCTCGTGGTAGTGAGGCAGTTGAACCCTGTCATTTCACATGTAGGCATCCAAGCGCTGTCCAAAGGCGTCATCGCCTATGAACCGATCTGGGCCATCGGCACGGGTAAAGCCGCCAGTCCGCAACATGCCCAAGCAATTTTGTCTTTCATCCGCGGCCATATTGGGCTACTGGACGAACAGGTTGCAGAGCAGATAACCTTGCTCTATGGCGGCAGCGTCAATCCCGGCAATGCTGCGCAATTGATGAGCATGCCAGATGTCGATGGTGGGCTGATCGGCGGTGCATCGCTGATCGTCGAAGACTTTATTCAAATCTGCCAGATTGCCAACGAGTTATCCTCCCTCAAGTCAGCCGCCTGAAAACACGTAGCGTCCCGCCCCTGAGTGGTTGAGGTGCTCAGCGCGCAGCCAATAAAAAAGCCGACTTTCGTCGGCTTTTCTACATCCAAGTAAAACCAGATTACGGATGTCTGGATTACTTAGCTTCTTCAGCAGGAGCAGCTTCAGCAGGTGCAGCTTCAGCAGGAGCAGCTTCGGCTGGTGCAGCTTCAGCAGGAGCTTCAGCAGCAGGAGCTTCAGCAGCTGGGGCTTCAGCAGCAGGCGCTTCAGCAGCAGGTGCTTCTTCAGCTGGTTTTTCACCACAAGCAGTCAAAGCCAAAGCCAACAATGCAGCCAACAATGCAGAACGTGTCATCTTTATTTCCTTAGTATGTATGAGCAAAAAATTATGTACGGGTAACGCTGCGGGTGCAGAATCAACCGAGTGAAAAAATTGTATCAGCAATTGATTAAAAAAAGAACGAAAAACCAGTGAAAAAGAAAGGATTTTTTTGTGTCAGAACAACAACTCTGTGTTTTTTTCACAAAAAATCCACCAAATCCTTTGCAATCAATGCAAAATTAACCGGCTCAATCAGAAAAATGCACGTATCCAGACAGGTAAATCCCTCGTAACCAGGGCAACAAGGGATGAATGGCTGCTGTTTGGCAGTCTGCGGCCGTCAACAGCCGCTGGTTAGCGAATGTATTGAGCAAAGGCCCCGCCTCCGCTGACACACTCACGCGCTCGCCATTGATAAAGTATTGGCCTTGCCAATGCAACATCTGTGTCTGCAAGTCCATCACCAGTCCAGATTGCTGGACGCGTTGCAAAAACTTCTCTGCACTCAGTTTGCAGTTGGGCGAAAACACAACATACGCTTTGGGCTCTGAAAAATACTTTGCCAGAAACGGTCCCAGTTGCTCGGCCTCCCAAGGCAAGCGGCGCAACATGCCAGCGACGTGACTGACCATCTGCGGGTCAATCGCTGCGGCATCTTGAGCGGGTTGCAACTCAGGGTCGCGATACAGTTCGTCAGGCAGCATCTCCTGGCGGCAGGCCTCAAGAAACTCAATGGCCAGTTCACGCGCGGCGGGCGCCCGGAAGCCGATGGAGTAGGTCATGCAATCATCATCTTCTGCAATGCCCCAATGCGCGACATTGGGCGGCAGATAGAGCATGTCGCCCGGCGCCAGCACCCACTCCTGCTCGCATTCAAAGTGCGACAAAATGCGCAAGGGTGCATCGGCAATCAATCTTAAATCCGTTTGCTGGCTGATACGCCAGCGGCGGTGCCCCGCGCCCTGCAGCAAGAAGACATCATAGCTGTCGATATGTGGCCCGACGCCACCACCAGTCGGCGCATAACTGACCATGACATCATCGAGTCTGGCGTTGGGGACAAAGCTAAACTGCGACAGCAAGGCTTGCGCCTCTGGCAGCACATGATTCACCCCCTGCACCAGCAGGGTCCAGTCGCGCGCAGGCAAACTGGTAAAGTCTTCGTCATCAAACGGGCCTTGCCTGACCTGCCAGCCATCTCCCTGATTCATGCGCTCAGAATCAAACTGTATCAATCTGGCCGGCACCTCAGCCTCACAGGCCAGCCCCGCCAGCTCGCTTGGCGTCAGTAATCCCTCAAAACCAGGGATAGCACCCCGGATTAATAATGGTTTCTTTTGCCAGTAGTCTGCCATGAATTGCGCAGGGCTTAATCCGTTCAGTAGGGTCAGGGCTTGATGCATGATGATGAAGATTATCTAAAAGGAAGAAAAGGGGCGGTCGTGATGCTTTGTGTCAGCCGCGAGATCAAGCGCTGCGACTTCTCGGCCAAGGTCAAGGCCAGCAAATCTGTGCGGGCAACCAGCTTGCTAAACTCGCGCTCAAAGCTCAGATTCTGTACTTCACCTGTCAGGCTATTGGTCAGCAACAACAGTTCGCCCTGGGCATTTTTGGCATTCGCCAGTTTCCACATGGCGATTTCAATATTTCTGGCGGCATTGTATAGGTTTTGCGGATCTATGCTATCCAGCAAGAAAAAAGACGCCTTGCTGCCATGCGCGCGGTAAAGCATGGACTGGATACCCACCACAAGTGCCAGTACCCGATCTCCGCCAAATTGCGGGTTTAATGCCAGCTTGATCGCAGCGGTGTCTTGCGCATGCCCAAGCGCCTCCAGTTGCCAGCCATGCACGTGAGCCTGCTCAAACACATAGGTGGCGATCTGTTCGGGCCCGCCCAAGCCAGATTTCTGCGCTTCAGCCGGGTTGCGTTTATACAGTTTGAGCATCAGCAAGCGCAAGGTGCTGACGTTTTCGGCATATTCAATATCCGCCAGGCGATCCAGATCGGTTTTCACCAGTTGATGCAAGGCATTCCGGTCTTGCCGCACTGGCACCGGACGTCCATTCGGCGAATCGACATAACCTGAATGAGGGGAGGTCGTACAGGCGACCAGCAGCAATAGCAACATCAGGCCACTGCAGCCGATGCAACTCATGCAGGCAAGATCCTTTGCGCAGGAAACACGATACGGAAACAGCTCCCCAGCCCAGGCTCACTCTCCACCTGCAAGCTGGCCTGATGATGATGCAGAATATGTTTGACGATAGACAAGCCCAAACCTGTGCCGCCTGTGTCGCGGCTCCGGCCGCTGTCCACACGATAAAAACGCTCGGTCAGTCTGGGTAAATGGTGCGCTTCAATACCGATGCCATTATCTTGGACGCTGAACACCACGTCCTCCCCCCGCATTTGCCAATAAATATCAATTTTGCCCTGTGGCGGGGTATAGCGCACGGCATTGGTGGTCAGGTTGCTCATGGCACTCATGAGCTCATTATAACTGCCCGTCAGGTTAACGTTCGCCTCCATATGCAAGGTGACCTGATGCTGCCCCTGGCTCAATGCCTGGGCATCGCGATGCAATTGCTGCAGCATGGCCTTCATGTCAATCTCGGTTTCATCCTTGAGCGTGACATTATTCTCCAGGCGTGACAAGGTCAGCAAGTCCTCGATAATGCGGCGCATGCGCGTCGTTTGCGCCTGCATCATGTCAAAATAAGGCTGGATATCGGGAGAAATCTCCCCCTGCATGTCACTGATGGTTTCCAGAAAGCCACCAATCACGGTGAGCGGTGTACGCAACTCATGTGACACGTTGGCGATGAAATCGCGGCGCATGACTTCGGTTTTTTCAATGGCGGATACATCGCGGCAAATCAGCAGTCGCTGCTTGCTGGCAAACGGAATAATCTGCAACTCCAGCGTGATATCGGGACTGCGCCAGGATTTAAGCTTGAGTGGTTCGCTGTACTCTTCGGCTTGCAGGTATTCCACGAACTCGGCCTGGCGTAATAAATAATAAATCGGCTGACTTTCGTCATGATGGCGCTTGAGACCCAGGCGTTGCACGGCAGGCTCATTAAACCATTCGATTTCATTACGATTATTGAGTACGACCACGCCATCCGGCAAAGCACTGGTGGCATGACGCAAGCGCTCCAAGGTACTGCTTAACTGGCTTTGGCTACGCGAATGGCGGCGCATTTCATGATAGAGATTGGCAAAAATGTCTTCCCAGATACCTTTGCCGTTGGGGATAAAATTCAGGCTGGGCTTAAGGGCCCACTGGTACAGACGGTGTATCCAGTATAAATGTCCGGCCAGATAGGCCAGCACACCACATAAATAAGTCAACCACGCCAGATGCGCATTTGTGAACCAGCCAAGGAGCAGGCAACCAAATGCCCACAGAAACAAAGTCCAAAACGCTTTTAAACGAATATCTTGCACAAGCCAATCTCACCGGATAGATGGCAGCGATTATACGACACAACGATGCAGGCACAATGACAGGAAAATGACGTAAGCGCAGGTGCAATGACCATCGCTCACTCATCCACCACCTGGACGCTTTTGGCGTAGGGTTTGGCCAGCGGCTCGCCAATAAACACGCCCTGCATCGGCCATTTCACGCTTTTCCAGTAGGCCTCAATCAGGGTTTCACCGGCCAGATAATGGCCAATTAACACCTGCGGGTTGGGGAATTTTTGCCAATAATTACAAGGCTCAGACACAGTGCCATAACTGCCGGTAACCCCCGCATCCAGCCAGCGCGAGGCGGGCATTTGCGGATTGTAATTAGACAAAATGCCTCCGGTCGAGGTCAAATGATCGGCAATGGCGCCGGGCAAATAACTGTTGGTAAGCAGATAATCGACCGATTTTTGCCCGGTGAAATAAAACATGACTGAGGGCTGTTTTTCTATCGTCTCCTGACTCAAGGTATGCAAGGTCAGTTTTTTGGATTTGACCGTCATGCCCTCTTGCGGGAAAAAAGGTTCACGTGGCTTGGAGCGTGCCGCATCCTGGGTTTTTAGAAAAAACCCATTCGCGTCATTTAAACTGAATTCACTCATGACGCCACGGTCTATGAGTGCCTTGGCCGCAGCGACACTGGTGATGGGCAACAACATGGACAAACGCAAATGGTGATCCGTCCATGGCCGCAATGAGGGGCTGTTAAAGTAAGGGCTGTCGCGGCCAGGGTCACAGGTCTTGCGGCATTGATTGAGATCCAGCCCGAGCGTCAGCGCACTGGTAAGGCTGTTACATTGCACGGCAAACGGGGTGCGCCAGACCAGCAAGACCACTTGCTGCGTGGTCAACTTGGCGTCCAACTGGGCTTTGAGTGACTCAAACTCGGGAACCGTCAGCGCATCTTTAAAATGGCGGGGCAATTCCACCCCGATCAGATTTTCCGCAGGGACTTGCCTAGCTTGCAGGTAGTAACGGGCGACCTCTTCGCTTTGCGCGTCATTGAGGTTATACACCACTGCCACATCTTCCGGCTTTAATAATGAGGGCCGCAACGGGATTTGCTTGCTGAGGTCTAACGCGCCAGCAACACTGCTCACCATAAAAAGCAGGCAGATACCCACTGCCCCCCACTGACTGATCAGCCACTGCTTTACTGCCTTCAACTCAACACTCCATTGCGATTGCAAAGATACTACGCCTGTCATTTCAACCCGCGTAGAATGACATCATAACTTAAATTAAACCACTGCATGAAGGCGAGGTTCACAGCATGAATACACAAACCATCTTAATCACTGGCGGCAATCGCGGCCTCGGCCTCGAGTATGCCAGGCAATATGCCGAAAGCGGCCAGCAGGTCTACGTCACGGTACGCGATCCCGCCCAGGCTCCCGCGTTACAACAACTGGCCAGTCAACATAGCAACCTGCAGCTGCTTGCGCTGGATGTGGCCGATGTCGATTCAATCCGGGCGCTGGCAAGCCAGCTGTCAGCACTGACGCTGGACATTCTGATCAGCAATGCGGGCACCTATCCTGAGAGCAGTTTTGGCCAGACCGACGTGCAAGCCTGGTTACAGGCTTTTCAGGTCAACACGCTGAGCACTTACTATCTTGCAGAGGCTTTCTTGCCGCAGCTGCGACGTGCTCCGCAGGCAAAGCTGATCGCCATGACCAGCAAAATGGGCAGCCTAGAAGACAATGGCAGTGGCGGTGAATATATCTATCGCAGCAGCAAAACTGCACTGAATATGGTCGTCAAAAGCCTGTCTATCGATTTGCGCGGCTTTAACATTGTCGTTGCTGCACTGCATCCGGGCTGGGTGCGCACAGACATGGGCGGTCCAAACGGCCTGATTGATACCGAAACCAGCGTGCAAGGCCTGCGCCAGGTGATTGCCAGTTTAACCCCTGCACAATCGGGCCAGTTTATCGCCTATGATGGCAAACCGATTCCCTGGTAACGCAATCACGTCGATAAAGGGATATGCGGCAGGCCAGTGTCATTGATATCCGGTATATTTTTGTATGGACTGCGCTCCTCTAGCTCATTGACATATTGCTGCATGCCCTCGGCCTCCCGGCGCAGAAAGCGCGCCACACTCTGGTGAAAATCGGGATGGCTGAGCCAGTGGTAAGAACAGGTGGGGTAAGCGACAAAGCCACGGGCAAGCTTATGCTCGCCTTGTGCACCGCCTTCAAAATAGCGGATCTGCTCGCGGATACAGAATTGCTGCGGCTGGTAATAGCACAACTCGAAATGCAGACAAGAAATATCGCGCAAACTCCCCCAGTAACGGCCATATAGCGTCGCTTCACTCAGCACACACAGACTGGCCGCCACATCCTCGCCATGCTGCGAAGCAATAAATAACTGCAAATGCCCGGGCAGGTAGCGCTGCAAATGCTCGAAAAATGCCAGGGTCAGATAAGGTGAACTATGGTGGCGGAGATACGTCTGGCAATAGCATTGATAAAACAAGGCCAAATCTTGCGCAGTCATGTCATGACCACTCACCACGCGGCAGGTCACGCCCTGTTGCGCAACTTTTTGCCGTTCTTGCCGGATTTTTTTGCGCTTGTCCCGGCTCAATACCGCCATAAAAGCGTCCCAGTCGGCATATCCCGCATTTTCCCAGCGGAACTGCACGCCCTCACGCCTTAGCCACCCCTGCTGTTCACAAAAGTCAGCCGACATGGCATCGGGAAACAACAGATGCGCGCCGGACAGGACATGTTCCTGACAAAAAGCCTGCAGCTGCTTGAGCATGGTCTCGGCAATCAACGCAGGCGCGTCACAGGCCGGGTCTATCAGCAGGCGTGGGCCAGTGACGGGTGAGAAAGGAATGGCGGAGATCAGCTTGGGATAATACTGCCCACCCGCTTGCTCATAGGCCTCGGCCCATGACCAATCAAAGACATACTCGCCGTAAGAGTGCGTTTTGAGATAACAAGGCATGGCTGCCACCAACTGCCCCTGGTCAAACGCAGTTAAATGATAGGGCATCCAGCCCGTCTGCGCACCGACACAAGCGGCGGCCTCAAACGCCAGCAAAAACTGGTAGTCGAGCATGGGATGCATGCCCGCCAGGCGCTGCCAGTCGGCAGGGTCTATCTCCTGCAAGCCACGGGACCAGACAAAGGATAATTGCGAGGGCAGCATCAAGCGGGTCCAGAGTCAGCGACAAAGCCACTAAACAGCAAAAACAATGAAGGCAATCTGCTTGTTTGACACGCCGAAACGCTGAATGGCATGTGCATGTTGAGACAAAGGAAATTAGCTGGGACGTTTGCGTATGACCGAAACGTCTTTACCGCTTGAATTGACAGGGCTATTGGCAGGAATCACTGCCGAGCTTGCTTTGGATTTGTTTCTAGACTTGGCATCAGGCTCGGAGTCGCTGACGATATTTTGCTGATTTTCGATTTTTGCCTCGGTTCTGGCTTCGGCTTCACGTTGACGCTCCACCATTTTGGCATAGGCGGTTTCAAGTTCGTCTAGCGTGATCACGCCATTGCCATCAAGATCAACGTAGGAAAAATGGCGGGCTACCTGTGGCAAACACAGCGTCGCCTCTTCGCGGTCTAGCGAGTCGTCATTGTCGCGGTTACACTCATTGAACCGTTGCGCGATGCTGTCATGCATGGCCTTGCGCTTTTGCAACATCAACTGGTGGTCGGGATCGGTGTTACGGGCGTAATCAGAAAGGGCCTTGCGCAAACGTGCACGGTCTTCAGGGCTAAAATTGTGCTCCAGCGTTTTGGAAAGGCCGGCATCATCATTGTCAGCCAGACGGATCTCTGTCAATCGGACTGGCAATTTAAGATCAGCCAAAGCAGGGAATGCCAGCAACATGGAGGTTGTCAGCAATACAATTCGTTTCAAATGTTTAATCGCTCTACACATCCAAACGCAATACCTTTATTCCTGTTCCATCGAAAGCACTTGTGTTTAAGCTATTATTGGGTGCTCTCAAGCATGAATCTCATGGCAAACGAGGGACCGATTTTAAAATCAGGTCGATCACATTAACGCAATTGCAACTTTAGCGGCAACAAATTTAACAAAAAATAGCGTTTTCGGATGCCCCTGCCAATAGCAGAAGGCAATCATGCATCAGGATTGTAACTGCAATATTTCATCCCCAACGCCATTTGTAACGAAGTTGTAACTGGCACACTTCATGCGCTCCAATGCTTGGAGTATAATTATCAAGGATAAGTTTTTGGCCTTGCCGTATTTATCTTCCTGCGGTCATCCTGATCGCAATAAAATGCGTTAAGCAAACACTTGCTTCAAATAACAAAGGTCCGTATGTCAGAACAGTTAAAAAAAATCTTGATGGTCGATGATGATTTACGTATGCGCGAGCTGTTACAGCGCTACCTGACTGAACAAGGTTTTAATATCAAGTCCGTATCAGATGGCAAGGAGATGGACAAAACGCTGGCCAATGAACATTTTGATCTGTTGATTCTGGACCTGATGCTGCCGGGCGAAGATGGCCTCGCCATTTGCCGCCGACTGCGTGGAGCCAACCACATGACTCCCATCATTATGCTGACTGCGCGCGGCGATGAAGTGGACCGCATTGTCGGCCTGGAAATGGGGGCAGATGACTACTTGCCCAAACCCTTTAACCCGCGTGAACTGCTGGCCAGAATCAATGCCGTCCTTCGCCGTCACGAGATTTCGCCAAAACAGGCAGTTGAAGAAAAATCCGCTGCGTTCCAATTTGGCGAGTTTGTGTTCGACACCAGTACCCGCAGCCTAAGTAAAAACGGCGTGCCCATTACGATTACCAGTGGTGAATTCACCTTGCTGAAAGTCTTCACTGAACACCCACGCCAGCCGCTGTCACGTGACCGACTCATGCAACTGGCGCGTGGCCGCGAGCTGGATGTATTTGATCGCAGCATAGACGTGCAGGTCTCTCGCCTGCGCCGCATTATCGAGCCTGATCCGGCACATCCTCGCTACCTGCAAACCATGTGGGGCTTTGGCTATGTCTTTATTCCAGATGGTGAAGCACCACAATAATACGGCCAAGCTTTAATCCCCGTGCGCTTACTGCCCCGCCGACTGCTGTCCCGCATCATGTTGCTGATCGCCATCTTACTGGCGGTCAGCATCTATGCATCGCTCAAAATCTTTGATTATTTTGACCGCGAACCACGCGCAACTGCCGCCGCCCTGCAAGCCGTCACCATCGTCAATTACACCCGCGCCTCACTGATCGCCTCGCACGAAAACCGCCGCCTGGCCTTGTTGTCCGAGTTATCGGGCCGCGAAGGCGTGCGCGTCTATGCGGCGGACTTTCTTGAAGACATCGAGCCCTTACCTGCAGACCCCTTCATTAATCTGGTCGCACTCAAAATCCGCGAACGGCTGGGCGAAGAAACCATTATCACGGTCAATCATTATGATATCCCTGGCTTGTGGATCAGCTTTAATGTCGGCCAGGATGACTTCTGGGTGGTGATCCCCAAAATTCAGGTAGACCGCCCTTTCCCCTGGCACTGGCTAGGCTGGGCGGCCGTGGTCGGCTTGCTTTCACTGGTGGGTGGCTATTTACTGACGGCCCGCATCAACCGGCCGCTGACCATGCTGGTGCATGCCGCAGAACGGCTGCGTAATGGCGAGCCCGCGCCTAAACTGCCGGTGGATAGCGTGGAAGAGTTACGCGAAGTGACACAGACCTTTAACGAGATGGCGGAATCCCTGGCCCGCCTTGATGCTGAACGCACGCTGCTGCTGGCCGGGGTCTCACATGACATCCGCACGCCGCTGGCGCGGTTGCGGCTAGCGGTAGAAATGCTGCCGCAAGAAGCCGATTATATGAAACAGGGCATGATTGAAGACATCTCCGATATGGACAATATCATTCACCAGTTTCTGGACTTTGTGCGCGGCGTAGAGGGCGAGCCCACGCGCATGATGGATATTAACGATTTGCTCAATGCACTGGCAGAACGTCAGCGTCGCGCGGGCCGCGAGCTCAAAATTTCGCTAGGCCCCAAATACTTTATTCCCATCCGTCCGCTAGCCATGCAACGCCTGCTCGACAACCTGGTCGGCAATGCTTACAACTATGGCAAAGGCAAGGTCGAGGTGCGCAGCCAGGTCATGGCCGACAAGATCGTCATCAGCGTGCTGGATAACGGCCCTGGCATCCCGCCTGAACATGCAGACCGTTTGCTGCGGCCTTTTGAGCGCATGGACAGCGCGCGCAACAAATACGAAGGTGGCAGCGGCCTGGGCCTGGCGATTTGCAACCGCATTGCCGCATTACATAGCGGTCAACTGGCCTTGCTCAACCGCCCGGAAGGCGGGCTGGAAGCCAGGCTTTCACTACCGATCCTACCTAACACTTAATCTGGCCTAACACTTATATCTGGCCCAACACTTAAGCTGGTTGAGCGCAGCGATTAATCCGCCGACGGCGTAAACCAGTTCAGTCGCTCGCGCAATTTCACCACTTCGCCAATAATCGTCAAACTGGGCGGCTTCAAGCCCGCGGCCGCCACCTCTGCTGCCAGATGCTGCAAGGTGGATTCCACCACGCGTTGCTTCTGCGTCGTGCCCTGCTGGATCACTGCCGCCGGCATGTCCGGCGACACGCCTTGTGCCATCAGCTTGCTGCAAATCTGCTCCAGCCCTACCAGGCCCATATAAATCACCACCGTCTGCTTGGGTCTGGCCATGGCCTGCCAGTCCAGATCAATGGTGCCATCTTTGAGGTGGCCGGTAATAAATAAACAGGCCTGGGCGTAATCCCTGTGCGTGAGCGGAATCCCGGCATAGCTAGAGACACCGTTGGCCGCGGTAATGCCGGGCACCACTTGAAATGGCACCCCATGCTGCATCAGGGTTTCGATCTCTTCGCCGCCACGTCCAAAGATAAACGGGTCGCCGCCTTTAAGCCGCAATACGCGCTTGCCTTCCAGCGCCAGCCTGGCCAGCAAGGCATTGATTTCTTCTTGCGGCAAGGTGTGCTGGTCACGTGATTTACCCACGTAAATCAGCTCGGCATCGCGACGCACCAACTCCATCACCTCTTTGCTCACCAGCTTGTCATAGACACAGACATCGCATTGCTGCATCAGTCGCAATGCCCTGAATGTCAGTAGATCCGGGTCACCCGGCCCACCGCCCACCAGATAAACCTCGCCACGCGTAGGCGCATCTTCACGCTGATTGAGCAACTCGGCCAGCAAAGTCCGCGCTGCCTGCTCCTGCCCCGACAACACGCGCTCCACCAGCGGCCCGTTCAACACATCCTCCCAAAAGCGACGACGTGCAGGCAGATTAGAGAACTTGGCTTTCACCTGGTCGCGGAATTCACCTGCGATGGTCGCAATCCGGCCATAAGCCGCAGGCAACATGGTTTCGATTTTGCTGCGGATATGCCTTGCCAACACCGGCGCATTGCCTTCACTAGAAATCGCAATCACCACAGGGCTGCGATCAATCACCGAGCCCATGGTAAACGTGCAAAGCGCAGGTGCATCGACGACGTTCACCGGAATATTCAGCCGCTTTGCCGCCACCGACACCGCTTCATTCACCGCTTCATCATCGGTGGCTGCAATCACCAGGCAAGCACTGGTCAATTGTTCGGCCTGAAACTCGGCAGCCACATAGTCAATCTCGCCCTGCGCATGCATCTCGCGCAACTCGTCGCACAACCCGGGCGAGATCACGGTGACCTGCCCTTGCGCCTTGCGTAGCATGATCACCTTGCGCGTCGCGACATCGCCACCGCCGATGACGATACAAGGGCGTTGTGCAATATTGAAAAAAATCGGTAAAGCTTGCATGCAGAGGGGACTTCAACAAGAAAAGCGTATTTTACCGCAGTCCCCAGTGTTAGCTGGGGTTTCCCCTGCAAATACGCTAAAATACTGTTTTTGTGAGAAATTTAGCGTTCGATGAAGCACGAAAGCGGAAAAAAGATATTCATTAAATCGTTTGGTTGCCAAATGAACGAATACGATGCATCACGCATGATAGACCTCATGCGCGAGCATGAAGGCATGACGCAAACCGAGAACATGGAAGAAGCAGATGTGATCTTGCTCAACACCTGTTCGGTGCGTGAAAAAGCCGAAGAAAAAGTATTCAGCCACCTAGGCCGCATGATTCCGCTCAAAGAAAAAAATCCCAACCTGGTGATTGGTGTCGGCGGTTGCGTGGCCAGCCAGGAAGGCGAGGCCATCATTCAGCGCGCGCCCTATGTCGATGTCGTCTTTGGTCCGCAAACCCTGCACCGTCTGCCCGAGCTGATCAAAGCCAAACAAGCGGCAGACAAGCCACAGGTAGACATTGCCTTCCCCGAGATTGAAAAGTTTGACCATTTGCCGCCGCCCCGCGTCGAAGGGGCCACTGCCTTCTTGAGTATTATGGAAGGCTGCAGCAAATATTGCAGCTTTTGCGTGGTTCCCTACACCCGCGGCGAAGAGTTTTCTCGTCCGTTTGAAGATATCATCACCGAGGCGATCCAGTTGGCTGAGCAAGGCGTCAAAGAGATCACGCTGCTCGGCCAGAACGTGAACGCCTACCGCGTGCCTTATCAAGGCATCGAGGCCGATTTGCCACTGTTGATTGAAACCATCGCAGAAATCCCGCAAATCGAGCGTATCCGTTACACCACCAGCCACCCCAACGAAATGAGCGAGCGCCTGATTGCGTGCCATGCGACGGTGCCCAAGCTGGCCAACCAATTGCACCTGCCAGTGCAGGCAGGCAGTGACCGCATTTTGATGGCGATGAAGCGCAACTACACCGCGCTGCAATACAAAGGCCTGATCCGCAAACTGAAAGCTGCCAATCCGGCGCTGACCATCACCAGCGACATCATCGTCGGCTTCCCCGGTGAAACCGAAAAAGATTTTCAGGCCACGCTCAAACTCATGCGTGATGTGGGGTTTGATTACAGTTTCAGCTTTTTATACAGTCCCCGCCCCGGCACACCGGCCAGCTACCTGCCCGACGAAACCCCACAAGCCGACAAAGCGGCCTGGCTCAAGCAACTGCAAACCGAGAACGAAACCAATGGCGACGCCATCAGCCGCGCCATGCTGGGCACCGTGCAACGCGTGCTCATTGACGGCCCATCGTGGAAAGACCCCAATTTGTTGGCAGGCAAAACCGATAACGGCCGCGTGGTGGATATCGCTGCCGATGCCCGCTATATCCACCAGATGGTGCAAGTCAAAATCACCGACGTCTACAACCCAAAACGCCTGGTTGGCGAAATTGTGAATTAAGCATGGAAATTACCCTCAGCCCCGAAGACAACCTGATGCTGGCCAACCTGTGCGGCCCGCTCGATGAAAACATCCGCCAACTGGCCAATGGCCTCGATATCGACATCAACCGCCGCGGCAGCACGTTTTACTTGAGCGGCAACCAAACCAATATGCGACTGGGCGCGCAAATGCTGGAAAACTTCTATGCCCGCTCAAAAAAGCCAATTGAGCTCGAAGATATTCAACTCGGCCTGGTAGAAATCGACAAACTCAAACCCGAAGAAGTCGCCAGCAGTGCCATGCCTGTACTGATGACGCGACGCGGCGACCTGCATGGTCGCACCCCGCGTCAGGTCAGCTACTTGCAACAGATACAAGACCATGACATCACCTTTGGCATCGGCCCAGCGGGTACAGGTAAAACCTATCTGGCTGTTGCCAGCGCGGTGGATGCCATGACGCGTGACCGCGTGAAAAGAATCGTATTAGTGCGCCCGGCTGTAGAAGCAGGCGAACGCCTGGGCTTTTTGCCCGGCGACCTCAACCAGAAAGTCGACCCCTACCTGCGCCCGCTGTATGACGCACTGTATGACTTGGCCGGTTACGACACCGTGAATAAAATGTTCGAGCGCGGCGCAATTGAAGTTGCTCCGCTCGCCTATATGCGTGGCCGCACGCTCAACCAAAGTTTTATTATTCTGGATGAAGCGCAAAACACCACGCCCGAGCAAATGAAAATGTTCTTAACCCGCATCGGCTTTGGCACCAAAGCCGTGATTACCGGCGACGTCACGCAGATTGACTTGCAACGTCATCAGAAAAGTGGTTTGGTAGAAGCGCAAAAAATCCTCAAGGAAGTCAAAGGCATCGCCTTTACACATTTTATGTCGCAAGATGTGGTGCGGCATCCACTGGTGCAGAAGATTATTAATGCGTATGAGAAGTTTGAGCAGAGTATTCAGAAAGAATAAGATACTCGAACAATGCTTGGCTTGGCTTGGCTTGGCTGATCCAACCGTTTCATATCAAACTGGAAGTTTTAAGTTTCTTCTCATTGAAATTATATGAACATCTTTGGAATTACTATCCCTACTTAATTCACGAATTACTTTTTGCTGCGTTTCAGGCGTCCAAAATAATTTTAGTGTCTTGCGTGCTCGCGTGACAGCCGTGTAAAAAATGTTGTGCGTGATTTGGTCTTCGTTTGAATCAGTAATCACAATTTTTACTGAATCATATTCAAGGCCCTGTGCCTTATGAATTGAAACCGCATAAGCGACTTGAAAAGGCACAGTTGAATTTAGCTCATCGTCATCATCATCGCTACTTTCCAATTCAAACACTGAGAATCGAACGGTAGACTCGCCCATCCATTCCAGTTCTGTACCATCAACATCAAACTCACTGACTGGTCTATCTAATTTTATGTCGAACTGAATCTTATTATCGAATGTTTTTATATTTTCAATCCAACCTTTTAAATTGTTATAAATGACATCACCAAAACGCCCTGTTTCATTAAAAAGAACGGGGTCATCTATCTTATAAACAGTATCCCTCCATATTACTTCAGGACGTGGATTACTTCCCTGAAGAAATCTATTTATATTGTTGATTCCATACAAACCATCATAATTCAGACAAAGAATAATCTCATCCTTACCTTGAGATTCAAATAATGACTTATCAAGCACAGTCGAATATTCGTTTTGGGCGATAAATTCAGCAATATCATCCTCAATACTTCTCACTTTATTCCAAAAAGTAAGTAGCTTTTCGTCTTTTGCTCTATATGGTGTCTTCAGCTCGAAAGTTGCCGTGGAAGGAATAAATGAGCGTACAAGACTAAACCAGTTACCAAACTGAATAGACTCAATTTGATAAATATCTCCGACAAGTACAAGCAATTTGAAAGTGGTTTTTTCTAGCACTGCAAGCAAATCTGCATTGCTAACGGTGCTACACTCATCAATCACTACTATGTCAAAATTCAAATCCCTTCTTCTATATATCTGACTATTTATTGTTCTGAATGTTGAATTCTGAGCAACTACTTTCCTTTGTAAGTTATCCTTCGCAGGGTTTGTATGGGCTAAAAATAATTTGGATTTATCGTTAAAGTAATTTGCAATGTAATTAACCATGGTGGACTTCCCAGTCCCAGCGGCACCATAAATTAAAGCAACCTTTGATTGACTGAAAAGCTTCCTAAGTGCCTCACTCTTCACTGGGTCGTCAATACCTCTGTTTGATTCATTAAGCCAATAGTCTACCGCCTGCGAGTATCCATCAATTCCATCTTTCGCAAACTGCTGTAACTTTTCAATAATTGCAACAGTACCATCCTCGTAGCCACGAATAAATACATGCCCTTTATCCTGTAAAAGCTGCCTATCAGCATGCTTGTAGTATAGATTGCGGTTATATGTCGCTATTAAATCATCAATACTCTGAAATGATTTAAGGTCATCAATTGGCGTATAAAGCATTCCTTTTGATTCGATATTATTTCTTACGCGTCTTGCAAGTAGCTCATGCTCGCGCGTGCTGTGATCAAGACTTTCTATAAGATCCCAATACCTTGGGTTGTGCCCAATAGGAGAACTACAAAAAGGCATTGAGTCAAAGGGAATACAGCCATATTGCAATTTTAAATTTGAAAGTCGATTACATGGCTCCGAGTTATATTGCGACTTAATAACTTGGTTATTCATTCTCAACATCAAATAACGAATAATATCTTGCCCAGGTAATTTAGACTGCATTAATTGGCGAGCCCTATCCAAAACTGGAAAAATTTGAGGCTTACTAATTCCATATAAACCTTGGTCTTTCATAGACTGATACAAACTATCAGACATCTCTAGAAGACTCAGCAAACTCTCATTGTTATTTGTCAAATATCCCATTAAGACGCGATATTCTCTTGAAGAACTTTCTACCTTTGTTAATAGGCCAAAAAGACGTGCAAAGTTATTGAATTCACATGGCCGGATTGAAACTTCCCATTTTCGAATAATGGTAATCGGCATCGCCTGCTCTAGCACTTGAATAGAGTCCGAATTTAGAGTCAACATTGCCGCATATTTATCTGTAAGATCAATATCCGTAAAAGCGATGATACGGTCAAATTTGCTCACATTATTTGCAGCACGATAAAAAGTTACTTCGTAATAAATACTGCCTTTAACAAAAAATGGGCGCACCTTGTGTATGTAGTAACGAGAGCTGTTACTTTTCTCTGGTTTTCTTAAACGCACCGCCTCAATGCGAGCAGCAATTTTTTCGTGATACTCTTTGAGGGATGGATCAAGATCAAGAGGAAAGTCTTCAAGATTGGTGAGTATTTCAACACCATGATTTTGCTTTAATAAGCTACGTGTTCTAAAAAGATACTCATAGTATTTGAGCATCAATCGCTCGGACGCATCTCCATCAAGAGTGAAGTGCGAAGCACTTTTTTGAATTAGTTTATGAAATTTGGCTAGAAAGTTGACTTTTGCTCTGCTCTTAACGAAGGCAATTGCAGGTTCAACCTTATCATATCGGAACTCTACAACCATTGAATTTTCATGGAGAAATACTACGATCCCTTCGATTAGATTTCGAAGCTGGGATAAAACGTTTTGTGATAATAAGTCTCGTTGGTTAGCAAGGCGCGCTATGTTTTCACAAATAACCTGATCAGCACTTAAAATTTGTTTTTTTGTTGTGCCCACTTTGAGCTCCCTCAATTAGCGCTTTAAATGACAAGACAACTAAATCCTTAAGCGTTTTAAATTCACATAATTATTAAAATTACTCAATTCCGATAATTGCAACTTACTACAAGTGGTTCTGCCAGAGAACAGAAGATTAAAACTCTCTTACCGATTATGAGCCAATTTTAACAATTAAGTAATATCCAAAGGTTATTCCCAATATACTGAGTCAAAAGCAAATGATTCATAGTCCCTACGCCAAATCACTTCTTGAGTATTCACAACCAGCCACCAAGTCTGCTTTTCTGATCTAGGCGTATTCTCTTTAAACGCTTGCGGAGTTAATACTGCAATACACCACGCTGGTTGCGGGTCTCTCACAGAGGTGTAAATAATCGCGCCTAACTTCACCTCCCTTGCTGTGACTGCTAATGCTTGGGTAGGCTGGTAGTTAGTTTTGTGTTGCCATGCTGGGTCTTGATTAAACGGTGGATTTCTTAAATCAATCGCTTGTGTGGCTAGTGACACTTGAAAAGCGGTGTGTGGCACGGGCTCTATGCGGCTGAGTGCAGGCGCATCTATGAGAAAGCGCCAGCGCCAATAGCCGAGTTCAGCTGCGGCGGTACGAACTGTTTCTGCGGCATAAAACACGCCGGGGTCATTTGGACCGCGAAAGCGTGAACCTCCAGCGCGGCTGGGGTAACGGAATGGTGTGGAGAGCAAGTAATCAAGATGCTCGGTATCCGCGGCGAAAGGTGGCTTATTGCTATCGAGCAAGGCTTCAAGCAGGGTTTGTTCGGCTTCAGTATCGACCAGCTTCATGGTTGAGGCGACATGTTGCGCCTCGACCATGCGCCAAGCCAATGATGCCCAAGCAAAAGCCTCAGACGATACCGCGTGAGGTGTCCAGATATTGGACGACACGAACCAGGCCTTCAGTTTGTTTAATCAGGTCGATGGGGCGCGCATTGAGCGCCAGGTTTTGATTGTTTAACCAGACACGGGCGGTTTCATCATTGTTGACAATGGAATCCAACGAGCGGAACGCTCGGACAAATAGCAAAGCAAAATCCCACTCTTTGCGTTTTTGGTCGAGGACATATTCACCACTATACAGGCGGGTGATGGTGGCAGGACTCAGGCCAAGAATGCTTGCCAACAAGGCTTTGGAAATCTGCAAACGCTCAGCCGCGCGACTTACCGCTTTGGTTAACACGGATTGCGCATCGGCTTGGGTGACGGTATTTTGTGTGGTCGCGACCATAAAAATTCCTTTCTATGGAAACTCTAACACAATATTATTTCAACAGGAATGTTTACTGTGTATAAGTCGGAAACTTCTGCATCACTTTTTCAAATAAGGGGCTTTGCAACCACCCTTCTAACCAGACACGCAGTTTCGCATAATCACTACCCGCAAACCACTCCGCATCTACTGCCGCAAACTGACGGATAAACGGGAAGATCGCGATATCGGCCATACTGGCCGAAGCGCCCAGCAAAAAGGTGTGCTGGGTTAAAGCATGCTCAAGTTGCTGCAAAAATTGCTCACCTTGAGCACGGTAAAATTGTTGTGTATGTTCAGGGTAACGGTCAGGGTATTTATAGCGGTCCAGCGCTTTTTTAAAGTCACCGTCGTTGATCGTAATCAGCGCGTTGACTGCTTCAGGGTCTGCATTCAGCCAGCCTTGCTGATCGCTCTGGGCAAGTGCCCACTGCATGATATCCAGGCTTTGCTCTAGCACGGTACCGTCTGGCAGTTGTAATACGGGCACGGTGCCTTTGGGGGAAATCTGCAACAAATGCGCAGGTTTTTCACGCAATGAAATCTCGCGCACTTCTACCTGAATATTCGCCGCCCAGATCGCCATACGGGCGCGCATGGCGTAGGGGCAGCGGCGGTAGGAGTAGAGGATGGGCAATGCCATTAGAGCAAGGCTTTGCGGCAATCTTTAATTAACTGCGGGCCTTTATAGATGAGTCCGCTGTAGAGTTGAACCAGGCTGGCACCGGCCGCCATTTTCTCTTTGGCATCGTCGCCATTGAGAATACCACCGACGCCGATAATCGGCAGGCTGCCTTGCAAGCTGGCCGCCAGTGTTTGAATCACGCGTGTAGAACCCGCTTTTACCGGTGCGCCTGACAGCCCACCTGCCTCTTCCGAGTTTGGCAAGCCGGCCACAGCATCGCGCGACAAGGTGGTGTTGGTGGCAATCACGCCGTCCATTTGGTGCTGCATGAGCAGTTCAGCGATTTCTTGTACTTGTTCGGTGGTTAAATCGGGGGCGATTTTGAGCACAACGGGCACATATTTGCCATGCAGTTGCGAGAGGATTTTTTGCTCGGCTTTGAGCGTTGCGAGCAGTTGGCCCAGCACCTCTTTTTCTTGCAGGGCGCGCAGGTTTTTGGTGTTGGGCGAAGAGATATTCACCGTGATATAGCTGGCATAGTTATACACTTTGCGCATGCAGGTCAGGTAGTCTTCAGCGGCACGGTCGTTCGGCGTATCAAAGTTTTTGCCGATATTAATGCCCAGGATGCCTTTGAATTTGGACGCCTTCACATTCTGGATCAGTTGATCGACACCGAGGTTGTTAAAGCCAAAGCGGTTAATAATGGCCTCGGCTTGTGGCAAACGGAACAAGCGTGGTTTGGGGTTGCCAGGCTGCGGGCGTGGCGTGACGGTGCCCACCTCAATAAAGCCAAAGCCTAGCGCGGCCATGCCGTCAATCACAGCGGCATTTTTATCCAGCCCGGCCGCCAGGCCGACCGGGTTGGGAAACGTGAGGCCCATGACCTGCGTCGGTTGTGCAGGTAAACGGCAGGCGGCGAGTGTGAGCAGGCCGAGCTTTTCTGCACGTTTGAGCGATTGCAAAGTAATATCGTGTGCTTGCTCTGCATCCAGTTGAAACAGCAGAGGTTTAAGCAGCGAGTAAACATTCATCCGTTTGATTCCTGAACTTTTAATTTTCCAACTCTATCGTTGCATTTTGCCAGCAGTGACTGCCAGACAATACAGTCACCAGGTGTCGCTGACATGACTTTTGCGTTACATCAAAAACCATGATGTCATAAGGGTTCAAAATCCTCTACAGATTCATTGCCTGCAACATGATTCGCTTACTGGAGGAAACCCATGAAAATTTTGATTGATTTGTTATCGACTGACTACGGTTTAATGAGTTTTATCGTGATTGCTGTGATTTTAGTGGTCATGATTTGGGCAGGGATTTATGTCTATGTCAAAGCGCGACAATCATAAACCCTTTGCACTGACACGATACGCCGCCACTTAAACAAACCCCGCTTACGCGGGGTTTGTGGGTTTACAGCAATACTTTCTCAATGCCACCGTTATTGGCCTTCTGGATGTAATTTTCCATCCAGTTTTCACCCAGCACGTGCTTGGCCATTTCCACCACAATGTAGTCAGCTTCAATGCCAGTGTCATCACCATAGCGTGACAGACCTTGCAGGCAGCTTGGGCAAGACGTCAGGATTTTGACTGGCTGCTCGGGGGCGCCCACGGTCAAGCCCATTTTCTCCATGCCTTTTTCCAGCTCTTCCTGTTTGCGGAATTTGACCTGGGTAGCAATGTCAGGACGCGCCGCAGCAAAAGTGCCGGACTCACCGCAGCAGCGGTCATTCAACGTCACGTCAGTGCCCATCAGCTTGTTGGTGACTTCCAATGGCTTGTAAGTCTTCATCGGCGAGTGGCATGGGTCATGATACATATAACGCGTACCGGTGACGCTTTGCAGGCGCATGTCTTTTTCCATCAGGTACTCGTGGATGTCGAGCAGACGGCAGCCCGGGAAAATCTTCTCGAACTCGTATTTCTGCAACTGATCCATACAGGTGCCGCAAGACACAATCACGGTCTTGATATCCAGGTAGTTCAGGGTGTTGGCGACACGGTGGAACAGCACGCGGTTGTCCGCCGTGATTTCCTGACCCTTGTCGTGGTTGCCTGACGCCGTTTGCGGATAACCGCAGCACAGGTAGCCTGGCGGCAAGACCGTAATCGCGCCCACCTCGTACAACATGGCTTGAGTCGCCAGGCCGACGTTAGAGAACAGGCGCTCGGAGCCGCAGCCCGGGAAATAGAACACGGCTTCCGAATCCTCATTCACCTTTTGCGGGTTGCGGATGACCGGAATCATGGTGTCATCTTCCACGCCCAGCATGGCACGTGATGTCTTGGACTGCATTTTCTTCGGCATCGGCCGGTTGATGAAGTGAATCACCTGCGCCTTGATCTCTGGCTTGCCCACCGTCGCCGGTGGTGCTTTTTTGTCCTTGAGCAGGCCAAACTTCTTGGCCAGGCTGTTAGCAATATTAATCGCCTTGTAGCCCATGCCTATCATGGTTGCACGCAAGAACTTGATGGTGGCCGGATCTTTGGCATTCAGATACAGCATACCGGCAGCCGTGCCAGGGTTGAATTTCTTCTTGCCTTGCTCGCGCAGGAAGTTACGCATCTTGACGGACACATCACCAAAGTCAATATTGACCGGGCAAGGTTTTTCACAACGGTGGCAGACCGTGCAATGGTCAGCCACATCGTTGAACTCGTCAAAGTGCTTGAGCGAAATGCCGCGACGGGTTTGCTCTTCGTACAAGAAGGCCTCGATCAGCAAGGAGGTGCCAAGAATCTTGTTACGTGGGGAATATAGCAAATTGGCGCGTGGCACGTGTGTAGAACACACCGGCTTACACTTGCCGCAACGCAAGCAGTCAGAAATATCATCGGCAATCTCGCCTATGGCAGACTGCTCCATGATGATGGACTCTTGCTCGAGCAAACCAAAGCTGGGGGTATAGGCGTTTTCCAGCCCGGAACCCATCATCAGTTTGCCTTTGTTGAAACGGCCTTCTGGGTCTACCTTGGCTTTGTAAGCAGCAAAGGTATCAATGGTGGCCTGATCCAGGAACTCCATCTTGGTGATACCGATCCCATGCTCGCCAGAAATCACGCCATTGAGGCTACGTGCCAACGCCATCACACGTGCAACAGCGGCGTGGGCGTCTTGCATCATGCCGTAGTCGTCAGAGTTGACCGGGATATTGGTATGCACGTTACCGTCACCGGCGTGCATGTGCAGCGCGATAAACACGCGGCTCTTCAACACGGTTTTCTGAATCTCATCCAGCTTGTCCAGAATCTTCTGGTATTCACGGCCAGCAAAAATATCCGCCATTGGCCGCTTGAGCTCGCGCTTCCAGGAAACGCGCAAATCGTAAGACTGCACGGCGCGGAACACATTTTCATATTGGGCATAGGCCTTGCCCATCTCGCCCAGCACGGTGACAGGCTCGTCCAGGGTATTCAAAATCAGACGCCATTTGGCACGCACATCACGCAACAACTGCAGGGCAATGTTTTGTTTGGATTTGACACCTTCGGGGTCGGAGTTGCCGTCTTCATCCGGCTGCAAAGGCAGGTCGCCAGCGACAAAGGCTTCCAGCGCATCCACCAGACGCAGCTTGTTATTGATAGACAGCTCGATATTGATGCGCTCAATGCCGTCGGAGTATTCGCCCAGGCGCGGCAATGGAATCACCACGTCTTCGTTAATCTTGAAGGCATTGGTATGGCGGGCAATTGCCGCCGTGCGTGAACGGTCCAGCCAGAATTTTTTACGGGCCTCGGCCGAGACGGCAATAAAGCCTTCACCGTTACGCGCGTTACACATGCGCACCACGGCAGAAGCCACTTCACCGACGGCGTTTTCATCATCAGACGCGATATCGCACAACAACACCATTTTTGGCCGTTGCTGACGTGCGGCCTTGGTCGCATAGCCGACGGCTTTCACATAGCGCTCATCCATGTGCTCCAGACCAGCCATGATCACCGACGGGTCTTGCTTGGCAGTAGCGTCCAGATAATCCTTGATCTCGACAATCGCGGGCACGGCATGCGACACATTGCCAAAAAACTCCAGCGCAATGGTGCGTACATGTTTGGGCATGCGGTGCAAAATAAAGGTCGCAGAGGTAATCAGGCCGTCACAGCCCTCTTTTTGCACACCAGGCAAGCCGGACAGGAACTTGTCGGTCACGTCTTTACCCAGGCCGACCTTACGGAAGCTCGGCCCCGGGATTTCAAGAATCTCAGGCTCGGACAGCAAGTTTTTATGGTCGATGTCGTAGCGGCTGATTTTAAAGCGCGCCATGTCAATATCGTGAATTTTGCCCAGGTTGTGATCCAGACGCTCCACTTCCAGCCAGGTCGCATCTGGCGTCACCATGCGCCATGAGGCGAGGTTATCCAGCGCAGTCCCCCACAGCACGGCTTTTTTACCACCAGCGTTCATGGCGACGTTACCGCCAATGCAACAGGCATCGGCAGAGGTCGGGTCGCAGGCGAATTCCAGGCCGGCGGCGGTAGCCGCATCCATGGCGCGACGGGTCACTACACCCGCGCCGCACTCAATCGTAGCCACCTGACGGGAGACGCCGGGCAAGGTGCGCATTTGCACACCTGTGTGTTGGTCCAGTTTTTCGGTGTTGATGACTGCAGACAATGGCGTCAACGGTACCGCGCCGCCCGTGTAACCCGTTCCGCCCCCACGTGGAATAATGGTCAGACCCAATTCGATACAGGCGCGCACCAGATAAGAGATCTCGGCTTCAGTATCCGGGTTGATCACCACAAATGGATATTCGACGCGCCAGTCGGTCGCGTCTGTGACATGTGAGACACGCGCCAAGCCATCAAACTGCACATTGTCTTTGCGAGTGTACTTGGTCAGTTTGGCCAGGGCTTTTTTGCGTAACTCGGCCGTTTGCTTGAAATCATCGGCAAACTTCTCTACCGCTTTGGTCGCGGCAGACACCAGTTTTTGTACTTTTTCATTGCCCCCGCTACGTTCTTGAATGGCAGAAATACGATGATATAGCGCCTCGATCAAGGCCTTGCGACGCTTGGGGTTTTCCAGCAGGTCATCTTGCAGATAAGGGTTGCGTGACACCACCCACAAATCGCCCAACACCTCAAACAGCATGCGCGCACTGCGGCCTGTTTTACGCTCGGCGCGCAGCACATTGAGGATTTCCCAGATTTCTTCGCCGAGAAACCGGATGACGATTTCGCGGTCAGAGAAAGAGGTATAGTTGTACGGAATTTCGCGTAATCGTGCGAGAGGGGTAGAATTGCGCTTTAACAAATCTGCGTTGACAGGTGCGTTCATTGATAATTTATCAAAAACAAAAGTCAATTATACCATGTCGTATACAGCACAAACACGTTACACGGCCTATGGTTTTTAGCGTGCATTTTTGAGTCATCCGTTTTTTAAGAGGCTAAGTTGAAATCAATATTCAGAACATGGGGCGTAGCAATAGTTGCATTGGCGCTCATCGCAGGCCTGGTATTTGCCGTCATGCAAAAACCGCAGGCACCAGAAGTCACCTTCACCACGCTGGATGGCCAGAAAATCAGCATGCAAAGCCTGCGCGGCAAAACGGTGCTGGTCAACTTCTGGGCAACAGACTGCTCGGGCTGCATCAAGGAGATGCCTGACCTCATCCACACTTACCAGCAATACAAAGACAAAAACCTGGTGGTGATTGCCGTGGCGATGCCCTACGACCCGCCTGCGCAAGTGCTCAATTACACCCAGGAAAAAGCGCTGCCGTTTGCCGTCATGCATGACGGTTACGGCGAAATGGTCAAGGCGTTTGGTAATGTCAACCTGACCCCGACCACCTTTATCTTTGACGGCAACGGCAACCGCATCCAGAAAACCATAGGCGAACTCAACTTTGCCGAATTACGCAAACTCCTGAATCAGAAAGCCAGCTAAATGTTGTGGGTCAAAGCGCTACATATTATTTTTGTCACCAGTTGGTTCGCCGGCCTGTTTTACCTGCCCCGTATCTACGTCAACCTGGCGATGGAAACTGAAACTCACGCCTATGCGCGCTTGCTGCTCATGGCGCAAAAACTCTACCGCTTCATGCAGCCCCTCATGCTGCTGGCGCTCGCATTTGGCTTATGGTTATGGCTGGGTTACGGCATCACTGGCGGCTGGATGCATGCCAAACTGACCCTGGTCATCCTGCTGATTGGCTACCATCACTATTGCGGCAAACTCCTTAAACAATTTCTTGCGCAGCAAAACAAGCGTAGTCATGTCTGGTTTCGCTGGTTTAATGAAGTCCCGGTGCTGATCCTGTTCGCCGTGGTGATTCTGGTGGTCGTCAAGCCATTTTAAGCCGGTATGTTGCACGCATTATTACAATCAGATTGGCTGATAACCATGCTGGACAAGTCCGGCAAGCAGGCCGCGCACAAGCTGCTAGGCTTGTTCATCATTCTGGATGACTTGCTCTCCAGCCCGCTCGCAGAGGCGCAAACCACGCCCGCGACAACATCGACCCAGCCTGGGCGACTGCAGGCATACCTGAGCACACAGGCACAACTGGCAGGCGCGCGCCTGCCTGATATGCTCGCTAACCAGCTCTATTTCATGGCACTCAGCGCCTGTCAGGAAAAGCTGGCACACAGACAATCCAGTGCCCTGCAACATGCAAAACAGGCAGCAAAAGCACTTATCGACGAGCAAACCAAACTGCAAATCGACTGGCTGGCCATCCGCAACTATGGCGTGGTGGCGGTCACCTTGGTCTGTGGCGTCGTGGGCGGTTATTACTGGCATATGCAGCTCGAATCCGCGCCCAGCCTCCAGACCGCAGCGGTGCATCAGCCTCCGCCCCGCCCGTTATCATTCGAGGCCAGTCCCACCGAAACCGCAGCCATTTACAGCCGCCTCGAAACCATGAAACATGGTGATTGCCGACTGATCGAAGCGATTCAACTGCCAGAACGTTTGAAAAGCGTTTACATCGAAAACATCATCAATGGTCACGTCACAACCAACCGTGACGAGCAAGTACTGGTCAACCAACTGCTTGATCAGGTGCAATGCAATTACACGCCCAAACTGATGGCCAACTCGAGACAGTAGACTGCCTGACAATAAAACAGGCCGTCGTTGCATAACAAAAAAGCCGCCACTGCTCGTGACGGCTTTTTTTACAGCAAACGCTGATTTATTGGAACAGGGTTTTAAGCTGATTCAAACCACCATCGTAAACGCCTTTAATCGCGTCAGAGGCTGCTTTTTCATCTGCAGGCGCTTTTGGCAAGAAATGACTTTCCCACACCACCACAGACTTGCCATCCCCATTGCTATGCACACTCACGGTGGATGCGTAGTCATTCACCGGTAACACGCCATCAGTGATCCTGTAGCCATAGCTTTTCTGTTTTGGATTGTAAGCAGTCAGTGTTTCATTCACTTTGCCGCCATCCTTGAGCGTCAGCACGCGTTTGGCGCCCACGCTGTTATTTTTACCCGCAACGATCTCGGTTTTGGCAACGGCTGGATGCCAGGCACCCAAATCGCCAAAGTCAGAGACTTTTTTCCAGACCACGTCTACCGGCTGATTCAGCTCCACAGATTTAACGACATACAGTGGCTCGGCCGCAAATGCCGTGCTTGAGAGGGCGAACAGGCTAGCTAATAATAATTGACGCATGATTTTCTCCTTGTTGTAGATGAAGTACATTGTAAATAAATTGACCATAAATGTATACTATACGGTATAGTATATTTAACACGGCAAGCAAAGTCAAACAATAGGATTTGTTCCCTGGCTGAAAGTTCTGGGGGTATACAAACTTGTATAGGGTGTTATAATTTTAGGCATGAATGCGCTTAAGCAAAAAATTTTGCAGGTATCGACGGATCTGTTCCAGACACGTGGCATTAATTCCACGGGGGTAGACACGATTGTGGCTGTCGCAGGCACCACCAAAATGACGCTTTACAAGTATTTTGAAAACAAGGAAGAACTGATCCTGGCCGTGTTGCAACAGAGCCACCAGGACTTTCAGGACTGGATGAATGAAAAACTGGGCGGTCTTGGTGGCAGCCCAAATGAAAAAATCCAAAAACTGTTTGAGTTTATTGAAGAGTGGGTGACTTCCCCCTCGTTCACCGGGATCGCTTTTATCAAGGCTTCCGCCGAGTTCCCCAATGAAGAAAACCGGATTCATCAGCTGTCTTCGCAACAGTCCCGTGAATTCAGGCAATTTATTACCAAGCTGGCACAAGAAGCCAATATCAAAGATGCCGAAGGACTGGCGCTGCAACTCTCCATTCTGTTTGAAGGTGCCGTACAGGCCGAGCAAATCAAACGCGGCTCAGGCGCCATCAAGTCTGCCAAAAAGGCCGCCAAAACGCTGATTGATCTGGCCATCAAGCAGTCGTGACCACTCTTAGCCGCTCGTAACACTTGCCACACTGCTGGCGCACAGCAATAATAGCCCTACTTTTATCCAACCCCGTATTCACTTCATGAAAATTCTTATTTGCGGCTCACTCGCCTACGACACCATCATGGTGTTCCCTGACCAGTTTAAAAATCATATTCTGGCAGACAAAATTCATAAACTGAGCGTGGCATTTCTGGTCCCTGAAATGCGCCGCGAATTTGGCGGCACCGCGGGCAATATTGCCTACAACCTGCAATTGCTCGAAGGCCAGCCGCAGATCATGGCGACAACCGGGGATGACTTTGCCCCCTATGAGGCATGGCTGAACCAGCATCATATTGATACGCAGCACATCAAGGCGATTGCCGGCACCTACACTGCTCAAGCATTTATCACCACCGACATGGATGATAACCAGATTACCGCGTTTCACCCCGGGGCCATGCAATATGCGCATACCAACAGCGTGAACGACGCCAAAGATATTGCCTTGGCCATCATTGCCCCAGATGGTCGCGATGCCATGTTCCAGCACGCAAAAGAGTGCCATGAGGCCGGGATTCCCTTCATGTTTGATCCGGGCCAGGGCTTGCCGATGTTTAATGGCGAAGAGCTCATGCACTTTATTGAAATGGCTGACTATCTGGCAGTGAACGATTACGAGTCACAAGTCATCCAAGACAAAACAGGGCTCAGTCTGGAACAACTGGCGGCCAAGGTCAAAGCCTTGATTGTGACCTTGGGTAGCGAGGGCTCGCATATTTATGCTGACGGTCAACGCCATGACATTCCGTGCGTTAGAGCAGATAAGGTCGTAGACCCAACAGGATGTGGCGATGCTTACCGTGCTGGCCTGCTGTATGGCATTGTGCGTGGCTGGGACTGGAAAGCCTGTGGCCGGCTGGCGTCTACCATGGGCGCGATCAAGATTGCGAGCCGTGGCGGGCAGAATCATCAGCCGAGCCGGGCCGAGATTGAAAACATTTACAGTCACGCCCTGGTACAGGATGCCTTGAAAGAGGATCCTAGTCTGGGCCAGGCTACCCATTAAAAGAAGCTTGTTCAATATTGGAGAAAAAAATGAAAACACGTGTATTGCAATGGCTTGCTGTGGTATTGGTCACCGGCATTCTGGCCGCGTGCGCGAGCTCTAACTCTGGTAGTGTGTATTCGCGTGATGAAGCACGCAGAGCACAAACGGTGAAAACCGGGGTAGTGGAAAGCGTGCGTGCCGTCAAACTTGAAGGCACCAAGTCCCCTGTAGGTACGATTGCAGGGGGGGCAATTGGTGGGATTGCTGGCAGCTCAGTGGGCGGTGGTCGCGGCAGCGCGATTGCAGCTGTCATTGGTGCCGTCGCCGGTGGCCTGGCTGGTTCAGCCGCAGAAGAAGCCGTCACCCGCAAAAACGCACTGGAAATCACCGTCAAACTGGATGGCGGCGGCCTGGTGGCCATCGTGCAGGAAGCGGACGAACAGTTTAATGCGGGCGACCGTGTACGCATCGTTGAAAACGGCGGCACCTCACGCGTTTCCCACTAACAGAAGCTGGCGTTAAACGACGCATGGCAACCATCACCTTCTGGTGTGTGGTCATTGAAAAGAGCAGCCTAGGCTGCTCTTTTTATTAGTGCATGGGGCATGTCCGCCACCATAGTCAACGTCACAGAATTGTCATGTGAACGTCACCAATCATTCATGTGACACTTCTAATATCACCCTAAACCTCAACCAAGGAGTCGCGTGATGTTAGAACGCAATTTGCAGGAAAATGGCCTATATCAAGCCGAAATTCAGCCAACTACCGAGAACAACCGTAAAGTCAACTCAACGCTGAGTGTTGCTCTGGCAACAACCGCAGAAGAAATCATGGAAGCGCAACGCTTGCGCTATCAGGTGTTTGCTGAAGAAATGGGCGCGCAGATCAAGAGCCAGAATGGTCTTGATGTAGACGGCTTCGATGCCTTTTGCGATCACTTGCTGGTCCGCGATGATACCACGCAGCAAGTGGTGGGCACTTACCGCATCCTGAACCCGATGCAGGCCATGCTGGCAGGCGGTTACTACTCTGCCGGAGAGTTTGATTTGAGCCGTCTGGCCCCCTTGTCTGACCGGATGGTAGAAGTGGGCCGTGCCTGTGTGCATGCCGATTATCGCACCGGTGGCACCATCACCATGTTGTGGGCAGGCCTGGCCAAATACATGATGGCCCGCCAGTATGAATACATGATTGGTTGCGCCAGCATTTCCATGCACGATGGCGGCCACACCGCTGCCTCGCTGTTCAACAGTCTGCGAGAAGACTATCTGTCTCCCGCGGAATATCGTGTGTTTCCGCACCATCCATTGCCGATCGAGGCCCTGGATCAGTCACTCGAAGTGACCTGCCCACCATTGGTGAAAGGCTATTTGCGCCTGGGGGCTTATATTTGTGGCGAACCTGCCTGGGATCCGGCTTTTAATACAGCCGATATGCTGGTATTGTTACCTTTATCCAGAATCAATCCCAGATATGCTGCGCATTTCTTGAAATAACTTGCCAAAAACAAATTTTCTCACCTTCTGCTGGCGCACCGCCCGCATTTTTCTCCACACACTCACCGGACTCACATTGGCAACACTCGTGTTGCCTGTGTGTGGCCGTCGTGGCCGCGAGCAGTTGATTCGCTGGTGGTGTGCCAAACTATTGCGCTGTTTTAACCTGCAGTTATCGGTGAGCGGCGTACGCCCGGCGCCGCAGTCCAAGCATGTGCTGTTTGTTGCCAACCATATTTCCTGGTCAGATATCCATGCCTTGAACAGCCTGATTCCAGTGCGTTTTGTCGCAAAAGTCGAAATCAAGGATTGGCCAGTGTTTGGCTATCTGGTCAAAAAGTCTGGCACCATTTTTATTAACCGGACACGCCAACGTGATGCGGCACGCGTGCTGAAAGTAGTCACGCAGGCGATGAAACTGGGGGACAATCTGTGCGTGTTTCCCGAAGGCACCACCACCGATGGACAGCAAGTATTACCGTTTAAAAGTAGCCTGATTCAGGCCGCGATTGATGCAGAGGCGACGGTGATCCCGATTGCGATCCACTATCCCATGCCTGACGGCGGCCCTAACCTGGCGGCAGCGTATGCCGGTGAAACCAGCATGATCGAATCCATGCTGTCTTTTCTGAACATGCAGTCACCCAAAGTGCATTTGCATTTTTGTGCGCCGATAGAGGCGCGCCTGCTGGACCGGCAAACGCTGGCCAGCCAGGCAAGAAATGAAATCATAGCGCGCTTACCCTGGGCGACCGTGCCTGAAACCGTCAGCGAACCAGCGGTGCAAAAGCAAGCCTGACTGTGATGGCTCAGCCCATCGTTAGACATATGCCTGCCAGGCCGTTTTAAGCAGCAAAAGCGTCACAACTGCCACAAACACCCGGCGCACCAGCGTGGTTCCATGCTTTAGCGCCAGTGCACTGCCTAGCAGGCTGCCAGCGATATTGGCGGCCGCCATGGCCAAGCCCAGTTGCCACCAGACTGCACCGCTCCAGCCCAGCACCGCTAACGTCGCCAGATTAGTACTGGCATTTAACACTTTGGCAGAGGCAGAAGCATGCAAAAAATCCTGGCCGAGAAAACGCACCAGCATAAAAATAAAAAAGCTGCCGGTGCCTGGTCCAAAGAAACCGTCATACCAGCCGATGCTGACCCCAATGGCCAACGCAATCATCCATCGCTGCCGCACACTGTGGCCCCGGGCACCCTGTTCGACCCCAAACTGCGGAGACTTGAGCGTATACACCAACACCAGCAACAACACCGCTGGCAATAGCTTGCGCAAAAAATCTGGCGCGACCCAGGTCAAGGTCCATGCCCCCAGGCAGGCGCCTAAAAATGCAGCCAGCATTGCAGGGACTAACCAGGCCCAATCCAGACGCACATGCCGACTATAGCGCCAGGCGGCAACACTGGTGCCAAACACACTGGAACATTTATTGGTGCCAAGCAACAGCACGGGCGCGGTATTCGGAAAGCTGGTTAGCAAAGCGGGGACGGTCACCAGCCCACCGCCGCCCACCATTGCATCCACCACGCCCGCCCCAAACGCGGCCAGGATCACCCACCAGAGTTCCACCCCCACCACCGGACTAATCGCCACCCAGGCCGGGCGGCTGATCACGCGGATCTAGTGCCACCTGCGTCGCCTCGCCAGTGTCCAGGGCGTATGCCGTCAGTTCTCGCCCCCATAAACAACCGGTGTCCAGCGCGATCACGCCATGCGCTTGATACAGGCCCAACGCTGACCAGTGCCCACACAGGATGGGCTGCTTGGCCTGGGCGGACTGGCGACCGGCCGCCTGAAACCAGGGTAGATACCCGGCCGGTAGCTCAGACAGTTCGCCTTTAAACGCAAACTCCATCGCGCCGGCCGCATCCACCACACGCATGCGGGTGAGCGCATTGGTAATCGCCCGCAAGCGGTCCATGCCGGTCAAGTCCGCGTGCCAGGCGGCAGGCTGATTACCATACATCTGTTGCAAAAAGCCCAGATAGTCGGGCGATTGCAACACCGCCTCAACCTCGGCAGCCAGCGCCTTGGCTTGCAGCAACGACCACTGCGGATACAAGCCGGCATGTATCATGGCATAGTCATCTTCCAGCACCATCAATGGTTGATGCCGCAACCAGTGCAATAACGCTTCGCCATCCTCGGCTGCCAATAAAGGCGCTAAAGTGTCAAAGCGATGCGGTGGCCGCACGGCGTGTGCGACGGCAATGGCATGCAAATCATGGTTACCCAGCACCACCTTGATATGCTCGCGATGCGCATATAACCAGCGCAATACCGGTAGTGATCCCGTGCCGCGGTTGATCAAATCGCCAACCAGCCACAACTGGTCGCGCCCAGGCGCAAAGTTTAGCTTTGCCAGCAACTGCATAAAAGAATGATAGCAACCTTGCAGGTCGCCAATTGCGTATCTCGCCATGGCTATGCACCTATCTGAAATCGATTTACGGGCACTGCTACACACACAACTTCCGTCGCAATACGGCGTTGCTCATCAAGAAATTTCTCCTGCCATATCAACTATATGCAGCATCAAATTTTTTCATGCGCGCCTTGTCTGGCTTAGCGATTTGAAGGTGTAGAAGCGCCCTGACCAATAAAAAAGCCGCTTGAGATTCAAGCGGCTTATCGCAATATTGCTGTTTATTTTTTCAAGCTGGCAGGATCAAATTTGGCCCCTGCCTGATTCGCCATATAGGCCACCGCATCCGCGACTTCGTGGTCAGTCAACTCTGCGTTACCGCCGCGCGCTGGCATGCTACGAATCCCTTCGATGGCATGTTTTACCAAGGTTTCATAGCCTTGTGCAATACGTGGACCCCAGTCACCGGCATTACCGATTTTTGGCGCACCCAAGGCACCCACACCGTGGCAAGCGATACACACGCCTTTAACAATCTCTTCACCACTCTTTTCAACGTGCGCGCCACCTGCTTCAGCCACGGCCACTGTCGCAACCGGGGCAATATTGGCGAGCACTTTTTGCTCTGCTGCTTCAGCCGCTTCTTTGCTTGGGGCCGCTTTTTCGGCACCAAACACGCCAAAAAGATATGCCAGCAGCGAAACCAGCAATGTGAAAGCAATAATGGCGCCTGGAATGGCAATAATTAACTCTTTAATGCTTGAACTCTGATTGTAACCCGACATATCTGCATCCCGTTGCGTTAGAAAAATTTTCCACGTGATTATAGCGCAGAACCGCCAGACAGGAAACGCGCACCGGTATTTACTGCCATGCAAAACAAACAGCCGGGCTGATTCCCAGACCCGGCTGACATTTGCACAGATAAAACCGTACTACTTTTGTCGACGACGCAACATCGCCAATGAGAGCAAGCCCATCCCCAGCATCGCTGCGGAGCCGGGTTCAGGGACAGCACTGACCTTGAACAAGGAAGTGGTGTTGGAGCTTTCATTCGAAAACGCCAGGAAAATCTGTCCGGCTTTTTCAAACGCAACCAAGCCTTCTGGCGCTTTGTCGCCGTCTGAGACAATCATATCAATAAAGCTGACTTTGGTAGGATCAGTGATATCAAACAGTGCTACGGCCCCTTTCAGGGTTCGCTCCAAACCGATAGCAGCGATGGTACGGCCACCCAGGGTAAACAAGTCCACACCTTCTGGCTCAACCCCTTTGTCGCGGCTACGGGCGTCATCATAAATCCCACGTGCAAAAGCTTCCTTATCAAGGATATCGCCACTGTCGTAAACCAGACTGCCATCGGCATTACGGATGCTGAAAGAACGCGCACCCGCGGCGTACAGATCGCCTGCAGATGAATCGGTGTTTGATACGCGGATATTGGCCAAATCCCCAGTCGCGCCTAATGAACTGGCATTAGAACGATCACCGTCATCCTCACGGAAATCACCTTCGTTCGCAGTCACCAAGTAGTCCTTGCCAGCGACGTTGTAAGTCGCGATCCCGTCAGGCATGTACAACCCTTTTACGTTGGCACTAATAAAATTAACGCTACCATTGTTAAGCGGGTCTATGCTGTTACCCGGCAGGCTGAAGTCTTTGGCACCCAAGCCAACCACCTGGGTAAACGAATTGGTGTGCATATCCAAAATGCCGATGGCATTCGCCTCTTGAAGGGTCACGTAAGCCTTGCTGCCATCTGCACTGACCGCAATATACTCAGGCTCATAATCCATGCCAGTATTATTGCGAATATGGCTACCTGAAGTAGGCACTCCAGACAACGTGGCAGTGGCAGCCACGCTACGCTTGGCTACATCAATAATAGTCACGCTACCGACTGGATCATTGGCTGCCGGGTTGAATACGCGTGGCACCGTGCTGCCTTTACGTGTGCCATACACATCTGGGGTTCCTTCATTGGCAACCAAAATCTTGCTGCCATCCGGCGTAAAAGTCAGCATATCTGGCAATGCACCGACCGTAAATGTGTTAGTCCCAGACGCAAGGCTTCTGGTTGTGGTGTTATATAAGTGCACGATCCCCGGTTGAGTACGTGCACTGTTTTCGATGGCAAATGCCGCCATGCCATTGCTGATGCTGACGCTATTGATGTTACCGAAGCTACTGGTGTCAATATGCTGCACCAGGCTGCCTGTAGCCGCATTCAAAACATCTACGCCTTTGACGCCTGCGACCCATAAAGTATTGGTCATGGCATCAAATGCCGGAATTTCAGACAAATAACCACTCCCACTATGGCTAAAGGTCCATTCTTTGCTAATCTGATAACTGGTTGCAGCCTCAGCCACGCCCATGCTGCCCACTAGCAAACCAATCATTAAAGTCATTTTTTTCATGTGTATACTCTCCTCATAAAGTGAGAAAAGCATAGGCATCATGCATGACAAATCCTTGACAGTTAAATGTCAATCAAATGAAAACGGACTAGTCATTTAAAATCAAACCGCGCTGAAATTACAACCTCGCATAAGCGTAGTTTTGCGGATAGACCACTTTTTCCCGTGCATCAGTCCAGATAATGTCGCAACTGTCATCATCCATATGCACCATGCGGCCATTACGGTCTACGCAATACTCACCACAGACGATGCGCTCAACAATTTCATAGCCCTGCGCAATGCGGGTGTAATCAAACAAAATGGAGCGTATGACTGTACTGTCGCGCTGGATATGGCAACCCGAGTTAATCCAGGTTGGGCCAACAATGCGGGTATTTTTATCAATCCGGCTACCAGAACCAATGTATACCGGCCCCTCAATCTGCGTGTGCTCCCAGTCAATATGCACATTGAGGCCCACCCACACACCCGGTTTCACCTGCGTGCCCGGAATCGGCATCGACGGGAAGAAGCCTTGCATCATTTGCTGCATCACCAGCCAGTAATCGGTCACCACGCCAATATCAATCCAGTTAAACGGATGCTGGATCGCATAAAACGGCAAGCCTTTTTGCACCAATAATGGAAACAAGTCCGAGCCAATATCAAACTCGCTGCCAGAGGGGATCAAGTCCAGCACCTCCGGCTCAAAAATATAAATGCCGGTGCTCGCCCAGTTAGAGCGCGCCTCCAGCTGGCTAGGCTTCTCCTGAAACGAAATAATGCGCCCTTCATTGTTGGTCACCACCACGCCATAGCCAGACACCTTGTCCATGGGCACCTGCATGGTCACCAGGCTCGCCAGTGCGCCTTTTTCCTTGTGCTCTTTCACCGCACGTGTAATGTCCAGATCAATAATCGCATCCCCGCACAACACGATCGTCGTTTCATCAAAAAAGCCGCTAAAGTCCTGAATCTTGCGCATGCCACCGGCTGAGCCCACTGCATGCGGCACTACCTGACCATCCACAATATCCCCCTCAAACGAGTAGCCGATATTCACGCCAAAACGATGACCATCCTCAAAGTAATCCTGAATCTTTTTGTGCAGATAACTGACATTGACCATAATATCCGCCACCCCATGCAATGCCAGGTGCTCCACCAGATAAGCCATCACCGGCTTGCCCAGCACCGGAATCATCGGCTTAGGCAAATCATAAGTCAGTGGCCGAACGCGAGTGCCCTTCCCCGCAGCTAAAATCATGGCTTTCATCGTGCTATATCCTCATATGTTTAGATTTATCAGCCAAGCATAGTCACGCTCTATGACACGATTATTGCAACCTTTAGTACGCTCCCCGGGTCAAGGCAAGGTGAGCGCCAACCCCCTGCCCGCCAAACGACTGCCGCTTTTTTATAGATGCTTACTAAAAGCCCAGGCATTTGGGCTATGATTTAAGCGTTTCAAATGCAACCACAAACATAACGCCTGTCCTGCCCCACATGATTTATTTAAATGTTTTCCTCATTGCCTTCATCGCGTTTGCAATCAGTATGGTTTGCGGCGGCGGCGCAGGCCTGCTACTGATCCCCATTCTGGGCCACGTGCTCCCGGCGTCTCAGGTGCCGGCGGCGCTATCGGTAGGCACCTCAGTGAGTTCACTGACCAAGCTTTATTTATTCTTCCAGCACATCAACTGGCGCATCGTCAGGCACTTTCTGCCCCTCGCCTTACTGGGGGTCATAGTCGGCGCCTGGCTACTCAGCTACCTGGCGCCGATGTACGTCGAGCTGTGCATGGCCATTTTTCTGGTCTCCAACCTGCCCTACCTCTTTAAAAAAGCCGCCGCCCCCAGTGCAGACAAACCCGCGCTATCCAACCACTTTCTTAAATTTATCGGCTTTCTCGCAGGCTTTATCTCCGCCCTCACCGGCGCAGTCGGCGTCTTGTTCAATGGTGTTTACCTCAGATACGGGCTCAGCAAAGAAGAAATCATCGCCACCCGCGCAGCCAATGAGATTTTTCTGCACATCGTCAAACTGGGCCTATATGCCTATTTCGGATTATTTACGCTAAAAGCACTCACCATCGGCATACTGGTCGCCATTGCTGCCGTCGCAGCCACCTATCTGATGAAATACGTGCTGCCTAAAATCTCCATCAGCCTCTTCAGCAAAGTTGGCTACGGTGCCATGGTCCTGTCCGGCGTCTTGTTACTAAACAGCGCCATCCTACGCATTCAAGAGGCTCACGACCCTAACGTACACATCGTCCGCGTATCCAAGGGCTACGACGCCACCTTAAACTGGGATGATTTAATCTATACCATTGAGTTCAAATACGGCGAAGGCTTTGAATTTGAACGAATTATTCCATTCGCAGCACTGGATGCACCAAGACAAGCTTATGTAAACGCGCAGAATATAGGCGCTGACAAAATTGTCATCGAAAAAGTCTATTCCCTCAAAGAAATCGCATACGAAGCTTATTACTACAAAGGCGAAAGCAACTTAATCAAAAAGATCCAGTTTAAATAACAGTGAGCAACGCTTTGAATCAAACACACCTAAAAATTGAGCGGCGACAAGCGAAGCCAGCCGCACTTAATTTGCTATAATGGCAGGATTGCGCCCGTAGCTCAGCTGGATAGAGTATTGGTTTCCGAAGCCAAGGGTCGTGGGTTCGACTCCCGCCGGGCGCACCATCAAAAAAATAAAAGCCAAGATAGTGATTTCTAACTTGGCTTTTTTGTTTCGACTTGGTGCTCTTCTTATAGCTTATAGCTACCCTCCCAACTCTTACTGATCAAGCCTGTCTCTGTATGAAGGCGGATTATCAAGGCTATCTCTAGGCGGCTCTGCTGGAGACACTTTATGCTTGTGAGAATAGGGTTGCCTGGGTTTATAGCCACTACAGACATTTATACAATTTTTATTTTTGGCTTTTTTCAATTTACAGGTTTTTAATACCTGTTTTAATAGACTGAATACCTCGTAACAACATGAAAGAGTGAGGTATGTTTTATTTAATTCCTGATGCACCATTGCAGCATTCGCTTACCAAAGCGCTTTTAAATATCCCATATATTCATTCCAGACGCATCCTACGAACACCTAGACACATAGCCAATCATCTGGACTATATTCGAATGACAGTCACCATTGATGTGCATTTAATGTCTCAATTCCGATTCATCTTAGCCACACAGTTCAAAAACCTAGTGCCTTCTTACAGCGTGAAAACAGTTGACCGTTCCAAACGTGTCAAAATATCTATCAAAGCAGTGTCCGGCTGTGAGCAGAAAATCATGTCAGTGGTCATGCAATTCTTTGAATCTGCCGAGTTTGGCCATTTCACGAAGGAGGTTTGAATCATGGATGGAGACTCTGCTTGTTTGGTATCGCATGGATATGAGAAGGTTAAAGACGTACACTCAGTGGTCATAAACGATAAAACACCACTGGAAGGGATCTGGGTACCCTTGGTAACGCCATTCAAACATGGCGAGCTTGATCTGGATGCATTAAAAACGCTTACGCAACGCATGGTAAATTATGGCGTGCATGGTCTGGTGGTCTGTAGCACCACAGGCGAAATGGGTAGTTTGCGACTAGATGAACAATTACAGATCATCCGAACGGTACAGCAAGTCACGCACAAAAAAATGCCAATTCTAATCGGTCTGCTTGGCACAGATACGCGTGCATTAGTACATCAGGCGCAATTACTAGACTCATTAAACCCTTTTGGCTTTCTGATCGCTCCACCATCCTTTATCAGACCATCCCAAGAAGGCTTGTTCGCTCACTTCAGCGCATTAGCTGACGCCATTTCTTCCAGCATTGTGTTGTATAACATTCCCGCACGCGCTGGCGTTCCGATTCACCTGGAGACAGTGCAGCGTCTCGCAAACAATCCCACCTTTATTGGTATCAAGGAATCCAGCGGCAACTCGGAAACTTTGTACCGCACTATTAAAGAAACCAATCTGCGCGTGATGTGTGGAGACGATAGCCTTATTCTGGATGGATTGCTGCATGGTGCTGCAGGTGCTATCTCGGCTTCTGCACATATCCATACAGAAAGCTTCCTTCGTCTGTACGAGCTTGCTAAACAGCAGAAATGTCGTGAGGCCAGCCAACAATTTGCCCACTTGGAAACACTGATTCATTTATTGTTTAAAGAGCCTAACCCGGCACCTGTGAAAACGTTACTGGGGCATCAAGGATTGATATATCCGGAGCTAAGACTACCAATGACTGATGTGACACCTGCGCTCAAAAAAGAACTGATTCAAGCATTTAGCCTGTCAGAGACAGGCCTTATTCAAGCCGCTTAAGCTGTGTCAGCATCCAGTACCAGCCTGTAGCCAACCGCAATTTCGGTTATAAAATGCTTGGGCTGGGCTGGATCTTCTTCCAGTTTGTTACGCAAATGGCCCATATAAATACGCAAATAGTGCGTATGTTCAACATTAGATGGCCCCCAAACTTCTTTCAATAAGTAACGCTGGGTCAACACACAGCCTGCTGAACGCAATAACACGGTTAATAAACGGTACTCAATCGGCGTCAGCGATACGGGCTGTCCATCCCGATAGACCTGGCGCTTGATAAAATCCACCGTGATACGGCCAAACTTGATATTGGACTGGCTATTATTCTGCTGAACTGTATTGTGCCTTCTCAAATGGGCACGTATTCTGGCCAATAACTCTTCAGAACCAAATGGCTTAGTAATGTAATCATCTGCGCCAGCATCTAGCGCGTTGACTTTATCGTGTTCGTTAGAGCGGGCAGACAGCACAATAATTGGGATAGAACTCCAGGTCCGTACTTCTTGAATCAGTTCAACACCATTCATATCGGGCAATCCCAAGTCAATAATAGCCACCTCAGGCTTTCGCGTGCCAATCTCCACCAAGCCACGCTTGCCATTTTCTGCAGAATAAACCGCAAAGCTCTCTGCTTCCAAAATAATGGTAATGAGGCGACGAATTTGATCTTCGTCTTCAACAACGACGATATTACCCTTTGTATCAGACATCTTTAAATCTCCATTTCACTAACCAGTGGCGGTGTTTTCACAGGTAAGGTGAAAATAAAGGTCGTTCCTTTTTTCGGATTTTTTTCCGCCCAGATTTTGCCACCATGGGCATCAATAATTGCCTTGCAAATTGACAGACCTAACCCTATACCAGGAATGGATGATTCGCTACGGCCACGGGTAAACTTCTGAAAGATGCTGGCCTCCATCCCATCTGGCAATCCTTGACCTTCATCAGTAAATGACACATGGATATGTTGTTTATTTTGCTGTGCCGCAATGATGACCTCTGTGCCAAGCTCGCTGTATTTACAGGCGTTATCTAATAAGTTACTTAATACACGTTCAATCAGAATGGCATCAACAAACAGCAATGGAATATGCTCCATTGGTTTTACTGTCACCCGATGACCTTGCAGTGTCGTTTGCAAGCCATTAATAGCAGAACCGACTATTTCTTCTAGCACATGCCAATCACTGTTTAATTTCACAGTACCGGATTGCAATCTGGCCATATCCAAGAGATTCAAAACCAGATTTTGCATCCGGATCCCTTGGTCATGCAAACCAGCGATCAGCTTATACTCATTGGTTGTTACATCAATAGACTCTTTTAGTTGCCCTGTTGTGGCAATGATGCTGGTTAAGGGAGTTCTTAAATCATGCGAAATTGCGCTCAGCAGAGAGTTTCTTAAACGTTCAGTTTCCATCGAAATAACAGCATCACGAGCAATTTCTACATAGTGTTTACGCTCCAGCGCCAGCCCAATTTGCGAAGCAAAAGTATCTAGCAACTGTCGATGCTCTGGTAGATAGATATCCTGATTACTTTCTGGTGAAATCGCTAGCACACCGCGAGTACGCATAGGTGCTTTGAGTGGGATATACAAAATTTTGCTTGAAGGTAGAGTATCTGTACCTAATCCGGCTTGCTGTTGCCTGTCATATGTCCATTGCGCAATGCCCAGATCTACCTCAGGTAATTTTGTTTCCAGCAAAGAGATATCGTTAGACTCCGTAACCTGTGCAATTTGCAATTGTTCATTTGAATCTGGCGTCAGAATGGCTACTTTGGAATTAAACATTCTGGCAACGTGATGAATGCTGACTTCAACAATATGACTGGTAGTCATGGCTGAGGCTAATTCTTTACCCACTTCATACAATGCCAAACTGCGCTTTTCTCTGTAGTTGGCAATCATTGCCTGCTTGCGCAAACTGGAGGTCAGATTGCTGATTACTAAAGCCACTGAAAGCATAATGGCAAACGTGAGCAAGTATTGGGTATCCGAAACAGTAAAAGAAAAACGAGGCGGCACAAAGAAGAAATCAAAAATAGACACGCTCAAGAATGAAGCAGCAATACCAGGGCCTCTTCCATAACGAATAGAAATCAGCATCACGCCAAGCAGATACAGCATGATGATATTTGCCAATTCAAAATAAAGCAGCAAGACGCTGGCTACTAGTGAAGTAATGGCGCTGATGACGACCGCCCAGACATAACCTTGCCGCTTCTGGTTGTTAAAGTGCGCACTCATGCTTAATGCACTCAGTTTTGATCTTTTATGTTTGGATGATCTTTCCCTGCCCTTCATCACGATATGCACATCAATATCTGTAGCTGCTTTTGCCAGTGCATCACTGACACTAGGTTGGAAAAAGCGTGACAAAATTGATCGGGTTGGCTTCCCTATAACAATGCGTGAGACATTATGGCTAAGTGCATATTCCAATAACTTGTCGGTCACTGAGTCACCGCTAAGATTGGCAGTTGTGGCGCCTAGTGATTGTGCCAATCTGAGCAATTCGGTAATTTCCTTTCGCGCTGCTATGCTGATATTTTGCAATGCAGGCGTTTCGATATAAGCCACCAGCCAGTCCGCCTTCAGGCTTTGTGCCAGTCGAGCTGCAGTGCGGATCAGGCTCTCAGATTCTTTGTTGGGACCGATACCAACTAAAATACGCTCATTAGCCTGCCAGATATGCTGTATCGATTGATCCTGGCGATACTCCTGCATCTGTGCATCAACGCGGTCTGCTGTACGCCTTAATGCCAGCTCACGTAAAGCAATCAGATTGCCTTTACGGAAGAAGTTTTTAAGTGCTTTTTGCGCTTGCTCCGGGATATAAATCCGGCCTTCGTCCAGACGCTGTAATAATTCTTCTGGAGGCAAATCGATGAGTACCACTTCATCGGCTAAATCAAACACGCTATCCGGAATGGTCTCTTGTACCTTTACACCGGTGATTTGAGCTACGATATCATTCAGGCTTTCGATATGCTGCACATTGACAGTGGTATACACATCAATGCCAGAAGACAATAACTCTTCAACATCTTGCCAGCGTTTCTTGTGTCTTGAGCCTTCTACATTCGAGTGAGCTAATTCATCTACCAGAATCACGGTTGGGTGAATGCGCAACGCTTCATCAATATCAAACTCTTTAAGTGTTTTATTCCGATAGGGAATTTCCTTCAGTGGCAAACATCGCAGACCTTCCACTCTTAAAGCAGTCTCTGAACGGCCATGTGTTTCGATGACACCAACGAGTACATGTACATGTTCCCGTTGCAAGGCATGCGCTGCATTCAGCATGGCGCAAGTTTTACCGACGCCAGCCGAACTACCAAAGAATACTTTTAATTTGCCTCTAAGGCTTTTCCGGTTTTCAAGATCAAGCTGCTTAAGCAATTGATCTGGATTAGGGCGTACCGCAGTTTTATTCATTTATCACAGCTTGTATGGGAAGGTGATGCTATCAGTGTAAAGGATGCAAGCCATGCACGCTATTTCCCGGCAAAGACAAAATAATCCTGACGGTCACTTTGTCTGCCAGCGCAGTAGGCACATCAAAAATCATCTGCGTTTTACCGTTCAATGCACCATTCTCTACAGTAAATACATGGATCTGTTGACCACATGTTGCAAAAATCACTTTTTTAACCAAATCTACACATTCTTTTTGAGCATACAGTTCTATCGAGGTGGTTGGCATGCGCTCAACCATTCTCTGAGCTTGTTTTGGAAATAGCTGAAACATCATCTACCTCTAGGAGCGGTTGATTTCATCCAGTGCCAGGTTAAGCTGGAGCACATTGACACGCTGTTCACCAAAGATTCCCCATTGACGACCCACCACATGTGTCATGACTAATGTTTTCACTGTTTCGTTATCCATCTGCCTGGCTTTCGCGACTCTTTCTACCTGATATAAAGCGGCTGCTGGGCTGATTTCCGGGTCTAGGCCGCTGCCTGAGGTTGTAATCAGGTCTACAGGTACTGGATGATTGCTATGTGTAGCGGCCTGTTGGATTTTTACACGCTCGCTCACTGCTTTTGTCAAGGCAGGGTTTAACGGGCCTAAATTAGAGCCGGATGAAGCTGCCGCATTATTTTGGTATGGGCTAGTAGCAGAAGGTCTGCCCCAGAAATACTTTTCGTCGCTGAAGTTCTGGCCGATCAGGGCTGAACCAATCACTTTGCCATCTTTTTTAATCAACGAGCCTTCAACCTGTTCAGGAAAAAATGTTTGACCTATGCCTGTGACCAATAGTGGATAAGCCACACCAGTGACCAAGGTCAGGCTGAGAAACATTACTAGAGAGACATGTACTATATTTTTCATGAAATTCACCTTTCAACTCACTAGACAATGCCAATTGCAACTAGCAAGACATCGATGGCTTTAATGCCGATAAACGGGACGATAATGCCGCCTAGCCCATAAATCAGCATGTTTCTTCGTAATAATGCTGCCGCGCCTATGGCACGATAGGCCACGCCATTAAGGGCGAGAGGAATCAAAACGAAAATAATCAGGGCATTGAAAATCACTGCAGATAAGATGGCAGAGTTGGGGGAGCCAAGATGCATCACGTTGAGTGCAGCTAATGCTGGATAAGTGCTGGCAAAAGCAGCTGGAATAATTGCAAAATACTTGGCAATATCATTAGCGATACTGAAAGTGGTCAGCGAGCCACGCGTCATCAGCATTTGCTTACCGATCTCAACGATCTCAATCAGTTTGGTCGGGTTTGAGTCCAAGTCAACCATATTACCGGCTTCTTTTGCTGCCTGTGTACCTGTATTCATTGCTACAGCGACATCGGCCTGCGCCAATGCTGGTGCATCGTTGGTACCGTCGCCGGTCATGGCAACCAGTTTGCCTTCAGCCTGATGGTCACGAATCAACTGTAATTTCGCTTCGGGGGTTGCTTCAGCCAGAAAATCATCTACCCCTGCCTCTGCAGCAATAGATGCAGCCGTTAAACGGTTGTCGCCGGTGATCATCACGGTTTTGATGCCCATATTGCGCAATTCGGCAAAGCGCTCTTTGATACCACCTTTGACGATATCTTTCAGCTCGACTGCACCTAACACCTTTGCATCATCTGCGACGACCAGTGGCGTGCTACCACGCTTGGCAATATCGTCCACAATCCGAATCAATTCATCAGGATATGCACCACCCAGGCTAACGACATGCTGTTTGATCGCACTTGCTGCACCTTTGCGGATTTGGCGTTCACCCAGATTGATTCCACTCATTTTGGTATGTGCTGAGAAAGGCACAAACACTGCACCTAAGGATTGCATATATCGTTCGCGGATAGCGAATTTGTTTTTAGCCAATACGACAATACTGCGGCCTTCAGGTGTTTCGTCAGCTAGCGAAGACAGCTGAGCGACATCCGCCAAAGCTTCTTCGGTAATTCCACTAATTGGGAAAAAGGCTGAAGCCTGACGGTTACCTAGCGTGATGGTTCCGGTTTTATCCAGCAGCAACACATCCACGTCACCTGCAGCTTCCACCGCCTTACCAGACACAGCAATCACATTGGCTTGCAACATGCGGCTCATACCGGCAACGCCAATCGCAGACAGCAGTCCGGCAATCGTGGTCGGGATCAGACAGACCAACAAAGCTACTAACACGACGATAGAAACAGGTTCACCTGCACCCATTGCATTGACGCTGAAGATCGACATAGGCAACAAGGTTACTGTGGCCAGCAAGAAAACAATCGTCAACGACACCAGTAAAATGGTCAATGCAATTTCATTGGGTGTTTTCTGACGCGTAGCACCTTCTACCATGGCAATCATACGGTCTAAAAATGCTTCGCCCGGATTGACGGTAACGCGTACTACAATCCAGTCAGACAGTACCTGTGTACCACCAGTGACAGCACTAAAGTCACCACCGGACTCACGGATCACTGGTGCAGATTCACCAGTAATCGCGGCTTCATTCACTGAAGCAATCCCTTCAAGCACTTCACCATCGGCTGGAATCGTATCACCTGCTTCAACCAACACAATATCGTCTTTGCGCAGTGACAGACTATCCACTAGACTGACCTTGGCCGACTTGCTAGCGCTGGCCAGTTTTTTGGCAGGCACGTTCTTCTTGGAACTACGCAAACTGGCTGCCTGAGCTTTGCTCTTACCTTCAGCAATTGCCTCGGAAAAGTTGGCAAAAATCACAGTGAACCACAGCCATAGACTGATCAAACCAGCAAAGCCTGACTGCGTATTCACTTCGGAGAACAATCCGGCAAAGAACAAAGCTGTGGTCAGGATGCTGCCCAGGTACACCACAAACATCACCGGATTGCGCCATTGCACCTGTGGTGCCAAACGCAGGATGGACTGAACGAATGCCGTTTTCAGTTGATCCATCTTCGGTAAGTTGCTAACAGTATTTGTAGCCATCAATTTACTCACTCTCTTACTTTCTTAGGGTCGCATTAGTGTTGTGAAAACAACATCAAATGCTCAATGCCTGGACCTAGTGCTAGCGCTGGGATATAGGTCAATGCCCCTACCAGAATCACTGCACCGATCAACAGGCCGATAAACAGCGGTCCATGCGTAGGCAAAGTACCTAAGCCCGGTTTAATGCGTTTCTTGGTAGCCAATGAACCGGCAATCGCAAGCACTGGCACAATGATGCCAAACCGGCCAAACCACATGGCAAATGCAAGCATGAAGTTATAAAACGGGGTGTTGGCAGATAACCCGGCAAAGGCGCTGCCATTGTTATTGGCTGCAGATGAGTAGGCATAAAGAATTTCACTCAAGCCATGCGCCCCTGGGTTAGCAATACCAGCAAGACCTGGTTCAACCACCACCGAAATTGCCACTCCGATCAGTACCAACAATGGCGTTACCAGAATAATCAGTGCTGACATTTTCATTTCGAACACTTCGATTTTCTTACCTTGGTATTCAGGTGTGCGACCTATCATCAGCCCGGCTACAAACACGGCGATCACGGCATAAATCAGCATGGTGTACAAACCGGAACCGACACCACCAAACACTACTTCGCCCAATTGCATCAACCACATCGGCATCATGCCGCCAATAGGTGTAAAGGAATCATGCATGGCGTTCACTGCGCCACAGGATGCAGCGGTGGTGATCGTGGCAAATAAGGCTGATGTCACGATACCGAAACGTGTTTCTTTTCCTTCCATATTGCCACCAGGCTGTTGCAAGGTAGAGGTAGTATCCGCACCGACACTGGTCAACAGAGGGTTGCCGATCAATTCAGAACGAATCGTCACGCCAGCCATGACCACGAACATGATGGCCATTGCACCGAATACAGCCCAGCCTTGCCTGCGATCACCCACCATCATGCCAAAGGCATAGCACAATCCAGCCGGGATCAGAAAGATGACCAGCATCTGAATAAAGTTAGTCAGCGGGGTAGGGTTTTCAAACGGGTGTGCAGAGTTGGCGTTAAAGAAACCACCGCCGTTGGTGCCCAGCATTTTGATTGCTTCCTGCGAGGCAACAGGACCCATGGCAATATGTTGTGTCTGAGTTGTTGCCTGCTCGGTCATCTCGCTACCTGCAACGGCCACTTCATATTGGGTTGTTTCAACGGTTCGTGCATCGACATAAGGGTTGAAGTTCTGGATCACCCCTTGTTGCATGAAGATTGTCGCCAGCACTAATGAAGCAGGCATTAACAAATACAAGGTGGAGCGAGTCAAATCTACCCAAAAGTTACCGATGCGGTCAGTGTTGCTTCTGGCAAAGCCGCGAATCAATGCAATCACAACTGCAATACCTGTTGCTGCAGAAACAAAGTTCTGAACAGACAAGCCTATCATCTGCGTGAAATAGCTCATGGTAGTTTCACCGCTGTAACCTTGCCAGTTAGTGTTGGTGACAAAACTCACTGCCGTGTTGAAGGCAGAATCCCAAGTCACGTTGGCAAGTTTTTCCGGGTTGAGTGGCAGCCATGCCTGCAATATTTGCAACAAGAAAACAAACAGGACACCGATTGCATTAAACGCTAACAAAGCCAATGCATAAGCTTTCCAGTTCATTTCGATTTTGTGGTCTATGCCGGATAAGCGGTAAATCAGGCGTTCTGGTGCGCCTAGCCATTTGTGATCCTGCAAAGATCGTGTTTCCATGACCTTGTATATCAGCTGTCCTGCTGGCTTGGTCAGCAACAGCAACACGAGCATATACAAACCAACTTGTATAAATCCATTCGTGAACATGTTAAAAGCGCTCCGGATTGATAAGGGCGTAAATGAGATATACAAACAGGAACGCTGCTGTGACTCCGCTAATGATGTAAATCATGCTCAGTACCTCTTTAATTTCTAAAACGTCAAAAACAACTTTTGACACCTGAGTCAGGTTACGCCTTCGAAAATAAAGAAGTTGTAATGAAAAAATGCTGGCGTATAAAAAATGTATAAATACACCAGCAAGTGCGGGAGAATCGGAGTTTTAGAAACTCTCTTAGAAGGAAATGGCAAGTAAGGTAGTAGCCATCAGACTGAATCGCCACTAATTTGTAGACTCTGTTCAGCCGATTGATTGAACAGCCTTTCACAGTTAGTGGAGATCCCGAGTGAAAAAACTCGATAGATCACTCGAACCCGTGCCTCTGCTTTTATAAATTAACTGTTCAAACAAGCTCGACTTCAACGAGATTATCGCTAAACGTATTTGAGTGGCCCATGTCACCATACTCGGCTGAGCTGATACAGTTCACCGTCCCCTTGTTGAGTTGGCGCCAATAGCCCAGAGTAGCGACCACGATGCCGGGATTCACATCAGTAGTGACACGGGCGACCGCTTCAAAAGCGCCTCTTTCGTTATAGGTTTTGACCATCATGCCATCCTGCACATCGCGTGCGAGTGCATCTACCGGGTTGATCATCAGGTATTGCTCGCCTTGCACACGGAGTTTGGATTCCATATTTGCGTATGAGGAATTGATAAAGCCATGGCTTTTGGGGGAGATGATGTTTAAAGGAAACCTGGCCGCCAGCGCAGCGTTGGTATCAGGAGCTTCCCGACTGGGCACATAGGCCGGCAATGGGTCTAAATCTTCGCCTGGTTGAAAACCGTCATACATCTGCCTGAAGGGGCCGGCGACAAAATTTTTGGCGCCTTCGACCATGAACATGCATTTACCGGTTGGGGTGGGGAAATTGCCCTCGCGATGCGGGGCGCGATCGTCTTTTGTGCCGACATTCAGTCTTGCAAACCCGTGCTCACGCATGTAGTTGAGGTCTATGCCTTTGCAGGCGGGCGAATTCCAATCTACATAGTTTTCAAGACATTCGCTGTCGCTCCATTTGAAATTGTCTTCTTCGAATCCTAACCGTTTTGCCAAGCGCCGGAATATTTCATTGTTGGGTAAGGCTTCGCCGGGAGGCTCTATGCATTTGGTGTTATAGGTGAGGTATAAATGGCCCCAGGATAAGATCATGTCTTCTTGCTCTGCACCCATGGCGGCGGGCAAGACAATATCTGCATAAGAGGCGGTATCAGAGATGAAATGATCCGCCACAATGGTAAACAGGTCTTCGCGCTTGAGCCCTTCGATGACCTTGTCAGTTTCGGGCGATTGGGTCACCGGGTTGGTATTCCACACCATGATCGATTTAATCGGCACCTCTAGCGGCGTTTCGCCAAGCAGCGCTCTGCCTAATTGCAGGATATTCACCACCGGCGTACCTTCAGGGATCAAGTCCGGCCTGCAAATCACATCAAACCTGTAAGGATGCTCCCAGACCGGGAATTGCAGCGCACCGCCGCCTACGTGGCGCCAGGCCCCGATAAGAGCTGGCAATGAGGTGACAGCGCGTATCGCCTGACTGCCGCCATAACTACGCTCCAGTGCGACGCCAATGCGGATGGCGGCTGGCGGCGTGGTCGCATATTCGCGGGCAAACAACCGAATCTGGTCGGCGGGGATGCCTGTGATGTCAGCCGCCCATTCCGGCGTGCAGGGTTTAGCTCTTTCCGCCAGCTCGGCATAACCGACGGTATATTTCTCAACATAGTCATGGTCGACCAAGTCTTCTGCAATGATCACGTGCATCATTGCCATCGCCAGCGCGCCATCGGTGCCAGGTTTGGGGGCAATATGCCAATCGGCTTCTTTTGCGGTTTTGGAGGCGAACGAATCCACCACCACGACTTTGGCCCCTCTTTTTTGGGCGTCTTTAATAATGTGCCAGTGATGCAGATTGGTGGAGACAGAGTTACAGGCCCAGATGACGATGAAATTGGCATGGATGAAGCTTTCGGGATCCACACCTGCGGTCGGCCCGACGGTCAGCAACCAGGCCGTGCAAGACCCTTCACCACAAAAGGTTCTTTCGCAAACGGTGGCGCCTAGCTTGTTGAAAAAGGCATCACCGCCGTTGAGGCCATGCACCAATCCCTGATTCCCTAAATAACTCACAGGCAATATGGCGCGTGGACCATCTTCTTTAATCAATGCCTGCCAGCGATCCACAATGGTATCCAGTGCTTCATCCCAGGTGATGCGCTCAAACTGGTTGCTGCCTTTGGGCCCTACCCGCTTCATGGGATACAGCAGGCGATTGGGGTGATAATGCCGCTTTTCGTAATCTTTTAATTTGACGCACAACCCGCCTCGCGTCATCGGATGATCAGGGTTACCTGAAACTGAAATCAGCTCGCCGTTTTTGACATGAAACTGCATCGCGCAAGTATCAGGACAATCATGCGGACAACCACCATGAAAGGTTTGGACTACATCTGCAACATCATTCATATGACACTCCAAGCGCACTGTTATATGCCGTCATGTTTTAAAAAGAATCAATGCAAGACAGGTCTGTCTATTCCGAATACTATACCCCTTAGCATGGAAATACAATGCTGCTGGATATTGATACTTTTTGCTCTTAAAGCGGATCATCGCCTGCAGATAGAAAGTTTGAACATGGGTTGCATGAATCGCTATTCAAACTCGATATAATCGTTCTGGGCGATACGCAAACAAAATCAATTGTGTTTTCCCAGCACCCCAATTTATGAATCGCTGCTTATTTTTAAGACTCAATCAATGCAAACCGCCACCCTGCGTGACTTAACCCAGCACTTTAGCCAACACGGTCGACTGGAAAACATTTACCTTCGTCCAGATCGCGGCCAGCCTTGTTTGTCACCCAATCAAGCCTTAGCGATAGCAAACCGTGGATTGCAAGGGGATAGAGCCAGCTTGCGCGCGTCATCACAAGCGAATGGCAGCAAACGGCAAGTAACCTTGCTGCAAGCCGAGCATTTACCGGTGATTGCGGCACTCACGGGTCGGGCGCAGGTGGATCCGGCGGTGCTCAGGCGCAACCTGATTGTCTCCGGGCTCAATCTGCTGGCGGCTAAATCGCTGTTTAAAGATCAGCCCTTGCATCTATTGATCGGTGAAGTGGTGCTGGAGGTGACTGGCCCTTGTGAGCCATGCTCACGTATGGAGCAGGTGCTGGGGACAGGCGGTTACAACGCCATGCGTGGTCATGGCGGGGTCACCGCTCGGGTTTTAAAAAGTGGGATACTGCAGCGAGGAGACCCGGTGCGGGTGATGGTCGCTGAGTCTGCAACAGATGCGCCGTTGCAATCGTCTTTGAGCTTCTAGCAGAAGCTAGCCCGCAAAATTATTTTTTCCTGACTTGTCTTCGCCGTCCAAACCCCTGGCTAAGCCCGCTTCAATCCCCGGCGTTGAATCAGGGGTTGATACATTTCGTGACAAAATCTTTTGCACAATAATCGCACCAATTGTTAGATTAGCTGCCTAGCAAATGCAGCACTCAATGCGGTGATGCAAGGTTACGCCCTGTAAACAGATATCACAGTGAGTCCCACCCGAATTACAAACTCCTCCCGTTTGCGATTTGGAATTTTCTTTTTCTGGAAAACCAGAATCGGAGGATGGGCGCGATAAAATGCAAGTCGCGGGGGTGAATGATTGACCGCATGAAGAGATGTTTGTATTTTCAACGTTGAGCAAGCATATTGAGTCGGCTATGTCTAATAAAAAAGCGCTATTGAACACTGCAATAGGACTGATTGCCCTGGGATTGGCACTCTGGTTCTGGAAACATTCGCGTACCGATCAAGGGGCTGAGGTGCCCCAGGCCGAGGCGCAAGCTGGGCAAGGGCATGGTCGCGGACACGGCGGCCATCATGGCCCGGGGGGAGACAAGCCCACGCCAGTGACAGCGGCCACGGTGACGGTTGCAGATATTCCGGTGACACATACGGCGCTGGGGACGGCGATTCCGTCTGCGGTGGTGACGGTGACCAGCCGCGTGGCCGGACAATTGATTCAAGTGGCTTTTCAGGAAGGTCAGCTGGTCAAGCAAGGGCAGTTATTGGCGAAGATTGATCCGCGTCCTTTTGAAACGGCGCTGGGGCAGATTCAGGGGCAGGCGGTGCGCAACCAGGCCTTGCTCAAAAACAGCCAGATTGATTTGGAGCGCTATAAAACCCTGCAAGCGCAAGACTCGATTGCCTCGCAGCAAGTAGACTCACAAGCCTCGCTGGTGCAGCAATATCAGGGCACGGTGCAGGCAGACAAAGCCTCGGTGGAAAACGCCAGGTTACAGCTCAGTTTTACCAACATCACCGCGCCGATCAGCGGCCGCATTGGCTTGCGCCAGGTCGATAGCGGCAACAATATCGATACCACCAGCCCGATTGCGGTGATTAATGCGATTCATCCTATCCATGTGGTGTTTACGCTACCGGAAGACCGCATCACGCGCCTGGTGGCACAAAGCCAGTCAAGCGCTGGCTTGCACAAACTCAAGGTAGAAGCGTGGGACAAAGGCAATACGCGGCGGTTGGCCAGCGGGGTGCTTGAGAGTATTGATAACCAGATTGATACGACTTCGGGCACACTTAAGCTCAAGGCGGCCTTTGCCAACGAGGACGACCACCTGTTTCCTAACCAGTTTGTGAATGTGAAACTGTTTAGCGAGACGATTCCGCATGCCAGCGTGATCCCGATCAATGCCTTGCAGCAAGGGCCGGACGGCGCTTTTGTGTATAAAATTGTGCCAGATACCAACGGCGAAAAAGTGGTGTTGCAAGCGGTGACCGTGGGGCATACCGATGCAGAAATCGCGGCCATTACCAAGGGCTTGCAGCCGGGTGACCAGGTGGTGAGCAGCGGCATTGATAAACTCAAGCAAGACGCCAAAGTGCGGGTCAAGGACCCGAATCACGCGCTGGATCCGGCTGAGCAGGCGGACCCAGCGCCGGCCAGTGGTGGCGCTGAGGGACAAGCATCCAAGCATAGACGCCGCGCGGCAGCCGGGGCATAAGCGGCACGCCTGACGATGATGAACCCTTCACGGCTGTTTATTTTAAGACCGGTGGCGACCTCGTTATTGATGGTCGCCATTCTGCTGGCGGGCCTGCTGGCGTATACCTTGTTGCCCAAATCTGCCTTGCCGCAGGTTGATTACCCGGTGATTCAGGTGGTCACGCTCTACCCCGGCGCCAGTGCCGAGGTGATGGCGATGAATGTGACCTCACCGCTGGAGCGTCAATTTGGCTCTATGGCTGGCCTGGCACATATGTCCTCTGCCAGCTCTGGCGGCGTTTCAGTCATTACCTTGCAGTTCAGCCTGAAAAACAGCCTCGATGTTGCCGTCCAGTCAGTTCAGGCGGCCATGAACGCGGCCAGTACCTTTTTGCCTGCGGATTTACCCTCCCCGCCTATCTATAACAAGGTGAACCCGGCCGATGCCCCGGTGCTGACGTTGGCCGTGACTTCACAGAGCCTGCCATTGCCAAAGTTACGCGACCTGGTGGATACGCGCATGGCACAAAAAATTGCGCAGGTGAGTGGCGTGGGCCTGGTCAGTGTGGATGGCGGGCAAAAACCGGCGATCCGCATTCAGGTGAATCAGCCCGTGCTGGCGGCCTACGGGCTGGGCATGAATACGCTGCGCACCATCATAGACAGCGCCAACTCCAACCAGGCCAAAGGCAATATTGATGGCCCCTTGCTGGCCTATGAACTCGATGCCAACAGCCAACTGCGGTCCGCAGAGGAATACCGTAACCTGATTATTGCCAACACCGGTGACCGGCCCGTGCGCCTGCGGGATGTGGCTGAGGTGAAAGAGGCACAAGAAGACTTGTATATCTCTGCCTGGTCCAATCAAACGCCCGCCATTCTGGTCAATATCCGCCGCCAGCCCGGCGCCAATGTGATTGAGGTGGTCGAGCAGATTCGCGAGCGCCTGCCCGGCCTGACCGCGGGCTTGCCGGCCGATGTCAGCGTCAGCGAACTCACTAACCGCACGCATACCATCCGCAGCGCGCTTGAAGATGTGCAGTTTGAGCTCATGCTGGCCATTGCCCTGGTGGTGATGGTGATCTTCCTGTTTTTGCGCACGGCGGCGGGCACCGTCATCCCCAGTTTGACTGTGCCGTTGTCGCTGGTGGGCACGTTTAGCATCATGTATGCGGCGGGCTTTAGCATCAACAACCTCACCCTGATGGCGCTGACCATTGCCACCGGCTTTGTGGTCGATGATGCCATTGTCATGATTGAGAATATCGCGCGCCATATTGAAGAAGGCGAGACGCCGATGAATGCCGCCATCAAGGGCGCCCGCCAGATCGGCTTTACCATCATCTCGCTGACCTTTTCACTGATTGCGGTGCTGATCCCCTTGCTATTTATGGGCGATGTGATTGGCCGCTTGTTCCGCGAGTTTGCCGTCACACTGGCCGTTGCCATCCTGATTTCGGCGGTAGTCTCGCTCACCCTGACGCCCATGCTGTGCGCGCGCTTGCTCAAACCAGCCAAAGCCCCTGTCGCAAACCAGACTAACCTCATAGACCGCATCATTGCCTATTACGGCAGAGGACTGCAGGTTGCCTTGCGGCACCAGCCGCTGGTATTGCTGCTTGCGGCCGCATCGCTGGTGCTGACGGTCACGCTGGTGATCAGCATCCCCAAAGGCCTGTTCCCGACCCAGGATACCGGCTTTATCCAGGTGATGACTGAGGCCAACGGTTCGGATGCCTTCAGCGTGATCAGCCACAAGCAGCAAGCCGTGGTAGAAGCCATTTTGCAGGATGCCGATGTAGAAAGTATTTCTTCAGTGGTAGGCGTGGATGGGGTCAACACCACGCATAACAGTGGCCGTATGCTGATCAATCTCAAGCCCTACCCGCAACGCCAGGCCAGCGCCAGCGAGGTCATTTCCCGCTTGCAATCTCGCCTGGAGGCCACCGCCCCGCTCAAGCTGTTTATGCAACCGGTGCAAGACCTGACGTTGTCAGACCGTGTCAGCCAGACCCAGTATCAATACCTGCTGACCAGCACCGATCCGCAAGCCTTGCAAAGCGCACTCCCCGGCTTTATGCAAGCACTACGCAAGCTGCCGCAACTGACCACCGTCACACATAACTTGCACAGCGACGGCCTGCGCGCCGCCGTGACCGTGGACCGCGACAGTGCCGGGCGGCTGGGCATTACCATGGCGGATGTGGACAATGCGCTCTATAGCGCCTTTGGCCAGCGCATGATCAGTACCATTTTCACCCAGGCCAATCAGTATCGCGTGATTCTTGAGTCGCAACCGTCCTCGGCCTCGGGCTTGCAGGCGCTGGATCAGGTTTATGTCACCAGCAATACCGGGCGCCAGGTGCCGCTGGCGAGTATCGCCCGCATCAGCGAGCAACCGGCGGCGCTGGTGGTGAACCGGGAAGACCAGTTACCCTCGGTCACCATTGGCTTTAACCTTGCCGACGGCTATGCCCTGGGGGATGCTGTGGCCGCGATTGATGCAGTCAAACAGCGCATGCAATTCCCGGCCACCATGATTAGCCGCTTTCAGGGCGCGGCTGCCGCCTTTAATGCCGCACTCGGCAACGAATTATTTTTAATGTTAGCCGCCATCCTCACCATGTATATCGTGCTGGGCATTTTGTATGAAAGCTATATCCACCCGCTGACCATCCTCTCCACCTTGCCTTCAGCGGGCGTCGGCGCCTTGCTGGCGCTCATGCTGACCGGGCACCCGCTCAGCGTGATTGCCATCATCGGCATTATCCTGCTGATCGGCATTGTGCAAAAAAATGCCATCATGATGATTGATTTTGCACTGGAGGCCGAGCGCCATCATGGCAAGTCGCCTGAAGAAGCCATTTATGAAGCCTGCCTGCTCAGGTTCCGGCCTATCCTGATGACCACGCTGGCGGCGCTGTTAAGTGCCGTGCCGCTGGTCACCGGCGATGGGCCCGGCTCAGAATTGCGTGCGCCGCTCGGCATTGCCATGATAGGCGGCCTGTTAGTGAGCCAGTTGCTCACCTTGTTTACTACGCCAGTCATCTACCTGATGTTTGACCGCCTGGCCCAGCCTGGTCAGCACAAAGCAGTCACACACAGCGAGGCGAACCCATGAGTGGGCTCACGCTGTTTTTGCGCCGCCCCGTGGCCACCACCTTGCTGGCACTGGCGATTGCCTTGCCCGGCATAGCCGCTTATGTGGCGCTGCCGATTGCCTCGCTGCCGCAAGTGGAAATGCCCAGCATCGATGTGTTTGCGCGGCTGCCCGGCGCCAGCGCCGAAACCATGGCTTCCGCCGTTGCCTCGCCGCTGGAGCGTTCGCTGGGCAATATTGCCGGCCTCAACGAAATGACCTCCAGCAGCACCAAAGGCCAGACCCGGGTCAGTTTGCAGTTTGACCTGGACCGCAATGCAGACAGTGCCGCACGCGATGTGCAAGCGGCCATCAATACCGCCATCCCCTTGCTGCCAGCCGGCATGCAAAGCAACCCAACCTGGCGCAAGAGTGGCCCGACCATGATCATGCATATCGCGCTGACCTCGGACCGCTACAGCCAGTCCGAGCTGTACGATGTGGCCTACAGCTTGGTCGGGCAGCGCATCTCGCAAGTGGATGGCGTGGGCCAGGTCAACGTCAATGGCAGCGCCTTGCGGGCGGTCAGGGTAGAAGTGAATCCGCTCACTGCCAATCAATATGGCATTAGCCTGGACCAGATCCGCACGGCCATCGCCAATGCCAACGCCCATTTACCCAAAGGCTTTATCGAGAGTGCCAGCAAACGCTGGCAGCTGGAGGTGAACGACAGTAACCGCCAGGCGGCCGATTTTCGTGACCTGATTGTGGCCTGGCGCAATGCCGCCCCGGTCAGGCTGCGCGACATTGCCGAGGTGAAAGACTCGGTGCAGGAGCTGCGCAGCGCCGGCAGCGTCAAGCAAAAGCCCGGCGTGGTCATCGCGGTGAATAATATCCCGGGCGCCAATATTGTCGCCACGGTTGATGGCATCAAGGCCTTGCTACCCCGGCTGCAGCCCTTGTTGCCGCCTGGCATTGCCATGGAAGTACTCATAGACCGCAGCACCATCGTCCGCAAATCGTTAGAAGAAGTCGAACACAGCCTGCTGATTTCGATTGGATTGGTGATAGTGGTGACTTTTCTGTTTTTAAAAAGCGGGCGCGCGGCGCTGATTCCCAGCATCGCCATTCCGGTGTCCTTGCTGGGGACGCTGGCCGTGATTTACCTGTGCGGGTTCAGCCTCAATAACCTGACCCTGATGGCGCTCATTATTGCCACCGGCTTTGTGGTGGATGATGCGATTGTGGTGGTAGAAAATACGGCCCGGCACATTGAACATGGCCTCAGCCCCTTGCAGGCGGCACTGCGGGCAGTGCACGAGGTGTCATTTACCATTATCGCCATGAGTCTGGCGCTGATTGCGGCATTTATTCCGCTGCTGTTCATGGACGGTGTGGTCGGGCGCATGTTCCGCGAGTTTTCAATCACGCTGGCCAGTGCGGTCATCATTTCATTGCTGGTGTCGCTGACACTGACACCCGTCCTCTCCTCCAAACTACTGCGGCCGCAAGCAGCAAAGCATGGCGCAAAGGCTGGTGGCGCTGACCATACGAGTCCCGCTCCCGCCACGCAGGACCAACCCTGGCCAGCCTCAGTGTATCAGCGTGTGCTGCGCTGGAGCCTGCACCACAGGCGCCTGATTCTGCTGCTCTTCACGGTGGCTATCGGCAGCAACCTTTATCTATATACCCTGGTGCCCAAGGGCTTTTTTCCGCTACAAGATACTGGCCGCTTGCAAGGCAACTTCGAGGGCGACCAGAATCTGTCGTTTTGGGCCATGCGTGAAAAAGTGGCCCAATTCATGCAGATCATCGCCCGCGACCCCGATATCGATACCTATTATGAATACACGGGTGGCTTTGGCGGCGGGCAATCCAATACTGGCATGCTCAATGCGCGGCTGAAACCCCGTGCAGAGCGCCAGGCCTCCGCGCAAGAAGTGGTGGATCGCTTGCGCCCGCAATTGGACCGCGTGGCCGGAGCATCGTTACGGTTGCGACCACAACAGGAATTCAATATCGGCTTGCGTCCGGGCTCGGCGGAATACCAATACACCTTGCTCTCCAGCAGCGTAGACGATTTGCGCCAGTTTGCTCCCAAACTCAAGGATGCCATGGCCAAGCTGCCGCAACTGACTGACGTCTCCAGTGATGCACAAGACAAGGGCTTGCAGATTAATCTGGTGGTGGACCGCGACGCGGCCACGCGCCTGGGCATCACCCAGCAGCAGATTGACAGTGCCTTGAATGATGCCTTTGGCCAGCGGCTGGTCTCCACCATTTACGAACCACTTAATCAATACTATGTGGTGATGACGGTGGCGGCCCGCTTTGCGCAGGGACCGGAATCCTTACAGAATATCTACCTGACCAGCCTGAAAAACCAGCGCATTCCGCTGGCCAGTTTTGCCCACTGGCAACCCGTGAATACGCCGCTGGCGGTCAACCACCAGGGGCAGTTTGCCGCCGCCACGGTCTCGTTTAACCTGGCCCAGGGCTATGCGCTGGATGCCGCCAGCCAGGCCATCGAATCGACCTTTGCCGCGCTGGCGCCGCCAGAGAGCATCCATGGCACCTTTGCCGGCAAAGCCAAAGCGTTTCAGGATTCCATGGATAGCCAGCCGTGGCTGATCCTGACCGCCGTGATCGCGATCTACATCGTGCTGGGCATGCTGTACGAAAGCCTGATCCATCCGCTGACCATCCTCTCCACCCTGCCCTCGGCGGGCATAGGCGCCTTGCTGGCCCTGTTATGGTTTGACAGCGAGTTGACCATTATCGCCATGATAGGCATTGTGCTCCTGGTGGGCATTGTCATGAAAAACGCCATCATCATGATTGATGCGGCGATTCATTTGCGGCGTGAACACGCGCTCTCTGCTGAAGCTGCCGTCACCCAGGCCTGCCTGCAACGCTTGCGGCCCATTTTAATGACCACGCTGGCGGCGGTACTGGGGGCGGTGCCCTTGTTGCTGGGTGTCGGCGATGGTGCTGAAATCCGCCAGCCGCTGGGCATCTCCATTGTCGGTGGCCTGCTGGTAGGGCAAGTACTGACGCTGGTCACCACGCCCGTGGTTTATCTGTATCTGGATGATGCGGGACGTTGGCTCAGCCAGCGTTTCGGCCTCTCGTTAAACTCAAATTCTTTGAAGAATCAAACGGTATGAACATAGTCAAAATGTGGGTGCTGGCCATGGCGGGCCTGATGATACAAGGATGCAGTGTCTGGCAAGACTATGTACGCCCGCGCGTCGAGATACCGGCACAATACAAAGAACCGCCGCCTGCAGGCTGGAAAGTGGCCGAGCCCGGTTCACCAGAACTGTCTGCGGCCTGGTGGGAACGCTACAACGATCCCCAGCTGACCGCCTTACTCACGCAGGCCAATCAAGCCAACTATACCATCCTGATTGCGGAGGCCAATTATCGGCAAGGGCTGGCACTGGCGCGGGCGAGCCACTCGCCGCAATTGCCCGCACTCAACGGGCAGGCAGGCGCCACCCGCGGAGAGACCACCAATACCACAGGCGTGCGCAGCGATTACAGCATTGGCCTCAACGCCAGTTGGGAGATGGACTTGTGGGGCAGGATACGTAACAGCGTGATTGCCGGCGAAACCAATGCCGAAGCCACGGCCGCCGATCTGGCAGCGGCCAAGCTCTCGGTCCAGTCTACGCTGGCACAAACCTATTTTCAGCTCAGGATTCTCGACTCGCAAAAGCTGCTGCTGGATAACACGGCCAAAAGCTTTGATCGCTCACTCAAGCTGACCACCAACCGCTATAACGTGGGCCTGGCGTCGCGCACGGAAATCGCCCAGGCCGAAACGCAATTGCGCAATACGCTGGCACAGTCGATTGATATCAGCGCCTCACGCGCGCAACTGGAGCATGCGATTGCAGTACTGATCGGCAAGCCGCCAGCAGAGCTGTCCATCCCCGAACAACCATACAAGGACGTGGCCAATTTGTCCCTACCCGCCGCGAATACTGGCTTGCCTGCCAGCCTGCTGGAACGCAGACCAGACATTGCCGGGGCTGAGCGCAGGGTCGCCTCCGCCAATGCACAGATCGGCGTTGCGCGGGCGGCACTCTTCCCCACGCTGACGCTGGGCGCGACCTTTGGCTATAGCGACAACAGCCTGAGCAATCTGCTTTCGCTGCCTAACCGCCTCTGGTCACTGGGCCCCGCGCTGGCCGGGCCGATTTTTGATAATCAGTTGCGTAGATCGAATACCAATGCGGCGATTGCCCGCTACGATGCCAGTGTCGCCACCTATAAACAAACCGTGATCAATGGCTTGCGCGAAGTTGAGGATAATCTGGCCTTGCTGCGTATTCTGGAGGCGGAGGCAAAAGAACAGGAAACGGCCGTCAAATTTGCACGCGAAGCCGTCACCCAAACCGAGAACCGCTACCGTGCCGGCATCAGTGAATACCAATACGTGGTCAACGTGCAATCCACCCTGTTGAGCGCCGAGCGCAACCTGCTCTCCATCACCGGGCGCAGGCTCAATGCTTCAGTGGCTTTGATGGTGGCACTGGGTGGCGCTTACGTGCTGCCCCAGTCTAACTATTAAGTCTGAACAGGCCACTGGATAGGTGCCACCCCATTGAGCATGGGCTTGGCAAATAAAAACCCTTGAAACAAATCGACGCCGGCAGATTGTAACCAGCACCATTCCTCCACGGTCTCTACCCCTTCGGCCACAATCGTAATGCCCAGCGCATGAGCACACTCAATCAGCGCCCGCACAATCGCCTGCTTGGGGCCATCCTTGTGAATATTTTCGACAATGAGTCTATCCACCTTAAGCTTCTCAGGCTGGAATTTGGACAGCAAGGTCAGCCCGGCAAAGCCGGCACCAAAATCATCAATCGACACGCTAATGCCTGCCAGACGTAATTCCCTGATGGCGCGCTGAAAGTCATCAAAGTTGGCGATAGACTCTTGCTCGGTGATTTCAACGATGATTTGCTGCGGCTTGAAATCAAACTGTGCGATATAACTGAGCAGCTTTTCCACCGCATTGGGCACCCGCACCAAAGACATCGGCAACAGATTGATGGATAACTTGATCGGCCCGAGTTGCATCTGCGATGCCAGGGCCAACGCGTGCTGCTTGGATTCCAGATCGAATACATATAACTCCTCGGCTGACAATCCCTCAAAACATTGCTGCGGGGAGCCGCCAGACGGACTGCGGATCAGCGCTTCAATCGAAGAGATCAGTCCGGTCAGCGGAGAAACAATCGGTTGAAATGCAAACTGGCAAGCCGCCTGCTGAATGCGGGCAGGATTCACGACATCAAAAGGGGATGGTTGGGGCTGAAACTGCCAGTCTTCCGCGTGCAGTGTCCGCTCGCCATCGCTCCAGCGGGAGGTGGCAAAGGCCGTGATCAGTTTGATAACACGGTCATGATCGGGGAGCGACTCGCAGCTATTAAAGGTAGCCCCCTCTGACAACAGGGCATAAATGTCTTCACCATACACCTTTTGCACATCAATGCAGTACATGGACCAGCCGCCAAATCGCCGCGCAGGAGAAAAGTCCTCCATCAGCTTGACCACATTACGATGCCTGTCATCCAAGGTAATCAGATGATAAAGCAGCTTGATGGCAATATCCGGACCTTCCAGATATTGCAGAAAATAGTCGCCATCGTATAAGAGCACGCCTGAAATGGCATTCTTTTGATTCTTTTCAGCAGCAGCGTCAACCAATGCAGCAAGTTCATCCCCCACCAGCTGCTTCACTGAGCGACTTTTATACACCAATACCGTAAACATATTTATTACAAAAACAAATTTATATTAATGTATTATACAAACAAAAATTAATCTAAACATAAAAACATTATCTAAAACAGCAAAAAAGTCAGATGTTTCACCGGAAAACCGTCAACACTGTAGTGGGGAGATGTGACACTTTTATTTTTAAACCCTGTCACCCGCACATTCAGGTGTGACATCGCATGCTGGACGCGTGAATGGAGGCTGGCATTGCGCTAATCGCCCGCTGCTAGCTGAGACTGGAAATCGTCGCCCCCAGGGTGATCAGGCCAATGCCCATGATTTGTGCCGGGCTTAGATGCTCGGCAAACAAATAAACCGAGACCAGTGGCACGGTGGCATAGGCAATGCCAGAGATCAAATGTGCCTTGGAGAGGTCGGTGCGAGACATCAGCAGCATCCAGCAACAAAACGCCACCAGTAGCAGCATCACCCCTCCCACCAGCGCAGGCTGCAGCAACAGTGAGCCGGCAAAGGCAAAAAAACTCTGCCAGCTTTCCAATGAGGCCGCGCCAACCTCCAGCGAGGCCATCTTGAATAACACCTGACTAAACGTATCGCAGAAAATCAGCAGTGAAAATAACCAGACGACACTGGCGTTAGATGTTCTGGTCAAAGTTTTCATAAGCAAGCAATTTGGCCAGACAAGCCAGCGGTTGATTCAGGAAGCGGTTGGTATGTTTAAACAGCAAATAAGTGTCTTCAAGCTCGGCACCCAGTCTTTTCTTCACCTCGTAGGAGGCCTGCCCGCTTTGAAACTGCGTGATGCCATCGCGCAGGCACATCTCGATGTTATAGATCCAGCTTAAGAAGTAAATGTTGTGCTCCGCCGCGACAGGCTGGTGCATGCCAATATATTTATCCATCAGGCTATGGCCGTTGTGCAGCAGCATGTTAAACGCAATCAGTTTGCCTTCGAGGTAATACAGCACAAAGCGGGTATTTTCTGGCATCAGGCCCGCCACAAACTCAAAAAAGCTGCTGGTCAGTTTTTCAAACTTCAATTCGCTGCGCTCATAGGTTTCGAGATACAGCTGGTAGATTTCGTCCAGATTGGACGGCATGCCCTGCACTTCGCGGATTTCAATCTGCGAGCGTTTTTTGAGCTTTCTGCGCAGGTCTTTGCGCGTGGCATAACTCAGGCTGGCGAAGTAGGCCTCCATCGATTCAAATGCGATCTGATTGACGGCGACCGGCATGTTTCTGAGCGTGCTGTAGCCCAGCGCATTGAGCGGGGCACCCACTTTTTGCAGGTCACGTGCCAGCACGTCTTTAAACGCAATCACTGAAGCCCCTGCCTTGGCAGCGATTTTTTGCAACTGCGCATTGAGGGCTTGCATCATGGCTGGATCAAACGGATAGTCAGGATGCAAAGTCATTTTGCAGGCATCCGTAATCGGCGAACCGACGCAAAGTAATTTGACCCGCATGAGGAAAGGAATACGCTCGCGGACTTTTTGCAGCAAGGGTTTCAGGCGCCCTTGCACCGTGGTATCCAGGTTGTAATCGGTGATAAAAAACGGCGCCAGGCAAACAATGACCTGGTTTTTCTTGACCGCCAGGTAACCGGTTTTAAAGCCCTGCACATTGGCGGAGTCAAACGCCAGATGCAAGCGGTAGCCTTCGAGATCATCCTTTAACAGTGTTTTCCAGGTTTCCTCGGGAAACTTGGCGGCACTGTAGCCAACTTCGACGTCAAACACAGGCGTTTCAGCACTGAGGTTGGAATCCATATATAAGGCAGTTTGCATGATTAGATCTTTCTCAAAATAAGGACACCGCTGGTGCCGCCAAAGGCAAACGAGTTACTCATGACAGTCTCGAGATGCTGAACGGGTTGCGCCTGGTTGGCCACGTAATTCAAATCACATTCCGGGTCCGGGGTGTGCAAATGCATGGTGGGTGGCAAGGTGTTTTGCTGCAAGGCGACAATGCAGGCGACCAACTCGACCGCGGCCGCAGCGCCCATCAAGTGACCATGCATGGATTTGGTGGAGCTGACCGGAATCTGCGCCGCCGCCTCACCGAACACTTGCTTGATCGCACGGGTCTCGGTTACATCGTTGAGCTGGGTGCCGGTGCCGTGAGCATTGATATAGCTGATCTGCTCAGGGTTGAGGCCGGCATCTTGCAAGGCTTTTTGCATGGCCAGGGCCTGACCTTCGACCGAAGGCTGGGTCATATGGCTAAAGTCATTTGACGTACCAAAACCGACGATTTCCGCCAGAATATGCGCGCCGCGCGCACTGGCATGTTCGTAGGTTTCGAGCACGAACACGGCTGCACCTTCGCCGAGTACCAGGCCCGTTCTATCGGCAGAAAACGGTTTGCAGGAGGCTGCAGCGGCTTGCGGGTCTTCTTTGGCGAGGGTACGCAATGCCTCCCAGGCCTTGATGGTACCAAAGGTGAGCAAGGCTTCACTGCCGCCGGCCAGCGCCGCTTCACAGCGGCCAAAGGCAATCTGTTTGGCGGCTTCACCAATGGCAATCGCGGCAGAAGAACATGCGGTGGAAATGGTTTGATTCGGGCCAGCGAGCTGGTATTTGGTCGCAATTTGCGAGGCAGCGGCACTGTTCATCGCCATCAGTACCGTAAACGGTTTGAGCCGGTTCAGGCCCTGTTTGAACAAGCGCGCATAGCCTTCTTCCGTGGCGGCAGCGCCACCCATGCCGGTGCCGATAAAGCAACCAAGCGCGTCTGGACTGAAGGCAGCTAAATCGATACCAGACTGCTGCAAGGCTTGCTCGGCACTGTGCAAGGCAAACTGGCTGACCCGGTCGAGCAAGGCTAGCTCCTGGCGGCTGAAATGCTGCTCGGGCTCAAACTGACACTGGGCAGCAATCCGCGTTTCGAGTTGCTCGGCAAACTCGGCCTTGAGCGCACCAATGCCTGACACCCCATTCAACAGGCTTTGTTGAAAGGTCGTCACATCGTTGCCTAGCGGCGAAACGATGCCCGCCCCCGTGATCACCACCCGACGCGGCATGCTCATTATGCGCTGGCCTCGGTCTTGAGCAAGTCGTCCAGCATGCGCACCACATCTTCTACGGTGGCAATCTCTTCTGAAGGGTTAGGCACCTTGATGCCATACTGATCTTCAGCCTGGAAGATAATGTCAAAAATATCCAGCGAGTCCAGGCCAAGGTCGACCAGCTTGCTCTGCGGTGTAATCGTCTTCTGGTCTATCTCCAGCTTGCTGGCGATCAGGCCGCTGACGACTTCAAATGTATTCTGTGTATTCTGCATAAGCACTCCTTACTTATCTCACTTCTAGTGATCAGGCGTTAATCACGGACAAACAAAACTCTGCACTGCGTCTGGCGATATCATCCTTGCGCTTGTCCAGTGTCACCACGTGGTAGGTATCGCCGATATAAAAGGTTTCCACATGCTTGCTGGCAATTTCTTTTTCTACCAGATAGGCATTTTTAAGGCTGGCCATGTCATCCTCGGTCGAATGCACAATCAATACCGGGCAAGTGACTTGTGGCAGCTGCTTGCGCGCTGCGCGGATCAATTTGACACTCTGGTAGATGACGGTCGCCGGGGTCTTGAAATAGCCGATTTTTTCCGAGGTACGGGCATCCTTGTTTTCAAGCACGGCAGCCACCATGGCGCGTGTACGCTCGCACTTGATGCCATAAGGCGCGGTTTCTTCCCACTGCATGACATAGCGCAAGGGCGAATACAGCACCAGGGGCAACAAAAATCGTTGCTTGAACAGGGGGATATTCCAGCCGTCATATACAAAGGTCGCCGACAACAGCACCACGCCAGCCACTTCTTTGCCGTGTTTGGCAGCCACCAGCAAGGCAATCAGTGCGCCCATAGACAGGCCTGAAACAAACACGCTTTTATAATGTTTGCGCATCTCGAGAAAGACGGCTTCAATCGAGGTAAACCACGCTTGCCAGCGGGTGCGACTCAACTCCTGCACCGAGGCACAATGCCCGGCCAGCACCGGGCACACGACAGACAGGCCTTTGCGGGCGATTTGCTTGCCGTAATGTTTCATTTCTGCAGGCGTGCCGGTCAAACCGTGGACCAGTAATACGGCATGTTCTGACTGTTGCAGCCAGAAGCCGTTTTCGCCTATCAGTTGTTGCAATGTGTTCATGTGTTGCTCCCTAACAACCCAACGCCGGCCACAATGAGCAAGGCCCCCAGCCAGCGCTTCATGCCAATCTGTTCATTTAGCGCCAGTCGTGACACCAGCATGATCAATACAATGGTGATGCTATACATCGGAAAAGCCTGGCTCAGCGAAGAGGCGGACAAATAGGTAATCCAGATCACGTATTCCACCACGTAGACCAGCAAGCCGGCCGGCACATGCCAGCGGGTCAGGCAAGACCGCAACAGCGCCATCGGCGAAGTTTCTACCGTGGTTTCCGGTTGCATGGCACCCAGCTTAAACAAGGTGGTGCCCAGCGTATCCAGCAGGACGGCTGCGACAAATAATGCGCCGGTATGTATCATCATGCGCCCCCCTTCAGGGCATGCAACAAGCGCAGGTTGGCGGCAGCATTAACCCGGGCGGCAGCCTGCACAGTCTCGCGCGGATGCACTTTGCGGTCTAAATAAGAGGCGATCCATTTGAGTGGCGAGCGGAACCGCAACGGCGAAAAGTCGCCCACTGTATCCGCACCTATGAGCTGTTTATGCTGGCTGAGCGCCTGAATCACGGTGGTAACGGTGGTCAGAGGCAGACTCCCCTGCTCCCAGTTGGTCTTGGCGTCTGCCGCTTGCAGGCAGTCTTTATCAATGCTGATATAGACCTGCTCAGTGTCTATGTACGACAGCACCTCTTGAATCCCCGTCACCAGGTCTTGCGCCAGCTTGCTGTGCAAAAACAGGGGCTGCGGCGCATTCACCTGCACCTTGCGATAGGGCAACAAAATGATTTTTTGCTGCAGAAAGCTTTCTACATCGCCTTTTTTAAACTGATCGTGATCAATATCGCCACTTTCGAGGCCGACGATGATCACGCGCTTGACCTGTGGCAAACGGGCCAGTTGATAGACCCAGGTACCACAGTGATACTGATGCGGTGGCTGCATCCAGTCAGGATGATTGTCAAACAGCACCACCGTCAACGGCGTTTCAAAACGCGCAATCAAGGCCAGTGAGATATGGTGGTAGTCGCCGGAACCAATCAGCGAAAATTGCGGCAGGCTTGTGCGCGGCCGCAACTGGCTGGCCATGGCGGCAAACGCCTTGGCGGAAGCCCACAGGCGCGTCGCCGTTTCATGCTGGCGCATGGCATGCAGCACCGGCTGCACCCCTTGCGCGTTCAGCATGGCCAGCTGCGCCTGAATGCTGCCATCAAAATCGTAAGCGACCACTTCCATCTCAAGCAAGTTACTCTGCCCCGCAACGCTTGAGCAGCATTTCAAACAGCTGGATACCCAGGTCGATTTCTTCCTCGGTAATCATCAGCGAAGGCGCCAGCGTGATCACGTTTTTCTCGTAGCCACCGATATCCAGCACCAAGCCATACTGCTTGTCACCGATCAGCAAATCGCCTTTCAGGCCTTCGTTAAACATGCGGTCAGCCAGGGCACGACTCGCGGTGAAACCGTCGCTCTCGCACAACTCGATTCTGAGCGCCAGGCCCAGACCGCTGACATCGCCCACGCACTTCCAGCGCGACTTCAGCTCATGCAAACGTTTGAGGAAATGCGCACCACGTTGACGCACATGCGGCTCAAAATCAGACTCTTGCGTCATCTTCAACACTTCGAGCGCCACGGCAGTGCCGAGCGGATTCGAGGCAAAAGTAGAGTGGGTTGAGCCTGGTGGGAATTTTTCAGGCGAGATCAATTCTTCACGCGCCCAGATGCCGGACAGCGGATTCAGGCCGTTGGTGATCGCCTTACCAAACACAAAAATATCCGGCACGATGCCAAAGTTTTCCCAGGACCACAATTTACCCGTCCGGTAAACGCCCATCTGAATTTCGTCGGCCACCAGCAACACATTGCGTTTTTTCAGTGAAGCTTGCAGCTTTTGCATATATCCCTCAGGCGGAATAATGTAGCCGCCGGTCCCCTGCATAGGCTCAATATAAAACGCGCCAAATTCACACTGTTTGGATTTTTCATCCCAGAAAGACTGGTATTCGGTTTCAAACAGTTTTTCAAACTCTTTGTGGCAATAGGTATCGCAAGTTTCCACTTTCATGTCATACGGACAACGGAAGCAGTATGGATATGGCACAAAGTGCGCGCGGTCAGAAAAGTTGCCAAACCGGCGGCGGTAACGGTAGCTGGAAGTAATCGCAGAGGCGCCCAGCGTACGGCCGTGGTAACCGCCCATAAATGCAAACTGATGTGTTTTACCGGTATGGTTACGCACCACTTTCAAGGAGTCTTCAACCGCCTGTGCCCCGCCGACGTTGAAGTGGACGCGGCCTTTGACCCCATATTTTTCTTCCATGTAGCGGCAGATGATTTCTGCCAGCTCGACTTTTTCCTTGTGCAGGTATTGGCTGGCCAGTTGAGGCAAGGTATCAATCTGCTTTTTCAGCACATTGGCAATGCGCTCGTTTTTGTAGCCGAAATTGACAGCGGAATACCACATTTGCCAATCGAGGTATTTCACCCCTTTTTCGTCATACAAAAAGCTGCCATCACAGCCCTCAAACACTTTGGGAGGATCGGCATAGTTCACCGTGTCACCATGTGAACAGTACTGATTGTTCTTATCAAGAATTTCTATAATTTTTTGGTCCATAATGAAATCGCCTCACTAGGCTGTTTGGTGGGTAAGGGTGGTTGAAATCTGACATTCGGGCCAGTCTTGCAAGACGGCCACCACATCGTCAAAGGTTGAAAACGGAATAAAAGGAATCTGGTTTTTTTCGCAATGCTTGACCAGTGAGCCTTTGGCAAATACCACATCAGCGCGTTTGGCCAGACAGGCGTCTGACTTGCCATCGCCGATCAACACCACTTTTTCGCCAGGATAGGCGCGCTGGGCCGTGGCAATCGCACATTTGCAATTGCCGTTGCCGCCCGCACAATCAGGCTGACGGTTAGGGAAAGTCATGCGGATGCCTTTGGGTTCAAAATTCAGGCGATTGGCAAACACCGGCAGCTCAGGAAAGGCGGAGTGTTGCATGGAAACCTTGATCGCATGATCCAGGCCATCACTGGCAATCACCACACGCGCAAATTGGCGGGCAAAGCTATGAAACTGGCAAAAGCTACGGTCTAGCTCTATGGTGCGGAAAAAACTTTCGAGGGCAATGTGATCGGCTTCAACCAGCGCCAACTGGTTGCTCATGCAGGTGACGGCATCGATCTCGCCCGCCAGCCACGACTGCTCATACTGCTGCCAACGGTCATCGGCAAACTTCTCCAGCAAGGCATCAATCGTGTCCGACTTTGAAATGGTGCCATCAAAATCCACAATAAATAACATCACCCTCTCCTTATTTTTCGACAACAGCAATCTGGTCCGAACAGCAGGCCTCTCCTGTTGCGCCTACCGGTCAATCTTGGTTACGGCGTCATCATGCAGTCAAATTCTTACGAAACACTTACAGTCATTCAGTGGCCAAATTGATGTAAGCAAGCTGTAAGTAGGCATGAGGCAAGCTAGCAGTAATCTTGAAGCAGGACTCAGATGAATGCGTATTTTGTTGGTTGAGGATGATGTGGTACTCGGTGATGCCGTCGTGCAATCGCTAGTCAATGCAACCTATGCGGTTGACTGGTTCAGAAATGGCAAGGACGGTGTACTGGCGGCACAAGCACAAACCTATGATCTGGTGTTACTGGATTTGGGGTTGCCGTTTTTAACCGGCTTTGAAGTCATTCAGCGCTTGCGCAACAGCAAACAATCCGTCCCTATCATCGTGCTGACCGCGAATGACAACCCGGATGATATCGTCAACGCCTTTGACATGGGCGCGGATGATTACCTGATCAAACCATTCAGACTGCCCGAGCTGGCTGCCAGGATCCGTGCCCAGATCCGGCGCGTGAATGCGCACTACTCCTCCAAGATTACGATAGGTCCACTGGAACTGGACACCAAGGAGCATAGCGTTCACCTCAAGGGCGAGAAACTCAGTGTGTCGCCACGCGAGTTTTCCTTACTGGAAACCCTGGCCAATAAATGCGGCAAGTTGGTGACCAAAGAGGCGCTGATTGAAAGCCTGTGCAACTGGGAACAGGATATCGGCCAGAACGCGATTGAGGTTTATGTGCACCGCTTGCGCAAAAAACTGGGCGACGGCGAAGTCTGCATTTCCAACGTACGCGGTCTGGGCTATATCATGGAACAAAAAAACCCATGAATCGACTGTTCAAATTGAGCCAGGGCCGCACCCTGCGCAAACAGTTATTCTTGTGGGTGACCATCCCCATGTTCATCCTGGTGCCGCTGGACACCACCATTTTGTACAAGGTAGGAAGCCACTTTATTGAGCAATCGTTTGATGAGATGCTGGAGGATATTGCCAATGACGTGATCGCCATGATCAGCGAATCCGGCAAGACCCCGGAAAATTTCAGAATGAGCACCGAATCACAAACAGTGCTGTTTTCTGACAAGGATGATAAAACCTATTTTGCGATTTACGACGCGCAAGGCCATTATTTAAGTGGCGACCCGACACTGCCCTTTAACCACAAGGACAGCTTGAATCATCGTCATTTACGCTATGCCAGAGCGCATGGCGAGGTCGTGCGATTGCTTAATCAGAAAAGCACGATTGTCGATCGTCAGAACCAGCCGCTCATGTACTCGGTGTTGATTGCCGAAACCGTGCACAAACGTAATGACTTGCGCAGCCGGATTCTATTCGCCATCGTCCTGCCACAGTTGCTCCTGCTGCTGGTCTGCAGTGTCATGCTGTTAGCCGGGGTGACCAAGGGTCTACGGCCACTGCACGAGCTCAACGAAGAGATCGCCAAACGCTCCAGCACGCAACTGGACCCGGTCATGCTCAACAACGTGCCCGAAGAGGCCATGGTGTTGATCAACTCGATCAATCTGCTCATGGGCAGGCTCAATAACGCCATCCTGGCGCAGAACCAGTTTATTGCCGATGCCGCCCATCAATTGCGTACCCCATTGGCGGGCATACAGGCGCAACTGGAGCTGGCATTGCGCCATGAGAAGGCCAAGGACCAGTCTCAACACCAGCTGGGCATGATCAGCGAAAGCGTGAGCAAGCTCACACATATCGTCAACCAGTTGTTGCGGCTGTCAAATAACCAGCCTGAAGCCGCTAACGTGATTGCGCTCAAACCTGTCAATCTGCTGGCCCTGGCCCAAGATGCCTGCGTGGAAGTGATTCATTTTGCACTGAAAAAAAATATAGATCTGGGACTGGAATCCAGTGGTGCCGGGCCTTTGCCAGACTTCACCATCCATGCCGACAAGCAACGCCTGAAGATTCTGCTGGTCAACCTGCTGGACAATGCGGTGCGCTATACACCGGAAGGGGGCAAGGTGACGCTGTCTGTGATTGCCCAGGAAAAATGGACGGAAATCCAGGTGGAAGACAACGGTATCGGCATCCCGGAAGAAGAGCATGCCATGGTGTTTGAACGCTTTCACCGCGTGCTCAACCATTCACAGGAAGGCAGTGGCTTGGGCTTGTCCATCGTCAAGGAGATTGTGGCGCTGCATAGTGCCAGCATCACCGTTAGCGCTGGCGCAGAGGGCATAGGCACGTTGATGAGGGTGCGGTTTCAACGGCCAGACGCTGGCGGCCCGACCAAGCTGAGCTAAGGCATTACGTACTTCGCTAGGTCTGATGCACTATGCTTGGAACAGTATGGGCTGAAAGCGAGCGGTTGCTGGCCATCCAACCCACCCTGGCATCATGCTCCATCTTGATAGGGAGAACGATCTTACGATTTGATTTTACGTGCTGGCCGACTCGGCGGATTCAGCGTGGCATATAAATTAATCAGGCTGCGTTGCTGACCATCAGAACACAGCTGAAAATGAATCAGGTACTGCTTGCCGACGCGGATAAACTGGTGGGCGGCCTGAATCTCTTCTAGCGTCAATACCGGGTTTTCACCGACATTGGTGGCCACATCCAGCGCATTGCCTTGCCAGTCAAACTTGATTTTCTCAGGCGTCATGCCACTTTCACTATAGGCCACGGTTTTGATTCTGGCCATGGTGACTTGCTGCTGGCAGTCAGGCGACACTTCATCCAGATTCACCAGCGCAATGACGGCAGGCTTGCTTGTGGATTTGCTACCGTGCTTATCCTCAGTCACCGTCATGGCACTGATCACTTTGGCACTATCGCTGGAAGCCAGTGCAAAAGAGACCGGCCACCAAAGACTAAACAGGCAACTTCCTGTGACCAGCCAGGCTGCTCGACACTGTTTGATCCCGCCCATGACTGCGCCCTCCTGCAGGTTAACTCATTTGCACTCCGCCATTCACACTGGCGGACTTGCCTATTTTTGATTTGAAATAATATACGCGCATTTTGACGCTCGCCAAGCACTTTTATACTTGTCAATCACGCATGATCCGACTGCGCGCTGCGTCAGCCTTTTCTGACTGGCAGTCACGACAGAGGCTGATAGTGCGCATGCCAGGCTTTTTTTATCATGAGCATGTATTTAACCAATTGGGAAAGGTCGAACATGCTTTATTACGCACTCTTGTTTCTGGTCATTTCATTTATCGCCGGGCTCTTGGGGTTTAGAGGCGTTGAGTCGGGCGCGGCCACCATCTCCAAGGTATTTTTCTTTATTTTCCTGCTGCTGGCCATCGGCATTGCGCTGGCAACGGTGCTTGGCATCAGTATGATCGCTTAATATCCATTCAACCCTGGCAGCGGACACCACCTTCCGCTGCGGGTACACGTCCTGATCCATGCGTCAGGACGTGTTTTATCTTTACGCTGCCTGGGGATAGCGGCGATAATAGGGCATGGTTTCTGGTCACCGCTCTACTCACACGCCCACTGTACTTGATCCACAGGCACTCAGTTTGTGGATGGATTCCTTAGCGCAACGGTTTACGGCTGATGAATTGACACAAATACGGCAGGCGGCTGAGCTGGCAGCGTCTCTGTATGCGCAACACCATGCCATCAACCGTTGTCCCCTATTGCAACATGCCTTAGAAACGGCCTCTACCCTCTCGGATATCCACATGGATGCAGACAGCCTGACTGCCTGCATTCTGTATGCCGCGCCAGACTTTCTTGATGACTGGTCCGTCCACTTATCTACCCGCTTCAATCCGTGCGTTGTCAGTCTGATAGAGGGTATTTCGCGCATGTCACAGATCCATGCCTTGAGTGAAATGGATGGCTTGCACCATGCGGACGCCAAAGCGGACCACAAACAGAATGACCGCGCGCAACAATTGGAAGCGCTGCGCAAAATGCTATTGGCCATGGTGCAAGATATCCGGGTCGTGTTGATCAAGCTGGCAGAGCGTACCCAGTTATTACGGCATTTGTCTGGCGCCAGCCCTGAGCAACAAGTGCAGATTGCCCGCGAGAACCAGAGTATCTTTGCCTCGCTGGCCAACCGCCTGGGCGTGTGGCAACTCAAATGGGAACTCGAAGACTTATCCTTACGCTACCTCGAACCGCAGCTGTATAAAGAAGTCGCGAAAATGCTGGACGAACGGCGTGTGGATCGTGAACAGTATATTGCAGAGGTCGTGCGGCAGCTGCAGCATGAACTGACCCAAGCGGGCATCCAGGGGGAAGTGAGCGGGCGGCCAAAACACATCTACAGCATCGTGAAAAAAATGCGTAGCAAGCATCTGCAATTTAACCAGCTGTATGATGTGCGTGCGGTACGCATCATGGTGCAAGATGTGAAGGACTGCTATACCGCACTTGGCCTGGTGCATCACTTGTGGCAACCGATTCCCGGTGAGTTTGATGACTATATTGCCCGCCCCAAAAGCAACAACTACCGGTCCCTGCACACGGCTGTCAGCGGCCCTCGTGGCCTTGCAGTGGAGGTGCAGATCCGCACGTTTGAAATGCACCAGCATTCCGAGCTGGGCGTTGCCGCACATTGGCGCTATAAGGAAGGTGGAAAATCCGACGCGAAATTCGACGAAAAAATTGCCTGGTTGCGCCAGATCTTGTCCTGGAAGGATGAGGTCGCTGATCACGGTGATTTGCTGGAGCAATTCAACAATGCGTTATTCCAGGACAAAGTATACGTGTTGACACCACAAGGCAAAGTCATGGACTTGCCCAAAGGCGCCACCCCCATAGACTTTGCTTACGCTTTACACACAGACCTGGGTCATCGCACCCGCGGCGCGAAAATCGACGGCCAGATCGTCCCCTTGCATACCAAGCTGGAAAACGGCCAGCGGGTGGAAATCCTGACCGCCAAACATGGCGCCCCCAGCCGAGACTGGCTGAACCCTGCGCTCGGCTTTTTGCAAAGTGCCAGTGCGCGCGCTAAGGTTCGCCACTGGTTTAAATACCAGCATTTTGAAGAAAACGTCGCCCAGGGCCGGGCTAAATTGGACAAAGAGTTACACCGTGCCGGTGCCAGTAGCCTGCCGCTTGAAAAAGTCGCACAACAGCTGCAGTTCCAGAAACTGGAAGATTGCCTGGCAGCGATTGGCCGCGGCGACATCAGCGAACACCAGATTGCCATCACCATTCAGGGGGAATTGACACCGGTGGCGCAAGGCAATGCGCCAGCCATCATCAAGCGCCCCAGCGCCTCTCAGGTGAACCATGCGGGCATTATGATTGAAGGCATAGGCAATGTACAAACCACCATGGCCAAATGCTGCAAGCCGGTGTCGCCAGAACCGATAGTCGCGTATCTGACGCGCAACCACAGTGTGACCATCCACCGCCAGGCGTGCTCGTTTATTACGCGGCTCGACCAGACACGCCACAACCGTCTGCTCAATGCGCAATGGGGCAATAAACAATCTGGCGTATACGAAGTGGATATTGTGCTGGAAGCGAATGACCGTCAGGGATTGTTGCGTGACATCAGCGAGCTGTTTGCGCGTGAAAAAATCAATACCACAAAAGCGAACACGCTCAGCCGCAACCATGTGGCGCTCATGCACTTTACGGTGGAACTGGTTGACCTCGACCAGCTAGAGCACTTGCTGGCAAGGCTCAAGCAAGTGCCAGGCGTGATCATGGCCCAGCGACAGACCTAAGCCACGTTGAATGATGACATCATGAAACAGGAGAATCCAGCACATGTCTTACCTCGATGACCCACGGGTTTATTTTGCGGCAGAACGGACATTGCTGGCCTGGCAACGTTCAGCCATTGCCCTGATGGGGCTGGGCTTTGTGATTGAGCGTTTTGGCTTGTTTATGCAGCTCATGGCACAGGGTCAGCCAGTGTCGCCCTCCCAAAGCATGTTATCGCTCTATCTCGGGGTTGGATTTATTCTGCTGGGGGCCTGTACGGCAATCTTGTCTGCCATCCAATTTCTGCTGTTTTACCAATCACTCAGCACACAGGAAAGACCACGTGGCCACGTTTACTGGCTGCCACCGGCGGTCAACTTGTTCCTGGCGGTCTCTGCTGCGGCATTAAGCGGCTGGTTAGTGTTTACTCGCTAGCCTTTCCAGGCACGAATAAACTGGATTTTCAGGTTTACGCGGTCATCATTTTTCCGCTGCGGCCCTCATGGCAATATTGACCTGATCCCCATCGTTGAGACCATCTGGCGGATTCTCTACCACCATATCCGTGCTTGTCAGGCCGGACTGCACTTCCAGTTGCTTACCCAGGTCACGCGCAATGGTAATCGTTTTTAAAGTCACCTTGCGATCTTTACCAACGGTAGCCACCTTGAGGCCATTCTGGTCAAAAATCAGTGCACTGGCAGGAATGCTCAGGCGCGCGACGGCATCATTGAATAGCAGATTGACATTGGCAAAGCCCCCGGGCAAAAAACGGCCCGCCGCATTATCCACCAGTAACTGTACCAGCGTTGTACCAGAGGACGCATTGATGGCACCTGAAGTTGATTGTATCGTGGCCTCGAACGCTTCACCCGCGGCTTCCGGTACGGTAAACCTGGCTTTGTCACCGGTCCGGATCTGACCGACATAATTTTGTGGCACATTGATATAGAGGCGCAACTTGCGTGTGTTGGACACTTCAAATAGCGGCAATACCGTCGCACTGCTACTGCCCGCATTAATCAGCGCGCCAGTGTCGGTATTGCGCGCTGTCACTGAGCCGTCAAACGGCGCCACGATGCGGGCAAAACTTTTGAGGGCGAGCAACCGGTTGACATTGGCTTCGGCCGCCTTCACGATCGCCTGCTTGCTTTGCAAGTCTCCCACTTTTTCATCCACCGCCTGACGGGCAATCGACTGCGTTTTTAGCATCTCCTGCCAGCGCTTGGCCGTGGTTTCTGCCAGTGCCACATTGGCTTGCGCACTGGCGAGATCGGCTTTGGCTTGCAACAATTCCTGATCCAGATCCGGCGTCTCGATCTCGGCCAGCAATTGCCCACTTTTCACCCGCGTGCCGATATCGGCTTTCCAGGATTTGAGATAGCCACTGACGCGCGCATAGATCGGTGCACGCGCATAAGCCTCAAATCGCCCTGGCAAGATCAGGCTGCCCCCTTGGTCAGACTGTGCAGGCGTGTGGATACTGACCGTCGGAATCGACTGCTGGTCGGTCCAGGCCTTGACGCTGGCGTCATGGCTGTGACGGCTGCTGATGCCCGCAATCACAATGCCACTGGCGATCAGGGCCAAGATCAGGCCCGCCAGCTTGAGGCCCCGGCTGGCCGTGGGTGGATTACTCATGGATAGGGTCTCCTGAATCACTGACTGGCCCTGAAACACTTGCCTCAGGGGAAGCCTGTCGTTTTTGATGAATCGCACTAAAGACAACGGGTACAAACAGCAGGGTGGCGACGGTGGCAAACAGCAGGCCACCGATCACAGCCCGGCCCAACGGCGCATTCTGCTCGCCGCCCTCGCCCAGGCCCAAAGCCATGGGGGTCATGCCGATGACCATGGCCAGCGCGGTCATGAGTACTGGCCTAAAGCGGACGAAGCCCGCCTCCAGCGCCGCAGCAGTCGCATCTTGCAACACAGCCAGCCGTTCGCGGGCAAAGCTGATCACCAGCACACTATTGGCCGTCGCCACCCCCATACACATGATGGCGCCGGTCAGGGCGGGCACCGACAAAGGCGTGAAGGTCACAAACAGCATCCAGACGATACCGGCCAGCGCCGCTGGTAAAGCTGAAATAATCACAAACGGGTCACTCCAGGATTGCAGGTTGACCACAATCAGCAGGTAAATCAGCACAATGGCGCCCAGCAGTCCAAAGAACAGGCCGGTAAATGCGCTTTGCATGGTCTGCACCTGGCCCAGCATCACCACGCTGGCGGCTTTAGGTACTTGCGCTTGCGTGTCCTCCAGAATCTTGCGGATATCGGCGGCCACCGCCCCCAAGTCGCGGTCCTGCGTGCTGGCATGAATCTGCACCATGGGCTGGATATCATATTGGCTGATGACGGCATTGCCGACACTGCGTTTAAATGTTGCCAACCCACCCAATGTCTGCAGCGGCGCATCTGCACCGCCTATCGGCAGGTTGGCCAGCGTGTTGAGGCTATCGAGCTGGTATTGCGGGGTTTGCAGCACAATCGGGTAAGTCACGCCATTAGCTGGGTTCAACCAATAAGTCGGGGAGACTTGCGAACTGCCCGCCAGGTTCACCACCAGGCTATTGGTCACGTCGCGCGTACTGATGCCCAACTCCTGCGCACGGGTTTTATCGACGGTAATTTCAAAACCGGGACGCCGACGCGACTGCTGGATACGCGCATCGACCACACCCGGCACTGCGCGGATGCGCGCCAGCAACTGGTTGGCATAGACAAAATCTTCGGCCAGCTTGCCGCCGCGAATCTGGATGTCAATCGGGGCCGGTGAGCCAAAATTGAGGATCTGACTGACAATATCCGCTGGCGGGAATGAAAAGGTCGTATCCGGAAACTGCCTGGGCAGCACTTCGCGCAGGGTACGGATGTAATCTGCCGTCGGCGCATGCTCGGGTTTGAGCGCAATCTGGATATCACCATCATGTGCACCAGTGAGGCCGGTATTGTTATAGGCCATGTTGATACTGCTGATCGGCATGCCGATGTTGTCGACGATGGTGAGGATTTCCTCCGGCGGGATCACCTGTTTGATGGCTGCCTGGATGCGGGCAAAACGGTTGGCGGTGTCTTCAATACGGGTGCCGACCGGTACGCGGGCATGCATGAGGATTTGGCCACTATCCACCGCCGGAAAAAAGTTACGTCCCAGCATGGGCAGCAATAAAAATGACAGCATGACCAGCAACATAAAGCCGATCATAAACAGTCGGCGGTGGGCAATCGCCAGGCTCAGCAAGCCATGATAGCCCTGCCGGAGCTGCTCGAAGCGGGTTTCAAAGTGTTGCTGGAACCTGACCAGCGGATTGCGGCTGGCTGGGCGGTGTTCACCTGCGACATGTGGTTTGAGCAAGTAATTGGCCATGGTCGGGACCAGGGTCCGTGACAAAATAAACGAGCTGACCATGGCAAACATGACGGCTTCGGCCATGGGCACGAATAAAAAGCGCGACACGCCCTCAAGAAAAAACATGGGCACAAACACGATACAAATACACAGCAGCGACACAAACGCAGGCGTCACAATCTGTGCGGCACCATCGAGAATGGACTGCTCGACCGGCTTGCCTTGCTCCAGGTGCCAGTTAATATTTTCAATAGTCACGGTGGCCTCATCGACCAGCAAACCTACTGCCAAGGCGAGGCCACCCAGGGTCATGATATTGAGCGTCTCGCCTATCGCCGACAGCCCCATCACCGCCCCCAGAATAGACAAGGGAATGGAGGTGGCAATGATCAGTGACGAGCGCCAGCTGCCCAAAAACAGCAGGATCATGAGGCTGGTGAGCACCGCCGCCAGCACGCCTTCAAAAACCACGCCTTCAATCGCCGCGCGCACAAACAGCGACTGATCGTTGATCGGGGTTGCCACCAGCGTCTCAGGCAGGGCCGGCTTGATTTCTTCCAGTTTGGCCTTGATACCATCGACAATATCCAGCGTCGAGATGGCGCCGTTTTTGAGGATGGTCATCAGCACCGAACGGTTGCCATCCACATGCACGATATTGGTTTGTGGCGGGTTGCCATCACGTACCTGACCGATATCTCGCATATAGACGGTGGCGCCATTAACCACCTTGACCGGGATATTGGACAGCTCTTCAATTTGAGTGACGGCATTATTCAGGTTCAGCGTGTATTCAATGCTGCCAATTTTTTGCGTCCCCACCGGTACGATCATATTGTGCGCAGCCAGCGCATTGGCAATATCCTGTGCCGACAAGCCACGGGCCTGCAACGCGGCCGGATTCAGGTCAATCTGGATCTGCCGGCTTTTGCCGCCATAGGGAAATGGCACGCCCGCACCGGGCACCGTGACCAACCGGATACGCACGGCATTCAGGCCCAGGTCAGCCAGGTTCTGCTCGGTCAGCCCTTTACCAGACAAGGCAATCTGCAAGATGGGCACCGTGGAGGCGTTATAGTTAAGAATCAACGGCGGCGTGGTGCCGGCGGGCATCTGCCGCGTCACTGTTTGCGAAATCGCCGCCACCTGCGCATTGGCGGTGGCGATATTGACGCCCATATGGAAAAAGATTTTGACGATGGCAAACCCATTGTATGAATTGGCCTCGATATGCTCGATATCGTTGACGGTGGTGGTCAGGCTGCGCTGATATAGCGTACTGATGCGGCCCGCCATGTCATCTGGCGGCAAGCCATTGTATTGCCAGGCCACCGCTACCACCGGGATACGGATATCCGGAAAAATATCCACCGGGCTGCGCAGGGCAGACAAAGTACCAAAAATCAGAATCAGCAGCGCCATCACCACAAAGGTGTAAGGCCGTTTGAGGGCAATGCCAACCACATTAAACATGCGCGTCCTTTGCTGCGGTGATGGCAAAGCCGGCATCCCGCCAGGCATCAATGCCGCCGCTTAACGGGCGGATGTTGCGATAGCCACGACGAATCAGTTTTTTTGCCACTTTGGCCGCGGTGACCTCATTCGGGCAGGAGCAGTACAAAATAACGGGCGCATCTTCATCAATATCCAGCGTCAATTGGTCCACGTCTTCCAGCGTGACAAACTGTGCCCCCGGAATCCAGCCGTCTTCAATCAAGTGCGGGGCACGCGTATCCAGAATCACCGGCGCCGCATCACTGGCGATCAGTGTATGCAACTCTTGGACACTGATCCGCGCCATGCGCAGGCTTTTGAGAAAGCGTTGCCGGTCCCACCATTTGACCGCAATAAACGCGGTCAACAGCAGTAAAACCAGCCCGGTGCCCCATTTACCCATTTCGACCAGCGTCAGCATCAGCTCGTCAATGGCAGAACTGAACAGATTGCCCAACCACAATGCGGAGCCCGACCATAGCAGCGCGCCCAGGCCATCCATGAGCGCAAACAGCCAATAAGGCGTGCCGGATGATCCGGCCAGCGCACTCGAAATAGAGGCAAAGCCCGGGATAAATTTGCAGACCAGCAACGCGGGCGGGCCGAATTTCAGATAAAGCGCTTCGGTTTGTCGCACACAGGTGTCTGGCGACAAGGAGATTTTGCATAACTTGCCCATGACGCGCTTGCCATATTTGCGCCCGGCGCGGTACCAGATGGAGTCTGCCAGCAAGGCTGCCACCAGCGCCACCAGCAACATGGCCGCCCAGGAGTACTGGCCATTGCCGATCAAGACCCCGGCCAGCAGCAAGGTGGGATAGGCCGGTAAAGGCAAGCCCATCTGCTCCAGAAATACACTGGCAAACACAATCAGCAAGCCATATTGCTGAATCAGCTCAAGCACGACATTCATAACAGTTCTTTTTTAACGGGAAATCACACACAGACCATCACATGCCCATCATCACAAGTCAATCATCACATGCCTAGGGATGCCAGCATGGCAAACGCCATAAACAAGACAAAATGCGTCATGCCTTCAATCGCATTGGTTTCACCATCATGCAGATTAATGGTGGCCACAATCAAAGTCAAAAACGTCATCACCATCTGCGTGGGCGACAAGCCGACAATGAGCTGCCTGTCTTCAATCAGCGCAATCGCTTCAATCACCGGCACCGTCAAAATCACGGTAGACAAGGTGGCCCCGAGCGCAATATTGACTACAGTTTGCATGCGGTCATTAACGGCGGCCTTTAAGGCGGTGAGCACTTCCGGGCTGGCCGCAATAATCGCAACCACAATCGCCGCCACAATCGGCGGTACGCCGCTGCCAGTCAGGCCCGCATCCATATGCAGGCTCATTTCTTCAGACAGAAAGCCGATGGTAACGATGCCGGCCAGGATGTAAAGAATGGAAAATTTGACATTGGTACTGATCACCGGCACAGGCTGGCCCTGTTCCAGCATGGCCTGGTGCTGATCACGGTAGCTGAAGTAATTGCGGTGCCGCCCGGTTTGCATCTTGAGAAACAGCGCATAAAACACACTCATGGTCACGATGGTGAACATGGAATACACGCGCCAGTGCTCAGGCGGCAAAAAAGCGGGCAAGGCCATCGAGATGCCCAGCGCGGTCATGATCATGACGATATAGGTATTGCCCGAGTTGACGTTGTACTCGACCTCGCCGTACTTGATGCCGCCGACAATGGCACACAAGCCGAGAATGCCGTTGATATCCAGCATCACCGCGGAGTAAATCGCATCTCTGGCCAAGGTGGTCGAGGAGGTATGGCTGAGCATCATGACAATAATCACCACTTCGATGATGACAGCGCTGATGGTAAGGATCATGGTGCCATAAGGCTCTTTGAGCCGTTCGGCGACATATTCCACCTGAAACGATAACTGAAAAGCCAGGTTTATAATCAGCAAGACAAACAGGACCGCAATGATGAGCGACTCAGGCTGCCCGAGCGTGATGACTTTATCGGCTTGCGCCAGCGCCAGATAAGCGAGGATGGAAATGAGCAGGGACCACAGTCCCTGAGGCGGTTTTTCTTTAAGCATGCGCTTAGATTGTCATCAATGAGTTCTCATCTTAACAGAGCCGCGCCCTTCTGTTGCATGTTGCGCAATGCACTAGGGGTTGATGACCACCGAACACGTCATGCCTGCGACCAGCGTCAGGCCTGCCGGAATCTGGTCCAGCCGGATACGCACCGGGATGCGTTGTGCCAGCCGCACCCAGTTAAAGGTCGGGTTGACATTAGCCAGCAGGCGCACGTCGGTTGGGTTGTCGCGGTCGGTAATGCCGTGAGCAATGCTTTCCACGTGCCCCTTGAGCGTGGTGTGGCTACCCAGCAACTGCACGTCGGCTGCGTCACCCGGCTTGATCATGCTCACTTTGTGTTCCTCAAAATATCCATAGACCCAGAACGAGTGCTGATCGATGACTGCCAGCTTGGCCGCCCCGACCTGGGCAAAATCGCCGGGCCGTACCAGCAGGTTGGAGACCCAGCCGTCCACGGGGGAGCGCACCACGGTACGTTCCAGGTCGAGCTTGATTTTCTCGACCTGGGCGAGCGCGGCCTCATAGTCCGCCTTGGCCGCCAACGCCCCCAAATCGGTATCTTCACGGTTCTCGCGAGAAATGACTTCATCATCCAGATGGGCCCGGCGTTGCGCTTGTTGCTGCTTCATCTCCCATAGCGATTTGCGCTGCTGGGCCACGGCCTTGGCTTCGGCCAGGGCATGCGCATAATGCAGGGGGTCTATGCGGAATAGCACATCGCCTTGATGCACATACTGGTTATCGTGCACCGGCACCGCCGTCACCAGCCCGGCCACATCCGGGGCAATATTCACCACATCGGCGCGCACGCGGCCATCCCGTGTCCATGGGTAGTCGGTATAGCGCACCCACAACGTGTAAGCCAACCAGCCAGCTGCCACGGCAATGCCTAGCGTGATCCCTGCGCGCAGTACACCTGTGGTGACCTTCATCCAGATACGTTGCGTTTGCATGTGTCTCCCTTTCAATACACCATCAAGCCAAACAGCGAAAACAAGCCAAAAAACAGCGCCACCCGAAACAGCGCCGGGTACCAGAGCCGCTCGTAAATCACCCATGCCGCCAGCCATTGATCTAGCTGCCAGACCACCACGGCGGCGAGCAAAAAGGCGACGAACAGCGTCGGCACATGTGCATCCAGAAATGTCAGTTCACGCGGAATCCATGCATGCCACATGTGTCGTCTCCTTCATAAGGACCTAGGGCTGAGCGCAGGCATTTCGGTGTCGATCACCAGCCGGACAAAATGTAACTGCGTTACCAGCTTTTGCACTTGCGTCGGCGACAAGCTCTGCGCATATTCACCGCCTTGCAACCAGACCAAAAAGTGATCCAGCCATTGCAAGACCTGTTGCTGATGTTTGCGGCTGGGCTGTTTGTAGTCGTGTGCGACCAGCAACAGCGTATGTTGCACTAATCGCTGCGGCTGCGCAGGCAACGCCACCGCCGCCGTGCGCAAGGCCAGTACGGCATGGCCCATCTCCAGCGCCGCACACAATGCCTCTGCGACGTGGACGCTGTCTGCCGCTTGTGGTCTATGCAGGTCGCCCGAGCGCTGGATCAGGTCGCGTGCCCGCATTTCAAACGCCGCCGCGGTCATGGTGGTATTCAGGCAAGCCTCCACCACCAGCCCGCGCAATTGAGCCAGCAAGCGGCGCCTGGCCCAGGGGCTGGCGGCATAGTCAGTCAGGCTGAACAGGATGGCGGCCACCGCCAGCGCAATCATGAGCGCAATCGAATCATTGAAATATTTGACTGGCAGGTCACCCAGCGCCTGGTTAAAACCAACCATTAAAAAGTAGGCAATGCCCAGCCCAGCCCCGACAAGTGCGGTGGCAGGCCGGGCACTAAGCCAGGCCGTCAGCAAAATGGCCGGGGCAATCACGATGCACAACATGACGTAGTCGTGTGCCGCCGTCAGCCAGAACACATTGCTCAGGTAAACCAGCACAATGCCCAGTACCACGCCAAGCGTAAACTGGCGCAAGGTAGCCATCGGCGTCGGGCTGCCCGCAAACAAGGTGCTGGTAATCACGCCCAGGGTCATGGCCAGGATGCCAGAAGGCCAGTCTATGGTCATCCAGAGCACGGCCAGCACCAGCAAGGTGAGTGCGCCACGTGTCGCGGCAATTGCCACCGGCAACCAGTCAATATGCATTTGCAACTGCGCGGCTGCAAACTCGCGGCTGGCCACTTGCCGCTTGCGCGGATTGGCCACCAGCAACACATAGGTGTCCAGATAAGCCGCCAATTCGGCGGCCAAACGTTGCAACAACGCTGCCCCACTCTCGAATGTCAGCAACTGCGCCTCAGGCAGGGCCGACAAGGCCTGCCTCCTCCGCTGAAACGCGGTAGTAAACGCTTGCTGATACGCGGCAACCGCCTGTTGCAATTGCGTCAGCTCGGGCGCACTTGTGGCGGGTTGTCCTTTACTCAACACCGCCGTCGCCAGGGGTTGCATCAACTCCTGCAAAGCCTCGGCTTCATGCTTGCATCCACTGCGCTGCAGCCGCTGTTGCAGGCGCTCAAAGACGATGTAGGTGGTTGAAACCGCCATAAACTGCAGATTAAGCTGGTTAATCGTGGTGCTATGCACGCGCGCATCATCGGTTTCAAATTGCGCCGAAGCCCGGAAAGACTCCAGTTGATACAGGTCTTGCATAAACTTGAGCACGGGCTGATTCAGGCCAACAGCATCGCGCTGCCCAAGCAACAGACTGAAATCACGGAACTTGCCACGCACCACGGCCTGAATGGTTTCCCACAGGCGCTGCGGCAGCACCAGCTCGCTCACCAGGCTGGCACTAAGCAAGCCCACCCCGATTTCTGACATGCGCGTTGAGGCAATTTGAAAGGTGTGCCAGGGCGTCAACGTGGCTGGCAAGCCGACAATACACAGTGTGTAACCGGCCAGCACAAAGCCATAAGATTGAAAGTTGCGGTAAACCAGCGATCCCGCCGTGCACAAGCCTATCCAAAGCGCAGCCGCGATAAAAAACGGGAACCGGTCCTGCGCAAAACTGGCTACCAGTAGCAATGAAAACAGGATACCAATGCCCGTGCCGATCAACCGGTAGTAACTCTTGGTGATTACCATGCCCGAGCGAAAATGCATGACGATCACCACCGTCAACAGCGCCGTCGCCGGCTGGTCCATTTCCATTTTCAAAGCCAGCCATAAGGCCAGCCAAGAGGCGAGCAAATACTTGAACAAATATCCGATGAGCGGGAAATCCTGCCGGTACCAGTCTAGTCCGGCCTGTTGCGCACAGATGGCCAGCCACCGCCCCCCGTGGCCAAGTATTGCAATGCCAGCCGCCAGCGCGTGCCAACCTTGCCTAAGGGCGTGCCTGCGTTGCATGCGCCTCCTCCATCACGCCGCCACCCAAGGCCAGCATCAGTGCCGCATACGCCTCCAGGCGCGCGGCCTCCTGTTCGACCAGCACGTTTTTTTGCTGCAAGACCAGCAGATTGGTTTGCAGGCTCTCGACCCGGTTACTGAGTCCAGCGCGGTAGTTTTTCAGCGCCAGCCGATGGGCCTGCTCGCTCTTGTCCAGGGCTTGCCGGGTATTCGTCATTTCAGCCTCTACCGTTTGCATGACCGATAACTGGCTGGAGATGCGCTCAAGTGCCTTCAGCAGCGTGGCGTTGTAGTCCTCCACTGCCATGTCATATAAGGCCGTTTCGGCGGACAGATTGGCGCGGCGGCGGCCGCCATCAAACAGCGGCAATGTCATGGCTGGGCCCAGATTACCCACCAGACCGGCACTGGAAAACAGACTCGCAAACGCCAGTCCCTGAAAGCCGACATAGCCCAGCAAATTGATATTCGGGTAAAACGCTGCTTTGGCACTTTGTATGTGCTTCTGTGCCGCCTCCACCCGCCATCTGGCCGCCACCATATCCGGGCGACGGCCAACCAGGTTGGCGGGCAAGCGGTCGGGCAGGCCAACGCTGGCGGACAAATGCAAGGCCGGCCGGGTAATGCTTTCGCCAGCGCCAGGCCCCTCGCCGCTCAGTGCCGCCATCTGGTTTTTGAGCAAGGTCAGGTGCAAGTCTATCAATACCAGTTTGTTCTGCGCCGCTGGTAGCCTCGCCTCCAGACGACTCAGGGCGAGTTGGGTATTGAGTCCGGCCGCCAGGGCTTTTTGGGCAATGGCAATCTCGTGACGCAAATCGTCCAGCTCGTCTTGTGCCAGGTCGCGCCATTGATATTCGGCCGCGAGCTGTATCTCACTTTTGACCATCGCTGCCGTGAGCTCGATCTTGACCTGCTGCATTTCGGCGTCCGCCACCCGCGTTTCATCCAGTGCCGCCAGCCACGCCGATTTCTGCTGTTTCCACAGGTCCAGGTTGTAGGACATGTCTACGGTCGCCTGGTTGTTCCAGTTAAAGCGACCTGCCCACGGCTTGGGGATAAAGCTCAACTCGGTAAACCGCTCGCGTGAAGAGCTGACTTTACCGCCAAGGTTGGGCAAGGTGGCGGCATGGGCCTGCTCGGCCATGGCGGTGGTTACGGCTATTCGTGCCGTCGCTTTTTTGAGGTCAGGATGGTCATGCAGACTTTTCTCAATCAGACGGTTGAGCTGTGCATCCCCATAGACCTGCCACCAGTGCTCGGTGGGCCACGTCATGACAGGCGCCTCCGAAATGGTTTTACCCAGCGCTAACTGATCCTGTAGCAGTGGCTGCGACACGGGCGCAATGCCTTTACTGCTGAGACATCCATTGAGTAACAGCGCCAAGAGCCAGACCGCACTGCGCGCAACCTGCCAGGGCTGACGCGGCGACAAAACAGTCAGTGTTGAGGTGAAAGGCAGAGACATAAAGTATGGCTATTAATAGTACGGCATCAAACTAAATAATAAAAAAAATGATGCCGCCGTTTATTTAATCAAATCGACGCGGCTGGCCAATGTCGCCAAATCCGCAATCAGGGTGTCTCTTTGTGCCTTGGCCAGGACGTTCATAAACTGGGTGACGCATTGCACATAGTCCGGCATGACTTCATCGAGTTTTTGTTGCCCGGCCACCGACAAACGGATGAGGAATTTGCGCCTGTCACTGGTATCCATAAAGCGCGACACCAGGCCCTCACGCTCCAGCCCGTCAATGAAGCCAGTCATGGTGGCCTTGGTCACGCCGGCTTTGTCGGCCAGGTCTGAAGGTGAAGAAGTCAGGTCATCCTGCCGCATGAGCAACACCAGCACCCACCAGCGGCCTTGCAGCAAGCCATGCCTGGCCAGTAACGCATCCAGCGCCGTCGAAATATCCGACGCGGCGCGCAAAATACTGACAAAGTCAGAAATCGCTGTAATGTCTGTGCCAGGATAGCGGGTCACAAACTTTTCCAGGCTTTTGGAGGTGGGTAATTCTTTTAATAGCAACATAGTACGGATCAGTATAGTATGGCATCAAACAAAATGCAAGTACTGCTGTTAAGAGCCCTTGTTGTTTGATGTAGGCTCAGCAACATCGCAAAAAATTTAATTGACCCAACGCAGGCTCAATCAATCAATATCAAATATTCATAATTGATTGAGCATAAATGATTGTTTCCGCAATCACTTCTATCTCAACTCGCTTACTCTTGGCTTGGTCACGAAGTATTGCATAAGCCTCTTCTTCTGAGATTTTTTTCGAAGCCATTAGAATTCGCTTCGCCTCATACACTGTTGCCACGCCTGCAACTTTCCTTTCAAGTCGCTGAATACGCTTACGCCCCTCTGCAATATCTTTGAAGCATTGTCTGGTAATGACCATGGACGTAAGCAAGCCAAATTCGCGAATAGGACAAGCAACAACGCCTTTTACGCCTATCTTTAATGCCAGGTTTACGATGGTTGGGTTTTCATAAGCCACAACCGCAATAATGGGTGGGCAATTCTCTGAGTTAAACCAAGCATACTCTGCCACATTAAACTCAGGATTGATGGATAGAAAAATTAAATCTGTTAATTCAGATAACTCTGGTCGCGGTGGCCAGAATTGCGACGTCCTACAGCCAATCCGCTCTAATTGTTGAAGTAGCATTTCCCCATCTTTATCCTGAGGGTGAAATACCACCACATTCAAAGATCGCAGATCTCTTAATAACTCTGAAGTTAGTCTCAAAGCCTGAGTGGGCTGGCCATTGGTCAAATTACATCCCCAATCGTCCTGAAACCAGACGGACATCTTCAAATGTATGTGTCACTAAATAGGGATCCGCATACACTTGATTTGATGATTCACGCACAATCGTAAATTGGCCATCAGCGTTTGCTCGTCCAATTCTAGGATTTAAATTTGTATGATGACTGAGTGGATCAATACTGATCAGGCCTTGCGGGGCATTAAACTCTGAATCCAACAGGTAGGGTAAGAGTGCTTCAATATCATCATCGTTGGATTGAGCCATCGCGTTGGCGAACAGATGAACCTGGAAATACGCTGCTTCCCAATTCATATTTGGGATTGCGCCATGCCCGAATTTTTTTCTAAAGTTAGCAAGACACTCCCGATTGACTTGAGAGTCTACAGATTGAAAATAGGGTGAGGATGTAAAGTGGCCTGACGCAGCCTCAGCACCCATTTGTGCAATTTCAGCCTCTGAGGTGGACAAACTTGCTATCGGCATTTGCTGAGGATTAAGCCCGGCCTGAGCATAGTGCTTATACAAATATGCTGTTGTCTCTCCAACCACAGTCGAAAAAATAAAGTCAGGTTTTTTTTCTTTGATATCTTCAACAATGGGAAGAAACTCGTCTTCACTGGCATTCAACTTCAAATACACCTCACCAAGGACTTCACCATCTTCATACTGGGTCAGTAATTCTTTCATGATGCGATTCGACTCATATGGGAAGATATAGTCAGAGCCAACCAGATAAACCCTTGTACCATAATTGGATGTCATATACTCGACTAATTGCACGATATTCTGGTTGGGCGTTGCGCCGGTATAAATGACGTTATTAGAGAACTCAAACCCCTCATACATGGTTGGATAAAAAAGTAGCCTGTTCCATTTTTCTACCACGGGTAAAATAGCTCTACGACTGATGGAGGTGTACCCTCCGAAAATCACCTTTACCTTATCTTCCAAGATTAACTTTTCAGCAAAAGCAGCATCGAGATCAGGATTTGACTGGGTGTCATATGAAATCGGAACGATCATTCTGCCATTGATACCGCCAGCGGCATTGACCTCATCTATCGCAAGCAGAGTACCTTGTAGTTGCGAGTTTCCAATGGCAGAGACGACGCCAGTTTGGGAGTACAGAACGCCCACTTTGATTGAATGATCTTGCATTAATTTAAACCCCTACAACGTACCAAGGCAATCGGCCTTCAAGCATTTTATTGTATTTATACAACCAGAAGCGACAACCCAACCACTGCAGTGGCAGCGCCAAGATAGGCCACTATCTTCTCACGCCCTTTGAGTGAAGTGAGCATACCCGCCAACAGAAGTAATGAAGAACCTGCCACTAAACCCACCCCGTATTCAAAACCTTTTGCATTAAACGGCATTTCAAGACCATGCGCATAGCCATGAAAAACAGAGAACATCCCTACTAAAGGTAATAACAATGGCAGAGACAATTTGACCCTGCATGCTAATAGCACGCCACTGACGACCAAGGTTAAAAGGATACCCATTTCACTGAAAGAAATAACCAGCCCAGAAATGGCTGCAGTACATGCTAACGCCATTGCCGAAAGGCATACCACCGGCGCCAACATGATTGCTTTGCCACCTCTTTGACCAGCGAGCAGTCCTATTGCAAACATAGAAAGTAAATGGTCAACCCCGCTAAAAGGGTGACTGAAGCCTGCAAAAAAACCCATCATATCGTCGAAATGCCCAGGGTGCGCGTAGGTGCTTCCGGCCCACATCATCAAAAACATCGTCACTAGATATTTAGTATCACTTCTCATATTTTCCTCATTTCCATTTAAATTGATCATTCCTACGCATCTGCCTTAATCAAGCGCGGCTAATTGCAAAGCGTCAACCATGAACTCTCGAACCAATATCCATGCTAAATCCAGCCCTTGCTTGAGGGATGCACCATCCTCCCCCAGCATCCGTATCCATACCCCGGCGTTGGATGGCAAGGTAGACACGCCCACATATAACGCCTCCATCGCAACCAATCCTGCCCGCAGATGGGTCACCAGAGCGTCTGCAGGCACCTGCTGGGCGATCACCATGAGTGTTGCCTGCGCCTTATATTTGCCGGTAATGCCCAGGGTCTTGCTTTCGTAGGTCTCCCCAGTCACAAAGGCGCGATCCCTTACCAGCACTTCCCCTTGTAGATTACGGACACAGACGTCTGTCCGTAAACTCGTAAACGTCTCGCCATTGTGATTGGGGTTGTGCGCGATAAAAGAGTCACAAAATATCACAGTGGCTGATGGAGCAACTTTCAACTCTAGACTCGATATTAAATTGGCCATTGGAAACATAATCAGAGGCCCAGGCGCATACTCACAAAATGAGCCCGGCCCTGCTTCAATAAAGACTTTCTGTTGCGCGATGTCTTTCTCCATCCTGTGCACAACCGTCGCGGCCGCAGTGGTAACGCGTGCCTGGCTATTCTCTGCAAGGACGATCGAAACACTGGTTCTATCACTCTCAAAAATACCGCCGCTAGTCGATTGCAAGCATAAAGTAGCCATACTGGGCGGATCATTTGGTTTGTAATATGCTCGGCATACATGAAAGGGATAAGTGACAAATTGCTCATCGATATAAGTGCGCTTACCAGGCCCAGGAGATACAAATACCAATCTGACTTGATTACCGCCTGTTGAACCAAGCTTCATTAAAGACAAAGGCAGGGCATCCCCAGCCCCTATTGTCTCGACGATGGGCGCTACAACCTGTAAATGGTTAGCCCTCAAAAAGAACCTCCCTGGCAATTTTCTCGACCACCTCATCAATGCCATGACCTTTGGCGCAATTGGTGAGCAGTATTGGCTTGCCACCTCGAACCTCTTCCCCTTCCATCAACATCCGTTCGATATTCACCCCCACATAGGGTGCTAAATCCGTTTTATTGATGATCAACAAATCGCACTGCATGACACCTAGCCCGCGTTTGCGTGGAATATCATCACCTCCTGCGACATCAATGACGAATAACCAATAATCAACGAGATCAAGTGAAAAGGAAGAGGCCAAATTATCACCGCCACTTTCAATCAGGATGAGATCCAGATTTCCATATTTCTCATCCAGAAAATCAGCCGCCTGGATGTTCATCGTTGGATCTTCACGGATAGCAGTATGAGGACAGGCGCCAGTTTCGACTGCCATCACCCGGTCAGGTGAAATCAGTCCGCTCCGTTGAATCCTGATTGCGTCCTCTTTAGTTACTAAATCATTGGTGATGACAGCGAGTTGGGTGCCTCTTGCAATAAATCTTGGAATAAGTTGCTCAAGTAAGGCCGTTTTACCCGACCCAACGGGACCGCCAATGCCGACCCTGGCGGCCCCCTGATGTGGTTTGACAGTGTCTGTATTCATCTGAACATATACCTTTGCGCCAATGGGAGTTTCGTTGAAGGCTCACAAGTGATCGGAACGCCATCAATGGAGACCTGAAAGGTTTGAGAATTGACACTGATATTAGGCAGGGTCTTGTTGTGAAGCATATCGGACTTATTGATTTTTCTGGTGCCATACGATGGAAGCAGGCCTTTTTTGAGCCCTAACTTGTCGGACAGACCAGCCTCTATTGCCAAAGGATTCACAAAGTTAAAGCTCAACTGACTTGGCGCGCCACCAAAAGCGCCCCATTGTGGACGCATAATGACTGGTTCACAGGTCATTAGTGATGCAGCACTATCCCCCATGGGAGACCAGACAATGAAACCGCCTTTCACGACTAACTCAGGTTTGATGCCAAAAAATGCAGGGCGCCATAAAACGATATCCGCAATTTTTCCACTTTCTAATGAGCCAACATGTTCATCGATCCCAAACGCGCGTGCTGCGTTAATCGTATATTTAGCGATGTACCTTTTGATCCGCTCGTTATCCCCAATTCGGGAGGTTTCCTCGGCTAAACGGCCGCGCTGGTCTTTCATCTTGCTTGCCAACTGCCAGGTTCTACAAACCACTTCGTTGATACGCCCCATGCCTTGACTGTCAGAACCCAGCATAGAGATGGCGCCCATATCATGTAAAACATCCTCAGCCGCAATTGTTTGAGCTCGAATGCGACTCTCAGCAAAGGCCACATCTTCTGGAATGGATGGGTTCAGATGATGGCAAACCATAATCATATCCAGGTGCTCATCGAAGGTATTGATGGTGTAAGGATTGGTGGGGTTAGTAGAAGAAGGTAAGCAGTTCAGCTCCCCGACGACTTTGATGATGTCAGGTGCATGCCCACCACCAGCGCCTTCCGTATGGTACATGTGTATTGTTCTACCCTTGACCGCGGCCAATGAGTCTTCAAGAAAACCACTTTCATTTAAAGTGTCTGAGTGAAGGCAAACTTGGAAGTCAAGTTCATCCGCAACAGAGAGGCAAGTGTCGATGACAGCGGGCATCGCGCCCCAGTCTTCATGAATTTTCAGACCAAAACAACCGCCTGAAAGTTGATCGTATATTGATTGAGGGTTGGAGGAGCTTCTACCCAAGAATCCAAAGTTGATTGGCCAATGCTCACTGGATTGATGCATTTTGCCAACATTCCACTCCCCGGCACTGTCAATACCGACTGTAATCGGCCCTAGTGACCCACCTATGAGGGTTGTCAGGCCAGAACTAAGGGCGTGCTCGCAAAGTTGTGCGCTGTCAAAATGAACGTGAACATCAATGCCTCCAGGCGTGGCAATGAGCCCTTCACCATCCCGCACCGTGGTCGCTGCGCCAATCACCAAGTCATTATCTACGCCATCCATAATGGCGGGGTTACCGGCCTTGCCAATCTTGACTATTTTCCCGGCTTTAATCCCAATGTCCCCTTTAACGATGCCGAGTACTGGATCAATAATCACCACATTTGAGATCAACATATCTAATGATCCGGATGCGCTATCAAACCCCGGCGCCATTCCAAGTCCATCACGGAGCGTTTTGCCGCCGCCATGCAAACACTCATCCCCTGGGAATCCAAAATCTTTTTCGATTTCAGCGAGCAGTGAGGTATCTCCAAGTCGAACAGCATCGCCAACAGTTGGGCCGTACATTGCTGCATATTCTTTACGCGTGATCTTTGCCATCTCTTACGCACCTTTAAAGTTTGATTGACGTGCACGCTCTAAAGCGACCTCTAGTAGTTCTTCATTTTTTGTAGAACCATTGGTCAAGTTGTTTAAACCATATACTTCTGCTTTACCGCCAAAAGCGACAAGGGTCACCACTTTGCTTTCACCGGGCTCAAAACGCACTGCGGTACCAGCTGGGATGTCGAGATGCATTCCAAAAGATAATCTACGCTCAAAATCCAGGGCTCGATTAGCCTCGAAAAAGTGATAATGGCTGCCAATTTGGATAGGCCTATCTCCAGTATTCACAGCTTTCAATGAAACCTGTTTTCTACCGGCGTTAATTTCAATGTCTCCATCGGCTGCAATGATTTCACCAGGAACAATTTCATCCTCTGGCGCTCGCTTGAGTTTTCCTGGCCGGATTGGATCGTGCACGGTAACGAGTTTTGTCCCATCAGGGAAAACAGGCTCCACCTGAATCATCGTGACCATGGCTTCCACGCCTGGCATGACATCGTCAGTCGTCAGAATCTGTGAGCCATAACTAATGAGCTCGGCCACGGAACGTCCGTCTCTTGCCCCTTCCATAATTTCGTCAGCAATAATGGCAATCGCCTCAGGGTGGTTCAACTTAAGGCCACGCTCCATTCTTCTACGCGCCAACTGGGCTGCATTGAATATTGCAAAGCGCTCCATTTCTACGGGTGTTAGTAACATGCATTTCTCCCTCAATGTATGCCATCAATTAAAAAACAATCTTGAATCTGCTGTTTCATGCCGCATCACAGCAATGTCTGTTTCGGGTATATACGAATGAAGTTCTTCAAGCGGCACCAAGGGTTGCGAGAGCAAATGAGCAGAAATCTCATGCATGTTCTTGATGATGATCTGGCTATCAACATAGCCAATCAGACCCAGCCTGATGGCTGCACTGACGAAGGCTGAACAAAAACTATATCCAGACAACACGGCTGCCTGATGCTTGGTTAAACCGACCCCAAACCACAGCAGCCCCTGAACTGCCGAGAGTTGCCCAGGCGCTTTTAGGCTTTTGACGAGTTTCTTGTATTCTTCCGCATGCGGCGTGCCTAATTTTGCATGCGTGGTTAACAAGCCAGAACCAGCGCGTTCAGCACCTGTTCTAAACTCTTTAGTAAGCGATAAAACATGTAGCTCTTTATCCACGCGCGCAACCGCTGCTAAATCCCCTTTCGCCTGGTATGCAGCGATGAGGCCTGGCAATTCACAAGTGACCCAACGTCCTCTTAACTGACCCTCGATATACGTATTTAAATCAAACGAAGATTGAATTTTTTTTTCATTGCAGAGCGTCTCCAATCCCCAGGAAAAGGAGGTTGCTCCTGAAGGAAAGAAGCTGTCTGCATGCTGCAGAGTGATGAATAGGGAATCACTACTCATGCATCAACTCAACTTTCACATCCGAAATAAAATGGAAAATGCGCTCGATATATCGTTCCTTCGGACCATTCAACATGATTCTCAAAATATCGCCCTCAAAATCCACTTTCCAGTGCATATTCCCGCAGAAATACCCAACCTCCAGCGCGGCAGCTAAGCTAGTGGGCCGCAAGCAAAGATATTCAACTTTAGCCATTTGAACGACGATGGCTTTTTTGTCTTCAAGTAGGAGGACTGCCCCATTGGACAGCATCTCATTTCTGGAAAGCTGAATCGCACACTCCGTGCCTTTATCCGTCTTCATCCGCAGTCGGTGCCTCAGAACATCGTCCTTATTCAGTACCAAGTGTTCAACAACGCCATGGTGATTTAAATCGTGTAACTGCTCAGCGACTCCCTGATCAGTCGAGTTAGCAATGATTTTATTTAGTACGAGCATTCATCTGTTCCCTTAAGCTTGATAAGTACAGCGATGTAAATTTTGAGCAAAAAAAAGCCCTGTTCAGTCAACAAACTGACTGAACAGGGCTTTCCTAGCCATACACTAAACCGGCAACATTGGCGATTTGTGTAGAATTAACAAACTGTATTCAAACTATTCTTAAATACTTTCATTGTCAACATTTTTGTGTTTTGCTTTGAATAATTTCCATAAAACCCGTCATCGTCGGCTTGGTCACACTGACTTTTTCTACTAGGTCAGTCGTCAATCAACTGAGATCATCCTGCCGCATCAATAACCCCATTACCCACCAGCACAGTCTAAATATCGGAGGCTATACGCAAAATACTGACAAAACAAAATACCAGCCAGATTTTTCAGCGAATATGGTTTCAAAACCAAGACATGCCTGGTCAAACATTCAGCGCTTTTCTCAAGTTTGGCTAACTTGTGTCGTAATTCAATTGTAGCCAATACTTTTATGAGCATGCCATGTCCATTTCTATTTCGATGTCCGCTGTGAGCACTCAAATGACCAGTACAGCCAGCACGAGCGGCAGCAGCCAGTCGGCCATAGAAGCACTGCAGAAAAAGCTGACCTCCCTGCAAAAAGACCTGAAGGAAGCAATTAATACGCAATCGAAAGAAGGGCAGGCCAAAGCCAAGCTCATCCAATTGCAAATCGAGGCGACACAAGCACAACTGGACCAACTTATCCGGCAAAAACAGGAAACGGCAGAAAAGCAGAAACAGACAGAAGGCTCGTCGACTCTCAACCAGAACAACCAGGCGCCTGCCAAGCAGAAACGCTCAATGATAGACGAATATGTTTAAACTGTTTTCGGACCTTAGCTTTGGTGATCGGGCCTGGCATTACCTATAAAAAAGCCCTGTTCATTTCAACAGGGCTTTTTTATCGCCAGACGGCAAGTACTCACCACTTACGTGTCATCACCGCTTAAGCTTTCATGGAATTGATATCAATCACAAAACGATATTTCACATCACTCTTAAGCATGCGCTCGTAAGCATCATTGATATAGTTGGCATCGATCATCTCGACATCACTGACGATATTATGTTTGCCACAGAAATCCAGCATTTCCTGGGTTTCCGCAATGCCGCCTATCAGTGACCCGGCGACATGACGACGTTGCGTGATCAGATTGGCGCCATGGACGTCAACCGGGTCCAGCGGACCGACCAGCACAATAGTTTTATCCCGCTTGAGCAGGCCAATATAAGGGTTCAGGTCATGGGCAACCGGCACCGTGTCAATAATCAAATCAAAACTGGATGCATGCTTGGCCAGGTCTTCGGCTTGTGTGGAGATCAGCACCTCATGCGCCCCCAGCTTGGTCGCATCAGCCGCCTTGCTGGCCGAAGTGGTGATCATCACCACATGCGCGCCCATCGCGGCCGCCAGCTTGACGCCCATGTGCCCCAAGCCGCCCAGGCCGATAATGCCGACTTTCTGGCCGGGCTGCACCTGCCAGTGTTTCAATGGCGAATACAAGGTAATGCCGGCACAGAGCAAGGGAGCCACGGCTTTGGTATCCAGGTTTTCCGGCACGCTGACCACAAAGTGTTCATCAACGGTAATCCGCTCGGCATAGCCACCAAAGGTCAGGCCGCCATGCTTGGGGTCTTTGGCGTTGTAGGTGAATACCGTGTGGTCACAGTATTGCTCTTCGCCTTCATCGCAGGCCTCACAGTGACGGCACGAATCCACCATGCAACCGACCCCCACCAATTGCCCAGGCTTGAACTTGCTCACTTGCGGGCCGACCTGCCGCACGCGGCCGACAATTTCATGTCCTGGCACCATGGGATAGAGTGAACCGCCACCCCATTCATTGCGCGCCTGGTGAATATCCGAATGGCAAATCCCGCAGTACTCGATGTCGATGAGCACATCATTCGGACCGGGTTCCCGGCGGTCTATACTCATAGGGGCAACGGGCGAGGTTGCATTTTGTACGCCGTAGGCTGCAGTTTTCATCGCATCTCCATGTCTTTTTGTTCAACCAAATGTTCCGCGGCCAAAGTCGTCCGCAGTCTGATCAACAGTCTAAACAAGCGTACGCCATCCGGCTTGCCTGCTCTTCTCAAATCGTTGCCTATTCCTCTTGGATGTTTTGACAGGCCGCATAGACGCTATTGCTGAACGGTCACATAAGCATAGTCCCGTTGATTGCCAATAAATTCCCCTGGTGAAGTGATCAAGGCACTACGGACTGCACTCACCTCTTCCATCGGGCTGCGGCCAAACATGCGCTTGAATTCACGGCTAAACTGCGAAGCACTCTCATACCCCACCTTGGTCGCCGCCAGCGTGGCATTCATACCGTCTTGCACCATCAACAACCTGGCTTTGTGCAGCCGCGTTTTTTTCAAATACTGGATAGGCGAAGTGGCCGTGACATCGCGAAAGGCGGCATGAAACGACGGCACACTCATGGCAGAGACCGCCGCCAGAGTGTCCACATTGAGGGCGTTGGCATATTCGGCATGAATCAGGCGCAAGGCTTTGCTGATGCGGCCCAAATTGCTGTGCGTGCTATGCGCGGCCAGGATGGCAGAAGATTGCGCCGAGGTGAGCAGCCGGTAATGAATCTCGCGGATAATCGCCTGGCCAAGCACGGCAGCCTCCGTCTTGGATTGCAGGCACTCCAGCAATCGCACCACTGCATTGGAGAGTTGTTTGTCCAGCGCGGTAGAAATAATGCCGCTTTTGCCATTCACCTGCATCGGCGTTGTGTGCTCCAGACTCATTAATAACTCTGAGATCACCGATAAGTTGATACGGATAGAAATGGCCAGTAGTGGCTCGTCTGGGGAGGCGATGGTTTCGCTTTCAAACGGCAACGGCACTGACAGAATCAGAAACTGCTGCGGGTTATACTGGTAGACCTCACCGCCGAGGTAACCCACTTTTCTGCCCTGGCAGACAAACACAATACTGGGTTCGTAAAACACTGGGCTGCGTGCAATCGACCGGTTCCAGCGCATGAGTTTGACGCCATCAAGTGCGGTCAGGGTAAATCCCTCTTTGGGCGTCAGTGCCGAGAGCAGAGAAATAGTCCGTTCCTTGTCGTGCGCATGCCAGCATTCATTATTCATAATATCCCCGGTTCATTGAATAATCAGGCATTGATATTACTACCAAATAGCAATAAGCAGCATATCCAAAATAGGAATAGGCAATCATTTCATATTTTTAAACTTTGCAGGGCTTGCGCAAGTGCTTACACTGGCTGAGCTAGGTATATTGGTTTAAATATTTGTAGAGAAGAGGATATCCGTGATGAAAAAAAGATTAATCACCTGCCTGCTAGGCGCCGTGCTCGCGACAGTGGCGAATGCATCCTGGGCAGATATCAATGATGTACGTGCCAATTTAAACAAACTGCATCTGCCGGATGGCTTTCAGATTGATGTGTATGCCGAGGTGCCGGGGGCCCGCCAGATGGCGCTGGGCACCAATGGCAATGTGTATGTCGGTACGCGTGGCAGTCATGTGTATGCCGTCGTCGATAAAAACAAGGATCACAAGGCTGACCAGGTGGTCAGCATTCTGGACGATCTCAAGGTTGGCAATGGCGTCGCCATGGTGGATGGCCATTTATATGTCGCCGAGCAGCATCGGATCACACGCTATGCCGCCCCAGACTTTGACCTCACGCTGCCGTTTAAGGCCATGCGCGAAGTCGTGTATGAGCAACTGCCGGACAAGGCGCATCATGGTTGGCGCTATCTGGCGGTGGGGCCGAACAACAAGCTGTACGTAACGATTGGCGCGCCATGCAATATCTGCGACCCGACAGGTCACGAAGCCTCAATTATCCGCATGAATGCCGATGGCAGCCAGGTAGAAACGTTTGCCAAAGGCGTGCGTAACTCGGTCGGCATGGATTTTCAGCCAGGCACCCAAACCCTGTTTTTCACTGACAATGGCGTCGATCTGCTTGGACCAGACATCCCGCATGACGAACTCAACGCAGCGCCTAAAGCCGGGCTGCACTTTGGTTTTCCCTATTTTGCAGGCGGCGATACACGCGATCCCAACTGGAAAAACAAAACGCCGCCTGCCGAGGTGACCAAGCCTGTCGCAGAATTCCAGGCGCACAGCGCCAATCTGGGCTTCAAGTTTTACACGGGCAAGCAATTCCCTGCCGAGTATCAGGGCAATGCGATAATTGCCCAGCATGGCTCGTGGAACCGCAAGGTGCCGGTGGGCTACCAGTTGGTGCGCGTGACTTTTGATGCTCAGCACCAGGTCAAGGAAACCAAGCCATTTATTGATGGCTGGCTCACCGCGGATGGCGAAGTCTGGGGCCGCCCGACGGATGTGTTACAGCTTGCGGATGGTTCGTTGCTGGTCTCGGACGATTACAATGGCGTGCTTTACCGTGTGAGCTACACCGGCAAAGCAGGTGCGTCAGGCGTGAACGCCAACACCGCCAACACACTGAGCGGATTCGCCATGCCTGAATCCGTTTTTGCCAGCCCGGACGGCACCCTGTATGTGTCTGAAATCGGTGAATTTGGTAAAGCGGGCGATGGCAAAATCACGCGCATTGCGGCCGACGGCACCCGTACAACACTGGCAGAAGGCCTGAATGACCCCAAAGGGCTGGATCTGTTTAACGGCCAACTGTATGTGGCGGATAATGATCGCGTGGTGCGGATTGACACCAGCAACGGCAAGCAGACCGTAGTCGCTGCACCCAGTGCCTTCCCACAAAAACCAGTGTTTCTGAACGATATCGAGATTGATGGCCTAGGCAATGTCTACGTCTCTGACAGTGGCGATGACAACGGCAAGGGCGCGGGGATTTTCAAGCTCACGCCTGAGGGTAAAGTCACGCAAGTGCTCAAAGCCAATGCCGGGATCAAACGCCCCAATGGTTTGCTCATGGATGGTCCTAACCGTTTGCTGGTCGCAGACTTTGGCACAGGCAAATTGTTCAGTGTTCAACTGGGTGGCAGCAAGCCGGCAGTGACGCTACTGAACCAGGGCTTTGGCGGCGCAGATGGCCTGATCCGCGACGCCTACGGCATGCTGTATGTGAGTGACTGGGCGGGCGGCAACGTCTGGCAACTCAGTGACCCCAAAGCGACGCCGCAACGCATCATCCAGGGCTATCAGTCAGCAGCCGATATCAGCCTCTCCGCGGATGGCAAATCACTACTGATCCCTGACATGAAAGCCGGCTTGCTCTATCGTATGCCCATTCATTAAATAGACGTCTCAGCGTAAGGCATAAAAGCCCGGGATCTCCCGGGCTTTTTTTATTCCCCAAGCCATGCGCTCTATGTCAAAATGTAACACACAGGCCCGCCGCTGGCAGCCTCAAACTCGAAAAATTTATTTTGTTTGGAGACGTCGATGAATAAACTGGTGATTGCTATGTTGCTGTCTTGTGTCTGTTTTTCTGTTCAGGCTGGCACGCAACAAGAAAAAATGAAAACCTGTAACGCCGATGCAAAAGCCAAGGCCTTGGCCGGCGATGAACGCAAAGCATTCATGAAACAATGCCTGTCCGCAGAGGGCGCCAGCTCAGGGTTGACCGCGCAACAGGAAAAAATGAAAACCTGTAACGCTGACGCTAAAACCAAAGCGCTCAAAGGCGATGAGCGTAAAGCATTTATGAAATCCTGCCTGTCCGCCAGTTAAGCGGCCACTTGCAAAAAAAGCCTGTGTTTTACACAGGCTTTTTTGTTGCTTCTGCGATGCGCTAAACGTCGGCACATGCCCCTGTTTGGCAAAATTCTGCCGCTGTAAGGCTTAAGTAAGTGATCCGCTGCATGATACGAGATTATTTTATCCGTGGATCATTGCTGAGGTTTGGCCCGTGCGCGTCAAAAAATCTCCTTACCTGTTCGCTTATAGTGCCTGGGATATCATCCCTGTCCTTGCCGGTTGCCTGCATTTTTTGTTTTTTGCATGGATGATTTCCAGCTTTCATAGTCTGGCGCTGTGGCAAAAATGTGTGGTGGGACTGATCTATGCCTTTAGCATCTCGTGGAATGTGAATAGTGTTTCCCATAACTTTATTCACAACGCCTACTTCAAATCTACCCTGCTCAACCGACTGTTCAGCCTGATGGAATCAGTCACCATGGGCTTCTCGCAAACCATGTATGACTATGTCCACCGGCAACATCACATTGGCAACAATGACCGCAAAGGTGCCGATGGCGAGACCATAGACTGGATCTCCATTTATCGGCATGGCGAGCATGGTCAAGCCGAGCATCCGCTCAAATACTCGCTGCTGAGTTATTTCCGCGATGATCCCAAACGCATCTACGGTTTGATTAAAAAACATAGCCAGGCATTGGCTTATTTTGCGGTGTTTGAAGTCGTCGTGGTCACCTTGATGATCGTGGGCTTTTTGCTGTGGGATTGGCAATTCGGGCTGTTCTTCGTGTTCTTTTATTACCTGGGCCATTCGCTGACGGCCATGAATGGCTACTATGAGCACGCTGGCGCCAACCCGGACTTGCCAATTGCCTGGGGTGTCAGCTGCTATAACAAACTCTATAACTGGTTGTGGTTAAACAATGGCTATCACGCCGAACATCACTACCGGCCCAAGCATCACTGGACACAGATGCATACCTTGCACACACAAATTGCCGAGAAACAAAAACAAGCCGGGGTCAAGGTGATCCCTTGGCCACACCCGATTGGATTTATGATGGAATGGATGAAGGAACAATAAATGGCCGCCAAAAACAAGCCTGGCTTTCTATTTGCTTACTCTTACTGGGATGTGATCCCCGTTGTGTTCGGGATACTGCATTTTGCCTATTTGATTGGCATGTTTCTATGGTTTGACCGCCTGCCCTGGTACGCCAATGTACTACTGGGGCTGGTCTACGCCGTCAGCATTTCATGGAACATCAATGGCATCTCGCATAACTTTATCCACAACCCCTACTTCAAGTCTGAGTTCCTGAACCGGATATTCAGTCTGTTGGAGTCTGTGACCATGGTCTTCTCGCAAACCTTTTATGATGCCGTGCATAAACGCCATCATATTGGTAACAGCGACCGGCCGGATGCCAATGGCAACACCATAGACTGGCTCTCAATTTACCGCTACGGCAGCAACGGTGAACCTGAGAATGTCTGGGCGTATACCTTCAAAAGTTATTTCAGGGACGACCCGGCGGAAATCTACCGAGAAATTAAAAAACGCAATCCTGGCCTGGCGCGCTTTGGTGTGTTTGAAATCCTCTGCTCCATCCTGCTGGTGCTGGTCGGTTTTGTGCTGAACTGGAAATTCATGCTGTTTATGGTGCCGTTTTATTACCTTGGCCACTGCCTGTCTTCGCTCAACGGCTGGTATGAGCACTGGCGCGGCAATCCTGACCTGCCGATTGCCTGGGGGGTCAGCAGCTACAGCAAGCTTTACAACCTGATCTGGTTTAACAATGGCTATCATGCCGAGCACCATTACCGTCCCAAGCACCACTGGACCAAAATGCATGAACTGCATTTGCAAATTGCTGACAAACAGAAAGAGGCTGGCGTGCATGTGATTACCTGGTCGCATGGCCTGGGCTTCTTGCAACCCAAGTAGTCGGATCTCCCAGGCATCGTGGCATGGTTCCAGTGATCGTCATGGAAACTTTTAAAGCCTGGTGCCTGCTTTAAGGCTTTATGCCCAACTTTGCGACACCTGCCCTCGCCTGGTGACAGCAATCTCTCGCTCAATGATTCATACCAAGGAGTATTTCATGCAAACCCTATCCCGCTTGCTGCTCAGCCTCTCGCCTTTTTTATTGGCCTCCTGCAGTCAAATACCTTTCATGCAGCAGACTTCTGCGCACGCCACGCTAGAAGCCAAATCGGACTCACAGGTCACCGGCGATGTAGACCTGATTCAACAGGGCACGAAAGTACTGTTGATTGCCCGTGTGGCGGGCTTGACGCCCAACTCCATACACGGCTTTCATATTCATGAAAAAGGCGATTGTTCTGCGGTGGATGCATCGAGCGCAGGTGGGCACTTCAATCCTGATGCGCATCCACATGCCTCGCAAGCAACGCCTAGCCATCATTTTGGCGACCTTCCCAACCTGAAAGCAGACAACACGGGCAATGCCATTTACCGTGCCACGCTGGAGGATGCCAGTTTGGCTGAAGGTGCACATGGACTCATTGGACATGCGGTGATTATTCATCGAGATGCCGACGATTATGTGACTCAACCTGCAGGCAATGCGGGACCAAGAATCGCGTGCGGCGTGATTAAATAATGTCCTAAACCCACAGTGCCGATACGGGATCTATCCGCATCGGCACTGTGGGTTTGATTTTAAAACGCTGTTGGTTTTTAAATGAGATAATGATCCAGTAACAGCGCGGCAAAAATCAGACTCAGGTAGAGAATGGAATACTTGAAGGTAGTTTTGGCCAGCGCATCTGAATACTGCCGGTAGAGCCTGACCACATAATACATAAACACTGTATTCAGCAGCACAGCGGACAGCAGATAAAGCCAGCCACTCATGCCGAGGCCATAGGGCATCAGCGACACCACCACCAGAATCACGGTATACAAGACAATATGCAACAGTGTGAATCGCTCGCCATGAGTGACCGGTAACATAGGCATGCCGACTTTGGCGTATTCTTCGCGGCGATACAAAGCCAGCGCCCAGAAGTGTGGTGGCGTCCAGGCAAAAATAATCAAAAACATCACCAGCGACTCTGGCGAGACGGTATTGTTGACCGCTGCCCAGCCCAGAATGGGCGGCATGGCCCCAGAAGCGCCGCCAATCACAATATTCATCGGTGTAGCAGGTTTAAGAAACACTGTGTAAATCACCGCATAGCCGACAAACGTGGCTAAAGTTAGCCACATGGTGAGCGGATTCACCCAGTAATAGAGGATGCTCAACCCTACCCCACCCAGTACACTGGCAAACATCAAGGTCTCCATTTGTGATAACTGGCCGGTAGGCAATGGTCGCGCGCGCGTACGCGCCATCATGGCATCAATCTTATATTCAATCAGGCAATTGAAAGCTGCGGCAGCCCCAGACGCGAAAGCAATGCCCACCGTGGCTGCCACCAGCACAGTGATGGGTACCATGCCCGGTGTGGCCATAAACATGCCTATCATGGCAGTAAAGACGATCAGCGCGGTGACACGCGGTTTACATAAGGCATAAAAGTGCCGCAAGCCCATTTTTGCAGCGGCCATGTGTGTCCATGCTGTTTGCATTGCATACTCCCCCTTGTTTTAATCTAATCAATGCTTCAATCTGGCATTCATGGCAACCAGGCATATTCCGAGCAGCGCAGCCCCGGCGTTATGCATGACTGCCAGCACTAACGGTAACTGCAAAATCAGGTTGGCAATCCCTAGTGCAATCTGACCCAAAACGAGCACGAGCAAGCAGCCAGTTAACCAACGCGGCATGGCTGATTGCCACACCAGCTTGACGCTGACCATGAGCCATACAAACACCAGCAGTGCCCCTAACCGATGCACCCATTGGATGGCCGTTAATGCATTAAGGTGCAGCTGTCCACCATCCCGGCTTTCACCCAAAGCCCGCGTCAAATGAAAGCCCTCGCCCGCATCCATATCTGGCCACCAGGCACCATGACAGGTGGGAAAGTCCGTGCAGGCCAAGGCCGCATAATTACTGCTGGTCCAGCCTCCCAGTAGCACCTGCAGTATCCAGACCAGCAAAGCCAGTTGCAACCAGTGCAATTGCCACGGCTTTATCGCGATACGCTGGCTGACAACATGCCGACATGCGATCCAGCTTAATACGGCCAAGGTCGTCATGCCGCCCAGCAAATGCAAAGTCACAATCATGGGTTTCAACAGCAACGTCACCGTCCACATACCTAGCATCGCTTGCAGCACAATCAGACCAATCAAACCCACAGAAAGTTGCCACGGTGTTTCCAGAGTTTTTCTTTTAGTATAAGCCAATACGCCAAGCAGCAACACTAACAAGCCCAGGCTACCCGCCAGATAGCGATGTGCCATTTCCTTCCAGGCTTTGGCATGCTGTAGTGGTTTATCTGGATAGGCCTGTTGCGCAGACACTATCGCTGCCTCACTTTGCGGCACGGTCAACGCTCCATAACAACCCGGCCAGTCGGGGCAACCCAAGCCAGCATCAGAGAGTCTGACATAGGCCCCTAGCACCACGACACAAAAGGCCACCATCGCCGCCAGCACACTTAAACGTTTAAACATCGACTATCCAGCCCACGAAGCTTTTAACAATTTGACCAAATCCTTGCGTATCCACTTGGCTTCCATCTCTGGCCCGTACTGCATCATGATATTGCCGAGCGGATCAATAAAATACACGCGGTGCGCCTCCAGCGTATTCTGTCCACCACCACTTAACAGCCCGCCCAACTCTGCAATTTGCTGCGTTTCCCCATTAATAATCAGCAAATCAGGATAACGAGCACGGATCGCTGTGGTATCGGCCTGTTGCGTGATGAGCACCCGTTGCACGCGGATCATGTCCTTATACAAGGAGACATAAATCTGCCTGAGGTCGTACAGCCGCTGCATACAAGCACTGTCGCACTCCCGTGCGATAAACACCATGTTCCATTTGTCTTGCCAGAAAGTGGGCAGCGCTTGCTGCCTGTCGCTGACCCAGTGCGTCGCATGCGCAATCGAGACCGGCGGATGAATGAGTTGACCATGACTTTTACCGCTGGGTCGCCAGTCAAACTTGAACATCGCGACCACGACGAGCAGCGGCACTGTAAAAAATACCGCTAGCAGAAAAAATACCCTGCGGCCTTTGCGCTGCTGGATCGGGTCCAAAACCACCTCTGTCAACTGTTCCTGCATGATCAAGACCGCTTTTCTATCATTTGATAAAGACCAATCATAAAACTCGCCAAGGCAAACCCAAACCACTGATAGGCATAGCTCATATGCTTTTCAATTTGCCCGCTAGGCACTTCCCATATTCTGACGAATCCGGCAGGCATTGCTGGATCCAGCTTGAGGATGACATTTGCAAACGAAAAAGGCACCTGCTGCCGCAGATAGGAGAAATCGATCACAGGTTGCACGATCTGCCAGTTTAAGCCCGCTTTATCCAACCTGAATCCGGTTTTGCTTTGTTGCCAGAACACCCCCCGTATGACTTGCTCTGCTTCAGGGGTTTGAATCTCGGGGACTTTTTGATGATCTGCAAAACCGGGCACCCAACCACGGTTCACCCAAATAAGATGCTTCTGGTCATGCAGCAAAAACGGGGTGATAACAGCAAATCCGGCCTGCCCTTCAACCACCTGGTTATCCAGAAAAAAACTGTATTGTGGTAGATAGCGGCCGCCGATCATCACTGTCTGCAAGTGCAGGGCCTCAACATGACTGGGAATATCCAGCGCTTGTGCGCGCAGCTCCACGGCATCGCCATGCGGTTTCAATGCGAGCATCATCGCCTGTTTTTGCTCAGCCTTATGCCACTGCCACAGTCCCAAGCGCAGACAACTCCAGATTGCCACCACCATCACAGCCACCACCATCCAGCGCAGACGAAAAACATAATTTCCCATGGGTATTTGCATTTTTTTGCTTACAGCCCATAATGTCATCACGTTACCGAGAGATCACATCATGTTAATTAAAATTGCCACCATTTTGATACTGATCGTCATTATTGGCAGCCTGTTTTCTGCCCTGCTTTTTTTACTCAAAGACAAACGCGGATCAGACCGCACAGTTAAAGCACTTACCCTGCGTATTGGTCTGTCTATCTTCCTGTTTCTGTCATTGGTCATCGCCGCACATTTTGGCTACGTTGGCCATACGCTTTAATCCAGAACGATGGAATCACCTAGACTAAAAAGGGCGCTGTTTGCGCCCTTTTTAACCGTCAGAGCATGTAAACAAAGATATACAAACCGAGCCAAACCACATCCACAAAGTGCCAATACCAAGCCACGCCTTCAAACCCGAAGTGGTGCTCGGGTGTAAAGTGACCGCGAATGCTGCGCAACCAGATCACAATCAGCATAAGGGTGCCGATGGTGACGTGAAAACCGTGGAAACCGGTTAACATGAAGAAGGTCGCACCGTAGGCGCCAGACTTCAGGGTCAGCCCCATTTCGGTATAAGCGTGGTGGTACTCAGCAGCCTGGCAGCACAAGAACGTTATCCCCAGTGCAATCGTCAGGAACAACCCCACAATCAGTTGTTTGCGGTTATTTTTGATCAAGCCCCAGTGCGCCCAGGTAATGGTCGCACCAGAACTCAACAACAATAAGGTATTGATCAGTGGCAGGCCACTCCAAGTCATGGGGTGAAAGGCGGTGTTTGGTTGATAGGTCTCCCCCAGAACCGTTCCGCCAGGCCCCTGTGATGGCCAAGTACTTAAAAAGTCCTTGTAAGGCGTAATGTCTGGCGCGTAAGAAGCAAGGTCAGGCACCGACAACACGCGCATATAAAACAATGCCCCGAAGAACGCCGCAAAAAAAGCCACCTCAGAGCAAATAAAGACGATCATGCCAATACGGAAAGATTTGTCTTCCCATTTTTTATACTGCCCGGTCACGCTTTCAGTCACCACGGCACTTAACCACTTGAACATCATGGCCAGCACAATCGCCAGGCCTAGGTACATCATGTACTTGCCCGGGGTAGCGAGGTAGGACAAGGCCGGATTTTTCATAGACCCATCCAGCCGCGTGTCCGAGCCGGTAACATTAAAGACAAAGCCACTCGCCATCGACAGCAACCCGACTGAAATCAATGCCGGGTAGATACTGCCGTGCGGGACAAAATAGTGATTTTCTGAATGACTAGCCATGCATTAACTCCCTATCCTTTAATCGTGTTACTCATATTATTTATTGCTGACTTGCCGGAAAAAACGAATACGACAAGGTCATTTCTTGTACATCTTTAGGCAGTTCGGCACTGACGAAAAATCGCAGTGGCAATGCCTTCACTTCACCCGGTTTTAATGACTGCCTGACAAAGCAGAAACACTCTATTTTTTTCAAGTGGGCCGACGCTTTGCCTGGGGTCACACTGGGAATGGCCTGCCCGACTACTTCCTCATTGGTAATGTTTTTTGCCTCAAACATGACCGTAGTGACTTGACCAGGATGTACCACCACACTGCTTTGCTTGGGATAAAAATTCCACCCCAAGCCTGGCATCACCGAAGACACAAACTGCACGGTCACTTCCCGCTTTAAATCTACCACCGCATTTGTGGCCGTTTCCGCCGTATTTTTGGTTTTGCCATTGAGCCCGGTCACCGAACAAATGACGTCGTACAATGGCACCAAGGCAAAGGCAAACAACAGCGCACCGACGATGATCCATACCAACTTAAAAGCCAATTTTTGATTGGCTTGCTCCTGATCCTGTTTTAATGCCATAACTGTTTCAGCGACTGGTTTACTTCCAGATCGTAAACATTGAAATCAGGTACCAGATAATTGCCACCGCGGCTAACAGCCATGCAATTTTCCTGTTATTAGACTGCTTGGGATCACTCAAAATACGTCAACCTTAAAACAAAGCCAATCAACCAAAAAACTGGATTGACTGGCTTTTTTAGCATTTATTTAACCACCGGCTGTTCAGTAAAGCTGTGATATGGCGGAGGAGATGGCAACGTCCACTCCAGGCCTTGCGCCCCTTCCCAGACTCGGTCTGATGCCTTTTTGCCACCTTTGACACAGCTGATAATGATGTAGACAAACAGCAACTGTGACAGACCCAAGGCAAATGCACCGATACTCGAAATCATATTGAATTCGGCAAACTGCAAGGCATAGTCTGGAATACGGCGCGGCATCCCGGCCAAGCCAACAAAGAACTGAGGGATAAAGGTCACATTGAATGAAATGGCTGTTAACCAGAAATGTAATTTACCCAGTTTCTCGTTATACATGTGGCCTGTCATTTTTGGCAGCCAGTAGTACACGCCCGCCATAATCCCCATGATGCCACCCGCAAACAGGGTGTAATGGAAATGTGCGACCACAAAGTAACTGTTGTGATATTGCGCATCGGCAGCCACGTCTGCGAGCACCAGACCAGTCAGACCACCCACGCCAAACAGGATAATCCAGCCGACCGTGAACAGCATTGGGGTTTCAAAGCTCATGGAGCCTTTCCACATGGTGCGGATCCAGCAATAGAACAGTACCGCCAACGGTAAGGAAATCGCCATGGTGCTATACATAAAGTACAGCAATGCAGGCACCGGCATCCCTGCCGTAAAGAAATGGTGCGCCCAAACAACGACCGCCAAAGCGCCAATCGCCCACAATGAATACACTTGCGCTTTATAGCCATACATAGGCTTGCGGCTGAAGGTTTGCAGAATCTGGGGGATAAAGCCCCAGACAGGCAATAGCAGAATGTAGACTTCTGGGTGACCAAAGAACCAGAACAAATGCTGGAACATAATCGGGTCACCGCCACCTGCCGCGTCAAAGAAGTGTGTACCAAAGTGACGGTCCGTCAGCAACATGGTCACTGCTCCGGCCAGTACAGGAATGGTGGCAATCAGCAAGAAAGCGGTGATCAGCCAACCCCAGGCAAACATCGGCATTTTCATCAACGTCATGCCAGGCGCACGCATGTTGTAAATCGTCACAATAATGTTGATTGAACCCAACACAGAAGAAATACCCAGCAAGTGCACCGCAAAAATGGCAAAGTCCACACCAATGCCGCCTTGCACAGACAGCGGCGGGTAAAAGGTCCAACCGGTCGCCAGCGCGCCATCACCCACACCAAACAATGCCAGAGTGAATGGCAACGTCAGCAAGATGGCGGAAGGGGGCAAAATCCAGAAGCCCCAGTTATTCAAGCGTGGCAAAGCCATGTCTGGCGCACCAATCTGCAACGGCAACATCCAGTTGGCAAATCCAGTTGCAGCAGGCATCAACGCTGCAAAAATCATGATCAGCGCATGCACGCCAATTAACTGATTAAAGAACTCGGGGTTCATCAATTGCAGTCCGGGCTTGAACAACTCGGCACGGATACCAAGAATCATGCTGCCACCGACCAGGAACATAATCAGTGAAAATGTCAGGTACATGGTCCCGATATCTTTGTGGTTTGTCGTCGTCAGCCAACGCATGATCCCGGTTGGGTGATCCTGATGCTCGTCATGATGTGCTACTGAAGTAGTACTCATAGTGCTCTCCTAAATCAATCGCTTAAATATTTATTCACGGGCTGCTTTAACTTGCGCCGGCTGCAACACGGCATCCACTGCCGCCGCGTTACCCAAGGCATTACGCTCATAGGTGATCACCGCTGCAATTTCCGTATCGTTCAAAGTTGCCTTCCAGGCGGGCATCACACCCTTGCCATTCAGCACGCGGTCAAGGTGGCTATCTTTCTGATATTTGCCATCAGAGCCAAAAATAGCGCCCGTCGCAATTTTGCTGCCGGTCAAGGCCGGGAATGCAGGCGGCAAGCCAGCCCCGGTCACCTGATGGCAGACGGCACAGTTTTTCTCGTATACCACTTTACCCTGTGCCACCAACTCATCCTTGGTCATTTCTTTCACATCATTCGCGGCTTTTTGCTCATCCTGTTTTTTGTTTGCCCACTGCGCAAACTCTTCTTTGGAAACCGCATTCACAACCACCGGCATATAGCCATGCCCCTTGCCACAGAGTTCTTTGCATTGGCCGCGGTAGACGCCTGGCTTCTCGACTTGTACCCAGGTTTCACGGATAAACCCAGGCACGGCCACACGTGATGAGCCAAACTGTGGCACCCACCAGTTATGCAATACATCAGAGGCCGTCATCAAAATGCGCACCTTCTCGCCTACAGGCAACACCAGCGGATTATCGACTTCAAGCAGGTAGTGCTCGCCTTTATCTTCCTCGTTATGCATTTGGCCGTTAGTCGTCGCCAGGTTGCTGACGAACTTGATGCCCTTGGCATCGCCATCAAGATACTCATATTGCCAGCGCCACTGTGACCCGGTAATTTTGATCACCATGGTCGATTGGTCTCGCGTGTCTTCCATCATCACCACGCTGTGATAGGCCGGGATACCCATGATGACAAAGTCAATCAACAGCAGGATCGCAAACGGGATCAAGGTCCAGAAAATTTCTACGGCAGTAGAGGGAGGGTTATCGGCGACAGGTTTGTAGCCTTTGCTGTGACGGTGGGTCACAATCGAGTAAATCATGATTGCCAGCACCACCACAAAAATCACGGCAGTAATCAGCATGAATTTATTATGTACGTGGAGGGTATCCAAAGCCATTGGCGTGACTGGCTCCGGAAAATTCCAGGTGTAGTCAGCATGCGCACTTAAAGACAAAAACCATGCAACCGCACCAACCCCGAGTTTCTTCATCCCTTGCATCTAATCGCTCCAAAATCCAGTTATCTAGTTTTTAGAAGTGTTCGTTTGAGATGAGAGGCCAGGGCTTCGCGTTGCGCATCATCCATGGTATCTCGACCAAACTCAACTTCTTGATTATGGGACCCTATCCACAGTGACTTCTTGCCGTTCTCACCTTCCCTGAGCGTTATACGGGTCCAGTAGCGCTGAAACCGAACGTGTTTTATTTTCCCCAACACACTTTGTTCGATTTCAATATGATCCTCAACGAAAGTGATTTTTTCGTAGTCACCGCTATGACGCAGCACCACCACAAACGCCAGAACCACCAACACCAATTCCAAGCCAGCAAATGGCAACACCATCCAGGCACCGATATGCAAAAAAGCCATGGCAATCAGCCCCGAAAACACGCCCAAACTCAGCAACAACTTCAACACACTTTCCGATGAAGCCGAGGCATTTGGCCTGGTAACGCATTGTGTTTCGCAAATAGATAACATGTTTGCCAACCCAGAATTCAGCTTGTATCAACCAAATTACGTTTAGTTACAAATTTGTTACATGTTGTAAATTAGCACAAGATAATCGCAGTGACAAGACAAAAAATGCCCGGTGCCAATGTCATCAATGTAAATTTATGAATAGCCACGCTTAACAAAAAAACACTGCCCATCGACCAATCTCACAATTGCAATCCCCCTCACAGCCCCTTAAAAACGCGGCAAAGCAATTCAAAACCTTGGTTCGGCCATCAAGATAGTTGTGCTCACCCGCAGCGCAAAATGTCACTTAAAAGCACAATCAAGAAAATATTCCGGTGGGTGTTGTCACATTTTTGTTGTTGCTTAAGCCACCATTCATGATTAAGCTAAACAACTCTCGGAACAGAAATGCGCTCCGGGTGACGTGCGCAAAGCCTCAAAACTTGGCGCATTCAAAGCAGTTTTTTGTGTTGATTGATTAGAAATGCCAGTAGCGGGACCGCCGTCCACGAAAGTGTATTTTTAGTTTTAAGACCGGCCCCACTGCCAGCAGCAATGAATGATAGCCATCATTTTTGACGGGGGCCAAACACATGGGCATACAGCATATTTCAGCCAACAAAATACACGCTGACGATGAATTTTTAATTCGAAAAGTCCCCATCCACATCATTCCAGACTGGCTACACTCCGGCGTCACTGACATTCATCTCGGTGGCCGTGCCAGCCTGTTTTATGGCATTTTTTTTGCGGCAACAGGCATCCTGTTACACACCATCTTCGCTGAAAATTACTGGCTGCTCGCCGGGCTCACTACCGGGTTTTTCCTGCTAGGGCCATTCCTGGCCATGGGGCTATACGATCTGAGCAGACGCATGGAAGCTGGTGAGCCACCCGCCCTCGCCCCCACGCTCATGGCCTGGCTACCCAACCTCATCAACATCACTCTGTTTACCGTGCTGCTGGTGTGTTTGTTTTTAAGCTGGGTGCGGCTCTCCATGACCATTTTCTCGCATTACTTTCACGGTGCGCTGCCCACCTTTACCGATGTCGTCATCAATGTATTCACATTCAAACAACCGGTTTTCCTGTTAGTTTACTTTGGCACTGGCGCCTTGTTTGCCGCTGCCATTTTCAGCATCAGCGTCATTGCCATGCCCCTCATGCTAGATAGAAACACCAGCGCCTGGACCGCCGCCATTACTAGCCTGCGCACCTGCGCCCGCAACCCTATCCCCATGCTGTTCTGGGCTTTTTGTATTGTCGTGCTAATCGGCTTTGGCCTGGCGACCAACTTTTTAGGTTTAATGCTGACCATGCCCGTGGTTGGGCACGCAAGTTGGCATGTCTATCGGGATTTGATTGAGGTAAAAAATTAATCCGCTCGTTTAAAGTCCATATCCTGCGATATAGTCTCTCGTAAAGCAAAAAGGCTTAGATTTTCATCTAGGCCTTTAAAGTTTATACGTTCTTGAGTCTTTTGAGCTCTATTTAAGAGCGCTTGGTGCCGGGAGCCGGAATCGAACCGGCACGCCTTGCGGCGCTGGATTTTGAGTCCAGTGCGTCTACCAGTTCCGCCATCCCGGCATGGGATATAATGTAGGACATCAAAGACCGCTATTATAACCATAATTTTCATTTATGAGAACTCTAGATTTCGATTTTTATCTTCCACCCCACCTGATTGCCCAATATCCGTTACCCAATCGTTCAGAAAGCCGCTTGCTGGAGGTCAATGCGCAAGACGGTTCCATCAAGGATAATTTGTTCCGGCAGATTGGCGAGCAGTTTGCCGCAGGCGATGTGCTGGTCCTGAACGATACCAAAGTCATCAAGGCCAGATTGTTTGGTCAGAAAGCCACTGGCGGACAGATTGAGGTGATGATAGACCGCGTGCTGTCACCGCAGGAGGCTTATGCACAAATCAAATCATCCCGCTCCCCAAAGGCAGGGAGTATGCTGCACCTGGCTGGCGAGATGCAGGCAGAGGTGCTCGGCAGGGTGCAGGATATGTTCCATATTCGCTTACTAGGCGAACAGTCGTGGTATGACTTTTTGGAACAGTATGGCCAATTACCTTTGCCGCCGTATATTGAGCACGCGGCAGATGCGACAGACGATAGCCGCTACCAGACAGTGTTTGCCAAGCATGCGGGCGCAGTGGCCGCGCCAACGGCAGGGTTGCATTTTGACGAGGTGCTGTTGCAATCGCTAATGAATAAAGGCGTCCATGTACGCTATGTGACGCTGCATGTAGGCGCGGGGACGTTTCAGCCAGTGAAGGTAGACAATATCGCCGAGCACCATATGCATAGCGAGGTTTACCATTTGCCGGAAGAGACCATCTCTACCATCCTCGCAGCCCGTGCTGAAGGCAAACGGGTCACAGCCGTGGGCACCACTTCATTGCGCACGCTGGAAAGCGCAGCACATGCCGGCAAGTTGTTTGCGCACCATGGCGACACGGATATTTTTATTACGCCAGGATTTGAGTTTAAACTGGTAGACCGTTTGATCACCAACTTTCACCTGCCTAAGAGCACCTTGATGATGCTGGTCTCGGCATTTGGCGGTTACGATTTGATGCGTGAAGCGTATGCGCACGCCATTGCCCAGTCTTACCGCTTTTTTAGTTATGGCGATGCCATGCTGATCACGCGCAAGTAATCCGCCCAGTATTAAACTTGCAGACTAAAATAGCGTCTATTAAACACTGATAAAAACTAGGATACGGAGATATGCAATTCACCCCAAAAACTTTGAGCGGCCTGGCACTGCTATGCCTGACGCTCACCACCCAGGCCGAGATTTTGCCTGAGGCAGAAATCGGCATCAAAATCCCGCTGGCCAAGAAACCAACCACACGCCCCATGGGCGTGGCCTACTTGCCCGCCAACCAGCATTACTACATTGCCGATGGCGGCCTGGCGCCCATGGGCAGCGAGTTTGAAGCACCCATCTCCAAGTCTGAAGTGCATACGTTTACCGGCGACGGCAAGTATGTGCAGTCAGCCAAACCTGGGTTTGATAACCGCTCGCTCTATTTCAACCCCAATAGCGGCAAGCTGGAGATCATTACTTACAACATTTCTAGCGCGGTAGGCTTTTTGCCTAACACCGGGATTTTCAGCCTGGACGTGGCCGAGACTGGCGAGCTGCTGGGCACTTCTGGCGAAATTTCACAATTCAACCCAGCCTTTGGCGATGCGGCTACCATGCCAAGTTATGACCCAGTGAGCAAACACTATTTCGCCAAGCAAGAGCACGGCAATCTCGTGTTTGTTGTGGATACCAAGCAGCGCGAAAAACTGCAGGAGATCAAGCTGGACTTTGCCAAAGCCAAAGTAGCCCACGATGATGTCAGCGACCATTTTGTCGCCTTCACCGGCGTGGCGGGTAATGAGCTGGCCTTGCTAGACGTAGACCATAAAGCCGTATTGATTTTTGACTTGAACGGGCAATATGTGGGTAAAAGCGCCCTACCCGCTACCATGAAACTGCGCTCACAAAATCACTTTAATGGGCTGGGATACACCAACGGCATGCTATTCGTTTATCACGAATCGGAAGGCGAGTTTGGCACCTATTACGGATTCAAGGTGGTCAAGTAACCCATAAAAAAACCGCGCTGATTCAAGCGCGGTTTTTTGATTGCTGGCAGGCACACGTTATCTGCAAAGCACTTTTTACTGGCTGCTGGTCATATTCACTTTGATCACTTGCGGCGATGGCGTGTAATGCCAATGATTGCGCCAAGCCCCCACCACTAGATTCGGATAGTCCGGCTTGCCCAGACTGCCGTTATATCTACCCAAGGCCCGGTAATAATCGCCGCGCTCAATATCCAGATAATGGCGCAATATCGTGCAGCCATAACGCAGATTCAGGCGCATATCAAACAGATTGTGTTCAGGCGTACCAATAGACTGCACCCAGAAAGGCATCACCTGCATATAGCCTCTTGCGCCCACGCTAGAGACTGCATACTTTTTAAAACCGCTTTCAACATGAATCAGGCCTAGCACCAACTGCGGATCTAGCCCGGCGCGCGTGGCTTCATAATGCACGGACTTAAGGAAGTCTTCACGATAATGCGCATCAGGGATGCGCTTGGCCAAGCGGGCTGACATTTCTTGCAACCAGACTTGTGCCGCTTGCTCGGAATCAAAAATCAGGCGCGGCGCCGCCAGGTCACTGACGGATTTTTGCATCACAGCTTTGACGCTATTGGCCAGCGGCTCTTCTTTTTGATTGCCCGCCATAGAGGGCGCCGCCCAGACACAAAGGCCGGTGACCAACAAGGCAAACACATAAAAAAACACTTTTTTCATGTTGCCTATTGTAATCACAAGCGGCGTGCGGTGGACGGGCAAAAAGAGGGATTTAATCCCGCTAATTACTCAGCAAGCTTGCGCTGCAAAAAGGCCAAACAATTAGCCACTTGCAGGTTTTGTGCCTCAGCATCGGTGCGGCCTTTGTATTCTACCTTGCCTTCAGCCAGGCCACGGTCACCAATTACCACGCGGTGCGGAATACCCATAAGGTCACTTTCTGCAAACATGACCCCCGGACGCTCGCCACGGTCATCGAGCAAGACATCTACACCCGCCTGTTGCAGTTGCGCATAGAGCTCAAACGCGGCCTGTTTGACGGCCTCACTCTTATCGAGGCCGATCGGGCAGATCACCACCGCAAACGGTGCCATGCTCAAGGGGAAAATAATGCCCTTGTCATCATTGCCCTGCTCAATCGCTGCCCCCACAATCCGTGACACGCCAATGCCATAACAGCCCATTTCCATCACTTGTGATTGGCCGTTTTCGTCCAGGTAAGTCGCCTGCATGGCTTGTGAATACTTGGTACGCAATTGGAAAATATGGCCGACTTCAATGCCACGGCACAAACTCAGGGTGCCTTTGCCATCCGGGCTCGCATCGCCTTCTACCACGTTGCGGATATCGGCCACGATGGCTGGCTCAGGCAAATCGCGGCCAAAGTTGACCCCTGCCAGGTGAAACTTAGGTTTATTGGCACCACAGACAAAGTCACTCATCAGGGCTACGGTTCTATCGGCCACCACGCGTACATTGGCATTCACGCCCACCGGGCCAATAAAGCCAGGTGGGCAGTTCAGGTTGGCGCGGATTTCTTCTTCGGTGGCCAATCGGAACTCTTTCACGCCCTCTACCTTGCCGAACTTCACTTCATTGAGTTGATGATCACCGCGCAACAAGGCCAGCGTAAACACACCATCCACCAGCAAGGCCACCGACTTCACGGTTTTGCTCACAGGCACTTCCAGCAACTTGGCCACATCTTCACACGTGGTCTGCTTTGGTGTATCCACTTCACGCATGGCTTCTGTGGCTGCGGCACGACTGCCAGTCGCCACGGCTTCGGCCAGTTCTACGTTAGCCGCGTAATCAGATTGCTCGCAATAGGCCAGTGCATCTTCACCACTGTCTGCCAGTACGTGAAACTCTTGCGAGCCATCGCCACCAATGGCGCCTGAGTCGGCTTTCACGGCGCGGAACTTGAGGCCCAGGCGAGTGAACACATTGCTATAAGCCGTGTGCATGGTGTTGTAAGTGTTCACCAGGCAATCGACGCTGGTATGGAAAGAGTAGGCATCTTTCATCAAAAATTCGCGGGCACGCATCACGCCAAAACGCGGGCGGATCTCGTCACGGAACTTGGTCTGAATCTGGTAAAAATTTAGCGGCAACTGTTTGTAGCTGCTGATTTCCTTACGCGCGATGTCAGTAATCACTTCTTCATGCGTGGGGCCAAAGCAGAAGTCACGCTCGTGCCTGTCCTGAATCTTGAGCATTTGTGGGCCAAACACCGCCCAGCGGCCGGTTTCCTCCCACAGCTCTTTAGGCTGCACGGCTGGCATCAACAGCTCCAGCGCACCCGCCTTGTTCATTTCGTCGCGCACAATGTTTTCCACCTTACGCAACACGCGCAAGCCCAGCGGCATCCAGCTATACAAACCGCTACCCAGCCTTTTGATCAAGCCGGCACGCACCATCAGTTTGTGGCTGATCAGTTCAGCGTCTGAAGGGGCTTCTTTTTGGGTAGCAATGAAAAATTGTGAGGCGCGCATAAGAATAACTTTAATTAAAATCCGAAAGCGCGATTTTAGCCTTATTCGCTGGCGGCGTCATCCGCGCCTACTCGGCTGTCGCCTCTTTTTGCTGTGGCCGTTGCAAGATCGGACTATCGGTAGGAATGTATCCGTCTTTCCAGGTCGCCATCGGGATGATCGTGGCCGGATAGCCGTTATCGTAGAACCAGCTATCAACCGCATATTCAGCCTGATTGGCCTGCTCACGGATGACAGCGGCCGTATGTGGCCAGCCGGTTAGAAAAAACTTGCGGGTGCGGGTATCAAGAATGTCATGGTAACGGATCAGGCCAGCTTGCTGCATCAGTCGCAGATAGGTGGTGCTGTTGATGGCTTCGTCGTTGCAGTCTTGTTGATGCAGGTATTCACTGTTGTTAAACGTCCCGGCACGGTCTGCTGCAGTACCAATTTTGGTACCGACCATGTCCTCCAGCAGGCCGATGGCTTTTGCAATGGCCTCGCGCTCGGCCTCTGCAGTCGCTGGCAGCGGCGTAAATAGTTGCTCGACGTTATCCCATTCGGCAGGGCTCAGGCTCAGCACGTCTGACTGGACACAGCCCCCGCCCTGACATATCTCAAAAGCTTGCAGGGTGGGGGGGCTGTGATAAATGCGATAGATGTCTTTGAGATCGGCCTGTGCTGGCATCGCGCCCGATAAACAGGCCAATACAAAACCTGAGAACAGGTGTGCGCTAGAGAATAAGGACGCGGTTAGACAACTCGTTACGCGGCACAGCTTCGGGCGGAAAATGCGCTGCCAAATGTTGGCCAATGGCCTGAATACCGTAAACCACACCTGCTTCAAACTGCCCACTTCTGAACATCCCTTCCATCTGCTGGCAAATCTGCTGCCAGCCTGCTTGCCCCACCTGCCGATGAATACCGCGGTCGGCGACAATTTCTACATCCTGATCGGCCAGACACAGGTAAATCAGTACGCCATTGTTATGCTCGGTATCCCAGATATTCAAATGACCAAACAAGTGAATGGCGCGTTGCCTTGGGGTGAGCCCTCGCAGGATAGCATAGGCAGGCAAGCCAGATTCAATCACCACGCGTATTTCACCGGCATGATGGTGTTCATTTTGTGAGATAGCATTTTCAATATTGGCCAGCGCCTGTGCAGAAAACAGCGCCTTGACCTGGCGAGGATGGCTCCAGGCATGCTTAAACCAGCGTTTGAGAGGATGAATGGGTTTCATGTGTTTAGTTTACCAATCGCCGGAAGCCCCGCCGCCGCCAAAATCACCGCCACCGCCACTGAAAATATCCGGCCCACGGCTGCCGCCTGAGTAGCCGCCAAAGCCGCCCGCAGAATACGGCATACCACTGCCACCGCGCCCGCCCATGGCCAGTGTAAAGACAAATGCCGCCAGGCCGACCAAGCCCATGACCAGCAAGGTGGCCCCCAGGAATCCGGCCAGCACACCCAACGCACCGCCGGTCACCAGGCTGCCCGGAAAATCCCCTAACATGCTCTTGAAAATTGCCCCGGCGATAATGGCGGCAAACATCAATATCGGCAGCATGGTCATCCAGCCATCCGCATTTGAGTGATGCGAGGATGATTTATCCGCTGCGGGCAGTTGCTCGCCTTGTATCAGCTTGATCAAGGTATCTGTGGCCAGATTCAGGCCGTTGTAAAACTGGCCCTGCTTGAAGGCCGGTGCCATTTGCTCGGCAATAATGCGCTTGGCAATCGCATCAGGAATCGCCCCTTCCAGCCCATAGCCGACTTCAATGCGCATTTTTTTGTCGTTTTTGGCGACGATCACAATCACGCCATCATCCTGCTTATCGCGGCCAATTTTCCAGGCTTCGGCCAGGCGAATGCCAAATTGCGCGATGTCTTCTGGCTGCGTGCTGGGCAAGATCAGTACCGCGACCTGCGAGCCAGCTTGCTGGGCAAACTGGCTCAGCTTCTGGTTCAGGGCCGCTTGCTCTTCAGGACGCAGCGTCTGCGTCAAATCGGTAACCGCAGCCTGTAAAGCAGGGATAGCAACCAGATCTTCTGCATGGCTGACCAGCGCCATGCAGAACAGGCACCAGGTAAGAAATAATACTCTTAAGCGCAAAGCCACCCGCCGTTACTTGCTGTCACCAAAATCGACTTTAGGCGCGCTAGAAATGGCTTTTTCGTTTTCTACCGTAAACGTGGGCTTGGGCTGATAACCAAACATCATGGCGGTCAGGTTGTTCGGAAAGCTGCGTACGGCGACATTGTATTGCTTCACGGATTCGATGTAACGGTTACGCGCCACGGTGACACGGTTCTCTGTGCCTTCCAACTGCGCCTGCAAGTCCCTGAAACTGGCATCTGCCTTCAGATTAGGGTAGTTTTCTGACACCACCATCAAGCGTGACAAGGCACTGGTCAATTGACCTTGCGCCGCCTGAAACTTGGCAAACGCCTCAGGATCATTCAGCAGCTCTGGCGTCACTTGCATGCTGCCGACTTTGGCGCGCGCCTCGGTCACCTCAGTCAGTACTTTTTCTTCATGGCTGGCATAGCCTTTGACTGTCGAAACCAGGTTAGGCACCAGATCGGCCCGGCGCTGGTACTGGTTGAGCACTTCAGACCAATTGGCTTTGGTTTCTTCATCCAGGCTTTGGAACTGGTTATAGCCACAACCAGACAGGCTAAGTGTGGCAGTCAGCAACAACAGAGTGAATAAACGGCGCATATTTGAGACTCCAGTCTTCAATCACTTAAAAATATTGGGTGGTGACGGGCTTGCCACGATTGGTTAGCCACATTCAAACACTCCACAATACTGCAATAGATGCGGCCAAAGAAGTGTTTATTCAAGCCATCAGTTCGCTTTTCTTTGCCAGTAACAGGCACAAGTCCTGCCATACCTCACGCTTGAGCGCAGGTGTTTGCAACATCGCAGCCAAGTCGTGCGTCACCACACACCACAAGTCACCCACTGCATGCAACTGACCACGCACAGCTGCGACCTCGGTATGTTGGGCATTTAAAAACTGATTGGCGGCCGCCAGGCCAAATAGCACACAAAAGCGGCTGCTGACCTGTGCGCGTTGCAACGGTTCATGAGTCACGGTCACCTCATCAGCAGGTAACTGCATGGCTTGCATGATGTTTTGCAGCAATTGCTGGCTGGGGGCGTCAACGGGGCGGGTCGAATAGATCAGCCAGGGAGACTGAATCAGCGTTGCAACGCTCTCGGCTGGCGTCTCAGCGGGGATATCCTCTACAGGGTGATCCACCTCAAGCGACACGCTGTGCACGGGGGCCTCTTCAGCAACTTTTGTATCCCAGTTGGAGGGGGAAACATGTGCTGACTCCGCTGTAGCAAGCACTTGGGCCATGGTTGGTGACTCAGTGACAGGTAACTCGGGAGGGGGGTCTGTCACATCTGGAGGGGCCGCTTTTTCTGCGACCAGGCTCACTTGCTCGCCCACAGACACAGGCGCTGTTTGCGGCATGGCAGCAGCCATCTCCAGCACTGGCGGCATGCGCACATGCCATGCTGGCAACAACTCCAGTTCACGCAGCATATCGTCACGGGTCAAGCTCATCATGCCCTCCTGCTCATAAGGCCAAGCCCATCAGCACCGCATCCTCGCGGCCGCTCTTGGTCGGATAATAATTGCGGCGTATACCCATTTCACAAAACCCCACCGCCTCATACAAGGCAATCGCGGACGTATTGCTGACCCGCACCTCAAGAAACATATTGGCCGCCTGATAGCGGCGAGAGATGGCAATCATCTGCGCCAGCAACGCACGCCCCAAACCCTGCCCCTGAAACGGTTTTGCCACACTGATGTTGAGCAAGTGGGCTTCATCCAGCACCATCATCACCAGCGCATAGCCGACCAACTCGCCCGCCAACTCCATGACCCAGGCGCTATGGCCGGCATTGAGGGAGTCCTTGAAATTGCCCAGGGTCCACGGATGACTGTAAATGGTGGGTTCGATACGCATCACGGCAGACAGATCCTGCTCTGTCATCGGCCTGAAACTGGGTTGAGAATGTGGTAATGCGCTCATATGGCCCTTACAAGGTCTGGCCTTGCGCACGCTCGGCGGCGGTCAACGCCACCCGGTTGCGCACATACAAAGGGGCCGCCTCATGGGCTGCCTGCCCTTGCCCAGCCACAAACAATGGCTGCGCCAACGCGAGCATGGCACTGGCTTTAGGCAAACATTCAGGGGCAAATTCACTCACCTGCCCTGCATATTGCGCGGACAAGCCCTCGGCAAACACTCGCCACCCCGAGCCCGCCCCCAACCAACCTTCGCCCGCTATTGCAGGCACCTCGTGTGGCTTACACACCACCGGCGGACTCACCGCCAGCCACTGATCCGTTTCGCGGATAAAAGCAGCATGATAGACCTCGCCCATACGTGCATCCAGGCACACCAGCACCTTCTCGGACTGCGTTTGCAGCCACGCTGTCTCAGCCACGGCCAAGACCGAGCTGATCCCTACCACTGGCAAATCTGCACCAAAAGCCAAGCCTTGTGTCACGCCGACGGCAACACGCACACCCGTAAATGCACCTGGCCCCATGCCATAGACGATGCCATCCAACTGAGGCAACTTTACGCCAGCCTTCATCAATAAATGTTGGATTTCCGGCAAGATGCGTTGCGAAGCGGCAGGGCCGGTGACTTCATCAAACGTCAATAACCCGGCCTCGGTTTGCAGGGCCAGAGAAAGCGTTTCGGTGGAGGATTCGATGGCAAGTAATTTCATGGTACGCAGATTAATAACGATGCTTTTCCTCAGGAAAACACCCGGTCTTTACGGCGTGCACATAACTCTCCACCGCGCCCTGCACACTGCCGCCCTGTTGCAAAAAGTTTTGCACAAACCTGGGCGCTTTGTAGTCTTGCGGCGCTTTGTCGGCGGGGCCAGTATAAATGCCCAACAAATCTTGTAATACCAGCACCTGGCCGCTACAGCCTGCCCCGGCGCCTATGCCTATGGTAGGCACCTGAATCGTTTGCGTAATCTGCGTCGCCAGAGCGGCGGGCACCATTTCAAACAGCACCATACTGACGCCGACGGCGGCCATCGCTTGCGCATCGGCCAGCATGGCGCGGGCGCTTTCTTCGGTCTTGCCCTGGATTTTATAGCCGCCCAGCTTTTCAACGGATTGCGGGGTAAAGCCAAGGTGCGCACAGACCGGCACACCGTTTTCAATCAGATAGCGCGCGGTTTCGACCATGTCTCCACCGCCCTCGATTTTGACAATATGCGCGCCTGCCGCGAGTAGGGTTTGTGCGTTAGTGAGCGCAGTTTCCTTATCATGCTCATAGCTGCAAGCAGGCATGTCGCTCATGATGACCGTATGCGGCGCGCCTCTGGCGACCATACGGGTGTGGTAAATCATGTCTTGCATGGTGACGGCGAGCGTGTTGCTGCCGCCTTGTATCACCATGCCTAGTGAGTCCCCGACCAGCAATACATCCACTCCCGCCAATGCCAGCAACTTGGCAAAGGTGGCGTCATAGCAGGTCAGCATGGCAATCTTCTCGCCCGATCTGGCCCTGGTGATCAGAGTATTCAGCATGTCGTTATGTCGTCTTAAAAGGCTGCCCGCAAAAAGCACATGCGTCGCAGCAGACCCGCATCAGAAATTAGGATTAAAGTACTCGCGGCTGCTCTTGATCTGGCCTATGCGTTCGATCAGCAAATCAAAGGCTTCCGGGTCTTTAATGATATTGAGCTTTTCGTTGTTGACGATCAGCAAAGGTGAAGCATCATAAGCATGAAAGAATTCACTGTAAGCCTCAGCCAGACGCGCAATATACTCGCGCGGCATGTCTTGCTCATAGCTGATATTGCGCTCTTCAATACGATCCATCAAGGCATCAACCGGGGTTTGCAGATAGACCACCAGGTCAGGCTTGGGTGCCTTCAGCTGCAAGTGCTGGTAAATTTGATGGTAAAGCGAATACTCTTCATCATCGAGATTCAGGCGCGCAAACAGCGGGTCTTTTTCGAGAAAGAAGTCAGACACCGTAGGCTGGCCAAACATGTCACGCTGCGCCATGTCTTCAATCTGCCGTGAACGCTGAAACAGGAAAAACAGCTGCGTAGGCAAGGCGTAGCGTTGCGCATCCTGATAAAAGCGGGTCAAAAAAGGATTGGCTTCGGCTTTTTCGGAGAGTAACTCTACCGAAAACTTGTCTGCCAGCATGCGGGCCAGCGTGGTTTTGCCACTGCCAATAGGACCTTCAATGACAACATAAGGAAAGCGGGTAAACATGGAGATTGCTCGTCTAGCGGATTGAATTCGGATCCAGTTTGCGCACGTCGTCGTGCTTGTTTGTTGTCAACCATTCTACAACACTCTGCCCGGATGGCAGCACAAAGTCCGGCACAATTTCAGCCAGCGGCACCACCACAAAGCCGCGCATATGCATGCGTGGATGCGGCAGGGTGAGCAGCGGTGTATCCAACTGCATGCCGTCATAATCGAGCAGATCCAGGTCCAGAATACGTGGCGCATTGGGAAAGGGGCGCTCGCGGCCAAACTGCTGTTCTATCTGCAACAGCAATTGCATGAGGTGTGGCGCCTCGATCTCGGTCGCCATTTGCACCACGGCATTGATAAAGTCTGGCTGGTTATCATACCCCACTGGGGCGGTGGCATAGAGACTAGAAGCTTGCAGCAGCGTCAAGCCTGGCGTATGCGCCAACACTTCAATGGCTTTGCTAACCTGCCGCTCCGGCTGCTGCAAATTGCCGCCCAGGGCAATCAAGGCAATCGCCATCAGGCCAGGTCTCCACCCGCCGGTTTTTTCTTGCGTGGCTTGCGTCTACGTTTTTTCGGGCCGCTTTCCGGTAGCAACATGGCGGTACGCTCTTCTGTCCCGGCATCGGCAAAACGCGTCCACCAGTCACCGATTTCTTGCGGCAGCTCGCCAGAGGCACAGCGCAACAGCAGAAAATCATAGCCGGCGCGATACCGCGGATGCGTGAGCAAAGCATATGGCCGCTTGCCCGAGCGCTGTTCAAAGCGCGGCTGCATGGCCCAGATTTCTTTCATGGTGGTCGTATAGCGATTATGAATCGCCATCTTCTCGGCTTGCTTGTCGATGACTTCGTTCATCGCCTCATGCAGCGCAGGAATCATATGTTCGCCACGCTTCTGGTTTTCTTGCCAGGCAAGCAAGACTTCATGCCACAACAAGGTTGCAAACAAAAAGCTGGGGTTGGATGACTTGCCGGACGAAATGCGCTCGTCGGTATTCTTAAGCGCCAGCATGACAAACTTCTCGCCCATGGGCTGCTCAAGTATCACATCCAGCAACGGCAACAAGCCGTGATGTAACTGCTGCGCACGCAAAGCATTGATGCTTTCAATGGCATGCCCGGACAAGAACAGCTTAAGCATTTCATCAAACAAGCGGCTAGGCGGCACGTCTTCAAGTAAATCGGCCAGCTTGCGAATCGGGGTCTCGGTATCTCGCTCCAACTTCAAGCCCAGTTTGGCTGACAAGCGCACGGCGCGCAACATACGCACCGGGTCTTCCTGATAACGCTTGATCGGGTCGCCGATGATACGCAAGGTTTTGGCACGAATATCGGCCACCCCATTATGAAAATCGAGCACTTCCTGCCGCTTGGGGTCGTAATATAAAGCATTGGCGGTGAAGTCGCGGCGCACCGCATCCTCTTCTATGCTGCCAAACACGTTATCGCGAATGATACGGCCACTGTCATTGGTTTCAGCATCGCCCTCACTCAGGTGATGCCCGCGAAAGGTAGACACTTCTATAGTCTCATGCCCCCATAACACATGCACCAGCCGGAAACGGCGGCCAATAATACGCGAACGGCGGAAAACCTTATGCACCTGCTCAGGGGTGGCATTGGTTGCCACATCAAAGTCTTTGGGCGGATGATCAAGCAGCAAATCGCGCACTGCGCCGCCGACGATATAAGCCTGAAACCCGGCCTTTTGCAGCTGGTCGCAGGTTTTGAGGGCCGCCTGGCTGATATGTTTCTGGTTGATTTTGTGCTTGCCCGCCTGGATGATTTGTGCCGCTGGCAATTGAGTGTGTGTATTCGCGCTGGCACGCCGACGGAATACTTTCTGCAGTAATTGTTTAATCATTATTTTGCAATTCGAGCGTCAGCCTGCGCCGCGCTACAGTTTATGTTGGTTATTCCACAAGACATCCGGCACACCCGCATGCCGGTTTAAGGTACGACAGAGGACAAACAGCAAATCGGACAAACGGTTCAGGTATTGCAAGGCCACGGGCGTCACCGGTGCTTGCGCATGCAAGGCATGCAACACCCGCTCGGCACGCCGACACACCGTGCGTGCCAAATGACACACCGCGGCTGCCCGACTGCCGCCAGGTAATATAAACTCTTTTAACGGCGTCAATGCTTCGTTCCAGGTATCCAGCGTCATTTCCAAAAACGCGACACGGCCAGCCTGCATAAACGTATGCCCTGGCATACACAATTCACCGCCCAAATCGAACAAGTCATGCTGTATCGCCAGCAGACTGTCACGCACATCCTCAGGCAAGGTTTCAACCAGCAACATGCCTAACACCGCATTCAGCTCATCCACGTCACCCATGGCTTCCACGCGCAGATCAGACTTTGCGACGCGCGTGCCGTCGCCCAGCCCGGTCGTACCGCTATCGCCGGTACGCGTGTAAATCTTGCTCAGCCGGTTGGCCATCCCTGTCACCCGTATAAAATCCGATATAATCCAGCCATTATAAATCATACCGTGCCATTTCGATGTGCTCAGCGATTGCAGTCAACGCCCCAATCGGGGTCATGGATTCCGGGGTCGGCGGCCTCACCGTCCTCAAACACTTAACCCGCCAGCTGCCACACGAGCATTTCTACTACTTTGCTGACAGCGCACATGCGCCTTATGGCAACAAAACGGCGACAGAAATTCAGCAGCGCTGCTTTACCATCGCCGACACCCTCATCGACCAAGGTGCAAAAGCACTGGTCGTCGCCTGTAACACCGCCACTGCCGCGGCCATCAGCGCCATGCGCGAGCGTTACACTCTACCCATTATCGGCATGGAACCCGCCGTCAAACCCGCGGCAGCGGCCAGCAAAAACGGCATCATCGGCGTGCTCGCCACCACTGGCACCCTCAAAAGTGCGCAATTCGCCGCCCTGCTCGAGCATTATGGTCAGGGTGTACAAGTCGTGACACAAGCCTGCGTGGGACTGGTAGAGTGCATAGAACAGGGGCAGCTGGATACCCCACAGACACTGGCTCTATTGCAACAATACTGCCAACCGTTGATGGCAGCAGGCGCAGATACCATAGTGCTGGGCTGCACACACTACCCGTTTGTTAAAAAGCATATTCAAGAGATTGTGGGGCCCGAAGTCACCTTGATTGATACCGGGGCTGCGGTTGCCAAGCGCCTACATCAGGTGCTAGAGCAAAAGCAGATGCTTAATGTTGCCACTGAGGCTGGGGATTTTGTGTTTTTGACCAGTGGGACGGAAGAAACTCAGCAAGTAATGCAAGCCTTGTGGAGCAACTCGGTTTAGCTGATTACGAATAGGAACATCCTAAAAAAGTAATTTTTTATTTATCACTTAAAAGACTCTTCAACTCGTCGCATTCACAGACTACTCTTTCGCCTCTCGTCGAGTCACTTTCTGGTGCTGGCCCCCAGAAAGTACCCAAAGAGGACGACACCCAGCCATCACGGCCTTGCGGCTCCCTTGCGTTGTTGGCTACGGCCGCTGCGCTTAACATCGCTACGCGAGTTAGCCTACGCCGTAACAGACTGCTTCACAGTCTTAGTTATCAACAAAGTGGGCGTCCATCGAAACTCGCCCTAACAGCTTGCACACTACGCAAGCTGCCGCGGAACGCGAACAGCCGATGGCCGACAACTCCCACTTCGCCTGCGCTCCTCGGCGTGATGGGATGGGATTTTTCTCATCTAAGTAGCACTGTTGAATTTTGAACAGTGGCATTTCAAGATCACAAAGGGCGGCGCTCATGGGTTTTTGGGCCCCTATCTGACGCGCCGAGTAGCGCAGCCAAAACAAGGGAGAAGGGAGCGACTGTTCGAGTCCCGCAGCAGCTTACGTATTTTGTGAGCTGCCAGGTCGAGTTTCGTGACCGCTTGTTTTGGTGAGCAACGCAGGGATCTAGCGGAAGCTAGGGTGCATTTCTTTTGGTTACTTAGTTCTTTGGGCAAGCTGTATAGACCGGAGACATAGGTGACACATGTACTAGGACATGGTTGACACATTAATGTGTTTTTCATGTTTGTGTA
>NZ_JBQUZE010000005.1:0-306355 GCF_056314005.1 Methylophilus sp. DMC18 | reverse complement strand
GTTCTCCGCATTTATCCAATGCGAAAGTGTCAACTATGTCCTCGTACACCTGTCAACCATGTCCCCGGTCTATACAGGGCAAGCAAAGAAAAGTGACTCGCCGAAGGGCGAAACAGAGCATGACATAAAACAAACACCAATCCGCGTGGGCATACATGCCCACCCTGCAACTTGAACAACGGCTTCTACATACGCCAACCATTGCGCCAGCATAGCGCATAATTTGGGAACCCTACTCCAAAGTGGAATTAAGGAAATTCAGACACCGTGTTACAGAGAAACAAAAGAATGATCTTCTAAAATCATTCCCAATCGCACAACCCAAACCTGCAACAAAAAACCCACGCGCTGCGTGGGTTTTTTTGACTTAATGGTGATGCACCTGTGTGCCGGGTTTCAACCGGTATTTCGTCCCGCAGTACGGGCAAGACACCTGCCCCGTTTTCGCCACATCCAGAAACACTCTTGGATGTGATGCCCACAAGGCCACTTCTTTGGTTGGGCAATGCAATGGCAAGTCTTTGCCGTCTACTTCAAACTCTTTGACATCAGACATTCAAACTCTCCAGCAAACAGGCAACAATTCATTAAACCAGGGTCAGCCAGTGAGCGTACTTGGCGTTTTTCCCTTTAACCACATCAAAATACATACTTTGCAGTTTTTCAGTGATCGGGCCACGGGTGCCTTCGCCAATGGCGCGGTTATCCAGTTCACGAATAGGCGTCACTTCAGCAGCAGTCCCGGTGAAGAAGGCTTCGTCAGCGCTGTAGACTTCGTCACGCGTAATGCGTTTTTCAATCACTTCCAGGCCCAGCTCTTCTTTGGCCAGGTGGATGATGGTGTCACGGGTAATGCCTTCCAGCGCAGAGGTCAGGTCTGGCGTGTACAGCTTGCCATTACGGATGATGAAAATGTTTTCACCGGAACCTTCAGCCACGAAACCGTCCACATCCAGCAACAGCGCTTCCTGGTAACCATCCTGCGCCGCTTCCTGGTGTGCCAGGATGCTGTTCATATAGTTGCCATTGGCTTTGGCTTTACACATGGTGATGTTGACGTGGTGACGCGCAAAAGAAGACGTTTTTACGCGAATGCCTTTGGTAATCGCCTCTTCGCCCATGTAAGCACCCCAGCTCCAGGCGGCAACAATGACGTGAGTAGATAAGGTTTTGGCAGAAATGCCCATGGCCTCTGCACCATAAAACGCCATTGGGCGCAGATAGCCAGAATCGAGATTATTCTCACGCACGGCAGCTCTTTGCGCTTCGGAGATGGTCGCTTTATCAAACGGCATTTTCATGCCGAGGATATGCGCACTGCGGAACAAGCGGTCTGTGTGCTCTTTGAGGCGGAAAATCGCGGTCCCCTTGTCAGTTTTGTAGGCACGCACCCCTTCAAACACGCCCATGCCATAGTGCAGGGTGTGGGTTAATACATGGGTGGTGGCGTCACGCCAGTTGACCATTTTGCCGTCGTACCAGATAACGCCGTCACGGTCTGCCATCGAACTCGGTATTGCCATTTAAACTCGCCTTTAATCCGTCAGTCATCAAAAACCAGTATTGTAAACTAATCTGTGGCCTTTTCGCCTATGCTAGAATCCATTTCAATGATGATTTACAAGGATTTTTTGCATGCCTGTGCGATTTAAGTGGCTTTATCTGGTGTTCTCGCTATTGAGCATGCTGCTGGTGGCTTGCCAGCAGGGGCCTTCTGCCCGCTTTATTGGCACCGACCTGACTGGTACCCAGTTTGGGCAGCCGCTGTCTCTGACCGATCACACGGGCAAATTGCGTCACATGAGCGACTTTAAAGGCAAGGTCGTGGTGATGTTTTTTGGTTACACGCATTGCCCGGATGTCTGCCCCACCACAATGACCGACCTGAAAAAAACCATGCAATTACTCGGTGAAAAATCCAACGATGTACAGGTGCTGTTTGTGACGGTGGACCCGGAGCGCGACACGCAAGCGGTATTGGCGCAGTTTGTCCCCGGCTTTGATGCGCGCTTTATTGGCTTGCGCGGCACCCCGGCTGAAGTGGCGGCCAATTTGAGCGAATATAAGGTGTATGCCGCCAAAGTCAGCGAGCCGGGCAAATCGGGATACACTATGGACCACAGCGCAGGCTTGTATGTGTTTGATAAGACTGGCGCACCGCGTGTTTACGAGGGCTATGGCGAGAAGCCAGAAAATATTGCGCATGACCTCTCGTTGCTGTTATAGCCATGCTGAACGGAATGATTCCCCTCAAGCGCATCAAGAACGATTTTCATTTATGTTTCTATTTAAAATATCATTTAAAATCAAATAGTTACAAAAAAATTTCAATTGCATCAATTTATTTTTGCTGTATGATGGCTAGCATCTGAAACGTGCAAGGAGCCGTCATGAAGGGCGACAAAAAAATTATAGAGATACTGAACGACTTGCTGGCAGGCGAGTTGTCCGCCACCGATCAATACCTGATTCACGGTGAAATGTATGCCGATATGGGCCTGGGCAGCCTGGCAGAGCATAGCCTGCATGAATCGCTGCACGAACGCGAACATGCACGTGCCTTGATACAGCGCATTCTGTTCCTCGAAGGCAAACCCAATCTGGCCAAGCGTGAATCACTCAATATTGGCAAGGATGTAAAATCCATGCTGGAGTCTGACCTGGCGTTGGAATACACCGTGGTCAAACACCTGAAAAAGGCCATGGAAGCCTGTGAACAAGCGCAAGATTACGTCACCCGCGAAATGTTGCTGGTGCAACTCGAAGATACCGAAATGGACCACGCCTACTGGCTGGAAAAACAGCTCAATCTGATCAAACTGGTGGGTATCGAAAACTACTGCCAGAGCCAAATGGGCAGCAGCCCTTCTGCTGCATAAGGAGTATCACGCATGCAAGGCGATAAACAAATCATTACCACCTTGAACAAGGTGCTTAAAAACCAACTGACGTCGATCAACCAATATTTTTTGCATGCGCGCATGTTCAAAAAATGGGGGCTCGAGCGACTGAATGACTACCAGTACAAACAATCCATCCGCGTCATGAAAGAAGCGGACGAGGTGATTGAACGCATTCTTTTTCTGGATGGCCTGCCTAACCTGCAAAACCTGGGCAAGTTACTCATAGGCGAAGAGGTGGTGGAATGTCTGCAGGGCGACCTGAGCTTTGAAAAAGAAGTGCAGCGCCCGCAACTGGTAGAGGCGATTGCCGAAGCCGAGAAACTGCAAGATTACGTCACACGCGACTTGTTGACCGAGTTGCTTGAAGCGTGTGAAGAAGCCATCGACTGGCTGGAAACCCAGCAAAGCCTGATCGAAGACGTGACCCTGCCGAACTACCTGCAATCACAGATTGAGTCTGATTAGCTGATACACGCTAGTGAATCATTGAATTAAGCCGCGAAAGCGGCTTTTTTTATGGCTGCAAGGAACCATATGCCGCTTGACAAAGTCACATTAAATGATAATAATTATCATTAGTGAACTTAATTAGAGGCAATATGTACGTTTGCGTGTGTAATGCAGTGACAGAGCGACAGATTCATCAAGCAGTGAAGAATGGCGCAAAAACCGTCAAGCATTTGAAAGATCAACTGGGCGTAGGGGCAGAATGCGGCAAATGTGCCAGCTGTGCCAAAGCCTGCCTGAAAGAGGCACATGCAGAACAACATCCGGGCCTGGTTAAAAAACTGATCCAGTTAACACCTGTACAATTAGGCGCCGCCTGATTACATACAGTTTCAAAAAAAGGGGCTATCAGCCCCTTTTTTATTGCCCGCTTTTGGCAAACATCACTCTTGCCAATCACGATCTTCTACGCGCGCAGAAGTGAGCTGAAAACAAATCGCAGCTCTGTTCTAATCTCTCAAAACACAGTTACTTTTAACCATCCTACTTGTTAGCTGGCGTTTAACTCGTGCTCCAGAACATACCGAATCGTCCTGCTTAACATCGGGATAGTACGTTTCAGTGAAAGGTCAGGATTCCTGATTAACCGGATAGTAAAGCCTTCAAACAAAGAAGCTATCAAATTACAAGCGGTATCTAGCGCCTCTTCTGAGATATTCATTTGCCGTTGCATCATTCCTTTACGAAAATAACTTTTGATACTTTCCATGGCCGTGGCTTCTGCACGGCGGATGATATTGGCAATTTTTGGATTGCGTGCGGCCTCGGCAATCACCTCCAGCAATAAGGGCGCATCTGGATCATAGAAAGTATCCAGCGCAGTTGTTTCAACGTCAGCAATCAGGGCATCAAAGATATCACCGTCGCCCCGGTTTTGCTCAACGCGGTTAGTAACGTTCAGTATTTTGAGCAAATCTTTTTCCACGATCGCCTCAATAATGGCCTCTTTATTCTCAAAGTAATGATAGATGTGCCCAACACTCATGCCCGAGGCTTTGGATATCTGGGACATGCTGGTGCCATGAAAGCCCTGGTTTCTAAAGCACTCAGTCGCGGCCGTCAGCACCTGGTTGCGCCGAAGGTCCGCACGGCTGTTCTGTATGTTCGAGAGGGACATGACTTCTCCTGTCATCATTAAAAATAAAAGTTGCTTTTTTAGTATTCTATATTAGAATGATCATTCAATCTAGAATGAATACTCAATCTAATTTAAGTCACCCTGAAAAAAAACCATTTTCATGGCGGTACTTAAAAGGAGAATCCTATGAAACCTACATTACAGACCATGCGCTTGGCGACGGCATTTCCGGTATTGCTCGCTTTATGTGAATTACTTACCGGCTGCCATCAGGGCGCTGCCCCTGAACCGGCAGCCCCTCCGCCAGCAGAAGTGGAAGTCATCAATCTCCAGCCACAATCGGTTAACCTGAAAACCGAGTTACCTGGGCGCACTTCCCCCTTTCTGGTTTCGGAGATCCGGCCGCAGGTCAGTGGTATTTTGCAAAAACGCTTGTTCACCGAAGGGACAGATGTCAAGGCGGGCCAACAGCTGTACCAAATTGACCCTTCCACATACAAGGCTTCATTAGACAGTGCGCAGGCAAGCCTGAATAAAGCCCAGGCGAATCTTGTGGCTGCAAAAAGCAAGGCTGAGCGTTATCACGAGCTGGCGAGCATACAAGCCGTGAGCAAGCAGGATTTAGAGGATGCGCAATCAGCGCTGGATCAGGCGCAGGCAGAGGTAGATTTGGCGAAGGCCGCATTGCAAATAGCAAAAATCAATCTGGCATATACCAGCGTCCTGGCGCCGATTTCTGGACGGGTGGCGAAATCGAACATTACACCGGGCGCCCTGGTGATTGCGAACCAGGAAACCATGCTGACCAATATCCAGCAGCTTGATCCCATTTATGTCGATGTGACCCAGTCTAGCGCTGATCTGTTGCGGCTGCGCCATGACTGGGAGAGTGGCCGCCTCAAGAAGGCAGGAGAAAATCAGGCCGAAGTGAAACTCGTCCTTGAGGATGGCAGTACCTATGCACTGACTGGCAAGCTGGCATTTGCAGACATTACCGTAAGCCAGTCGACAGGCACCGTGTCGCTGCGGGCCATATTCCCCAACCCCAAAGGCGTACTGTTACCGGGCATGTATGTGCGCGCAGTCCTGGAACAAGGCGTTGCAGAAACCGCCATCCTGGTGCCACAACGAAGCGTGAGTCGCGACGCCAAAGGGGACCCTGTCGTGTATGTGCTGGACAAGGATAGCAAGGTGCAACTCAGGAATATTCAGGCGGACAAGACGCTGGATGGCCAGTGGGTGGTACGCCAGGGCCTGAATGCAGGCGACAGACTGGTAGTGAATGGGCTGCAAAAAATACGGCCTGGAATGCCAGTAAAAATTGTGTCGACCGACAAAAGCCGCACAACCAAGCCAATATAGGGAGTCATCATGTCTAAATTTTTTATTGACCGCCCTATTTTTGCCTGGGTGATTGCGATCGTGATCATGCTGGCAGGCATACTCGCGATCCGGTCATTACCGATTGCGCAATACCCGATGATTGCACCGCCTGCGATCTCCATCACGACCACTTACCCGGGCGCCTCGGCCAAAGCGGTGGAGGACAGCGTCACGCAGGTGATCGAGCAAAAAATGAAAGGGATCGACCACCTAACCTATATGTCCTCGACCAGCGACGCTTCAGGCAGCGTCACCATTACACTGACCTTTGACGCGGGAACCGACCCGGATATTGCACAGGTACAGGTCCAGAACAAGCTCGCGCTGGCTACCCCGCTACTGCCGCAGGATGTGCAAAAACAAGGCGTGCAGGTCGCCAAAGCTTCCAATAACTTCCTCATGGTGGCTGCGTTTATCTCAGAAGACAACAGCATGTCGAGCATCGATCTGGGGGACTATGTCGGGTCGAATGTCCAGGACATTATCAGCCGGGTGAATGGCGTAGGCGATACGCAGGTTTTTGGGACCAAATATGCCATGCGCATATGGCTGGATCCGGCCAAGCTGCACAATTTTGGGCTGACGCCTGCCGAAATCAGCGCGGCGATCACAGCACAGAACGCCCAGGTGTCAGCAGGACAAATCGGTGGCATGCCTGCCAAAAAAGGGCAAGAATTAAATGCCACGGTGACGGCGCAAAGTCGTTTGCAAACACCCGAGCAGTTTGGGCAGATTTTATTAAAAAGCACCGCCAATGGGGCTGCGGTCAGATTGCAGGATGTCGCCCAAATTGAACTCGGTGGCGAAAGCTATGAGGTTGTCGCTCAATATAACGGCAAACCGGCAACAGGCCTGGCAATCAAGCTGGCAACCGGCGCCAATGCGCTGGAAACGGCTCAAGCCGTCAAGGCTAAACTGGTTGAGCTGGAGCCGTTTTTCCCGGCGGGCATGAAGGCGGTGATGCCATATGACACGACCCCCTTTGTCAAAGTCTCCATCGAGGAAGTCATCAAAACGCTGGTAGAAGCCATCATCCTGGTATTCCTGGTGATGTATCTTTTCCTGCAAAATATCCGTGCCACACTCATCCCGACCATTGCCGTGCCTGTGGTCCTGCTGGGGACATTTGCCGTGTTGTCCGCCACCGGATACTCGATCAATACGCTGACCATGTTTGCCATGGTACTGGCGATTGGCCTGCTGGTAGACGATGCCATTGTGGTGGTAGAGAACGTTGAACGCGTGATGCACGAAGAGGGACTGTCTGCCAAGGAAGCCACCAGTCGTTCCATGACGCAAATTAGTGGGGCCTTGATCGGCATCGCCCTTGTGCTCTCGGCGGTATTCGTCCCCATGGCATTTTTCGGCGGCTCTACCGGCGTCATTTACCGGCAATTCTCCATCACAATCGTATCGGCCATGGTGCTTTCAGTGCTGGTAGCCCTGATTCTGACGCCTGCCCTATGCGCCACCTTACTGAAACCACACAGCAAGACACACAACCCGTTGACGGGTGCTTTTAAGGTATTTAATCGTGGCGTGGAACTTACAACGCAAGGCAGTCAATCCGTGGTTGCCCGTATGCTGCATCGTCTTGGCCGCTACGGACTGATATATGCACTGATTGTTGTCGTGATGGCCCTATTATTTGTCCGTTTGCCGCAGGCTTTCTTGCCTGATGAAGACCAGGGTATCCTGTTTACGCAAGTGATCTTGCCTGCCGGGGCAACAACAGAGCGCACCCGGGCAGTCCTAAACAAGGTAGAGCATCATTTCCTGGCCGAACAAAAAGAGGCCGTCGCATCCGTGTTCACGGTGTCTGGCTTCAGCTTTGCGGGAAGTGGCCAGAACAATGGACTCGCCTTTGTCAGCTTGAAAGACTGGTCAGAACGTAAACGACCTGACCTGAAAATATCAGCAGTGATCGGAAAAGCCATGGGCAAATTCTCAACCATTAACGAGGCCATGGTCTTTGCATTCGGCCCGCCAGCCGTGGTCGAGTTAGGAAATGCTTCTGGTTTTGACCTCCAGTTGCAAGACCGGGCAGGCCTTGGGCATGAAGCCCTCATGCAGGCACGCAACCAACTGCTGGGGATGGCCTCGGCGAATCGCTCATTGGTCGGGGTGCGGCCAAACGGGCAGGAAGACTCACCAGAATACAAACTGGATATTGATCAAGCCAAAGCCAGTGCCCTGGGCATTTCCCTCGCGGATATCAATTCAGTGCTTTCCACCGCCTGGGGGAGCACTTACGTCAATGACTTTATGGACCGCGGCCGGGTCAAGCGTGTGTACCTGCAAGGGGCCACTTCAGCACGGATGGAACCCAAGGATTTTGATCGGTGGTATGTGAAAAATGCCAGCGGTGAAATGGTGCCATTTTCTTCATTCGCCAGCGCACACTGGGCTTATGGGTCACCCAAGCTGGAACGCTATAACGGTCAATCCTCGGTAGAAATCCTGGGGGCGCCGGCGCCCGGGCATAGTACCGGCGAGGCGATGGCCATCATGGAATCATTGGCGGCAACCCTGCCTCCCGGCATCAGCTACGAGTGGACAGGATTGTCATACCAGGAGCGCATGACCGGTTCACAAGCCCCCGCGCTGTATGCTTTATCCCTGCTCATTGTGTTTTTATGCCTCGCAGCATTGTATGAGAGTTGGTCCATTCCATTTGCAGTCATGCTGGTGGTGCCCCTGGGGGTCGTCGGCGCCTTGATTGCAGCGTCCATGCGTGGACTCTCAAACGATGTGTATTTCCAGGTTGGCTTGCTGTTGACCATAGGCCTGTCTGCCAAGAATGCCATCCTGATTGTAGAGTTTGCGAAGGAAAAAATGGAGCAAGGCAAAGAGATGACAGAGGCCACATTAGAGGCGTTAAGGTTGCGCTTCCGGCCAATTATCATGACATCGCTGGCCTTCATCCTTGGCGTGCTGCCGCTTGCCATTTCGACTGGCGCAGGCTCTGGCGCCCAAAATGCGCTGGGCACAGGCGTGATTGGCGGCATGCTCACAGCCACCGTACTGGCCATCCTGTTTGTACCGCTGTTTTTCGTGGCGGTACGCAGGGTATTCAAAGGCTAAGGTCGCTCATTAAAAGGAATAACCAACATGAATAAATCACGCTATCCCATTGTGATTGCCAGCTTGATGCTGGCAGGCTGCATCAACATGCAACCCAACTATGAAAGGCCTACCGCACCGATTCCTGCACAATGGCAGCCATCGTCAGGCCAAGCAAAACTGACGGGAGACACACTCTCGGCTGAATTGGGCTGGGAGCAGTTTTTTACCGACAACGAATTGAAAAAGTTAATCCGGCAGGCGCTGGAAAACAACCGTGACTTAAGGGTCGCCTCGCTCAATATCGAAAAGGCGCGTGCCCAATATCAGATCCAGCGGGCGGCCCTGTTTCCCAAGGTGAATGGCACGGTCAGCGGGACCAATCAACGGATGATGCTGAACTTGCCGACCGGACCCATGACATTTAACAGCCACCAGTACTCGGCAAACCTGGGATTCTCTTCCTATGAGATGGACTTTTTCGGGCGCATCAGCAGCCTGCGCGATCAGGCCGTGTATCAATACCTGTCAACAGAAGAGGCCAAGAGAAGCGCCCAGATCAGCCTGGTGTCTGAGGTGGCGAACGCCTACCTGACATTGGCCGCAGATAGTGAAAACCTGGCGCTGGCACGGGAAACCTTGCGCACCCAACAGGCGACTTTCGACTTGAGTAAACGGCAACTGGCTTTGGGCAGTATCAATGAGCTGACGCTGCGGCAAGTGGAAACCAGCGTGGAATCTGCACGAGTCAATGTCGCCAAATATATGACCCAGGTAGACCAGGATAGAAACGCGCTGGCACTACTGGTGGGTGAGCCTCCGAATATCAATCTTGAACAGGTGAACAACTTGCAGGCCGTCTCGCAAACCGCCAGCCTGCCTGATGGCCTTCCCTCTACGGTCTTGCAGAACAGGCCGGACGTGCTGGAAGCAGAGCGCACGCTTCAGGCCAATAACGCCAATATTGGTGCGGCCAGAGCAGCCTTCTTTCCGACCATTTCATTGACGGCATCCGCCGGTTTGGCCAGCCCGGAGTTGGGGAGCCTGTTTAGCGGCAATAACCATGTCTGGAGTTTTGCACCGCAAATCGTGCTACCCATCTTTAATGGCGGGTTGAACAAGGCCAACCTGAAGGTTGCCGAAGTGAGCCGGGAGATTAGCGTGGCGCAATATGAAAAAGCGATTCAAACCGCGTTCAAAGAGGTCTCTGACGCGCTGGCATTACGTGCCACGCTGGAAGAACAATTGTCGGCCCAAACGGCGCAGGTGAATGCCACGCAAAGAAGCTTTGTACTATCTCGCGCCAGATTCGAGAAAGGCCTGGATAGTTACCTGACAGTACTGGATGCACAACGTAGCTACTACGCTGCGCAACAGACGCTTATCAGCGTCAGGCTGTCGGAAGTCTCCAATCAGGTGACCTTATATAAAGTCCTGGGGGGCGGCGCATTCTGACATCAGGAGCACAAAGGAAACGCTGGCGATTGCCCCCTGACCCGCCAGCGGCCTGATCACTCGCCTCACGGACCCTTTTAGTCACTCAGGCACACAATCATCCAACATTGCCCCTAGCCAGAGAGGCTAGGCCAGCATACCATGTCAGCAAACAGGTAATCATCGTATGCAATCCCCAGATGACAGACACATCGCACGCCACTCTTACCCCATATACACTGGGGCTGTTACTTCTCCCGCCCCTGCTATGGGCAGGTAACTTTATCGCAGGCCGCGCCGTCAGCCATGAGGTGCCGCCCGTTGCTTTATCCCTGATCCGCTGGGGCCTGGCGTTTTTATGCTTGCTCCCTTTTGCGATCAAACCGTTTTTACGTGACCGCGTCCACTACCTAAATTACCGCTGGCATGTGCTAGGGACCGCAATGACGGGCGTGCTTGCGTTTAACCTGATGGTGTACTGGGGATTGCATAGCACCAGCGCAACCAACGGGATTATCCTGAATTCGTTTATTCCCTTTCTAGTCGCAATCTTTGGCGGGTTGTTTTATCAGCAACGCTTATCGACCCGTCAACTGCTCGGGCTACTGATTTCACTGATCGGCGTCCTGACGGTCGTCTCGCATGGCGATATACAAGTGCTGCGATCGCTGGCATTTGCTCCTGGCGATATGATTATTTTTGTCGCCATGATCTGCTGGGCGTTGTTTACCTTGTGGCTGAAACAGATTCCAGCGTTTATTGACCGCACCGGGCTCATGTTATGCCAGGTTCTGATTGCGCTGATTTTATTGTTACCGCTCTATATTTGGGAGAAGCAGACCGCCGTGACAACGGTAGACCATATACAAACGGTCTGGTCACTGCTTTATATTGGGATTTTTCCTTCGGTGATTGCTTTCCTGGCTTATGCCAAGGCTGTCACATTGGTCGGCTCGGTGCGCGCCAGCGTGTTTATTCATGCCATGCCGATTTTTGGCTCATTACTCTCCAGCGTATTATTGAGCGAACCCTTTCATGGCTACCAACTGGCAGGCATGCTGACGATCTTTTGTGGTATTGGGCTGGCGAACACCGGCAAGCCTCACTAAAAGCCTGATGAATCAAGCCATGCGATGCAGGATAGGCGACAGGGCCTTTAACGCTTTCTCAGCATGTTCGTATTGCGGAAACAAACTGGCCTGCACCGCATAAAACCTAGCTGAATGATTCATTTCTTTCAGATGCGCCATTTCATGACACACCACATATTGAATCACATGCGGCGGCGCCTGGATCAAGCGCCAGTTCAGGCGGATTTGCTTGCGGCTATTACAGCTCCCCCAACGGGATTTGGCATTGGAGAGTGCGACAGAAGTGATTTTTTCACCCATCTGCGCAGCAACCAACTCTACTCTGCGTTTGAAATCCGGCAAGGCTTGCTGCGCATACCATTGCAGCACTTTGCGCGCGACCCAGTCGGGATTGTTGATGTAGGGTGAACGGACCAGCAACTTGTCACCTTCGAGCGTGACTGCCTTACTGGTGGGATGCGCAACCAGGGTCAGCACAATATCCTGGCCCATAAACAACAGTGGCTCACCATCCAGCCATTGCATGGGGGCCACTTGGTTGGCCTCACGCAGGGCCAGCTTTTGCTGTATCCAGCTGGACTTTTCCTGCAAAACTTGCTGCAATTGCGAGGTAGAAATGCGCTTGGGCGCATGGACCACCAAGCCCTCGGCCGTGATTTTAAGGCCTATGGTTCTACGTGCCCGCAGATCCAGCTGGTAAGCAATCGTTTGCCCATTTGGCAGTTGCAACTGCTGCGTGATCACAACTGCTGCATCTCCGTTTCAATCCATGTTTCGACTTGCTGATTCAGTGCATCCGGCTTGAGGCCGTTGGTGGCGATGGCTGGGCCGATCACCACCTGAATCACGCCTGGATATTTAAGGATGGAGTTTTTACGCCAGTAGCGGCCTGCATTGTGCGCCACCGGCAGCACTGCGGTTTGCGTATGCGTCGCCAGCCAGGCGCCACCAATATGATACTTGGCGCGGGCACCGGGGGCGGTACGTGTGCCTTCCGGAAAAATCACCACCCACAAGCCACGCTTGAGCCGGTCTTTGCCGTGATTCACTAATTTCTTCAGCGCTTCGCGGCCACTGCTGCGGTCAATCGGAATCGAGCCCACCGCCCATAAACCCCAGCCAAAAAACGGGATCATCAGCAACTCTCTTTTGAGCACCCACACTTGCGGCGGCAAAATGGTTTGCAGGGCAATGGTCTCCCAGGCAGATTGATGTTTTGCCAGAATAATACTGGGCGTGGCCGGGATATGCTCGCGGCCACTGACTTCATAACGCAGATTGCAGGTGACCTTCAGCCACCACATCACCGCATGCGCCCAACCACTGACCCAGCGTGACCGCGTCACCGCAGGCAGCGGAATCAGCACGATTGCCAACAATGAAAATGGAATGGTCAGCACAAACAGGCCAAGGTAAAACAGCCAGGCCCGCAGATACAGCAGCACCGTTTGCATTACTTGTCCCCGGCGATGATGTGCTGTACCGCAGCGGCCAAATCAGCCACCACAATCGTGTTTGCAGGCACTTCGGACAAGTTATAGGTTTCTTCGCCCTTGCCGGTGCGCACCAGGTAAGGCTGGCAACCGGCTTTGGCGAAGGCCTGCAAATCTCGCAAGGCATCGCCCACGCCCGGCACTTTGGTCAGTTCGACATTAAAACGGCGGCTGATTTCTTCCAGCATGCCGGTCTTGGGCTTGCGGCAGTCACAATGGGCATCGGCCGCATGTGGGCAATAAAAGACGGCGTCAATACGGCCACCGACTTGCGCCAAGGCTTTATGCATTTTGTCGTGGATGGCATTGAGCGTGGCCATATCAAAATAGCCGCGCGCGATGCCCGACTGATTCGTCGCCACCGCCACCCGATAGCCATGCTGGTTGAGCAGCGCAATCGCCTCCAGGCTCCCCGGAATCGGAATCCATTCGTTAGGATTTTTGATAAAGGTCGCGCTGTCGCGGTTAATCACGCCGTCACGATCAAGAATGACGAGTTTCATGGCTACACTCCTGACGGCTGTTTAGCTGGCCAACTTGGACAAGTCAGCCACACGGTTCATGGCCTGATGCAAGGTCGCCAGCAGTCCCAGACGATTGGCTTTCAAGGCAGGGTCCTCGGCATTCACCATAACCTCATCAAAGAAAGTATCCACCGGAGCCTTAAGCACGGCCAGTGCCTGTAACGAAGCGGTGTAATCGCCTGCTTCAAACAGCTGATCCGCTTTAGGCTTGGTGTCAGCCAGGGCCTGATACAAGGCTTTTTCAGCCGCCTCTTGCAACAAACTGTCGTTCACTTCGGCCTTAACATCCCCTTCAACTTTCTTGAGGATATTCGACACACGCTTATTGGCAGCCGCTAGCGCAGGCGCTTCTGCCAAATTGGCAAACGCTTGCACGGCACTTAACCGGCGCGGCACTTCTGCCAGCTGGTTCGGTGACAAGGACAATACCGCATCCACCTCTTGCGCAGTCGCACCCTGGTCACGCAGGTTTACCGCCAGACGGTCAAAGCAGAAAGCCTGGATGGCTTCTGCCACCTCAGCATCCCCATGAAAGACGCTCAGCGTTTGTGCGATTAACTGGTCAAAGGCCAACGGCAAATCGGTTTCCATCAGCATACGCAAAATGCCCAGGGCCTGACGGCGCAAGGCAAATGGGTCTTTATCGCCAGTCGGCTTCTCGCCGATGCTGAACAAGCCGACCAAGGTTTCCAGCTTATCTGCCAACGCCACCACCACACCTACCTGGCTGCGTGGTAACTCATCACCGGCAAAGCGTGGGCGGTAGTGGTCTTCTATCGCATATGCCACGTCATCGGCCAAGCCTTCATGCTGGGCGTAATAGCGGCCCATAATGCCTTGCAATTCAGGGAACTCGCCGACCATATCGGTCAGCAGGTCAGCCTTGGACAAGCGCGCAGCTTGCGCCACTTTGGCGACAAAACCGTCGCCGCCGATGTGTTGCGCAATGGCGGTGGCAATGGTCACCACGCGCTCATTGCGCTCGCCTTGCGAGCCGAGCTTGTTGTGGTAAACCACTCTCGCCAAGCCAGCCAGACGGCTTTCCAGCGTCTTTTTGCGATCCTGGTCAAAGAAGAACTTGGCATCGGCCAGACGCGGACGCACCACGCGCTCGTTACCGCCAATCACCTTGCTAGGATCGGCCGGATTAATATTGGACACAATTAAAAATTTATTTGTCAGCTTGCCGTTGACATCCAGCAGCGGGAAGTATTTCTGGTTGGCCTTCATGGTCAGGATCAGGCACTCTTGCGGCACCGCCAGAAACTCTTCTTCAAACTGGCCCAGCAATACATTCGGACGCTCCACCAGGGCAGTGACCTCATCCAGCAGGTCGTCATCGTCAATCGGCGTCAAGCCTTGCTTTTGAGCAGCGGCTTGCAATTGCTGCACAATCTCTGCACGGCGCGCATCAAAACTCGCAATCACCGCCCCTTCATCCGCCAGTTGTTGCGCATAGGTGTCGGCAGACGTGAGCGTCACCACCGGATTTTTCGCTTCAAAACGGTGCCCTTGCGTGGTGTTGCCTGCCGTCAATCCCAGGGTTGAAATCGGCACAACGGTATCGCCATGCAAGGCGACCAAGCCATGCGCCGGCCGCACAAAATGAACACTTTCCCAGCCATCATTGATCTGGTAAGTCATCACTTTGGGAATAGGCAATTTGGCTAGCGTTTCATCCAGCGCTTTTTGCAAGCCTTCTTGCAAGGTCGCCCCCGCTTGAGTGGCATCCAGAAACAGAATATCGGCCTTGCCATCGTGCTCCTTACGCAATTTGGCAACTGCGCTTTCGTTCTCGCCCAAGGCCTGCAACTTCTTCACTAATGCCGGCGTTGCATGCCCGTTGGCATCAAGACCAACGGTTGCTGGCATCAGTTTCTGCGCGACTTGCTTGTCCGCCGCTTTTTCGGATACCTGTGTGATATGTGCGGCTAAACGACGGGGTGACGCAAAGGAGGTGACTACACTGCCCTCTGCCACCAGGCCAGAAGCTTTCAGGCTCTCGGCCAGCACACTACTAAACGACTCGCCCAGTTTTTTCAGTGCTTTGGGCGGCAGCTCTTCTACAAATAATTCAACTAACAGATTGCGGGTACTCATGCGGCGGCTTTCTTGTTTTGTTCGGCTTGTTCGCTTTCCAGTTTGGCGATGACTTCATCCGCCCAGGCTTTAGGCGCCATCGGGAAGCCCAGTCGGGCGCGACTATCGAGATAGCTGGCGGCCACGGCGCGCGCCAGGTTGCGGATACGGCCAATATAAGCGGCACGCTCGGTGACGGAAATGGCACCGCGCGCATCCAGCAGGTTAAAAGTATGCGCGGCTTTGAGCACTTGTTCGTACGCCGGCAGCGCGAGCTTCACCTCCATCAAATGCTTGGCCTGTTTCTCATGCGCATTAAAGGCCGTGAACAGGAAATCCGCATCAGAATGCTCAAAGTTATAAGTCGATTGTTCCACTTCATTCTGGTGGAACACATCACCGTATTTCACGCCGGGCGAGTATTCGAGGTCATAGACGTTTTCCACGCCTTGCAGGTACATGGCCAACCGCTCCAGACCGTAGGTAATCTCACCGGTGATGGGTTTGCAGTTAATACCGCCTACTTGCTGAAAATAGGTGAATTGCGTCACTTCCATGCCGTTGAGCCAGACTTCCCAGCCCAGCCCCCAAGCGCCCAGCGTCGGGTTTTCCCAATCATCTTCGACAAAACGGATATCGTTTTCTTTCAGATTAAACCCCAGTGCCTCAAGTGAGCCGAGGTAGAGCTCCAGGATATTGGCCGGGGCGGGCTTCAGTACCACCTGAAATTGGTAGTAATGCTGCAAACGGTTTGGGTTTTCGCCATAGCGACCATCTTTGGGGCGGCGGCTAGGCTGCACATAGGCGGCTTTCCAGGGCTCAGGGCCCAAGGCGCGCAAAAAGGTTGCGGTGTGGCTGGTACCAGCGCCCACTTCCATATCGTAAGGTTGCAACAAAGTGCAGCCTTGTTTGTCCCAGTATTCCTGAAGCTTTAAAATAATTTGCTGAAAGGTCAGTACCATGACGCCTGATCCAGATAAATGTAAAACCAATATTTTACCTGATTCAGCCCGGGTAAAGAAATTGCATTCAGGCCTTGTCCAGCTACCTGGCAGCCCCATTTGAAGAGTTGAATGCTTTTTTTACGGCTTTTTGCGATTGTGGCATTCACTGAATTTTGTTAGATTGAGAAGATGAGCACTTATCGCACATGGGTATTGTTGTTGACGCTATGGTTTGCCTTGCTGCAAACCGTCGCGCCGCTCATGCACGCCCATGCTGCTGGCGATACCGCGGCGGATGACGGTCCGCACATGCACATGGTTGATATCCCCGCCCTGCATACTCAGGCCGAAGCTTCCAAGCACCCTTTTCACTGGCATGTACACTCCAACAAATCGCACGGTCAAATCATCGGCTTAGGCCAAGCCATCAGCGAAAGCAATCCGCTGTCATCACTGATAGATGCCTATGCCAGCTTTTGGCTGCCCGCCGCCATTTTGCCCGCACTACTGTTGCTGGCAATCGCGCTGCAACGATCTGAAAAACCTTTTGAGCGACACCGTCAGGAACGCGCTCCGTCCAGTCTCACTCTCGCCTGCCACGCCCCACGCGCACCGCCTTACGCCTGAATAAATACGCGTAGCACCGGTTGGCATTAGCCATCCGTTTGCCTGTTTTATTCAGGAGTCTCTATGTTTCATTTAGTTAGGGGAGTCAACCGCTCCCTGCTGATCGCCTGGCTTGCCGCCTGCGGCGTCTGGCTTGCGCAACCAGCGCTGGCCGAGAAATTGCCCGCCAGTGTCGCCCAGCATCCTACCGAGCACGAAGATACCGTGGCGCTCAATGCACGCCTGTCACTGCACGAGGTTTTGCAGCAGGTGGTGGCCATTCACCCGCAACAAGCCTTGCTGGCCGCGCATCAGCAAATGGTCAACGCACGCAAAATCATGGCAAAAAGCTGGTTGCCCCTGGCACCTAGCGTCGGTTTCTCTCATCAAAACGATGCCTGGCTGAGTGATCGCGATGAGCGCGAATGGCAAGCACAAATGCAAATCCCGATCTGGCTACCGGGGCAACGCGAAGCGCGTAGCCAGGTGGCCAGTTTGGCTGATAACAGCCTGTCACAGGACCAGGCCAGCCTGCAACAACTGGCGGCAGACTTGTTGCGCAATGCAGTTTGGGAGATTGCCATGCGCCGTAATGAGTTACGTCTGGCAGAAAGCAGACGCGACACCTTGCGCAGCATTGCCGAGGATGTGCAAAAACGCTTTCGGGCGGGAGAAGTGGCCAAACTCGAGGTGATGCAAACCAGCCAGGAAACCTTGCAGGCTGAGCGCTTGTGGATCACGGCCCAGGCAGAACTCATGCATGCGCAATTTCGCTACCAGCAGTTGACCGGCCTGAATGAAATGCCAGCCCGCCTCGAAGAATCCCTCTCCAGCCGTGAAGGCTATACAGAATCCCCGTTTTGGCTGGCAGCCCAAGCAAAAGTCAAGCTGGCAGAAGGGCAGCGTGACCTGACCATGATAGAGCAGCGGCAAAACCCGACGCTCACGGTGAATACGCGCACCATACAGGGTGGTTTTGATAGCAAATTCAATGGCAGCATGGGGCTTTATGTCAACATCCCGCTGCAAAGCGAAGTGCAGCGTGCGCCCCTGATTGCCAATGCAGAACAAAATATCGGCGATGCCCGCACGCAACTGGAAACCCTGCGCCGCCAGCTCGAAAACAGCCTGCACGAGGCTGAGCACAACCTGCATGTCAGCCGCCAGGAGCTCGCCGTCATCGAGCAACAACAAGCCATCGCCAGTGAAAATTTTGCGCTGGCACGCAAAGCCTATCGGCTGGGCGAGCTTGACCTCAACCAATTATTACGCCTGCAACTGCTGGCTTTTGAAGCTGAACGCAGTTTGAGCAGCCAGCAACTTCAAGTGCAATGGAATATCGCCAAATACAATCAGGCCGTAGGAGTCCTCCCATGAAAAAAATACTGTTATTCACGCTCGCGGCTTGCTTGTCCTTGAACACCTTGGCGGCCACACGCTTGCCACTGACCGCGTCACAACTGCAGCAAATGCAGGTGCAATGGGGGCCGTTGAAAGCCCAGCAAACCGGTCTTTCTGCCAGCTATCCCGCAGAAGTCGTCTTGCCGCCCACGCAAACACGCGTCGTCACCGCGCCGCAAGCCGGCCTGATTACCAAACTGAATGTCAGTGTCGGCGATAGCGTGAAACAAGGCCAGGTCATTGGCCAGCTCAGCAGCCCAGACCTGATCGCCTTGCAAAGCAATTATCTGCAAGCAGAAACCCAGGCCAGACTGCATGAGCAAGCCCTCAAACGTGACCAGGAATTGTTCAAGGACGGCATTATTGCCCAGCGCCGGATGCAGGAAACCCAAAGCGCCTATGAAACCAGCCAGGCGCTCATGCATGAGCGGCAACAAACCCTCAAGCTGTCGGGCCTGAGCGAAACGCAAATCCATCAACTGGCGCAAAAACGCAGCATGCAAAACGGCATGGTCATTATTGCGCCTATCAGCGGCCAAATCATGGATCAGCAGCAATCCGTAGGCGCACGCGTGGATATGGCCATGCCGATTTTCACGATCATGAATCCCAAGCCGTTATGGCTAATGATGCAGCTGCCGATGACTCAGGCCAGCACACTGACGCCTGGCACAGCCGTCAAATTGCCCAAGTTGGGGCTGAGCGCCAAAGTTGAAACCGTGTTGCGCAAGCTCAACAAAAACAACCAAACAACGCAAGTCCGTGCCGTGATTAGCGAAGGCGCCGAGCAACTGTCTATCGGGCAAATCGTAGATGTGGCGCTGGTTGAGCATACGACACAACACAGTTTTGCCGTCCCGAGAACGGCGGTGGCCCGCCAGGGCGAACAGGCCCTGATTTTTGTGCAACAAGCCAACGGCGTGACCGTCATGCCCGTCAACATTCTGCTGGAAGAAGACCAACAGCTCATTATCAAAGCCGATTTAACCGGCAATGAACGCATCGCCACGCATGGCGTAGCCGCCTTAAAAGGCTATTGGCTGGGCATGGGGGGAGAATAAGCATGTTGAACTGGCTCATTGAAACCTCGCTCAAGCAGCGGCTATTGGTGTGCGTGTTTGCGATCGGCCTGCTGTTCGCAGGCTGGACCGCTTATCAGACCATTGCCATTGATGCCTTCCCGGACGTCTCTTCGACGCAAGTCAAAATTATCATCAAATCACCGGGCATGACGCCTGAAGAAGTTGAGACGCGAATTACCGCGCCAATTGAAGTCGAGATGCTGGGCATCCCCAAACAAACCAGTTTACGTGCGGTGGCGAAATATGCCCTGACCGACATCACCATCGACTTTGAAGACGGCACCGATATCTACTGGGCGCGCCAGCAGGTCACTGAGCGGCTCAACAATGCCTGGCCCAACTTGCCCGCCGAGATTTCTGGCGGTATCGCCCCCATGACCACTCCGCTCGGCGAAATGTTCATGTTCACCATAGAGTCGGACACGCTCAGCCTGCAGGAAAAGCGCTCGCTCCTGGACTGGGTGATTCGTCCACGTTTGCGCACCGTGCCTGGCGTGGCCGATGTCAATGCCCTGGGCGGACTGGTGCGCAGCTTTGAAATCGTGCCGGATAACACCAAGCTGCAGGCACGTGGCGTCGCCTTGAGCGAACTGCAACAAGCCATCAGCGAAAACAACCGCAACGATGGAGCAGGCCGCCTCAAGGATGGCGAAGAGTCTTTACTGGTACGTGCTGAAGGCGCCTTCAAGACGCTGGATGATGTGCGCCATACCGTGCTCAAAGGTCACCAGGGCAGCCCCATACGCATCGCGGATGTTGCCGAAGTCCGCATCGGGGAATTGACCCGTTACGGTGCCGTCAGCCGTAACGGTAAAGGTGAAGCGGTGGAAGGCCTGGTGTTGGGCTTGAGGGGCGCGAACGCCAGACAAGTGGTGGAAGGCGTACGTGCCAAACTGGATGAAATCGCCCCCACCCTCCCCAAGGGCGTCAATATTCATGTGTTTTATGACCGTGGTAATCTGGTCGAACACGCGGTACACACGGTGAACAAGGCGCTGATGGAAGCGGTAGTGCTGGTGCTGATTTTACTGGTACTGTTTTTAGGAAACCTGCGTGCAGCGCTCACCGTTGCCTGCGCCTTGCCCCTGGCCATGCTCGCCACCTTTTGGCTCATGCAGCAATATGGCATGTCAGCCAATCTCATGTCATTGGGGGGCCTTGCCATCGCCATTGGCATGTTGGTCGACTCTGCCGTGGTGGTGGTCGAAAACATCGTCGAACATCTGGCGCACAAGCAAGCCTCACCCACCACAGATAAACTCGGCATCATTCTCGCGGCCATGCGCGAGGTCAGTGTGCCTGTCAGTGCCGGTATGATCATCATCATGACCGTATTTCTCCCCTTACTCAGTCTGCAAGGGTTGGAAGGCAAGCTGTTTGCGCCGGTGGCGCTGAGCATTATTTTCGCTCTAGGTTCATCGTTGTTGCTATCGCTCACCATTATTCCGGTACTGGCCTCGTTCCTCATCCGCGACCAGGCCAACGAAGAGCCATGGTTGATCCGGCACCTCAATCACTGGTATGCCAGCGCACTGAACACGGCCATGCAACATAAGCGCCCTGTGCTTTTAGCCGCGGTTATCCTGCTGGTGCTCACCGGCGCCGTCTATCCGCTGATCGGCAAAACCTTTATGCCCACCATGGATGAAGGCGACATCATCATCGGCACCGAAAAACTGCCCTCTATCTCGCTGCAACAAAGCATCGCAACAGATAACCATCTGCAACAAACCCTGCTACAACAAGTGCCAGAACTCGAAGGCGTTTACTCCAGGGCGGGCGCTGATGAACTGGGCCTGGACCCGATGGGCGTGAATCAGACCGATAATTTTCTGGTGCTCAAACCGCGTGACCAATGGCAAGTGCCAGACAAAGCCACGCTGATCGAAAAGCTACGCCAGGTCATGCACAGCATTCCAGGCCTGGATTACAACTTCACGCAACCGATCGAAATGCGCGTAAACGAAATGATCCTCGGTGTGCGTGGTGATTTGGCGCTCAAAATCTTTGGGACAGACCTCAACGTACTTGACCAGAAAGCGCAGCAAATCATCAAAGTGCTTGAATCCATCCCGGGCAATCAGGATGTCTATACCCCGCAAAACAGTGGCGTGCAATATTTGCAAATCAAGATAGACCGCGTCGCCGCCGGCCGACTCGGCCTTAGCGTGGCGGACATCAACACCCTGCTGCAAAGCCAGCTCGAAGGCAAATTGCTGGGTATCGTGCTGGAAGGCAACCGCCGCACCCCGATCTTGCTGCGCGGCAGCCAGATCGTGCGCGAATCCGCCGCCGACTTCAGCCAGCTCATGCTGGCGCTGCCACAAGGCGATACCGTCCCCCTTTCCAGCGTCGCCCACGTCGTGCGCGAAGAAGGCCCGGTCAAGATAGACCGCGAACGCGGCAACCGCATGGTCGTCGTCACCGCCAATGTCAAAGGGCGCGATCTGGTCAGCTTTGTAGAAGAAGCCAAGCAAAAAGTGGCACAGCAAGTAACGCTACCCGAAGGCTACTGGCTGAAATGGGGCGGCCAGTTTGAAAACCAGCAACGTGCCGCCGCACGGCTTAGCATCGTCATCCCGATTGCGGTCACACTGATTGCCCTGCTGCTGTTCATGACCTTCGGCTCCCTGCCCAAAGCCCTGCTCATACTCGCCAACATCCCATTTGCCATGATCGGTGGCGTATTCGCACTGTGGCTGTCAGGTGAATACCTGTCTGTCCCAGCCTCGGTCGGCTTTATCGCGCTGCTAGGGATCGCCGTACTAAATGGCGTCGTGATGGTCAGTCACTTCCAACACCTGGCTGAACAAGGGATGGCCGCCAGCCTCATCGCCTACGAAGGCGCCAAACGCCGCCTACGGCCAGTACTCATGACCGCCAGCATCACCGCCTTTGGCTTGATTCCCTTATTGTTTGCCACCGGACCAGGCGCTGAGATTCAACGGCCATTAGCCATTGTGGTGATTGGTGGCCTCATCACAGCGACCTTTTTAACATTGTTTGTCTTGCCGATTTTGTATCAGCACTTTTTTGGTAGGGAAAAGAGGGGTTAAATGAGCAAGCAATTCTTCTTCGCCTTGATGTTTGGCTGACTAGTCAGGCAATCTTTTCGCCTTTAGACCAGTGACTTCCCTCCAGAAAGTCACCTCGTCCAGCACCGTGTTGCGGCATAGGCTGAGCTTCAGGTGAAGCCGTATTGGCAGCTCTAGCCAAGATGAGTTTCGCGAACGCTTAGCCTCAGTCCGGCAAAGCAATGGACGAAATCCCTAAGCCGAGCACCGCAGGGAATCAGCGGAAACTCGGGTGCACTTTCTTTTGCTGACGTGTTCTTTGAGCAAGCAAAGAAAAATCACTCGCCGAGTGGCGAAATAGAACATCACAGATTACAAGCAACTATCCGCGTGGGCATCCATGCCCACCCTACTACTCTATCAATCAACCTTGATGTGGACACAGAATGTCGTAAGAATCGCCTCTTAAACCCACGCAGACGTGACTGCGCTAGCGACAAGACTGGTCTACTTCAATCCGCAAACACAAGAGCGAGAATTACCTTCTTACCCTAATCCAGATCAATCCTGCCGCACTCAAGACCAAAAACGCCCAATTCCCCCAAAAAACATAAGGCGTCTTTCCTTGGTAGCTCTGCGCTTCCCCCGTCAATATCACCGCCTCATCATGCGGTGCATGCTGCAATACCTGGCCATTTTTATCGATGATGGCGGTGGCGCCCGTATTGGTGCTGCGCAACACCATCCGCCCGGTTTCAATGGCGCGCACCTGGCTGAATTGCATATGCTGGTCGGCCGCAAACGATTGTCCGTACCAGGCATCGTTGCTGATATTGACCAAGAGCTCGGCTTGCGGCAGTTGCTGGGCAATTTCTTCGCCAAACACGTCTTCATAGCAGATATTGACGCCGACTTTTTGCCCGGCAATCAGCAATGGCTGTTTCGATGTGCCGCGGGATAAATCGCTGAGCGGCATATGCAGCCAGTCACGGTAGATCCAGCCGAACAGGCTTTTAAGCGGAATAAATTCGCCAAAAGGCACCAGGTGGCTTTTGGAATATGACTGTGTGGGAGAGGTGCCCAGGCTGATGGCGCTATTAAAGTACTGGTCTTGTTTGGACTCAACAACGCCCACCAAGAGGTCGCCTTTTTGCTGTACTGCGTGCTGTTTGAGAGCATCGAGATAGCTGGGCGCAAGTTGCTCGAGCAACACCGGCAAAGCGGTTTCGGGCAGCACCATCAGTTGGGCCTGGGTTTGCTGCACCATGTCAAAATACTGACGCAAGGTCTGTTCAGCGTGCTCAGGCGACCATTTGATGGTTTGGCTAATATTGCCTTGCAGCAAGGCGACCGAGACAGGTTTGCCCGTAGGCTGCGTCCACGGCACCAGTGTCAGCAGGCTGCCGCCTAGCCACAATAGCGCGAGCATGATGAAAGCCGGTTTACGCTGCGGCGTGATCAGCAGGCAAGCAAGACTGGCAGCCCCCAGCATGAGCAAGGCAGAGACGCCATAGATGCCAACGACAGGCAGAAAACCGCTGAGCGGGCTATCTGGGGCCTGACTGTAGCCCAGTGTCAACCAGGGGAACCCGGTAAAAATCCAGCTACGCACCCAGTCGGACAAGGCCCATAGCAGTGGCGCAGACCATAGCAGATGACCGACTTTTTTTGCCAGATAACCGGCGAGGGCCGGGAACAGCGCCATGAAGGCGCACAGGCAAAAGGTACAAAACCCGGCAAACCACCAGGGCATGCCGCCAAAGGTATGCAGGCTGATATAAATCCAGTAGATACCAACACCGTATAAGCCCAAGCCAAACGCCAGGCCCAGCCTGAACACTTGCGCGGGTGTGGCCGCCTGCTGCCAAATTACCAGCAACGCTGCCAGCGTCAGCCAAGGTAGCCAAAACAGGTTAAACGGCGCAAAACCAAACACCGTTAACGCGCCTAACAGGCACGAGAGAAAGGCTTGTTGTATCCACGAGGCCTGGCTGAGCCAGGCGGTGATTACGCGCATGGCAGGCCTTTCGGGTGGCCTTTGACCGGCTGCAGGTCTGCCATCTTAAGCCAGGCTGAAAAATCAGCGGACTGCATGACTTGCCACTCGATCATGCGCGCAATGGCGATGGGGTCCAAGGGATCCACCGTCTGTGTTGGCCGGGCAGGATGGCACATGAGGACGGGTGGCAATTCGTTTTGCCTGACAGGCGCCAGTTGCTTGAGTTGTCTGGCCCATTCTATCCAGTGCGCCTGATAGGCAGCAGCATCGCCCTGAAAATCATAGACGCCTAATAAGACTGGCGAGACCCGGAAACCAGCCGCACTTGCCTGTCGCTGCAAGGCTTGTGCGCCTAGCCAATGAATAATGCGCGCCTTGAGACCGGTTGCTGCTGGCGGGCTGGAAATACGCAACCAGGGACGTTGATCCACGGGCAGATGGCCATAGCGTTGTTGCATGAGTGTGATCAACGATTCGCGGATGACTGGCAACTGGTGCACATGCAAGTGACCATCAATATAATCAGGCGGCGTGTGCAAGGCCGCTTCAAAGGCATCCAGTTGCTGTGTAATATTCGCCGTCACATCTGCAGGGTTGAGCATGCCGCACAGGCTGCGCATGATCAGGACGGGATGTGCAAAGCGTGAGGTGTGCGCGTACTGCGTGAAATCAAGATGCAAGCCGATGTCTGCCAAATTGCGGATGGCTGGCGTGACATGTCGGGCAGTCTCTTGCCATCGCGGACTCAGGGTCATGCAAGAGGTGGCAGTCAATACGCCGCGCTCGATCAAGGCCAGGATGGCGTCATCAATCGCGGCGGACTGCGCATAATCATCTGCACAAATAATGAGCTGCGTCATGCTTGGCCCTCATGATGTTGAAACGCCCAAAAACGGCTGAGCAGCCAGGTGCTTGCCGCGACCATCACCATCACGCAGCCGAGCACCAGCCAGAAAGGCAGCGGCGTATAGTTCAGCCCCAACCATAACAGGGCCTGATTGCCAAAGAACCCCAATAAGGCCACCGCAAAAAACTTGCAGAATGCCGCCAGATGATTGGCTTGTGTGCCGCGAAAAGACCATAGCCGATGACCGAGGTAACTGACCGGAAATGCGCATAAAAAGCCGATCCAATTCGCCTGTGCTGGTGACAGGCCCCAGGCATGTGCCAGTAGCGCCATGACATAATGGACGGCGGCCGCCAAGGCACCAACACTGACAAACCCGAGTACCGAGGCACGCATGGGACGCTTAGCGGGAATCCGCTGATGGCGCAGGCGTGACGACTTCTGCCACAATGTAGGGTGGCCGCCCTTTGACCTCATCATAAACACGCGCCAGATATTCGCCAAGCACGCCGATAAACAACAACTGTACGCCGGACAGGAACATCATGCTGGCAACGACGGTGGGCCATCCAGGAACAGACTCATGAAAAAATAGCGCATCAATGACCACCAGCAAACCATAGGCAAACGCCAGAATAGCCAGGGTGGCACCAGTCAGGCTGGCCAGACGTAAAGGCAACACCGAGAAACTGGTAATGCCAGTCCAGGCCAAGGCAATCAGCTTGAGTTTTGAATAAGCACTTTCACCATGCAACCGCGGCAATGGGGTGTACGGAATGCCGATCGACTTGTAGCCAACCCAGGCATAGATACCTTTCATGAAGCGGTTACGTTCTGGCAGTGCACACAGCGCATCGACCACTTTACGGTCCATCAGGCGGAAATCACCGGCGTCGCGCGGGATTTCCACATGGGTGCTGCTACTCATCATGCGATAAAACAGCCGAGATCCCCAGAGTTTGAAGGGCGACTCCTGCTCGCGGTCCTGACGCACGGCATAGACCATGTCATATCCCTCGCGCCACTTTTCCAGCATGGTGTACATCAGATCTGAAGCGTGCTGACCATCGGCATCCATACAAATGACGATCTCACCCTTGGCATAAGTCAGGCCAGCGCTGATGGCGTTTTCCTTGCCAAAGTTGCGGGAGAACTTGACCAGGGTCACACGACACTCGTCCACCAGCGACTGCACCACGAGTGAGGTCTGATCACGGCTACCGTCATCCACCACGACAATGTCCCAGTTGGGCGACATTTGCTGCAAATCTTGCCGGATATTTTGCAAGGTTTTTGCAATATTTTTTTCTTCGTTGTAAGCAGGCACCATCACCGTCATATGCGGCTGGGCAGATTGGCGATGGCTAACAGCAGTGGTCATGGCGTCATACTCAAAAATAACTGGGACTATTGTAGCGGATTGCGGTTAGTTTTTGGCTGGCGTCGCTTTGCGATCCGCCCCTTGCAAGTGACGACGGTCTTTGACTACTGCCAGCCACATGCCTTCGCGCTGGATGCCACTGATGAGTTTGCCTTGCATGACCTCGTGGCAATGCATATTGGTGGTGGAGAGGAAAAAATCTGCTTCCTCCCAGCGGCGGGTGACACTGAAGCGACCATCCAGATAGGGCTCAATTTGTGGCGTATCCACACAGGCAGCCACCCAATAAGGCTGGCTGCGCGCGGGCAAATGCAGGGCGGTGAGTTGGGCCGCAGCCGCCCGCAGGGCGCTGGACCAGTAATCGCCCTCCCATTTGAACTGTGCTTGTGCCTGATCGCCAACCAGACGATTTAACCTGACGTATTGATACGGATGCATTTGCACAATATCCACCAGCGTCACCAGCATGAGCCCGGCGATAACCCCCGCCCACAGTGCCTGTGCGTGATAATGCAAGGACGATGTGCACTGCGCGCAGGCCTGCCAAACCGCGAGCACAGACCAGGCAGACAAGATGGCCAGCAAGGGCAAGATAAAGGTAAAGTGACGGACACCATTGTACAAAGCTGGACGGTCATCCATGACAAAGACCAGCGGAAACAGGATGCCCATCAACAGCGTATACATAGCCATGCGTGTTGCGTTGTCGGCCAGGCGCAGTGACCGTCTATTCAGCAGCCATAGCAGGACAACCCCGGCAAACGCCAATAGCGCTGCCTCAGGCAACTTCACCGCCAGATACTGGAACAAATAGCTGCGTGGAACTTCGCTGATGTTATACACCACCCCGTTGGCGATGGTTTGCATATTAAAGTCAAAATGGGAGAACGACTTGGCCGCCTCCAGCATGTTGTCGGCCTCGATCACGCTCCACGGCCAGCACATGGCCATAAACACAAACGCCAGCACTGCCGCAGGCAGCAACACCCACACCATACGCACCAGGCGCGAAAATATCGGGGTATGCAGTTGCCTGTGATCGAGCCAGGCCCGCAGCATGACCAGCAAAACCAGGTAAATCACGGCAAAGGCGCCGCCCACGCGCAAGCCAAGCGCACCGCCGACCGCAAAGCCAAGCAGGACAATGACTCTGCCACTCACCAGTTCCATGTCGCGCACCACCAAGGCGGTGGCATACAGCGCCCACAGCATGCAGGTCGCAAACGGAACATCTTTGGTATGGGTAAACATGGTGCCTGACCACGACACCGTCAAAAACAACATGGTCATTGCCAACAGTGCCAGACGGGGGCCGCCTAGCAACCGGCCAAATTGCGAGACACCATAAAAACCAAGCAAGCCAAACAAGGCCGAGAGCAGGTGTCGGATATCCCAGATCATGACCGGGATATAGGGGTCGAGTGCGGCCGCGATAATATCGAACAGGCCGCCATAGAGATAAAGATTACGGTAATGAAAAGCGTCCTGGTCCTTGAATCCCGACTGATACCAGTCGAGCAGCATTTGGCCATAGGTATGCTGCACATACTCATCATTGCTGATGCCATGCTGACGGAAGGTCAACGCCACCCATGCGACCAGTACAAGCCAAAACAGCCGGATCAACCAGCGGTAAAGTGACTCATTCAAGGAAGCATTTGCAGCAGCGTTCATGGGCCTTGCCATTAAAAAAATGAAACAGGCGCAAGCGTATCACGACACCCTGCCGGATGGTAGAGCAAGACCCATGGTCTTGCTCGTATTTTGTCAAATTAAGGAAGAATGCTTATTGCGTACCAGGATCGGTATGCACGGAGAAACGGTAGCCTGAACCGCGGACAGTCTGAATCATTTCCTGATGATTGGAGGCCACCAGTGCGTTGCGTAAACGACGGATATGCACATCCACGGTACGGTCTTCAACAAAGACACGGTCACCCCACACCTTGTCCAGCAGTTGCGTACGGCTATGCACACGCTCCGGATTGGTCATGAAGAAATGCAGCAGTTTGAATTCGGTAGGGCCCAGTGGAATATGGACATTATGACCAGTCACACGATGGGTAGTCGGGTCTAGATGCAAGCCGGCAATTTCAATCGGATCATCTGTCATCTGCGGCGCACGTCTGCGCAACACGGCCTTGATGCGTGCATTTAATTCACGCGGGCTGAATGGCTTGGTCACATAATCATCCGCACCCACTTCTAGACCACGCACCTTGTCAAACTCATCGCCGCGGGCAGTGAGCATGATAATCGGCACTTCTTTGGTCATGCTGTCAGATTTAAGCCTGCGCGCAAACTCGATCCCGCTCATGCCAGGCAACATCCAGTCCAGTAAAATCAGGTCTGGCATCGTTTCGCGTAACAACATTTGTGCATGTTCAACGCTGGTGGCACGGATAGCATGATGCCCCGCCTGTTTGATATTCAACGCCAGCAATTCCTGGATCGCCGGTTCGTCTTCTACCACCAAAATATTCGCTGCAGCCATGACACTCCCTTCGAGCAATATTGAGATCAAACTACTTAATTGAATGCTCGCCAGTTTATGAATGAATTATGACATTTTAATGACAACATCACATAAATTTAATCAAGACTGTTATTGCCTTTTGGGGCAAATTGTAACAATATGTAACAGACGTAAATGAGGGGCTTTATCTTGATTAATCTTTCCAAAGAACACATTACAGCCGGCAATCAGTTTAATCGCTGGCTGGTACCGCCAGCCGCATTGGCAGTACATCTTTCAATAGGCATGGCCTATGGCTTCAGCGTGTTCTGGAAACCGTTAGGCAATGCATTGACCGGACCAGACGGCAAACCTGTTGCCGCCTGTGCTGCAGGCGCATCCACTTTCGCCGACAAATTGGCCGGCACCGCAAAAGCATTGACCGCCACCGACTGTAACTGGACCCAGTTTGATCTGGGCTGGATGTATACCTTATTTTTTGTCTTACTTGGCTGCTCGGCGGCCATTTGGGGCGGCTGGCTGGAACGGGCAGGACCACGTAAAGCCGGCCTGGTAGCCATGCTTTGCTGGTGCGGTGGTTTACTGATTTCGGCGCTGGGCATACACCAGCATCAACTCTGGATGATGTGGCTGGGTAGCGGCGTCATCGGCGGCATCGGCTTGGGGCTAGGCTACATCTCACCCGTTTCCACCCTGATTAAATGGTTCCCAGATCGGCGCGGCATGGCGACCGGCCTGGCGATTATGGGCTTTGGCGGGGGCGCCATGATAGGCTCACCTCTGGCGACTAAGCTGATGGCGATGTTTGCCACACCGACAGACCCTGGTGTCTGGCAAACGTTTGTGGTGCTGGCGCTGATTTACGCGGTATTCATGACTTGTGGTTCGCTGGGTTACCGTGTCCCAGCCGCCAACTGGAAACCTGCTGGCTGGACGCCACCCGATGTACAACACAACCGACTGGTAGCCACCCGGCATGTACACTTGAAAAATGCCCATAAAACGCCACAGTTCTGGCTGTTATGGCTGATTTTGTGCATGAATGTGTCCGCAGCCATCGGTATTATTGGCGCAGCAGCGCCGATGTTACAAGAGACCTTTGGTGGCGTATTGATAGGCCAGCCACAACTGGGCTTTGCCGAGATCAAGGCAGACGAAGCATTAACCGCCACAGCAGCCGCGGTTGGCGCAGGCTTTGTCGGTCTCATTTCGCTGTTCAATATTTTTGGCCGTATCGGCTGGGCCACCTCTTCCGATAAATTGGGGCGCAGAACCACTTACTTTATCTTTTTTGTGCTGGGTATCATGATGTATGTCTGCGGCACCTATGCCGCCAACCATCATCAGCTAGCCTTGTTCCTACTGGTGTTTTGTGTGATCGCCTCCATGTACGGCGGCGGCTTTGCGACCATTCCCGCCTACCTGGCAGACCTGTTTGGCACGCAGTTTGTTGGTGCGATTCATGGCCGCCTGTTAACCGCCTGGTCGACCGCAGGGATTTTGGGGCCCGTCATCGTCAACTACATGCACGATGTGAGGCTGGAGGCTCATGTTCCGTATGCAGACATTTATGCGCCGATATTCATGACGCTGGCGGCTTTGCTTGGGGTGGGCTTCACGGCCAATTTGCTGGTCCGGCCAGTGGCAGACAAATACTTCATGTCCGACAGCGAACTGGCGGCTGAACAGCAAAGCGGCAAAAAACCGGCAGACAACGCAGTCAGCCTTGTTAACGCGGATACACCAACACCTGCCATACTGGTAAAACTGGCCTGGCTGGCAGTACTGATCCCCATCAGTTACGGCATCTGGATGACCGTACAAAAAGCCTGGTCATTGTTCGCATAATCCGTAAAGCAGCCGTTTGGGTTAAAATAGTACTTTTATGTGTTAATCCACGGACTCAAAGTGAACAAAATTGCCCAAAATCTGGACGGTACCGGTAAAAAAATCGGTATCGTTCTTTCCCGTTTTAACGACAATATCGGTGCAGGTTTGCTTAACGCCTGCGAACAAGAACTGCTCAAACTGGGCGTCGCTGCTGAAGATATTACGCTTGCCAGTGTCCCTGGTGCGCTCGAAACGCCCCTGATTCTGCAGCACATGGCGCTGTCAGAAAACTTCGATGCCCTGATTGCCCTGGGCGCGATTATCCGCGGCGAGACCTACCACTTTGAAGTGGTGTCCAACGAGTCCGCGCGCGGCATTTCCGAAGTACAGCGTGACACTGGCGTGCCCGTCGCCAACGCCATCCTGACCACCGAAAACGACGAACAAGCCGAAGCACGCATGGCCATCAAAGGCGCTGAAGCTGCACAAGTGGCGATTGAAATGGCCAATCTGGTGAATGCACTATGAGTGCTGATCAGGCAGCACCCAGCAAAAGCAAAGGCAGTAAAAACCGCCGCAAATCGCGTGAGCTGGCGCTCAAGGCCCTGTATCGAAACCGTATGAATGCGGGCGACGTCAAACAACTGCGCCTGGACAGTTTGGATGACCCAGACTATTTCAAAGCGGATGAAGCGTATTTCAAGCAACTGCTGACCGGGGTACTCGAGCAGACCGAGCAAATCGACGCCATGATCGGCCAGTTTATTGACCGTCAACTCGAAGAACTGAGTCCAATCGAGCATGCCATTTTGCGTATTTCAGGTTATGAACTGATGTTTGATGTCAGCATCCCGTACCGGGTCGCGATCAATGAAGGCGTGGAGCTCGCCAAAGCTTATGGTGGCATAGACGGCCATAAATACATCAATGGCGTCTTGGATAAAGTCGCCGCGCAAGTCCGTCCGCATGAATTTGGTCAACAAGTCAAAAAGTAATTCTTTGACGGTTTGAACCTGGATCTGACATAAAAAAGACAGCGCTTAAAAGCGCTGTCTTTTTTATGTGCGGAGTGAGTAAGTCACAAAAAATAGCAATTACGCATCAAGTGATAACGTCACCAAACGCATTTCAGCAGCATCTAAACGTGCCACCACTGCGGTATCGTGCCAATCCCCCAACACCCAACGCTCACAGGCATGCTGATCGACCAGCAAAGGATGTATCGCTGGCCGGTGTGTATGGCCATGCAGCAACACATCCGGATAGTGATTATCGCGGATCAGCTGGTTGACCGCCTCACCATTCACATCCATGATCTGCATGCTTTGGCTGGCTTTGTTTTGCGCACTCTGGCTACGCGCTTGTTGGGCAAAGGCAATGCGAGCTGCCAACGGCTGCGACAGAAAAGCGTGTTGCCAGGCCGGACTGCGCACCTGCTGACGAAATTGCTGATAAGCCACGTCGTCCGTGCATAGCGCATCCCCATGACTCAACAGAATACTTTTGCCTGCCATCTGCAAGCGTGCAGGGTCTTGGAGTAAAGTGAGGCCACAGGCTTGAGCAAAGGCATCCCCGATTAAGAAATCGCGGTTGCCATGCATGAAATAAAGCTGAATCCCTTGTGCTGATAAAGCCCTAAGCGCCTGGACGACTGGCAAAAATGCTCGGCCATACTCGGCGTCTTGCAGCAGGTCGTCACCCACCCAGACCTCAAAAAAATCACCGAGAATATACAATGCGTTGGCCTGACTAACCACGGTGTCTAGCCAATGCAAAAAAGCCTGCGTTACCGCAGGCCTTTGCGCACTCAAGTGCAGATCAGAAATGATCCAGGTGGTCATGCCCTAGGCAACCAAAACTGCTTTTTCAATCACCACAGGTTCAACCGGCACATCCTGATGACCAGCGCGGCTAGCTGTTTTGACTGCTGTGATTTTATCCACGACGTCCATGCCTTCGACCACTTTACCGAACACGCAGTAACCCCAACCTTGAGTGGTGGGTGCGCTAAAGTTGAGGAAGTCGTTATCTTTCACGTTGATGAAAAACTGGGCAGACGCTGAGTCTGGCACCATGGTACGTGCCATGGCAATCGTATATTTATCATTGCTGAGGCCATTATCGGCTTCATTTTTGATCGGCGCGTCAGTTGGTTTTTGCTTCATGTCGACATCAAAGCCACCGCCTTGAATCATGAAGTCTTTGATCACGCGATGAAAAATCACGCCATCATAAAAGCCTTTTTCTACATAGCTCAAAAAGTTAGCGACCGTGATCGGTGCTTTTTCTGCGTTGAGTTCTAGCGTGATATCGCCAAAGTTAGTCGTCAGTTTGACCAAAATATTCTCCGTTGATTAAAGGTTGCGACAATCAATAAGCTCAATTAATTGACTATCGTTGCACGTTTGATGATGACCGTACGATAGGGCACATCCGAAAAACCGCGCTGGTTACCTGTCGGTAAGTTGCTGATTTTGAATACCACATCCATGCCAGACACCACTTTGCCAAAGACACAGTAGCCGATACGGTCTGGTTCCGGGCTGGTGTAATCCAAAAACTGGTTATCTGCAACATTGATGAAAAACTGGGCGGTGGCCGAGTTAGGGTCTGGTGTACGGGCCATGGCAATCGTGCCAGTCTGGTTGATCAACCCATTGGCTGCCTCATTGACGACGGGTGCGCGGGTCGGTTTTTCGTTGAGGTCACGGTCAAAGCCTCCGCCCTGAATCATGAAACGGCCAATCACACGATGAAAAATGGTATTGCTGTAAAAACCGTCTTTCACATACTGCAAAAAGTTATCCACGGTTTTAGGTGCCTTGTCACGATAAACCTCTACCGTAAAATTACCCTGATTGGTTTCAAACATGACCTGTGTTGCTGCAACGGCCAGATTCACAGCCAACATCAAGCACATACCTACTAATTTTGACCACACACGCATTAAGCTGATCCTTCGTAAAGAATTTTCCATTCACCGTTTTCCTGCACCCAGTACTGCCGTTTTTTCATGACATTTCTGAGCGCAGCGCTAATATATTCCTGCTCAAAGTCTACGACCACCATATTGCGCTTGGCGTTCGGATAGGTGAACATGCTGACATCAGACAAATTGATATTGACCTTGGGCTTGGACGCTTGAATCTGGCGTTTGTAACTGGCCCATTTAGACAAATCACCATCAGAGTAAAAGAAGTCAGGCGTGTAGTGCGACAGATAAGCCTCTGTATTTTGCGCCATCCAGTCTTTACGCCAGCGCTCGATCGCCTGTTTGAGATCAGCCTTGGCACGATCTTGCTGACGGGCGGACTCGGGTGTCACCCATTGAAAATCCACCCCGATTACCACGGGCGTATTGCCAGCTTGCAAAATACCTTGCAACGCTTGCATGTCAGGATTGGACAACACAACACAGCCATCGCTGGCCCTTGGCGGACGGCTGTAGGTATCGCGTGGCGTGCCATGAATCCAGATCCCCGAGCCTGTTTTACGCTCGTAGCTATCTATTTCGTTCGGGTAGTTGAGCGGATAAGCCGCATCGCCATACAAATCTGGTAAGGGACGGTTCAGTTTGCGCGAGGCAAAATACACACCAATAGGTGTGCGTTTGTCGCCCTGGTCTTTTTTGCCGATGCCATTTTTTCCTATCGTGACATAGTAGTCAGCCATGTACTTGAGCTCATTGTCATTGCCTTTTTCGTAGACATAGACACGAGAGCGTGCGGTATCGACAAACAGGACATGGCTTTGTTTTTCGGACAACTCAACCAGCAGATTGGGTTGGGTCAAGCCACGATTGCGGTCAAAGTAATTACGGATCCGAATCTCGGCTTCTTCTTTGAAGTCCTGGATACGGCTGACGTCGGCGACATGCGCATCGCCAAAACCATGGAGGATTCTGGCTTTGGCGGATAAGAGATCGCCATGAATCAAGTGCGCCAGTGCAAAATTGGGTGAGATAGCGAGTAACTGATCGACATAATCCAGCGCCTGTTGCAAATGGCCTTCTTTAATAGACTGCAAAGTCTGCACCAACATGCGCTCTACCGCATTGGTGTTTTTGCTTTGCATAAACAACCTGGCAGTTAACGCCTCATGGTTAACCGCAGTTGCATTCCAGGGCAAAAGCGCAGCGCTGACAAACGCAATACAACAGTACTTTCTCAACCGACTCATACCATGATTATACAATTGTTTCAGTAAAAACCCGTGTGCTCAGGGCCGCAGTGCGGCTTTGGTGTGACCCGCCTCAAGAACACCAGCATGCATCATGCAAGAGGCCCCCAGAGGCAAGTGCGCCAATTTAAAACTTGCCTACACGCTCTTGCTGAATCAACCAGCGACCACCTTCTTTGACCATATTGAGTGTTTTGTTTGAGTTTGCATCCAGGCCGGTTGCTTTATAGGCCTGACGGAAGGTGACTTTTGCCTTGCTGTCGCCCTCCATCCTGACATCGATATTGCTCAACTTGACAGAAATTTTACTTGGCCGGCTCACGCGATCACGACGCGTGGATTCCCACTGTTTGCGCGGCTCACCTGCGGGTGTTTTAAAATCTTTGGCATAGCTGTTCAGATAGCGCTCTACATTTTGTGCCTCCCAAGCATCCGCCCAGGCGTTTACCGCATCCAACACTGCGCGCTCGAGTTGTGCAGATGATTTACTGTCGGCAGATTTAGACTCTGTTGGCTTGGACTCAGCGACCTTGGACTCTACTGGTTTTGGCTCAGCCGGCTTGATCTCCTGCGGTTTTACTTCAGTTACGACCGGTTTTTTAGTCTCTGTCACGGGAGAATTATTGGTCACAGGGGCGGTCGCAGCCGGTGGCGTCACCGCTGCCGGTGGATTCACAGCCGCATTATTGGTGGGCGGCGTAGGCGATACGCTCGCGGCAGGTGGTACAGCTGTCGCTGGACGCGCTTGCGCACGCTTTCCGCCGAACAGATCCGTAATCATGGCCAGCTTATTCTGCGCACGGCTATTTGAAGTATCCAGCTTGAGCGCCTTGTCATAAGCCTCAGAGGCCAGACGTGCATAAATATCGCCCAGATTCTCATGGGCCGTGGCATAACTTGGATGCGTTTTGATGGCAGACTCCAGCGCTTTTCTCGCTTTGTCATATTGCCCCTGATCCGCATAGAGCACGGCCAGGTTGTTATAAGGCTCAGGCAGGCTAGGATATTTGTCAGTCAATTCGGTAAAAGCCTTGATCGCTTCGTCCCGCTTGCCCAGCTCGACCAGAATCACGCCACGCATAAACATGGCTTCGGCATTTTTCGGGTTGGCTGCCAAATAGTTGTTCACGCGATCCAGCGCTGCTGCCTGATTGCCCTGCTCAGAGAGCTGGTTGATTTCGCGCAACTCGACATTGGTTTGACCGGCCAGCACGGTATCGGAGAATGCCGCCTGGCTTAAAAAGACGCCAAGCACGAGTAAATATTTTTTTAATGTTGCGTTCATGAGCTATTACCTGGGTAATCGTTGATTTTTATCAGTATGTTATACTCGGATTGTACTAGAGACAGTGCAAAATTAGGTGAATATGCAGACGAATTACACATCATTTTGTGTTTGGCGTCGGCCCAACCACAACAACCTGATCAAGCAATGGACTGTTTTAGGCAAAACATGCAGCCTGCCTGCTTAACACCAATTAAACACCAGACTATTTCTGCTAATTTTATCACGCATCCATCCTTCTTCAATTTCATTCGCATGCTAAAACTTTACAACACCCTTACACGCAGCAAGCAAGATTTCAAGCCGATTCAGCCCAACCAGGTAAAGATGTACGTCTGCGGCATGACCGTGTATGACTTTTGCCACTTGGGACATGCCCGCGTCATGGTGGTGTTTGACATGGTGGCGCGCTGGCTGCGTGCCACTGGCTATCAAGTGACATATGTACGCAATATCACCGATATTGACGACAAAATCATCAAGCGTGCCAACGAAAACAATGAAACCATCCAAAGTCTGACGCAGCGTTTTATTACCGCCATGGACGAGGACTCGGCCAAGCTTGGCATTTTACGCCCCGACCTCGAGCCACGCGCAACCGAACATGTGCAAGGCATGCTGGACATGATCAGCAAACTCATAGACAAAAGCTTTGCTTACCAGGCACAAAATGGCGATGTTTTTTACAAAGTGCGCAGTTTTAATGATTACGGCAAGCTCTCCGGCAAAAGCCTGGAAGACCTGCGTGCGGGTGAACGCGTTGAAGTCGATAGCTTTAAACAAGACCCGCTAGACTTTGTGTTGTGGAAGTCCGTCAAACCTGGCGAACCCTACTGGGAATCCCCCTGGGGCAATGGCCGTCCCGGCTGGCATATTGAATGTTCGGTCATGAGTGCCGCCCATCTCGGCCAGCACTTTGATATTCATGGTGGCGGGCAGGACCTGCAGTTCCCGCACCATGAAAATGAAATTGCCCAATCCGAAGCCACCCACGACTGCACCATGGCCAACTACTGGATGCACAATGGCTTTGTGCGGGTCGATGACGAAAAAATGTCCAAATCGCTGGGCAACTTTTTCACCATCCGTGAAGTGCTGGAAAAATATGACCCAGAGGTCGTACGTTTCTTTATTCTGCGCGCCCATTACCGCAGCCCGCTTAATTACTCTGACAAGCACTTGGATGATGCCAAAGCCTCGTTGACCCGCCTGTACACGGCCTTGCGCGGGATTAAGGTCGATGCATGTGAGATCGACTGGCAACAACCGCAAGCGGCCAAGTTCCAGGCAGCCATGAATGACGACTTCAACACCCCAGAGGCGATTGCCGCCTTGTTTGAACTTGCCAACGATCTCAATAAAGATAAATCTGCGACCACCGCCGCATTACTGAAACAATTGGCTGCGATTATCGGCTTGCTACAACGTGACCCGGAAAGCTTTATGCAAGGCGACACCGACAACACTAGCCTGGATATTGAAGGCATGATCAGTGCACGCATCGCCGCAAAAACAGCCAAGAACTATGCCGAGGCCGACCGGATTCGCAAAGCCCTGTCTGAAGCGGGCGTGATTCTGGAAGATACGCCTCAAGGCACCACCTGGCGTCGTGCCTGATTAAAAACAACTCATTAGCAATCACGAAGGAACTTGGATGCCCGTTAAACTGACTGCTCCCGCTGCCGGGACCTTACTGCCTGTCAAAGGCGTCAAACTTGGCTTTGCCCAGGCACATATCCGCAAGCCCAACCGTAAAGACATTCTGGTAATGACCCTGCCTGAAGGCAGCAGCGTCTCAGGGGTGTTTACCCTGAACCGGTTTTGTGCGGCGCCAGTGACGGTGTGTAAAACGCATCTGACACTCAACAAAGGCATTCGCGCCCTGTTGGTGAATACCGGCTGTGCCAATGCAGGCACGGGCCAGCAAGGGCTGGATGATGCACTCGCCAGCTGTATTGGTGTGGCGCAGGCGCTCAATATCAGCCCGGAACAAGTGCTGCCATTTTCGACTGGCGTGATTCTGGAGACGCTGCCGATGGACCGCTTGTTAGGTGGCATCCCGAATGCAGTCGCCAACTTACAGGAAGATAACTGGTTAAATGCAGCCGAAGCGATCATGACCACCGACATTGTGGCCAAGGGTACTTCCCGCCAACTGACCATAGACGGCAAGCCGATCACCATCACTGGCATCAGCAAGGGCTCTGGCATGATCCACCCCAATATGGCAACCATGCTTGGCTATATCGCGACCGATGCGGCCATCGCACAATCAGCCCTTGACAGCATCATTCAACATGCTGTGAACAAATCGTTTAACTGCATCACCGTCGATGGCGATACCAGCACCAACGACAGCCTGATTCTGATGGCTACCGGCGAGGCTGGCAATGCCATGATCACAGAACAAAGCCCTGAGTTTGCGGCTTTGCAAACCGCCCTGACCGACGTTGCGATTGAACTGGCACAAGCGATTGTGCGTGATGGCGAAGGCGCCACCAAATTCATGACGATTCAGGTTGAAGCAGGTCAAGATGAAGCGGAATGCCGCAAAGTCGCTTATGCGATTGCCCACTCCCCGTTGATCAAAACAGCCTTTTTTGCCTCAGACCCTAATCTGGGCCGGATTCTGGCCGCCATCGGCTACGCAGGCATCGAAGACCTTGATGTCAACACCATGCAACTCTATCTGGGCGATGTTTTGGTTGCCGAAAAAGGCGGCCGTGCAGCCAGCTATGTCGAAGAACAAGGCGCGGCAGTCATGAAAGAAAGTGACATCCTGGTACGTGTGGTATTGAATCGCGGTGCGGCGAATGCGACTGTATGGACCTGCGACTTTTCTTATGACTATGTAAAGATCAATGCCGACTACAGATCCTAATAGCGCCTGACTCCGGCCTCACCAAGTGAGGCCATCGCAACCACAAAGCCATCTCCAGCCGCTGGTGATGGCTTTGTTATTGAAACAGACAGCGGCCAAGCAAAGGCATGTCTTGTTTATGCCTCATCCAGCACCTTGCCCCTGCCCTGTTTAACGACCCCACGCAGCAACTTCCCGGTCACCCTTCTTTTTTTCGAAGCCAGTGTTGGCCGGGTCGCATGGCGTACCGCGTTCACATGACTCGCCGCTTCGACAATCGCATGCAACCGGGCAATCGCATCGCGTTTATTCGCTTCTTGCGTGCGGTATTGTTGCGCCTTGATTACCAGCACACCTTCTGCACTGATGCGCTGGTCTTTGCGACTGAGCAAGCGGGCTTTCACGGCCTCACTGAGGCTGGAGGCTTGGATATCAAACCGCAAATGGATGGCAGACGAAACTTTATTGACGTTTTGACCACCTGCGCCTTGGGCGCGAATGGCAGTGAGGGTATATTCGTGAGCGGCAATCTCAAGCATGGCGCGCAATCCTCACAAATCAAGAAACCCCATTGATCAGTGCAAAGAAGTCTTCCACCTCTTGTTGCACACGTGTGCGTTTGAATGGAGGCAGACTTTGCCAGATACGGCGTCCATAAGGTTTATCCACCAAGCGCGGATCGCAAATCATCAATACCCCGACATCCTGCTCATCCCGAATCAAACGCCCGGCGCCCTGTTTGAGGGTAATCACAGCATAGGGCAACTGGTACTCCATAAAGGCATTCTTGCCTTCGGCGTTCATTTTGTCGATGCGGGCGGCCAGGACCGGATCATCGGGCGGCGCAAACGGTAGCTTGTCGATAATGACGCAGGACAAGGCCTCGCCGCGCACATCCACGCCCTCCCAAAAGCTTTGCGAGCCGACGAGGACGGCATTGCCGTGACTGCGGAAGCGATCCAGCAATTCGGTGCGGTTACTCTCGCCTTGCATCAGCAGGGGGTAATTGAGGCCAAGTTCTTCAAACGCATTTTTGAGCAACGCATGCACTTCGCGCATGGCCTTAAGTGAAGTACACAGCACAAACGCGCGGCCACGGCTGGCTTGCAGCACAGGCAAACTGACAGCGGCAACGGCAGCGGCATAAGCACTGCTATTCGGTTCAGGCATACCCGTAGGCACATATAGCAACGCTTGCTGACCGTAATCAAACGGACTTTGCCAATGCCGGGTTTGCGCCGCCAGCAAGCCCATCTGGCTCTGATAATGGCTAAAATCACTTTTGACGGCCAACGTGGCAGAGGTAAAAATCCAGGCACGCGGCTGCGCATTGAGTTGCTTGCCAAAGCCATCCGCCACACTGAGGGGGGTCGCATGTAACTGTACACTTTGGCTAAATACCTCGACCCAGCGCACAAGATTGGCGTGATTGCCTTTTAGCCAGGCTTGCAGCAGGGCGAGCAATGCTTCACCGCGTTGCCAGCACTTTTCCAGCAGCGGATCACGTCCAGCTTGGGTTTCTAGTACCGCGGTCAGGGCGGCGAGTGTTTCCAGCATGCGCTGAAAAGCCTCATCAAAATTTTTCATGGTTTGCGCCTTTTGTGCTGGCATACGCGAACCTTCAAACTGGAACACCAGCCTGAAATCACGGCAAGCCTTTTCCAACGGCGGCACCGCTTCACTCAGCGCAACACAATCCTTGGCCAGGCTCAGGTAAGCCATCTGACTATCCCGCGCCAGATCCATCAACTGTGAGGTGGAGATATCCTCGCCAAAAAAGAGCCCAGCCACCTCAGGCAATTGATGCGCCTCGTCAAACACCACGGTATTGGCGCTGGGTAACAACTCGGCCACGCCCTCATCGCGCAACATGACATCAGCAAAAAACAAATGATGGTTGACCACGACCACATCGGCCGCCAATGCCTGCTTGCGTGCTTCCATGACAAAACATTGCTTGTAAAACTGGCAATCCTGGCCGACACAGTTGTCGCGGGTGGAGGTCACTTGTTGCCAAACGGTGGCTTGTTCCGGCACTTCGACCAACTCTGCTTTATCACCAGTCTGGCTATGTTCAGCAAAGCTTTGCAGGATAGGAATATATTGTGCGTCCTCCCGCGACTGAAAGCGCCCTTCTTGGCTGGCACGTTGCAAGTGATAATGGCAGAGATAGTTGGCGCGCCCTTTGAGCATGGCAACAGACACGGGCACTTTGAGCGCTTCGCGTACCGCTGGCAAATCCCGCTGAAAGAGCTGATCTTGCAGGGTTTTGGTGCCAGTAGAAATAATGACCTTGCCCCCCGACAACAGCGCAGGCACCAGATAAGCATAGGTTTTACCGGTGCCGGTGCCAGCCTCGGCGACCAACTGCTGTTGCTGCTCAATGGCTTCGGCGATGGCCAGCGCCATTTCCTGTTGCTGCGGGCGGCTGCGGAAATCGGGCATGGCTTGTGCCAAAGACCCGTTTTCTGAAAATGCCGAACTGACTTGCTGCGCTAAAGACATGCGTAATTATCCCATGAGCATCGCCAAAACAGACAGCACTTTTGCGACTTCCAGTCAGTCAAGCAACGTACAAAAGGCGCCAAATACTTGCATATCAATATAAAATATGGCATGGTTTAGCCTGTAAAACTTTTTAAACCGCTTCAAATTCAATATAACAAGCCCTTGATTGTGATGAATAAATCCATTTTCCGGCTGGCAGCCTTACTCGTGAGTGTACTGCTCTGCCAGTGCAAAAGCGTTGCCGCGCCCGGGGATGACAAGCGCTGGCAAAACGCCTACAGCTACTCTCAAGCGCAGGTGATGGAGAGTCAGTCCGGCGTCTCTGGCAGCTGGTCTGAAAAGGTCGAGGAAATCATGATCCGCGCCTTAAGCCTGACCGGTGTCAATTACAAATATGGCGGACGCAGCCCTGAGACCGGCTTTGACTGCAGCGGCTTTGTACAGTATGTGTTCATGAACGCTGCGCAGATTGCGCTCCCCCCTTCAGCCCGTACCATTAGCGAAATGGGCAACACCGTCAAACGTGAGGAATTGCAACCCGGTGACCTGGTCTTTTTCAACACCCTTAAATCTGCGTTTTCGCATGTGGGCATTTATGTTGGTAATAACCAGTTTATCCACGCGCCACGCGCGGGGGCAAAGGTACGCATTGAAAACATGGATGAGCGCTACTGGAAATCGCGCTATAACGGTGCCAAGCGACTTGAGGTAGAAGCGTCTCAATAACCGTCGTCAATTATATAGACGGCTTGTATCCCCTCCTAACCCGCTTAAGGACTGACTGGCGTATCGCTGTGCCCGAGCGACCGCTCGGGATCAATCACATCACGGATCAGCTGTTTCAACTCCTTGGCTTCTGGAAAGCGCCCTGCGGCTTTGCGTGAAAAAATCACCACACCATCACAGCGCACCTCCAAAATACCGCCAGTTCCAGGGACGAGATTGACTGACTTCAAATCGCCATCAAACGTGGTTAACAGCTCCTGCGCCAGCCAGGCAGCCCGTAACAACCATCGGCACTGTGTACAAAACTCGATTTCTACGATAGGCTTTTGCATGTTTTTCTCTAAACAATTATTTGCTAGAAGAGTATAGTCAATTTTATTGAAATAGCGGAAAATGAACTTAACAGCGTTCTATCTACTCTCTGCAACAGGCTGACATCAACTGATGCATCCTGATTCTGAATGAAGTAATATTCTTCGCTTATTTGATCACACAAGGCATGGTATGCGTTCCAAATTAGAAAAGTTCGGCTTGCTGGGTGCAGGCGTATTTGTAGGGATTCTGGTCAGTATCAATATTTCTGCATGGGCAGACCGGACCTCAGTCTCTCAATTACCTATTGATGAATTACGCGTCTTCGCCGAAGTCTTTGCCAAAGTAAAATCTGATTACGTTGAGCCTGTAGAGGACAAGAAGCTGATCAACGAAGCTTTGTCCGGCATGCTGCAAGGCCTGGACCCACACTCAACCTTTATGGATGCCGATGCTTATAAAGAGCTGCAAGCAGGTACGCAAGGTGAGTTTGGCGGACTGGGAATTGAAGTCGCCATGGAAGACGGCCTGGTCAAAGTAGTTACGCCGATTGAAGATAGCCCGGCTTATAAAGCAGGTCTCAAGTCTGGTGACCTGATCATGAAACTGGATGATGCCCAAGTACGTGGCATGACGCTGAATGATGCAGTTAAACGCATGCGTGGCGTTCCAGACACCAAAATTACATTGACCGTGATTCGTAAAGGCGAGGACAAACCGCTGACCTTCACCCTGACACGCGCCATTATCAAGTCACAAAGCGTGAAGAACAAATGGATTGAACAAGGTTACGGCTATGTTCGTATCACCCAGTTCCAGGAACGCACTGGTGAAGATTTGGCCAGAGCGCTCAAAAACTTGCGTGCAGAAAATAAAGGCCCGCTCAAAGGCTTGGTGCTCGACCTGCGTAACAACCCAGGCGGTTTGCTGGATGCGGCCGTAGGCGTCTCTGCCGCGTTCCTGCCCAAGGATGACTTAGTTGTGTACACCGAAGGTCGTGTTGCTGATTCCAAGATGCGCCTGAATGCAACTCCTCTGGATTATGCGCGTCGCGGCAAGTCTGATTACCTTAAAGATTTGCCAGAAGAGTTTAAATCGGTGCCTATCGTCGTGCTGATCAATGCCGGCTCAGCCTCTGCTTCAGAGATTGTGGCTGGGGCGTTGCAAGACCACAAACGAGCAACCATTATGGGCATCCAAAGCTTTGGCAAGGGCTCTGTGCAAACCATATTGCCGATGAACAATGGCAGCGCAATCAAATTGACCACAGCGCGCTATTTCACGCCCAATGGCCGTTCGATTCAAGCCAAGGGCATTGTGCCGGACGTGACGGTGGATGATGGTTCCGATCCTAGCCTGAGCCTGCATGAAGCAGACTTGAAGCGGCACTTGTCCAACCCGACCGATGGCAAGAATGCGACTGACAGCAAATCCGTTGACGAGGCAAAATCACGTGCGGCTGCCGAAAAACTCAAGGAAGAAAAACATGCTGAAACACGTGGCCCGATTGAGCCAGCCACTCAGGATGACTTCCAGTTTGTTCAGGCCATGAACTTACTCAAAGGCTTGCCTGTTCAAAAAGCGCCAGAACCTGCTAAAGTAAGCGCAACCAAACCATAATGTTCTGCCTGTTTGCACCCACAGGTGTAAACAGGCCTTACTTGAGACACCACTATGCTGAACTTGCCGCCGCTGACACTAGACAAAGCCATCGCCGTCATGGATATGGGTTTGCGTACGGTGTTCAGCCCGGCAGTCTCCAGCCGCCCTTACCCACCCGCGGAAACCACCCCCGACACGTTAAGTGACCGTGAACGCAAACATGCTGCGGCACTCATGCGCATCAATCATGTCGGCGAAGTCTGTGCACAAGCCTTGTACAGTGGCCAAGCCCTGGTTTCACGTGATCCGGCCAATGTAGAAGCACTTAAACAAGCGTCTCGTGAAGAGGTGGATCATCTTGCCTGGTGCGAACAACGGATTCAAGAGTTGGGGGGGCGCAAGAGTCTGCTCAACCCGCTCTGGTACGGTGCCAGTTTTGGCATGGGTATCACAGCCGGCCTGCTTGGCGACAAGTGGAATCTGGGCTTTCTGGCGGAAACAGAACATCAAGTTTCTGCGCATTTGCAAAGTCACCTGCAACAGCTCCCGGCTCACGATACCGCATCCAAAGCGATTGTGGCGCAAATGAAAGAAGACGAAGAGCACCATGCACATACCGCAGAGCAACTGGGCGGCGCCAGGTTGCCAGCACCAGTCAAACTGGCCATGCGGCTGGCTTCAAAAGTGATGACGCGCACCGCGTATCACTTGTAATGATTTGTAGTAACCTAGAGTCAACCATGCAAAAATTTAGTGACAATCTTCTGATGCTGGACAGTGCGGATCACGTCAAACGCATTGAACTGTATGATGAAAGCAATCAGCCTGCCGGGATCATCGAGAACAAACCTGGCACCCAAGGCTCCATCAAGATTTACCATCATCTGTTCAAAGTCTTTGGTGAAATTAACACCGATGCAGCGGTAGAGGGATTGGCCTTATACGCCGAACATACCGAGGATGCGGAAGATCATCCAGGCAAGCATCCCAATATTGACCGCTTGCTCAATGTGTTAGATAAAGAGCTAACGCTCAATATCAAGCTCATTACCGAGTAGCACCAAACAAAAAAGCCTCTAACACTAGAGGCTTTTTTAATGTCCAATCACGCAATCGCCGCGAGATGCCGGACGATGGGCGGGTGATAGATAAACTCGAGCAAATGGCCGACACTGTCGAGGCAGTAAAAGCCACGAGAGCCGTCCCGATGGCTTTTTGGCGCTTCTGTAATGCGCACATCATGCGCCACCATATGCGCATACCAGTCATCCACCGCCTGCGCATCTGTCAGCACAAAGCCAATATGATCCAGCCGTTGCATCGGGTCCGGTGTATAACTGACGCGGTGCAAGGCAAACACATCGCCATGATTGGTCAAATACACATTGTCAGGGTCGGGCTGCCACTCGATCTGCATGCCCACTACCCGCGTATAAAAATCAACGGCTGACTCCAGCTCCTTGATAAACAGCGCGACGTGACGAATGCCTATCATGCCTTTTGGAATACTCATGCCACGCTCCGTTGATTGATCATGTCAGCCAGTGTCATCATGCATAGATTACTCAAAGGTCGGCGCCTTGATTTCGAAGCCGTGTGTGATCTCGCAGGCTTTTTGCAGCATGATGCTGGCCGAGCAATATTTTTCGGCAGACAGTTTTACCGCACGCTCCACTTGGGACGCATTCAGGCCTTCACCCGTCACCACAAAATGCACATGAATTTTGGTAAACACCTTGGGCACCGTATCAGCACGCTCTGCCTGAATCTGCGCCACACAGTCGACAATGGGCTGACGGGCTTTCTTCAGGATCGTCACCACGTCAAATGAAGTGCATGCGCCCATCCCGATCAGCAGCATCTCCATGGGACGCATGCCAATATTACGGCCACCATTTTCTGGTGCACCATCGAGTACCACGGCATGGCCTGTTTCAGACTCACCGACAAAACTGACCCCATCTATCCACTTCACCTGGACTTGCATTTACATTCTCATTTCACAAGGATAAAAACATATACAGCAACACGCGTAATCTTTATTTCACGCCCAGCAATTCGACATCAAATACCAATGCCGCATTTGGCGGGATCACACCACCTGCACCCCGGGCACCGTAGCCCATGTCAGATGGGATAATCAAGGTACGTTTGCCGCCTACTTTCATGCCCTGCACCCCCGTATCCCAGCCTTCAATGACTTGGCCGCCGCCAAGAAAAAAGTTAAACGGCGAGTTGCGGTCCAGGCTGCTGTCAAACTTTTGACCTTTGTGATCTTCCTTGTTGGCGTCATACAGCCAGCCAGTGTAATGCACGGTGACGTTAAAACCGACTTCAGCTTCACGGCCAGTCCCCACGACAGTATCAATTTTTTGTAATTCAGTGACTTGGGCTGACATTTGTGTGGCTTCCTTTGTTTTTGCAGTGTTGGATTGCGCCTGGCAACCCGTCATGGTCAACAGCATCAATAAGCTGCAACCGACTAATTTCATTCCAGATTTCATGTATGTGCTCCCAGAAAACGTCCGTCATTTTACGCGCTTTTATCCATAAATTCTTGCATGCGCTTTTTAATGACTTTCTATCAATTGTTTAAGTAATAAATCCTGCACCCCGCGCACAGCAGCGGCCCTTGGGTGATTGGCTACGATCACCAGCACGTAGCGTTTGCCCGCCTGATCCTGCACATAGCCAGCCAGACTGCTGACGCCTTCAAGCGAACCAGTTTTGAGATAAGCCATGCCCTTGCTCGCGCTATCGGCCAACCGCTTTTTAGTCGTGCCATCCATGCCCAAAATCGGCAAAGAAGCCATGAACATCGGCATCACCGGGCGTTGATAGGCTGTGACGAGCAACTGCGCCAAATGTTCCGCACTGATGCGCTCATTGCGCGATAAACCAGAGCCATTTTCGAGCACCAGCTCAGAAAACACCAAACCACGCTGACGCAAAACCTGCTTGAGTGCCAAAGCAGCTCCGGCTTCATCCGCGGGCGTAAACCCGGCATCTTGCGCAATCGTCAGCATCACCTGGCGCGCCATGACATTATTGCTCCACTTATTGATGTCGCGCACCACCGAATCCAGCGGTGGCGATGACCAGGTCGTGAGCGGGATCGCCGCATCCGTGACCGGAGCCAGTGCCAATTGTCCGTTAAACTGCCCGCCCAATTGCGCCCACAGTTTTTTAAACGTGGCATACACATATTGCGTATCAGACAGCACACTCAACTCAAGGTAGCGCTCATCACACTGCTCGGGCAGTGTGCCACTAAAGGCCACGGTGACCCCATCCGGCTGCGGGGTGACGCTGTAATGCAAGTCACTGCGCCAGTCATTGCAGGCCCCTTTGCGCGCTTGCATGGTGTTGATGATATGGATATTCGGCAACTCAAATTCTTGCGCGATGAGCACGGCGGGCTTATTCGCCTGACTGCTGACCGAAAAACGGAAGCTGGTATTGCGGCCATTGAGCAATAGCGCACTGGGGTTGGCGTTGTAGGCGCGCCAAGGTTCATCATCCAGCACGGGCCGTTGGCTGACTTCAGGCGCATATAGGGTTAAATCGAGTAGCAGATTGCCTTTGATCTGGCGCACGCCTTGTTGCTGTATTTGTTGCAACAAGCGCCAGAACTCTGCAACATTGAGTGCCGGGTCACCTGCGCCTTTGATGATCAAATCACCCTCAAGCACGCCTTGATTGAGCGGCCCATTGCGATAGACTTCGGTTTTCCAGCGATAGGCAGGCGTCAGCGCCTCTAGCGCAGCATAGGTGGTGACCAGCTTCATGACGCTGGCGGGATTCATGGCTTTGGACGCATGATGGCTGATCAAAGGCGGCCCGCCTTCCACCGGCTGTACAACAATTGCTACACTCTCAAGCGGCAGCTGCGCTTTGGCGAGTGCGTCTTGCAAACTGGCGGGCAAGGCCGCCTGCACCAGCGCCGGCCACAGACTGGCAAACAGTAGCCACCAGCGCATTACATGCTCTCCATCACCGCTGCCCGTGTAGCTTCCACCAGATGCTGCTGATCTGATTGCGTCAGGCAATAGGGTGGCATCCAGTAGACGGTATTGCCGATTGGCCGCAACAGCAGGCCATGCTTCAAGGCCGCGGCATAACAATCCCGCGCGAACTGCGGGTTTTGCGTCACGACCTCAAAAGCCGTAATCATGCCGCGCTGGCGAACATGCTGCATTTCAAAATCATAGTGCTCAACGGCGCTCAGCAAAGTCTGCGCTGTCTCACGGTTTTGCCCCAGCACATCCGAAGCTTCAAACAGCGCCAATGTGGCCAACGCGGCACTACAAGCCAGCGGATTACCGGTATAACTATGGCTATGTAAAAAGCCTTTGACGGTCTGGTCGTGATAAAAAGCCTGATAAACCTCATCCGTCGTCAACACCACGGACAAAGGTAAGTAACCGCCGGTGATGCCTTTAGACAGGCAAATAAAATCTGCAATCTCACTCACTTTTTCACCTGCCTGCTCACAGGCAAACAAGGTGCCGGTACGGCCAAAACCAACGGCGATTTCATCGGCGATCAAATGCACCTGGTAACGGCTGCAAACTTCACGCGCCCGTTGCAAATACACTGGGTGATACATCGCCATGCCTGCTGCGCCTTGTACCAAAGGCTCGATAATAAACGCAGCCAGGGTGGCATGATGCTCGGCCACATAGGCTTCCAGCGCCTCAGCACAACGTAAGGCGTAGGCCTCGGCAGACTCACCCGCTTCAGCCAACCGGCTATCCGGGCTAGGCATTTGCGCCGACTGCAAAATCAGGGGTGCATAGGTGTCTTTAAAAATGGCGACATCGGTCACACTGAGTGCACCCAGCGTTTCGCCGTGATAGCTATTTTGCAAGCTAATGAATTTAGTTTTTTCCGGTTGCCCGATATTGCGCCAGTAATGAAAACTCATCTTCAGTGCAATCTCGGTAGCACTGGCACCATCTGAGCCATAAAAGGCGTGACCCAAGCCAGTTAATGCCGACAGCTGTTCTGAAAGCGCCACCACGGGTTCGTGCGTAAAGCCGGCCAGCATCACATGCTCTAACTGATCAAGCTGGGCTTTGATTGCCTCTTTAATGACTGGCTGGTTATGCCCAAATAAATTGACCCACCAACTGCTGACGGCGTCGAGGTAACCCTTGCCTTCACTATCAAACAACCAGGCCCCTTCGCCACGTGCAATTGGCACCAAAGGGTAACGTTCATGATGTTTCATTTGCGTGCATGGATGCCACACGCTGCGCAGGCTACGCTGCAATAAATCCTGATTTCCACTCATGGTGCTATTTTAAACCAAGCGTAAATAGCATGCTTGGTTTAAAATAGCGTCTTAAATCAAGTTCTTACCTCTGCATGCAAAAAACCCGCAAACATCTCGAACTGCTCGCCCCGGCCAAAAATGCCGATTTCGGTATTGAAGCCATTAACCATGGTGCCGATGCCGTGTATATCGGTGGCCCGGCCTTTGGCGCGCGTGCCAAAGCACCAAATACCGTTCAGGATATTGCCAGGTTAGTGCAGCATGCGCATCGCTTTCATGCTGAGGTATTTGTCGCCTTAAATACCATTTTTCATGATAACGAACTCGAAGGTGTTCGCCAGTTGGTGCATCAGCTATACGACAGCGGTGTCGATGCGCTGATCGTGCAGGATATGGGTTTACTAGAACTCGACTTGCCACCGATCCAACTACATGCCAGTACACAAACCGATATCCGTACCGTTGAAAAAGCACAGTTTCTGGATCAAGTCGGCTTTAGCCAGATCGTACTGGCACGCGAACTGGATATTGCCACGGTGAAGAAAATTGCCGATGCCACCGCTGCCAACCTGGAATATTTTATTCACGGCGCACTTTGCGTCGCGTTTAGTGGCCAGTGTTTTATCAGCCACGCGCATACCGGCCGCAGTGCTAACCGTGGGGAATGCTCACAAGAGTGCCGCTTGCCTTACACACTGGAAGACCAGAAAGGTCGCATTATCGGCAAAGACAAACATTACCTGTCGATGAAAGACAATGATCAGAGCGCCAACTTACGCGCCCTGATCGCCGCCGGTGTCAGCAGCTTTAAAATTGAGGGCCGCTACAAAGACTTGCCATATGTAAAAAATGCCACTGCGCATTACCGCCAACTGCTTGATGAAATTCTGAAAGAAATGCCGGAATACGCGAAGTCTTCCGCCGGACATGCCACCTACACATTTACCCCGCAACCGGAAAAAACTTTTAACCGCAGTTCCACCGATTATTTCGCCAATGGCCGCCAGGCCGATATCGGCGCGTTTGATACACCCAAATTTGCCGGCGAAGAACTGGGTAAAGTGCGTAAGGTGGGTAAAGATTTTATTGATGTGGCGACCGACATAGAACTTCACAACGGTGACGGTGTATGCTTTTTTGATGTACACAAAGAACTGGTTGGCCTGCGCGTAAACACGGTGCAAGCGCTGGATAAATACACCTACCGCCTGTTTCCAAACGAAATGCCAGCGGATATTCGCAACAACACGCAGCTTTACCGCAACCGAGACCATGCCTTTATGCGTTTGCTGGAAAAAGATTCAGCCTCGCGCAAAATTGCGATTGATGCTGCCTTTTACGAAACGCCTGATGGCTTTGCCTTAACACTCACCGATGAACAAGGCTTCAGCGCGACCTCCCAATGCAGTGCAGAAAAACAATTGGCCAATGATGTCGAAAAAGCGGAAACCAGCTTGCGTGAAAACCTGGCAAAACTAGGCAATACCGATTTTATTGCCAGAGATATAGGTCTCGAGCTGACCCAGCCCTGGTTTTTACCAGCGTCCACAGTCAATCAACTGCGCCGTGATGCCGTTGAGCAACTGGTCGATATCAGAACACTAGCTTACGAGCGTCCACTATTGCGTGCAGCAGCCGAACCACCCGCCATTTATCCGCAAGATAGCCTGAGTTATTTAGCCAACGTCTATAACCAGAAAGCACGCGACTTTTATCACAAGCATGGCGTCAAACTCATCGCCAGCGCTTATGAGGCCAATGAAGAGCTAGATGAAGTACCGGTGATGATTACCAAGCACTGTCTGCGTTTTAGCCACGGCCTATGCCCCAAAGAAGCCAAAGGCGTCATCGGTGTACAAGGCACGGTGACGGCTGAGCCCATGACGCTGATCAGTGGTAACGACAGATACACGCTGAAATTCGACTGCAAACCTTGCGAAATGCATGTGATGGGCAAAGTGCGCAAACACATCTTGCAAATGCCACCACCACAACCGATTGCATTTTTCGATAAACGCCCGGCATAAGTCCACCTACCACGCAACCAGCCGCACGATTGGGAGTCTGAAACAGCATGACCGAATACGCATATCTGCTCAAAGTCGCCATCGCCCTGATCGCCATCGTTAACCCCATCGGCTGCCTGCCTATTTTTATCAGCGCCACAAGTGGCTGGAGCAAAGCTGAGCGAGCACGTACCGCTCGTACAGTGGCTATCACCGTAATGATAGTCTTATGCGTCTCCGCCTTTATCGGTGACAAAATTCTCGACTTTTTTGGCATCACCATCCCCTCATTCCAGGTGGGAGGCGGTATTTTATTACTGCTAATTTCTATCTCCATGATGCATGGCAAACAGAGTGCTACGCGCCAAACTCCCGAAGAAGCTCATGACATGGCTGAGCGTGAAGTTATCGCCATTGTACCGCTCAGCATTCCATTATTAGCTGGCCCAGGTGCCATCTCGAGCATGATCCTGACTGCGCAACAGCACCCCGGCTTTTGGGGGCACCTTAGCCTGGTGGTTCCGATTGCGCTGATTTCGTTGTTCATCTGGGGCCTGTTACAACTCGCAGATGGCATTACGCACTACTTGGGTAAAACCGGTATCAATATTGTCACCCGCCTGATGGGTTTGATTCTGGCCGCCATGGCTGTTGAGTTTATTGCGCATGGCTTGTCTGGCCTGTTTCCACAACTGATCACTGCCGCATAGTGCCAAGGCGGGGTAAATTAAGCCTCCCCCAATCAATCACTTAGCGGTAAAATAGCGTTTTTAACGAAACCCGCAAATCTTGAATTCCACCGTTTCAAATCCATCCAAATCTTCCCTGCAGTGGAAACCTAACGTCACCGTTGCAGCCATCATTGAAAAAGATGGCAAATTTTTGCTGGTAGAAGAAACCACAGACCGCGGTAACAGGTTTAACCAGCCGGCTGGGCATCTGGAAGAAGGTGAAACGATTATTGCAGCTGCGATTCGTGAGACGCTGGAAGAGACGGCTTATGATTTCACCCCTGAGGCACTGGTGGGCATTTACCACTGGCAGCATCCGCTCAATGGCATTACCTACTTGCGTTTTGCCTTTACCGGCAAATTGGGTGCACATTATCCGGAGCAAGCATTAGACGATGGCATTATTCGCACCGTATGGAAAACTGAAGCCGAGATTGCGGCCGAAGGCGAGTTGATGCGCAGCCCGCAAGTGCTGTTGTGTGTGCAGGATTACCTGGCGGGTAAACGTTATTCTTTAGACATTTTGAAGCATTTGGGCCAAGCATTATGAGTAAGCCACATGTGATCGTCGGGTTGTCCGGCGGCGTTGATTCCTCCGTGACCGCTTTGTTGTTGAAACAGCAAGGCTATGAGGTCACCGGTTTATTCATGAAGAACTGGGAAGACGATGATACGGATGAGTATTGCTCTTCTCGCCAGGACCTGATTGATGCGGTTTCTGCGGCCGATAGAATTGGTATTGACATTGAAACCGTGAATTTTAGCGCCGAGTATAAAGAGCGAGTGTTCGCTAACTTTTTACAGGAGTATCAGGCGGGCCGTACGCCTAACCCGGATATTTTGTGTAACGCCGAGATCAAGTTCAAGGCGTTTTTGGACCATGCCATGGGTATGGGCGCAGACTTAATCGCCACGGGACATTATGCTCAAGTGCGTGAAAACCCGATCCAGCCAGGCAATTTTCAACTGCTTAAAGCCGATGATGGCAGCAAAGACCAGAGTTACTTTTTGTCACGCCTGAATCAGGCGCAGTTGTCAAAAACGCTGTTTCCGTTAGGCAAATACCTCAAGCGTGAAGTACGCGAAATCGCGCGTGAACATGGCCTGGCCAATGCCGAGAAAAAGGATTCAACTGGTATCTGCTTTATTGGCGAGCGGCCGTTTCAGGAGTTTTTACAGCGCTACCTGCCGCGTCATCCTGGCGTGATGCGTACGCCCGAAGGCAAAGTGGTGGGCGAGCATGAAGGCTTGATGTATTACACCATTGGTCAGCGCCAGGGGCTCAAGATAGGCGGTAGCCGTGAAAGCAATGGCGAGCCGTGGTTTGTCGCCGCCAAGCATATGGCCGATAACGAGCTGATTGTGGTACAAGGCCATGATCACCCGCTTCTGAAATCCGACGGGCTGAAAGCGGGACAACTGCACTGGATTAGTGGCGAAGAGCCGCGTACCAACTGGGTATATGCTGCCAAAACCCGTTATCGCCAGCCGGATGCGCCTTGCGAGGTCGATGCGGTGAATGCAGAAGAGGCAACTATTCGCTTTGGTCAGCATCAATGGGCCATCACACCGGGGCAAAGTGTGGTCGTTTACGAAAGCAACGTCTGTCTGGGCGGCGGCATCATCACGGGTGCGCTTTAACCCGGGTTGAGATCGCAAGCGCGAGGCATGGTTATTGCTTTTGTTTACACCATTTAATCAAAATACACTGCCAAGTGACAAGGAATGACACCTGATGGCCTACGTCTTAAAAAATAACCAAGGTGCGATTATTGCGGCCAGCCCGGATACGCAAGTGGCTGCGGACTGGGTGGAAATAGATAATACCGACACAGAGTATTTGTGTTTTCTGGATGACGAACTCAAAAGGCACCACACCTTCCGTGAGAGTGACATTCAGCTCGCGCGCGTGCTTGAAGACCTGATTGGCATTTTGATTGAGCGTAACCTGATCAGCTTTACCGACTTCCCGAGCCCCGCACAAAAACGCTTGAACGAGCGTCAAACCTTGCGTCACAAAAACAAGCTGCATTTGCTGGGCGATGACGATTTGGGCCCACTCTAGCAGCGGTCGTCAACCGCCAATGTCCCATCTTGGCTAGTAGGTCAGCTCAACCTGAAATTTCACATTCCGGCCCGGGCCGTACATACCCAGGCCGCCCATGGTGCCATCCAGGCGATACAGCGTATTTTTGAGATTTTCACCGATCAGTCGTAACGTCACATGTTTACTCGCCTGCCAACGGGCACCTGCATTCCAAAGCGCATAGCCGTCCTGTGTCCCAAACCGGTAAGGGCTGGCGGTGGTGCCATCCCCACTTAACAGGATATCCCGGTCAGAAACCTTGCGGTAACTGAGGTTCAGATCGACTGCCTCTGAGAGCACGGCGCCCAGCTGCACATTGAAGGTATTGCCTGGCGCGGTATACAACGGCGCACTGACCAGCCCGGTATTAATCCCACCATTGATTCTGGAATACGCACTACGCAGATACCACCCACGATATTGCAAAAAGCTTTCAACCTCAACCCCGTTTCTGCGCTCCCAACCATCTTGCGCAAGATTGCCATTGGCATCTTCACGCAATGAGGTCAGCAAATGCGAGGTATAGGTGTGATAAAAATTCAGCTTGCCTGAAAACCAGATAGTGCTATTGAACAAGTGCGGTGTTTGATAACTCACCCCGGCCTCGGTGGTTTCAGAGCGCTGCGGCACATACAAATCCCCACAAATCTGCGACTTCGGCCCCTTGGTTGTCATGACTTGCGCACGACAACGGCTGAACGGCCCCTGCGTAAAATATTCATCAATCAGGGGCGGCCTGAAGCCTTGCCCGTAATTGCTGTAAAAGGTTAGTTTGTCGGGGTTTTGTTTGGCTAAGGCATCATAGGCCAGGCCCAGACTCCAGGTCTCTTGTTTGAATTTGATGGTGCTTGCCTGGCCATACGGGGCGAGCAAGGCCAAAGTCCCTCCATCAGCCTCTACTTGATAACGGTCCTGGCGATAGCCCGGGATCACTGAAAATGCGCCGAACTCAAACTTTGGTTGCACATAAACGGCATGAAATGACTTGCGCCCTGGCGGCGCTGAGGCATTAAAGCCGTCGGGATAAAGCGCTTGTAACGCGGTCTTCCGATTGTCGAAGAAGCGGGTAATTTCACGTTCGCTGGCGTTGTATTGGTAGCCCGTCAGTAACGAAACAGACCATAGATCTTTCTCAGCAAAGATTGCCCGGTTGCTCAGGTCTACGGTGTTTGTTTTATATTCGTACGTATCCGTCAAATTGCCGCGGCAAGTCGTGGTATCCGCGGGATTTGTCGTATTGATGACACCCTGACACTGCCTTTGCAAGGCATTAAACGTGGAATTGAACGGCGCACCCTGACCAATCACATCTTGCAAATGCGTATGCCCGGCGCCGATAGTGCCCTTAAAGTTGATCCACGGGTGTTGAGGATCGTAGTTCACTGTCTCTGACCAGGTGAGATCATCCACCGAACGCACCACATTGCCAAAGAAACCGGGTTGTCCGCCTGTCGCATCATAGGGTTGTAGCCCGGTATCCTCAAACTTCACCACAGAGGTCACCAACTGCAAGTCTTCGGTTGGAAACACACTGACCTTGAGCAACTGTGAAATAGATTCAATCGCAGAACTTTGTAGCTTGGAGCCATCGCCCAAGGTCAAATTATTGGCCTGCCGATTGGAATAGTTATACAAAATATCCACGCGTTCATCGGGGCGCGCATACAGCAGATAGGAGCGTGAATATTCATCACTGTTATTGCCATAGCCAAACTTGGCCTTGCCACCATACTTCTGACCGGGCTTTAAAAAGTCTTCGGCATTTTTTGTCGTCGCATTGACAGTGCCTCCCAATGAACCGGAACCACTCGCAATCTGCGGCCCACGTTGTACTTCTATGCTTTTCAATAACTCAGGCTCGATAAACGTGCCGCCCATGCGGTATTTCTCAAATCCTTTGGGCACGCCATCCACTTTCACCAGCACGTCTTCATTGTCCACGTAGCCACGAATCCCAAACGTCATGCCACTCGGCCGTGGTCCGCCAGAAATAGACACCCCTGGCACGGCTCTGACCGCATCAAAAATATTGCTGGGCTGGGCACGTTGCAATTGTTCGCTGGTAATGGTGGTAACCGGCAAGGTTGGATTGATCCCAGTCTCGGGCGCTTTTTGTTTCTTTTCCTGGATGGTGACCTCAGGCAGCGTATCCACCTCCTCGGCCCCTGGCTGTTTTATCGTGGGTGCTGGAGACGCAGGGGGCGTTTGCACGTCCGTTGCCTCCACGTCTGGTATGAGCTGCTCAGCCCAGGCGGCGTGAGGCCAAAAAAAACAGGCGAGCCAACACAGCCCCACAGACAAGGTTAACCTTGTGCGAATGAAGCTTTTTTCAGGCAGGCAACTGGAGAGGATCGCAAGAGAGCGAGCCCGCTTTAAAACGGTGATGTTCATTTAACGAAAATAAGTAGGCGCGCAAGAAAGGGGCTAAACAGCCCCTTTGCCATGGTCAGCCGAATGGGAATCAGGCTTGTTTTTTTGCGTTGCGGCGCGCGACAAATGCCATCAAACCCAGTCCCAAGCCCATCAGACTAAAGGCCTCAGGTTCAGGCACCGGTGTCACAGTGGGCACGGACACGGCGGCCAATGCCAATTGATCCAAACTCATACTGGATGAATTGGCATTGAATTTAAAGGTATACAGGCTGGAAGCGGCGACATTGCTCCATTTCCAATACAACTCTTGTTCAGCAGTTGCCCCTCCCATCACGGTGCCTTGATCTTCGTTAAACTGCAACACGGAAGTCGCTGTAACGCCATTCAAGGTTGCTGAACTGTTGGCCAGGGTGCCCAAGGTTCCAATACGCAGATAGACATCAAACAGGCCTGTGCTGGCACCGCTCAAGGTCGCGGTGAATGCCGTAGCGCCAGAGAAACTATAAATATTGCCCCCGCCAGTGATAAAAGCACCGCCTGTGGTTTCTTGCACAGAAGCGGTGATCCCGGCAGTCACAGCGACATCTGGTGTATTGTCATTGGTGCTGTTAAAGACGTTCCACTCAGCATAACTCGCTGGTGTCAGACTCCCCCAGGGATTGGCGGTGTCCCATACTGCCTGGCTCGCAAACGCGGAACTATTGAACAGCATGCCTAAGGTGAATGCCAAAGCTGAAAATTTCATGATTTATTTCTCCTCAACGAGCGCTTGTGCCCCTTCCTCTCGAAGGCCATCGCGCCATTTTTTTAAAATGAAGTCTCACGGACCCACACCGTTGAGTATTTCAATCGCCACGCTTTGCGCATGGCAATAAAATTGAAATTAAAAAATAAAAGTGATGTTGTTTTAATCACGCCTGGTCAGGCGCCTTGCTTCTCCTGCCTGGACTCAAAATCAACCACATAGCGGTACTGCTTGCCGCAATCAATAATGACTTCTTTCTGTCCCCGCTTGAGCAGGCGTATATCCACTTTGATGCTACCGAAGCCATCATGAGCGATGAGCTCATCCAGCAGTTCTAGCAATCTTTTTTTGACGGGTGCATTCATTGCCTGCATAGCATGTATTGATCATGTTTTTGAGTATTCTTAAATGATAACAATTATCATTTAGTTTTGCAACGTAAAAATATGATCTATGATTAAGCTTAAGTGGATAGATGCAGTGAGGCCAAAAGGCAGAATGAAAAAGAAGGCAGACAAGGGGAAAGCGCCGCATCACAAGGTGAACGGCTGAAGATCAACTGGAGAAAATCAAGACAGCATCCCGACAGCTTAGGACGGAATGCTGAGATAAGGTGCCCTAAGGCTGTGGCATGGTTTGCTTGAAGCTGGGACGCTTTACCAGCACCCCGTAATGTTTGGCCAGATTAGGAAACTTCTCTTGCCAGTATTTGCCTTCCCATTGCACATTTTTAAAACGCAAGTCTATGTAGCCCAGCGCGGTGCCCAGGGCAATGTCTGCCAGACTGAACGTTTCGTTGACACACCACTTTTTCTTTAGCAAGTCGTTATCAAGCACGGTCAGGCCAGCCGTCACCTTGGCAAATTGCTTTTCTATCCATGGTGCAGACTGCTGCACCTCTGGCTTGCGTTGTTCCAAGATCACCGCCACGGCAGCATCACACACACCATCGGCAAGTGACTCCCAGCGACGGACCTTGATTTTGGCTGAGTGGTCTTGCGGAATCAGGTGGGCCACCGGCGTGCGATGATCCAGATACTCGACAATCACGCGTGAATCATACAAGGCGTCGCCATCATCCAGCACCAGCACAGGAACCTTACCCAACGGGTTGTGCTGGCTCACGGGACAATCCGGCGCAGACAGCACGACCTCCGTCAAAGTCAGGTCAATATGTTTTTCAATGGCGACGATACGCACTTTACGTGCATAGGGACTGTTAACCGTATATAAAAGCTGCATAGTGTGATGTGAGCCGGATTGAAGAGTACTTTTACCGAAAAAATACCCCATGACGCAATACGATGGTACAAAACTCGCTGGTCTTGGGGTGCTTTTATTATAATAGCTTTTGCCATGGGCTTAGAACGCTCATCTGCATAAATTTTAAATTGACTGAGCTGCTCATGACCACTGCATCACTTTACCAACACTTGCCCGACTACTTAAATGCCGATCTGATAGCGGCGCAAGTGCAATCGGCCCTGGCAGAAGACCTGGGCAAAGGCGACCTGACCGCTGCACTCATCCCTGCCGGCACCCAGGCCAGCGCGACCATCATCAGTCGTGAGGCTGCCATTCTCTGCGGCTGCGCCTGGGCGCAACAGTGCTTTGCGCAGTTGGATCGCAGCATCCAGATCGAATGGCTGGTAAAAGACGGTGACCCCGTCGTCCCCAATCAAGCGCTGGTCCATATTCATGGCGACGCACGCGCCATGCTCAGTGCCGAACGCCCGGCCCTCAATTTTTTGCAAACGCTTTCTGCCGTAGCCACACATACCCGCCGCTATGTGGACGCCATTGTCGGTTTGCCAGCGCAAATCCTCGATACACGTAAAACCCTGCCTGGCCTGCGCCTGGCACAAAAATATGCCGTGCTCGCTGGCGGTGGCGCCAACCAACGGCTGGCCTTGTACGACGGTATCCTGATCAAAGAAAACCATATCGCCGCCGCAGGCTCGATTGCCGCCGTGCTTGAAGTCGCCTTCGCCATGCGCAGCACGGATAATATCCAGATAGAAGTGGAAACACTGGATGAATTGCAGCAAGCGCTAGATGCCGGCGCCACCAGTATCTTGCTCGATAATTTCACGCTGGAAGACCTGCGTAAAGCTGTCGCAATCAATCAAAAGCAAGCATTGCTGGAAGCATCGGGCAATGTGGATTTAACGACGGTTAGGGCGATTGCGGAAACAGGCGTAGATAGAATATCTATTGGGGCACTGACTAAAAATATTCAGGCGGTGGATTTGAGTATGCGGATACAGATGCAGTGATAGAACATCCGCGCAGACGATTTAAATAACGCAGTAAAAAGTTATTCTTTGACGAGTATTGCTGTAGCAATCCGATGCTTAGACCTTTTATAGCCTCAGCTTACTGTCTCAAGCGAGTAACTTTATTATTTACTTGCTCGAACAAATAGATTTAAACCTGAAACATGAGCTCGTTTGAATAGCGATTTGTTTCGCCTTTACGGCGACCAATCTTTCTTATGCTTGTCCATAAGAAAGAAGGCAAAGAACAAGACACCCCAGCTTCCGCTTCTTTCCTGTGCCACTCGATTTGCCGGGCGACCATCGAAACTCGTCCTGACAAGCCGCACACGTCGTGGCTTGTTGCGGAACTCGAACAGCCGATGGCCGAAGGCTCACGCCAACCCTGCGTTGCACTCTTTTAATTAAAGCGTGCGGCAGAGGGGGACCCCGAACACCAGATGAGCGTAACGGTCAGTGGATTGAATAAAAGAATTGGTTTTTGCAAGCGTCCAAACTTCAACAGTGTGACTTTGACGAGATAAATCCCATCCCATCACGCTGAGTAGCGCAGATGAAGTGGGAGCTTTCTGCCATCAACTGTTTGAGTTCCGCAGTGGCTTGCGGTTTGTGCAAGCCGCCAGGGCGAGTTTTGATGGCAGCCCACTTTACCGAGCAACGCAAGGCAGCCGAAGGCAGTGATGGCTGGGTGTCCTCCTCTTTGGTTACTTTCTGGGGGACAAGCACCAGAAAGTAACTCGCCGAGAGGCGAAAAAATGTATCTTTAAAAAACATCACTCAAGATTCTATCTTAAATAAAACTTAACAACTCTCATCAATAAGTGACAGACTCAAATTAAAAAAACCTTTAGAAAACCCAGACTAAACACATTTCAAATCTAACCAATATGACCATTTCTGCCACCTCCTGATGGCATGACTCTTGCATCATTTGCAGCTAGTCTAGCCAGCATGTGACATGAATAGTCCAATCCCTGTTTCCTTACCCAAAACCATAGAGAGCCTGCGGCTCTCGGATTTGTTACGCATGCTGGTTGCTCATGGGCATGCAGATAAAGTCCAGGCTGAAAAGCTTTATAAAGATCGCAAGCGGGACAGCTCCAAAATTCACCCGGTTGTGATTGTGGCCGAGCAAAAATGGCCGGATTTACAAAACCCCAATCAATTATTGACTGTAGAGGCCCTGAGCCGCTTTGTGGCAGAGCAGGCTGCAGTGCCTTATTATCAAATCGACCCCCTAAAACTGGACTTTAGTGCCGCGGCGCAAATTGTCTCGCAAGCCTATGCCGAGCGCCTGCGCATCATGCCGATTACGGTCAGGAATGGGGTGGCCACAATTGCGACGGCCGATCCATTCCACCAGACCTGGCTGCATGATCTGGAGCGTATGCTGAAGTTGCGCATTGAAGTGGTCATGGTGAATCCGCTGGACTTGCAGCGTTATTTGCCCGAGGTGTATCAGCTTTCTGCAGCGATTCAATCTGCCAATGCCGCCAAGGCCGGGCAAATTGTCGGCGTACAAAACTTTGAACAGTTGATCGAACTGGGCAAAGACCGCCAACTGGATGCGAATGAACAGCACGTGGTGAGCATTGTCGACTGGTTGTTTAAATATGCGTTCGAGCAGCGCGCCAGTGATATCCACCTGGAACCGCGCCGTAATCTGGGCTTGATGCGTTTTCGTATCGACGGTGTCTTGCATCAAGTGTATCAGCTGCCGAGCAATATCATGAATGCGATTACCAGCCGCATCAAGCTGCTGGGGCGGATGGACATGGTGGAGAAACGCCGCCCGCAGGATGGTCGTGTCAAAACCGTAGACACTGATGGCAAGGAGGTTGAATTACGCTTATCGACCATGCCGACCGCGTTTGGCGAAAAACTGGTGATGCGGATTTTCAAGCCGGACGTACTGGTACAGGATTTTCAGTTACTTGGTTTTTCCAAGCGTCAGGGCGAGCAATGGGCGCAGTGGACTCACCAGCCCAACGGCATCATTCTGGTCACCGGGCCAACCGGCTCGGGCAAAACCACCACGCTGTATACAACACTCAAGCAATTGGCGACCGATGAAGTCAATGTATGTACGGTAGAAGATCCGATTGAGATGATAGAGCCTGCCTTTAACCAGATGCAGGTGACACAGAATATCGGCCTGGGCTTTGCCGAAGGCATACGCACGCTGATGCGCCAAGACCCCGACATTATCATGGTCGGCGAGATCCGCGATCAGGAAACCGCCGATATGGCGATTCAAGCCGCGCTGACCGGCCACCTGGTGCTATCCACGCTGCACACCAACGATGCGCCATCCGCTGTCACGCGCTTGCTGGATTTAGGCGTGCCTGCCTACCTGATACATTCCAGCCTGCTGGGGATTATGGCGCAGCGGCTGGTGCGCACCTTGTGCCCGCATTGCAAAACAGAAGCCACCATTTCAGACGCAGAATGGGCCAGCGTTACGCGCCCGTTCAAGGCCGCCAAACCGGCAAAAATCATGAAAGCCGTGGGCTGCAAGGAGTGCCGCAACACGGGTTACCGTGGTCGCACCGGCATTTATGAGATGCTGACACTCACACCGACCTTACGCAAACTGATCACGCCTGAAACCGATTTGATCCAACTCAGACAGGCTGCCACGCAAGCGGGGATGCAACCTTTGATGTTAAACGGTGCTGAGAAAATTGCGGCAGGCCTGACAACCGTAGACGAAGTGCTCAAGGTTGCCCCACCGATTGAAGTAGATTAAAGGCGCAAGGCCCGCTTATTTGCGTAAGTGAATGCGGCCATGCCACATTTGCCGCACTAAATGCTGCTTGGACAAGCGTCCAATCCAGATCACCGCAACAATATGCAATGCAATCACGGCCATCAGTAACCAACTCAACAGCGCATGAATCACAACCGGCCCCTCTTCGCCCCAAAAGGCATCGGTGCGGCTTAACCAACCAGTCAGCGCCAGCAAGGCAATCAGCATCCAGATGACATACACGGCCCATTGGCCTAGCGGATTGTGCCCGGCATGCACAGGCAGGGTTGCTTGACGCACCTCTGCAATATGAGCGCGGATGTCACGCAGGCCGGGCAGATGAAAGCGCGCACTTGGGTATGCGCTAAAACACCCGGCCATGATGCGGATCATAATGATTGCCAGCACAGCGTAGCCAACCGTGCGATGCAGCGCATCCGTTTCATACCAGACATGGCTCATCAGCCACAATGCCATCACCCCGGCTGCCACCAGCCAGTGACTCAGACGCACCCACCAGGGCCAAAGCATTGCGGATGGCTGCAACATCTCCCCACTTAGTCTTTCAAGCCGATGGCTTTGACGATCGCCAGCGTTTTCATGTCGAAGTAAATCTCAACCTTCTTACCCTCTTTGTTACGGCCATAAATTTCATAACAATTACCATCTACTTTAAATTTTTTGATGGTATAGCCTTCTGCTTCCAGTGCTTCTTTAAGGGTATCTTCTGAAGCCCACTCCTCTTTTGGATAGGATTTGCAATCCGCCGCGGCCAACGCAGCTTGTGCATGCAGCAGGCCGATTGCCAACAAGAGTGAAAAACCAATTTTTTTCATCAAAACGTCCTTTTCATGATTCAAACAATTCTACCTGGCGCAGCTCTGCCAAATTCGAAACGCCAGTCAACGCCATGGTCATTTCCAGCTCATCACGCAAAGTGCGGATCACTTTTGCCACGCCCATCGCGCCTTCTGCAGCCAGGCCCCAGATGTAAGGGCGACCAATACAAACGGCATCGGCGCCCATCGCCAGCGCTTTAAACACATCTTGCCCGGAGCGGACACCACTATCCACCAGGATTTTGCATTGGCTACCCACGGCAGCCACGATCGTTGGCAGCACTGCCGCCACTGACGGGGTGCTATCAAGCACGCGGCCACCGTGATTGGAAATGACCACGCCGTCACAGCCGCATTCCACCGCCCGTTGGGCATCCTCTACATGCATTAGGCCTTTCAGTAGCAGGGGGAGGTTCACTTGCTGCCTGAGCCAGGCAACATCCTCCCAGGTCGGCGCCTGCGTCATCCAGCCATCGAACACCGGGCTTTGGCCTGCTTGCAAGGGTCGCATCGCCAATGGCTGCGCCAGATTGACTGCCGAAATCCCTTCGGGTAAATCAATCAAAGCTTGCTTGACTGGCGCATCGACAGTGAACACGACTGCGCTAATGCCAGCTGCCACGGCTTTATGCAATAACGCTTGGGTACGTTCACGATCGCCTTGCCAATAGAGCTGAAACCAGAGCGGTTGTTGCGCCTGCATCACAATCTCGCTCACGGCTTGACTGGCCAGACTGCTCACCATCATCTGCCCCTGCTGGGCATTGCAAGCGACAGCGGTGCCAATGTCGCCATCGGCATGAAACAAGCGCTGATAAGCCACTGGCGCCAGCAGGATGGGATGCGCCCATTGCTCGCCAAAAATGCTACAACTTGTGTTGGGCTGATGGAGGGATTGGAGTGGACGTGGACAGACCTTCTTGCTTTGCCAGCCCGTTTCGTTGACCTGCAATTGCAACCCGTTCCCGGCATCTGACTGCAAATAATGCCAGACATCAGCTGGCAATTTGGCTTGCGCTTGCTGGGCAAAATAGGGGAGCAAAGGTAAGGACTGCATTCGCTTAGAGCGCCCACTGGCGCAACAGGTTATGGTAAATGCCGGTTAACTGCACCACTTCTGGCGTTTCCCCTTGTTGCTGGCGCAAGCGGACCAAGGCCATATCCATATCAAATAGCATGCGCCGTCGCGCGGCGTCGCGCACCATGCTCTGAATAAACATAAAGCTAGCCAAGCGCTCACCACGCGTGACCGGCGTCACCGCATGCACCGAGCTAGAGGGATAAATGACGATAGCACCCGCTTTGAGCTTGATGCGCTGGTCACCAAACACATCCTGCACCACCAGCTCACCGCCTTCATATTCATCCGGGTCGTTAAAAAACAGGGTAGCCGAAACATCTGCCCGTACCCGCGCACTGCCATCCGGCATGTGACGCATGGCACTATCGACGTGAAATCCATAGGCATTGGTCTCACCAGCATAACGATTCACAAAAGGCGGCAAGATTTTGTCTGGCAAAGCGGCCGAAAAAAATAAAGGATCGCGCTGCAATGCCTGCAACACGATCCTGCGGATTTGTGCCAGCAACGGGTCGTCTTCGGCCAGTTGCTGGTTGTTTTTAACGCTGGCTGCCTGAATACCGGCGGTTGTGCGGCCATCCACCCATTGCGCCTGCTTCAGCAAGGCACGGATAGTATGCAGCTCTTCTTCAAACAAAACCCCCGGTAAACTTAACAGCAAATTAACTCCTAAAACTTGTACTCAGTAGTTACGATAGCCTGGCGACGGTTGCCTGGTGTCAAGAAAGCACCATTATCATAAATCGCATCATAATACGTTTTGTCTAGCAAGTTCTTGATATTTAAACGCACCGCCCATTTCGGTTGTTCGTAGGCCACCATCGCATCGACGCGTGCATAGCCAGGCGCAGTATTGGGCTTGAAGGTGCCATTAACAAACAAAGTGCTCGCATTGGTGGTCGTTGGGCTATATCCATACCGGTCTGCTTTCGCCTCAACGCCACCACCAATTTTCCACCCATTACTCCAGTCATACGTTGTCCAAAGATTAAACGTAGTACGCGGCGTGTTTCTTGCCCGCTGACCATCCAGCCGGGTATCGGCATTAGTTTGAACACCAGCAGTACTAATATTCTCTGCAGCGTTGATAATCTTTGCATCCAATAAAGCGATACCAGCAAAGACATCCCAATGCTCGGTGACTTTACCAGTCAACTCAACCTCCAACCCATTTGTGCGACGACGCTTGGTCAGAATAGAGTTATTACCAAAAGCAATCAAATCAGTGTTTCGCTCCCAATCCTTGGTGGTTGTAAATATCGCTGTTCTTAAAGCTAAATCACCATCCATAAACAACCACTTGCTACCAATCTCTAATGTACGGCTGCGCTCGGGCGGTTGCTTGACTGTCGTCAACTGATACAGGTCAGCAGTTGGGCTAAATGAATTGCTGTAGGTAATGTAATAGTGTTGGTCTGTGGTTGGTTGCCATGAAAGTCCACTTCTGTAACTGTTTTGGCCATAATCAAGGTGTGGTGCAGCGCTAGTCGTGTAATCCGCCTTCATTTCATCGCGTCTTATCCCAACCAATGCCGTCCAATGTGGCATAAACTCCACGCTATCTTGTGCATATACCGCGTAGTTGTTAGCACTGAATCTTGCATATTGTGTATTGGCAGCCGTGATTGCAGTTTCCTCATCTTCACTGAACTCAGGGGCTGCGCTGGTACCCAAATTGCGCAATGAATTGCGATAGGAATGTTCATGCAGGTATTCAACGCCAGTCAAAACGGAATGTGTCATACCTGCCAGCGTCAGTTTGGTACTAAAATCTGATTGCAGGTTGTAGGTTTCATAATGCTGAGTTCGCGTAACATCATTGTTATTGTTACCACCCAATCCTAAACCAGAAGTGCCAGCCAAAGTTGCGTTAGGTGCAAATGCAGCGCTTGGTGTTTTTGCCCAGTAAGCGCGCTCATAATCAGCATGTCGTAATTGCGTACGCAATTGTGTGTCGTCATCAAACTTGTGCGTAAAAATACCGGTAGTGATATTGGTATCACTGTTATCAAAGTTTTGGCTTCCGCCGTAAAAGGAGGAGTCATCAACTTTATTACCTGCAATCGTAGTATTGATCGGCCGTTTGTTTACAAATGAAATACCAAAGTCTGGCACATCGCGCGTACGCAGATAGACATGGTTCAAGAACAGCTCATTTTCGGTACCGATACCAGCCCCAAAACTGACGGCAATCCCCTGACGATCAATCTCAGGATGATCCCCGTTTGCCGGGTTTTTACGATAGGTTTCTTCATGTCTGTCCATCACATTCACGCGAATCGCGGCAGTGTCTGTCAGCTTCTTGTTGAAGTCGCCTGTCGCCTGATGGTAATCATAATTGCCCAAGCTACCTGTCACGGTATTTTTGTCATTTAACTCAGCCATCTTGGTGACCTGGTTAATCACGCCACCCGCCTGGCCACGCCCGAACAACATTGCCGCAGAACCACGCAAGACATCTACCTGCTCCAGGTTAAATGTCTCACGGTTGTACTGTGCGGTATCACGCATGTTATCCAGGTAAATGTCGCCAAAGGTATAAAAACCGCGCAGGTTAAAGTTATCGCCAGCACGGCCCCCTTCAGCCGCATTGACTGATAAGCCAACCACATTCCGCAAGGCTTCACGCAGTGAGCCAACTTGCTGATCATGCAGCAATTCTCTGGTTAGCGTAGTGACTGCCTGCGGCACATCTTGCGGATCCTGATAGGTTTTACCGACGCGGGTCTTGGTCGCTTGATAGCCTTTGTTAGGCGCATCTTGAATTCGTTGCGTTTTGACCTTCACCTCGGTCATGGTCTGAGTCGCGTCTGCAGTTTTTTTCTCTTCATCTGCCGCGATCGCAATTGCTGGAAGCGCCATCATCAGCGCTATCGTCATTGTTTTTTTATTAAAGCCGGATGGCATAAATAGTTCCCGTCATTGATTGAATGAGTTAATTGCTGGCTACTGGAAACAATGCTCGTTGGCTTGCAAATTGAATAAGCACGAATGATAACAATTCTCATTTTTACAAGCAATGAAAGGTTGTGCGAGAATTTATTTGTGCAAATGTAAATGCTGGTGGAAATCCAAGCGTCATATAGCTCAAATTGTGCGGTGCCGTTTAATCGAAGTAGGTGCGGCCTGTGCTCTGGGCACAAACCGCATCAGGGCAGCTAGCCTGACGCCAATATCAAGCTAGCTGTGTGTGACAGGGGCCAGTTAAAAATCCAGGCGCAGATTGGCCTGCAAGGTTCTTGGTCGGCCGACGCCTAACAGGCTGTTCCCTGCGGTACTCCAGTAGTCTTTATCCGTGACATTGTCGACCACGACCTGAAAAGTGGCTTTTTGCTTGCCCAGCAGGGTCTTATATCTGGCCCCTACCGACCCAATCGTGTAGCCATCTATGCTGGCTTGATTAAATGCATTCACCTGTTGCTTGCCGCTATAAAACAAGCCCGCGCTCAAAAACAGGCCTGGGACCTGCGCAATCTGGTATTCGCCAAACAGACTGGCAGTTTTCTCTGGTGTATTTTCTGGCGTATTGCCATTGCTAGCCGCGTCAGGTGTTTTCAAGGTTGCATCCATCAGCAGGAAAGAGGCGGCAACAGACAGCCTCTCCGTCAACTCGCCAGTAGCAGCAAATTCCAAGCCTTGATAATTTGCATCCCCATTAACTTTGAAAGTATTGGTCACCGGATTGGTAAACGCTGCGGCGCGCTCAATATCAAAATAAGCCAATTGCAGCAAAAAGCGGTTAAACAATTGGGTTTTTACGCCAATTTCATTTTGTCTTGATTTTGCCGGGTTCAGCAACTCGCCTGCATTGGCCCGGTTAGCTGGTGCCTGACCACTATCTTCAAACCCTTCAATGTAACTGGCGTAGAGAGAAATATTTGGCTGAAGTTTGTACATCAGCGCCACGGAGGGGATGACTTTTTTGGCGTTGAAGCGCGTAGCCGTTGCCGTGCCTGCATTGGTGGCAATGGTCTCGGTGTCATAACGACTTTGCCGCGCACCTGCCATGAGGGTCCATTGGTCTGTCAACGCCATTTGATCAAATACATACAGGCCTCGATCCAGAATTGTCTGGTCAGATAAACGATTATTGGAAACCGCCGCAAGCACAGGAACGACTCTGGGATTGAAATAGTTTTGAGCAACAGAAGTGCTGGCAAACATGGGTGTCACGCCTTCACGCTGATTACTGGTGTACCCCAAGGTGAGCTGATGCTTGATGGGGCCCGTTTCCAGCAAGCCGAGTAACTCGGTTCTAAAATTGGTGTTGGTAAAGACCTGATTACGCACAAACGACACCTGAAGCTGCCCTTCTCCGGTCAGCGGGTTAAAGTTCTGAAACTGTGAAAAGTTACGGTCGCGCTCCGTCTTGGCTCGTCCAGCTTCAAACAACCAACTCCAGTCATCACTCAAGGCATAATCGGTCCTGAACAGAATATTGGTTGCCTCAGCATCATAGTGCTGCCATTTGCCCGCCAGGTTTTGCGTCGCCGACGGCACAGGTGGCAGCGTGATTTTACCGTTGACGGCTGTCGGTACGGCAATTGCAGCCTGCTCTGAAACATCTTTGCGGTAATGCTCAAGGTCAAGCTTGAAAGACAATTTATCGTTTGCACGCCAATCTAATGCGGCTGAAACCAGACCACGGCTGCCGTCATAATGGTCAATGCCAATATCTTCGCTGCCAGTGACCACATTAAAACGTGCACCAAACTGCTGCTCAGCGCCAAAGCGCTTGCCATAGTCCACATGGGCGCTACGCGCACCAAATTCATTGGTAGACAGCGTCAGGCTTTTGTTTTCAACCTTGCCAGCCCGCTTGGTTACCAGGTTGATAATGCCAGAGGGCGGCACCAGGCCGTAATACAGAGACGAAGCCCCTTTGAGCACTTCTACCCGCTCTTTGTTTTCTAGTGGCGTATCAATCAGGTTAATAATCGGCAACGAACCATTGAGCCGGTAGTTTCCGCGGTTCTCGACCAGAATGCCTCGGATCGCAATATTGTCATAGGTCGAGCCACTCAATTGCGAGCGTGAAACCCCTGCGGTGTTCCGCAATGCGCCAAACAATGAGTTGGTCGCTTGCGCATCCAACACCTCACGCGTCACCGTGTTCACGGTCAAGGGCACGTCCAGCGGATTCATGTCTCTAAACGTCCCGACCTGTACCGTGTTTGAGTGAAAACTCTGACGACGGCTGGTCGATACCTCAACTTCACCCAGAGTTTGCTGATCGTCATCAGTGTTTGTTGCAGCTGGCGCAGAAGCAGTCTTCCCAGCCTCCCCCTGCGCCCAGGCTGCCGACATCGGCAAGGCTAACAACAACGACAAATAAACTGTTTTTAATCGAATCACGGTCACACAACACTCCCATATTAAATAAAGCTGGCTACTGGAGTGCGAAACTCGATGGCTGGCAAACAACAAGATCAATCTGATTTTTATTTTCAAAACCCTCAGCACCCCTCCCTATCAGGGGCCAGTAAACATACCGGATTGCTAAGAGGTTGGCGTTCTAATAACGCCACGTAAGTGTGGCTAAAGCACTGATGGGCGCGGCGTAATAAGCCTGACCCGCATAGGCATAACGTAAGCTGGTGAGGTACTTCTCGTTAGTCACGTTATACAGATTCAACGCCGCGTCCCAATGCTGGTCAATCTTGTAATTTGCGACCAGATTGAGGGTGGCATAGCTGTCCTGGCGATAGCGGAAAGTACCCACGTTTTGCAAAGTGATATCCACATGCGTTTCGCTTTGCCAGTAAAGATTGGCCCCTAACTTGAGGTGTTCCACATAAGGCACTTTATACATTGCTGCGACGTGCATCTGATGCCTGGGGGTGTAAGGATTAACATTTTTGCCGTCTGAGTTCTTCAGGCTCATCAAGCGCGTATAGCCCGCATTCATGCTCAACCGATCCGTCAACTGTCCGGCAATATCAAACTCGTAGCCTTTGCTAATCGCCTCTATGCCCTCATAAATCGAGGTTGCACCTTGGGTGCCAACTTGCTGCGGCAAATGTTCTTGTTCAGTTTTGAAGAGTGCAAATGTGCTGTTTAACTGGCCATTTAGCCATTCACTTTTGACCCCCGCCTCGTAATTCTTGCCCTGCAAAGGCGGCAAGACTTTAAAGTCGCGGCCAAGCTCGGCTTGCGGCTTATAAATGCCTGTATAGCTCGCATACAACGAATGCTGATCGTTGATATCGTATACAGCCCCCAGATATGGCGTAAGCTTGTTATCCTCTTTTGCTGACTGCGGTACACCGTAACTGATCCCCTGCAAGTCGTAACTCAGCAAGCTGCCGCCAGCAGTCACTTTCAGGTCATCCATCACATTGATTCTGGCCGCTGCGTAGGTATTGATGGTGCGAGTCGAAAAATCAGCCACTTTGCTCTCTGGCCCAAAGGTTGGCAGCGGGAAGTCTGCAGCAGACTCAAAGCTTGCCAGCGGTGTGCCAATGGCACCAAAACGTGAATAGTCGCGTACATCCGCCTTGCTCAAGGTGGTTCCCAAGACCAATTCGTGTTTGCGACCTGCCAACTCTACGGGACCATTCGCATAAAAATCTAAGACATTGTCCTCCGTACGGGTATGGTATCGGCCTGGGTAGCTTAAGAGACCCAAGCCAGTCGAACGCACTTCGTTGCCATAAATGTAATGCAGTCTTGCATCAGCCTCAGTCTGCTTGTGGGTCAGCTGTCCTTTGGCTTTCCAGCCATTGGCAAACAGATGAGTCATTTCAGCGAAGCTGATATTGGTGCCTACATCCCAGTAACTCCAATGGGGGGCAGTACTATCTGAGCGTTTATAATGTCTAGGACTTCCATCAGCGTATAGCAACGGTAAACTGCCCCAGTTATTACCGCTAGAGTTATTCTGCTGATAGGTGTGGCCGACGGCCACGCTGGTACGGTCAGAAAGATCGGCTTCAATCACACCATATGCCACGTTGCGCTCATTGCTATAGCGATCCAGATAAGAATTCTTGTCCTGGTGTGCCATCACCAAACGGGCACGTACACTGCCATCCGCATTAAGCGCCCCCGAAACATCCGCATCCAGCCGACGGTTATCCCACGAGCCAGCTGTGGCATTGATCTGTGCTTTAAGGTCCTTGGTCGGGCGCTTGCGAATAAAGTTAATGGTCGCGGAGGGATTGCCGGTGGAGGTAAGCAAGCCATTTGCGCCACGCAACACTTCAATCCTGTCGTACAGCGCAACATCCAGGTCCCCATATTGCGTGCCATAGGTGATCGGTGTACTTAATCCATCAATTTGAAAGTTGGTGATGTTAAACCCACGTGCCGTATATTCGCTGCGGTCTGTTTCAAATTGCTCGACACGGACCCCGGTCGCCAGCGATAACGCATCATTCACGGTCAACGCACGAAAATCATCCATGAGCTGCCGTGTAATGACCGAGATCGACTGTGGGGTGTCGCGAAGACTGGTATTCAACCGTGTGGCGGTCGCCGTCGCGTTTACAGTGTATGACTTGGTTTGTTCAGAGGGCTGATCATGGGCGATTTTGGACGTGACTTTTACTTCTGGCAAGGCGTCGACTTCCCCCTTTTGATGCTGGTCTTCAGCAAACCCCGGCTCGTGAAACGCAATGAGCAAGGCAACAAACAAACGGCGATAATGCGCGTGATGTATTAAAGATAATTGAGACATGCAATTCCCCTGACAAACAATCGCTGGCTACAGGAGAAAACACTCGTTGGCTTGCACTAAAGCATTAAATGATAACAATTATCATTAACAAAATCAACAGATGGGACTGTGGGCCTCTCGGGAGCGACCAGGGTCTGGCCTTGCTCGGTGACCGCACTGACCAAATTGACATCGTACAAAGCAGCCAGCGTCGACAGGGCAATTTGCCTGCGTGGATAATCGCCCATGAGACGCCCGTCTTTAATCAGCACGAGCCGGTCGAATCCCTGCAAGGCCTGGTTAATATCATGCAAGATGGCGAAAATCGCATGCCCACGCTGGCGGGCAAACTGATCCATGGCGGCCATCAGTTGCCACTGCAAGCCCGGGTCGAGCGCCGCCATCGGCTCATCTACCAGCAACAGGCCTTGCTCGATATCCCACAATTGCGCAAACACTCTGGCGAGATGGACGCGCGCCTTTTCGCCACCGGACAGGGTATCGAACCGGCGCGGCAGCAAGTGCCGGGCACACGCCAGTTCTGCGGCCTGGCGCACTATCCCATTTAAATCAGGATCGACCATTCTGGCGACCCGGCCAAGACCAATCACCAGTTCGACGGGCAATCCAAAAGCGACCTCATGCGACTGTGGCAAGATGGCGCGTTGGCGGCTTAAGTCGACCAGTGACCACGTTGTCAAACAGCGCTCACGCAGCCTGACTTGGCCACTGCTGGGCAAATACTCGCGCGCGAGCAACTTGAGCAAGGTGGATTTACCGGCGCCACTGGGTCCGAGCACCGCAATCCGTTCACCTGGCTGCACGGTCATCGAGAACGGACCAAAAACATGGCCTCCCAATTTGAGCGTCACGGCTTGCAGCTCGAGCAACTGTGCAGCGCGATGGCTCATAGATGACCGCCTTTTCTGAGGCTCCCGAGCAATAGCAAGAAGAACGGCGCACCCAGCAATGCCGTAAAAATCCCAACTGGAATTTCTGCGGGAATCGCCAGCGTACGGGCCGCCGTATCAGCCAATAGCAACAGGATGGCGCCAACCAGCATGGCAAGAGGGGCTAGACGACGCTGATCAGGCCCGATCAATAAACGCACAATATGTGGGGCGACCAAGCCGATAAAACCGATCATGCCACACCAGGCGACGGCAAACCCGCTCAATAGCGCCACCAACACAATGACACGGCGGCGTAATTGACGCACGTGAATGCCGACATGGGCGGCCGCCGCCTCACCGAGCGCCAGTGCATTCATGGCATTCACCAGCCGTTGCATATAGGCCAACGCGGCGATTAACAACAGCGACAACAACAACACCAGCCGCCAACTGGCACTCGCCAGCGACCCTAACGTCCAGAATGTGAGGCTACGCAGCTGTTCATCCGTCGCCAGATAGGTGCATAAGCCTATGACGGCGGTAGCCAGCGCATTGAGCGCAATTCCGGTCAGTAACAATCCGGCAATCGAATCTGCCGTGAGCCAGCGCGCCACGCCATCCAGCAAAAAGCAGACACTTACCGCGCCGACAAAAGCCGTCAGTGGTAACAGCCAATAGCGTAAAGCGATGGGAATCTCCATCCCCGAGCCAGCCAGCAGCACAATCGTTAACGCCGCCGCGCAGGCGGCACCACTACTCACCCCCAGCAACCCCGGATCGGCCAGCGGGTTACGAAACAGGCCTTGCGTGAGCGCGCCTGACAATCCCAAGGCAGCCCCAACCAGTGCCGCAAACAGAATGCGCGGCAATCGCAGATTCCACAGCACATAAGCACCGCCTGTGAGCGGATGAGAGGGGTCATTCAACCAGCCGATGCGCCAGTCAGCCAACGTCACGGGGACGGCCCCCGCCCAGGCCGACAATGCGAGCAGGATCAGCAAGACAAGACCCAAACCCCAGGAAGGATATGTTGCAAAACGGGTGGTTAGGCGCTCGCAGAAGACCGGCCAGGCGGTTGCGCTGATCATAGGGTCATGGCCTTGCCGAGCAATTGATCAAGTGCGGCGACGGCCTGCGGCAATCGTGGCCCGAACCCTAGCATGAACATGGCTTCCAGCGCCACAATCCGGCGATGCTCCCCGGCAGGCGTCTGCGCCAGGCCAGGCAGCCACAGTGCGCCTTCGACTCCACCCACCACCGCCAGCCCTTGCTCTGTGAACAAAACGACCTCTGGCTGCGCCGCAATCACGGCCTCGGGCGTCAAGGGCTTAAAGCCCTGGAAGCCCTGCACCGCATTGCGTGCGCCCACATAATGCAACATGGCCTCGGCACTGCTCCCCTGCCCTCCCACCATGACCTGGCCGGGGGCGTGTGACAACACAAACAGCACACGTGGGCCCTGCCCTTTACGTGCCAGAATCGGCGCACGCACACGCTGCCAGTCGGCTTTGAGTTTGTCTACGCATTGCGTCGCCGCTGGCGTACGATCAAGTAAATGCCCAAGCTGTTGCATACGATCTACCACGCCTTCAAAGCGGTCATGCGCCGCCAGAATACTTAGCGGCACACCTGCCGCCTGAACTTGCCTTAGCACGGCTGGGGGCCCGGCATCTTCAGTGGCGACTACCAGGGTCGGCGCCAATGCCAGAATCCCTTCGCTGGACAAGGTGCGTGCATAGCCAACACTGGGTAACCTGGTGGCCGCCGCCGGAAAAAGCGAAGTGGTATCTACACCGACCAAGGTCTGGCTGGCACCGAGTGCATAAATCATTTCTGTCAAAGCACCGCCGATACTGACGATGCGCTGGCTCGCGGGCTCGGTGTCTGCGGCCCACACCAAAGACTGGGGCAATAGGGCTGTGATTCCCAATGCACCCGCTTGCTGTAAAAATTGCCGTCTGGCCGCCACTGAAGCATTCATGGCATGAATACGTGTTTTCTGCTTATCCATGCCATCAAACCAACGCATCCAGATCCGCCTGACTGGCGCTATCTGGCGCACGATGGCCTTGTTCGTTACGGTGCGCCACCTCAGATAAATCCTGGCCGGTCAGGCGATAGGCTTTGGCAAAGCCAGCCACATAGCTGCCCTCTAACGGTGTTAAGGCATACAGGTGAAAGTCCGTCAGTTTGGCGATCACTTCCATAAATTTGCCAAATTTGGCATGAAACTGATCCATCACCAATACAAACGTAGCTTCATCCCTAGGCACTTCTTGCGCCTGGCATTGCAGCACCAGACGCTTTCTGGCAAATGGATGGCTGGCTGCCTGCTCGCTTTCGATAAACATCACCGAGCAACGACCGTGATGTTGCAAATTGGCGCAATGGGCGGCCAACTCACTCACATAAATATAAAACCGCTGCTCGTGCTCGACAAAAGTGGCATAGCTGGCTTCAGGCCATCCCTGGTCACTGGTGGTCGCTAACTGCAGGGATTGAAACTGCCGGTGGAACGCATTGGCTTCAGTGCCAACGGCCTGTAATTTTTGTGTGTCTTGCATCGTGTTCTCCTCAAACGCACTCATCATGTTTTAGCCGCGGTAACGCTTTGCTTTTACTGCCAGTAAGAAACAAAGTGACCGCCCGCAACTGGGCCCTGTGCCCATTTGAACCTGCCGGTGCAGGCAGGTTCTGCAAGGACTAGATCAGCTTGAGCGTGCCTTTCATCATCGAGGCATGGCCGGGGAATGAGCAAAAGAAGACATAACTGGCTGATGCATCCAGCTGCTTGGGTGTAAGGCTGGTCTCTGCACTCTCACCACCGCCAATCACCTGGGTGGCGGCGAGCACGCGACTGTCCTGCGGTTTGACAAAAGACTTGGCGATGCCTGCCTTCATGCCATCTTGCAATACGCCCTGTTCATCAGCCTGTTTGCTGATTACCAGGTTATGGCCCATGATGTTTTTAGCCATGGTGCCGGTATGCTTCAAGCGAATGGCAAAAGAGGCACAGGCTTTGGGCACAGCAATTTCCTTGACGTTATAGCTCATGGCATCCGTGGCTTCTACCGTGACTTCACAATGGTCTGCGGCCTGCGCATTGGCTTGTAGTAATAAAGTGCTGGCAACCACGGCGAGCGGCGCGGCTTTTAACAATAAGCGCGCTGAAAAAGAAGGCTGGCTCGCGGAAAGGCGGGGGTTAAAAGTGAGTTTCATCTATGCTCCAATCATCCAATTTAAAAACTGGCTGGCTACTGGAGTGACGACTCGGTGGCTGGCTAAACTAAAGACGGCCCGGCAGCTTGCGGGGCAATCAAAAAAAGACTTACTTGCGGGCGCGCCCAGGCTGGCCGGGCAAAAAACGGGCAGGCAAGCGCGGCTTGCAAAGATAGTAATAAAGGCTGATCACAATCGGCAGCGCCACCGCTGCATCCGACAGCAATTCGCGGGCATCATCTACCAGCAAGGCAGTCACCAGGCCCAGAACAGTGATGAGGCCAATGACCAGCGGCCATAAAAAGATTTGTGACAGTGATTTACTTTGCATAAACAGATGTGTGACCATGATTCATGTTCGCCTATTGAGACATCGCCGTTGAAACCCCAGAGGTTTAAATTCACAAACAGTGTCGATATTCACAAAAAACGCTATTCATAAAACCGGATGCTCAACTCGCCTCACTGAGTATGATGCGCGTTTGAATATCCGGTACATATTGGTGGCGTTTTTTCCACCAGAGTTTGAGCCCGGTCCACAACACCACAATACTTAATATATCCAGCACCGCCCAAATCCACTTCAAGGTCATGCCGCCATAATCGCCAAAATGCAGCGGCTGCGACACCAGCAAGCCCACCAGATACCAGGGCAACGGGCGACTATCGGTCAGCTGTGCGGTCTGTGCATCGATCAGCACGGGCTTGAACAGGCGCTTGGTCAGCGGGCTATCGCCACGCATGAAAATGCCATAATGATGCTGGCTGGTATAAGGCGTGCCGGGAAAAGCGATAAAGCCTAATTCCATCTCGGGTTCGGCACGCTGCGCCACTTGCAAAGACTGCTGCAGTGAGGCAAACGCTGTCGGTGGAGGCAGGTTTTTATAGGGCGCGACCATTTGCGCCATTTGGTCAAATTGCCAGTATTTAATCAGCAAATCCGACCAGGTATTGATCACGCCGGTCGCCCCCACCACCAGCAACCAGCAGAGCGTGACGATGCCCAGAAAGTTATGGATATCAAGGCGCTTGAGCTTGTCGCCACGCTGGTGACGGATCTCGCCAAACGGCAGTTTGCGCATGAAAGGCGCATACAGCACCACGCCGGAAATAAGGGCAATCAACAGCAAAAAGCCCATCAAACCCAGGAACAACATGCCAGGCAAGCCCGCGAACAGATCAACATGCAGCTTGAACATCACATATAAAAAGCCTTCGTCATCCTTGGGCTCACCCAGCACCTGTGCCGTACGCGCATCGAGTACCACGTTGTGGGTATTCGTGATGTCAGTCGGCGTCGCACCCAAGCGGACCACCCACTGCAATGGCTCGTCGTCTTCGCGGTACATATATTGCGGCACCAGCTTGGGGTAACGGGCTTTGGCCGCCACCATCAGGCTATCCATGCTGGCATTGGGCCCGGCATGGCTGATCACGGGTGTTTCAATCTGGTCACCCAGCAGATGATGCAGCTCATGCATAAAAATCAGGGGCAGGCCGGTCAGGCATAACAGCAACATGAATGCTGTACAGACCAGACTGCTCCATTTATGGATCCATGCCCAGCGGCGGATGGTTTGCTGTTTCATATGCGATGGTTAACTCAGATGAATTTGAATCAAGGTTGCGGCTGGCTGACAAAGCCAATTTTTTTCATGCCCGCTGTTTGCGCCTTGGCCAACACTTCGGCCAGCACCTGATAGCGGGTGTTTTTATCGGCGCGAATCTGCAACTCGGACTGTTGCTGCCTGCCTGCTTCTTCCTGCAACTTGGCAGCCAACTCTGGCGCCTGGATTTCGCTATCGTTCCAGAACAGCTTACCGTCTGCATCCACCGCCAGATCAATGACTTCCGGCTTTTCCTCCAGTGGCTGCGAGGTGGCCTGAGGCAAATCAATCTTGACCGCATGCGTCAGCAAGGGCGCAGTAATGATAAAAATCACCAGCAAGACCAGCATCACATCCACCAGTGGCGTGGTGTTGATTTCACTCATGGGCTGGGTGTGTTCACCCGCGCTAAAAGGATTTTGCCCCATCATAGGTTGCCACCTTTGCTTGCGACTTTAGCGTGCAGCTCAGTCACATTGGCAGGTTTCTGACCTTGCTTGATCATCAATGGCGCACCCGTAGTCAGCAAGGTATGCAAGTCTTGCGCAAAATTCTCGAGCTCGGCCATGACACTGCGATTCGCCTTGATAAAGGCGTTATAGGCCAACACAGCCGGGATCGCCACCGCCAGACCAATCGCCGTCATAATCAAAGCCTCACCAACCGGGCCGGCCACCTTGTCGATGGTCGCCACGCCGGATTGGCCAATCGCGGTCAGCGCGTGGTAAATCCCCCACACCGTCCCAAACAAACCAACAAACGGTGCCACGCTGCCCACAGAAGCAAGCACAGACAACCCGCTCTCCATGCCTGCCTGCTCTTGCGACAAGGTACGGCGCAACTGGCGTGCAACAAACTCATCTTGACTGCAAGCCGCGCCCAGAGACTGGCTGGCATGCTGCTGATGGTGCTGGGTAGATTCCACGGCAGTCAGCGCCAGGCGGAACGCTGGTGATTGCATCTGCGTATCCTGCAGGGCCTCTTGCAAAGTCGCTTTGCGCCAGAACTGCTTAACATAAGCCGTGACTTCGCGCTTGTGCTTGAAGACTTGCCAAGCCTTGACCACAATAAAATACCAGCTCATGACCGACATGGTCAGCAGCACCAGCGCCACGATGACCGAGACAACCCCACCCTCGGTAATAAATGCCAAACCACTAGTTGATTGCATCAAACGTTCCTTTCAATAAAAACTGATTTAATTTTGTGTGAGTGAGAAAGACAATGGCACATTGACGAAAGCGCTGAGCGCCTTGCCGCCTTTGCGGGCTGGCTCAAACCGCCATTGCTTGACGGCATTGAGTGCCGCCTTGTCCAGCCGCTCATAGCCACTGCTTTTAAAAATCTCTACCGACTCCGGGTGACCTTCTGCCGACACCAGCACCCTGAGCAACACGCGCCCCTCTTCACCGGCGCGCTGTGACAACCGCGGGTATTCCGGCGCCGGGTTGTTCAGGTAAGCCACGCCAAACTTTGGCGGCTCCTCTTTTTCTTCCACCTCGTGCTTGGGTGGCGCAGCAGGCGCAGGTGCGGGCTTGCTAGGGGCAGCAGCTTGCGGTGCTTCCAGCGGCGGCGCGGCAGGCTGGGTGCTGGCTTCAAACTTGGGCTGATCTGGCGTGGTTTCCGTGATCCGCTCCACCACTGGTGCCGGGCGCTCTATGGGCTTGACTGGCGTTTCTTTTGGTTTGATCACCGGTTTCACCACCGGCTGCTGCTTGATGATGGGTACCACCTCTGGCGCAGGCGCCTCCTCTTTTTTTGCAGGCAAGGTAATCAACGATACCGTGATCGGCTCTGGCTTGGGCAACTCAATGAGTTCCTCTTCAAACAGCAGAAAACTGGCGATCACCAGCGCATGCAGCGCGACCACCAGCAGCATGCCCACTGCATGCCAACCCTGGCGGCGGTCACGCATGAGCAACTGTTCAGTCGCCAATACTGACCAGCGGAACACCCCCGCCAGCTCGCCCAACTGCCGCTTATGCAAACTCAACTCAGGCAAGCTGGTAGCCGACATCCGGGCGGGCTTCAACGACAACCCACGCAAAGACTCACGTTGCGCCATTAGCGTCCATCTCCTACAAAAAGACTGTTTATTAAAGTGCTGAAGGCAACCTGCTGGTTGCCTGCTTCACATTGATATTTCACCACACCCAACGCGCTCTTAATCATGAAGAGACGCCATGCCCTATATTGTCCTGACACTTGGTCAGCAGCAATTTATTTTGCCTGGTCCGGGTGAGTCGGTACTCATCACGACCATGCATAATGGCTACCACGCCGCGCTTCCCCAGCAATTCATTGGCATCCACCACAGGCACGCCGGTCTGAGTCGCGTTGGCGGCATTTTGCCCTTGATTCAACTCAGGCTGCAAGCGATTCATCATCTACAATCCAGTCCAAAAAAAAGCCGACTTACATGCTTGCGCACTGCGGCATCAGATTTCAAGGAACACCCTTACCAGGGGTAATTTGGCGCATTAAAAACACGCCTATTTGAGCAGTGACATGTTGGGGTTAGGAGCACCACTCAAATTCATTGGCCTGCAGGCTTGCACCTGCACGCGAAATTAAACGCGGTTAGCGTAGTATTCAACCACTTGCTGCACTTCAATCGGGAACGGCACATCCTCAATGGATGGCAAGTGACCAATTTTTGCCGAGGCGGTCGTCGTATCCACAGATAACCACTCGGGGATGGTCAGACTGGGCGTCGCCATCGACTCGGCCACCATCGGAATTTTGCGACTTTTCTCTTTGAGCGTGACCACATCACCCACTTTCAAACGCACGGAAGCAATATTGACAGACTTGCCGTTTAACAACACATGCCCATGATTGACCAACTGGCGCGCAGCAATGCCCGTAGGCGCAAAACCAGCCCTGAACACCACGTTATCCAGACGGCGCTCAAGCAAAGACATCAATTTGTCACCGGTAGGCTCCGAACCTTTACGCGCTTCCAGCATCAGCTTGCGCATTTGCTTCTCGCTCACACCATAGTTAAAGCGGATCTTCTGCTTCTCCACCAACTTCACGGCAAAATCCGAGCGACGACGACGCGAAGCCTGCTGACCATGCTGGCCAGGCGGATTGGGTCTATCTTCAATCGACTTGCGTGACAACCCTGGCAACTCCACGCCCAGGGCGCGCATAATCTTGAGTCGAGGTCCGGTGGTTCTTGCCATTTCAATACTGCCTTTCTTAATCTTTTGTTTTTTGTATGCGATGTACTCTACTTAATGCAACGAGCGCCTGCGCCCTTGCGCCTATCATTGCATGGTGGCCGACGGGGTCACAAACTCAGACACCGCCTGCTGCATGGCAAAGGTTTGATGCGCTTGCAACAACTCTTGCCATTCACGCAACAATTGCCTGGCCGCCGAGGTAATCAAACCACTCTCTGCATACTCAGGCGCATTCAAAGTTTGGGCCAGACTGCAACCCAACAAGGCCAAATCCTCCGAAGGATTCATGGCATAGCGCGTTGCCACACAACTCAGCGAAACCAGCACCGCACTTGCGGTCGGCAGGTCAGGATCGAACAACTGGCTGGGTGATGCGCCTTGTAAACTCTGCATGGCGTGTATGCCTCTCGTTAACTGTTATGCAAATGATAATGTTTCTCATTTATAAAGTCAACTATTGATTGCAGGGATTGCAATATTGAACCCGGCATCACTGAAAGTCGGGCTCGGTCAGTGCGAAATCTTGACCAAATTAGTAAAGCAAGTTAATGTATAGGGTTCAACATTTATTAGCCGAAAAATCAAGGTTTTATGGACGCCTCAGCCCACTCTGCGACAGACACCCACGCCAAATCCATGACAGGTGCGGACATTGTTGTCTCCTGCCTGAATGAAGAAAAAGTCAAATTCGTCTTTGGCTATCCAGGTGGTGCGGTCTTGCATATCTATGATGCTTTATATAAACAGAATGGCTTCAAGCACATTCTGGTGCGTCACGAGCAAGCGGCTGTGCATGCGGCAGATGCTTACTCACGTGCAACAGGGGATGTTGGCGTCGCCTTAGTCACCAGCGGTCCAGGTGCGACCAATGCGGTAACCGGCATTGCCACGGCCTATATGGATTCAATTCCACTGGTGGTGATCAGTGGTCAGGTCCCTGTGCCAGCGATTGGCATGGACGCCTTCCAGGAAGTCGACATGGTGGGGGTGACTCGCCCGTGCGTGAAGCACAACTTCCTGGTCAAGCACGTTAAAGACATTGCGCCGACCATCAAGAAAGCATTCTTCATCGCCAAAACCGGCCGTCCCGGTCCAGTGGTCGTGGATATCCCTAAAGATATCACGGCGCACGTGGCTGACTTTATCTACCCAAAAACGGTAGAGATGCGTTCTTACAACCCGATTTTGAAAGGCCATAGCGGCCAGATCAAAAAAGCGGTCAAGCTGCTGCTGGGTGCAAAACGTCCGATGATTTACACCGGCGGCGGCCTGGTATTGGGTAATGGTGCGGCTGAGCTGGTAAAACTGGCTAAGGCGTTGAATTTCCCTGTTACCAACACCCTGATGGGGTTGGGCGGCTACCCTGCCACTGACAAACAGTTTGTCGGCATGCTGGGCATGCACGGGTCTTATGAGGCCAATATGGCCATGCAGCACTGTGACGTGTTGCTGGCCGTTGGCGCGCGCTTTGACGACCGCGTGATTGGCAATCCCAAACATTTTAGCAGCCACAAACGCACCATCATTCATATTGATGTCGACCCATCCAGCATCTCCAAACGCGTCAAGGTAGACGTGCCGATTGTTGGCGACGTGCAATCCGTGCTGTCTGACATGAACGAAATTTTGGCGCAAGAAGAAAACCAGAGTACAGACACCGCCGACTGGTGGTCCCAAATCAATGAATGGCGCGGCATCCAGTCGATGGATTACGCCTATTCAGACACCGTGATCAAACCACAGTACGTGATCCAGAAGTTATGGGAAGTCACCAAAGGCGAAGCCTATGTGACTTCTGACGTGGGCCAGCACCAGATGTGGGCGGCGCAATACTACAAGTTCGACAAGCCACGTCGCTGGATCAACTCCGGCGGCTTGGGCACCATGGGCGTGGGCTTGCCATACGCCATGGGTTGCCAATTTGCCGACAAAAATGCACAAGTTGCCTGTGTGACCGGCGAAGGCAGTATCCAGATGAACATCCAGGAGCTGTCCACCTGTGCGCAATACGGCCTGCCGATCAAGGTCATTCTGTTGAATAACCGTTACTTGGGCATGGTGCGTCAGTGGCAGGAGTTCTTCTACGAGAACCGCTACTCAGAATCCTACATGGATAGCCTGCCTGACTTTGTCAAACTGGCCGAGTCTTATGGCCACGTTGGCATGCGCATCACCGATCCGGCGGATGTAGAAGGCGCCCTTAAAGAAGCGTTTGATAGAAAAGACAAATTTGTATTTATGGACTTTTTAACCGACCAAACAGAAAACGTCTTCCCGATGGTTGAAAACGGCAAGGGCCTGTCAGAAATGGTATTGAGCCCACGCACGGCCAGCCGCCTGAAAGGGGAAGAATAATGCGTCACATTATTTCACTGCTGATGGAAAACGAAGCAGGCGCCCTGTCACGCGTGGCCGGCCTGTTTTCTGCCCGCGGTTACAACATTGAATCACTCACGGTGGCGGTCACCGAAGACCCTACCCTGTCTCGCATGACGATTGTGACCACAGGCTCCGATGATGTGATTGAACAAATTATCAAGCAACTCAACAAGTTGATTGACGTGGTCAAGGTGCTGGATCTCAACGATGGCAAGCACATTGAGCGCGAACTGATGCTGGTCAAGGTCAAAGCCACCGGCGTCCATAAAGACGAAATGAAGCGCATGTGCGACATTTTCCGCGGCCGTATTATCGATGTGGCCGACAATAGCTACACCATTGAGCTTACCGGCTCTTGCAGCAAACTGGATGCGTTTATTGAAGCCATAGACCGCAGCGCGATTCTTGAAACCGTGCGTACGGGTGCTTCCGGCATTGGTCGTGGCGACCGCATCCTCAAGGTTTAACCGGAATTATTTTTTACAGACAAAGCATTTGTATTGAAAGGCAAAAGCAGAGATGAACGTTTATTACGACAAGGACGCCGACTTAAGCATTATCAAAGGCAAAAAAGTGACGATTGTGGGCTACGGCTCTCAAGGTCATGCACACGCAGCCAACCTGCGCGACAGCGGCGTGAATGTCACCATTGGTTTGCGTAAAGGCGGCGGCTCATGGGCCAAAGCCGAAGGCGCTGGTCACACCACTTTAGAGATCGCAGCAGCAGTTAAAGACGCTGACGTGGTCATGGTATTGCTGCCAGACGAAACCATGGCAGAAATCTTCAATGCCGAAATCGCGCCTAACCTGAAAAAAGGCGCAGCACTGGCATTCGCCCACGGCTTCAACATTCACTACAACCAGATCGTGCCACGCGCAGACCTGGACGTGATCATGATCGCGCCTAAAGGCCCAGGCCACACCGTACGTTCAGAGTACCTCAAAGGTGGCGGCGTACCTTCATTGATCGCTGTTTACCAGAACACTTCAGGCAAAGCCAAAGACATCGCCTTGTCTTACGCTGCAGCTAACGGCGGCACCAAAGGTGGCGTGATCGAAACTGACTTCCGCGAAGAAACAGAAACTGACCTGTTCGGCGAACAAGCCGTGCTGTGTGGTGGCGCGGTTGAACTGGTAAAAGCCGGTTTTGAAACGCTTGTTGAAGCTGGTTACGCACCAGAAATGGCCTACTTCGAATGCTTGCACGAACTGAAACTGATCGTTGACCTGATGTACGAAGGCGGTATAGCCAACATGAACTACTCCATCTCCAACAACGCGGAGTATGGTGAGTACGTGACAGGCCCACAAGTGATCAACAGCCAGTCCAAAGAGGCTATGCGTCAATGCCTGAAAAACATCCAGAATGGTAACTACGCTAAACAGTTCATCCTGGAAGGCCGTACTAACTACCCAGAAATGACGGCACGTCGTCGTTTGAACGCTGCTCACCCAATCGAGCAAGTGGGTAACAAACTGCGCGCCATGATGCCTTGGATTGCGAAAAACAAACTGGTTGATCAGTCTAAGAACTAATTCTAGACCTTGAATCAGTACCTAAGGTTGGGTTGATGACAAATTAATCCGGCCATAGGTAAAAAGCACAGGCTGATGTATCGCCTGTGCTTTTTTATTTGTAAAATCATGAATATAGACATGATAAAAACAAGTGCTTGCAACAAACAAGCGCTACTCAATAAGGGAAAGAAGTGAAACTCGCCATTCTGCTGCAATACATTGCCCCCAAACAACTCCTCACCGCCGCCGCCGGCAAACTGGCGCACTGGCAGGCGGGTGGCCTGACCACGGCGTTTATCGGCTGGTTTGTGCGCAAATACCATGTGAATATGGAAGAAGCACTCAACGGCGATATCAGCAGCTACAAAACGTTTAACCTGTTCTTCACGCGCCCACTCAAACCGGATGCCCGGCCCTTGGCAAATAATGCCTTTGTATGCCCGGTGGATGGCGCCATCAGCCAGTTTGGCAAAGTTGAAAACGGCCAGATTTTTCAGGCTAAAGGCCATCATTACACAGCGCAGACATTGGTCGGTGGCGACGCTGCTTTAGCTGCAAACTTTGACAGTGGTCGTTTTGCCTGCCTGTATCTAAGCCCCAAAGATTATCACCGCATCCATATGCCATGCGATGGCAAGCTGCTGAGCATGACCTATGTGCCTGGCGATTTATTCTCAGTAAATCCCCTGACTGCCGCCCATGTGCCAGGCCTGTTTGCGCGTAACGAGCGCGTGGTCTGCACCTTTGAATCCGCCCAGCATGGCAAGTTTGTGCTGGTTTTGGTCGGTGCGACGATTGTCGGCAGCATGGCTACCGTTTGGCACGATGCCAAAGACCACATTATCAACCCGCCACGTCCGGGCAAAGTCATCCATTGGGATTACAGCAACCAACACATCATCTTGAAACAAGGCGAAGAAATGGGTCGTTTTCTGTTGGGTTCTACCGTGGTGATGTTATTTGAAAAAGACGTACTGGAGTTTAATGCCAGCTGGCACCCAGGCAAACCGATACGCCTGGGCGAGGCCATGGGGAAATAGTGCGAACAGACCATTAAAAAAAGCGGAGTTTAAGCTCCGCTTTTTTATTAGCCATCCAAGCTCTTACTCACCACTTCAAACACATCACCCGACAAATTAGGCGTATCCAGCACCGCTTGTAGCGCCGCTTTCATCTGCGCCTGCAAGGCAGGTGTGTAGCGCTTCCACTCACGCAACGGCGTCACAAGGCGCGCGGCAATTTGCGGGTTGATGCTATTGAGCTCGATAATTGCATCACGCAAAAAGGCATACCCTTTGCCGCTAGGATCATGGAACTTGACCGGATTGTTAATGGCAAACGCGCTATACAGCGAACGCACGCGGTTAGGGTTTTTGATGTTGAAATCGGGGTGCGCGCGCAATAAGGCGAGGTCATCAAAAATTTGCTCGCGGTTGGCAATCGCTTGCAATGAGAACCACTTGTCGACCACCAGCGGATACTTTTCAAAGCGGGTATAAAAGTCTGCAAACACCTCGGCCCGTTGCGGCTGTGTACTCTCAGACAGGCACGACAATGCAGTCACCCGATCCGTCATATTATCTGCTGCGTCGTAATGCGCTTTGGCGCGTGCAGCACAACCAGTGCCATTGGTGGTGGTCAGAATCTCTAACACGGCGGCCTGTAAAGCACGGCGACCCATGGCTTGCGGGGTAATGGTGAACTCGCCCGGATTGGCGTTGGCCTCATACAGCGCGGCCAAAGCGTCTTTATGCGCACGCTTGATCTGAGTGAGGATACTGCTACGCGCCGCCTCAATGGCTGCCGGGTCTATCACCGACAGGTATTGGCCAATCACGCCTATCATGGGCAAACTCAAGGCGCGCGCCAGTAAGGCTTTGTCACCCTGCCCGCTCAAGCCTTGCGCAATCAAGGTGCCGACATCGGCAATAAACTGGCTGATATCCGCCTGCGGATCTGCCATCACGCGCTGTATGGTGCGCAGCGCCAGCGTCTGCCCGGCCTCCCATTTGTTAAAGCCATCGGTGTCATGCACCTGCAACAGGCGCAAATCATCGTCACTTAAATCGGTCTCCAGTTTGACCGGGGCAGAGAACCCTCGCAGCATCGAAGGCACCGGTTTGGCGGCGATGCCATCGAAAGTGAATGATTGCTCACGTGCCGTCATTTCCAGCACTTGCGTAGGCACAATCTCGCTGCCATCCGCGGCCAGCAAACCGACCGCAATCGGGATATGCAAAGGCTGCTTGTCGGTCTGCCCCGGCGTCTCCGGCTGCGATTGTTTAAAGCTTAGCGTATAACGCTGCTGGGCCGCATCGTAATGGCTGCTGACGACCAAGGTAGGCGTGCCTGCCTGTTTATACCACCTGAAAAACTGCGTCATGTCACGGCCAGAAGCGTCAGCCATGCACTGCACAAAATCATCACAGGTCACCGCCTGGCCGTCAAAGCGGTCAAAATACAAATCGGTGGCCTTACGGAAAGTCTGCGGCCCGAGCAACGTATGCTGCATGCGAATCAGCTCAGCGCCTTTGTCGTAGATGGTTTTGGTGTAAAAGTTGCTAATCTCGATAAACTGATCCGGCTGCACCGAGTGCGCCAGCGGGCTGCCATCTTCAGGAAACTGCAAACGACGCAGACCGTTCACATCGTCAATCCGCTGCACGGCACGCGAGTTCAAGTCTGCACTAAACTCCTGGTCGCGGAACACAGTAAACCCTTCTTTCAAGGACAATTGAAACCAGTCGCGGCAAGTCACGCGGTTACCCGTCCAGTTGTGGAAGTATTCGTGACCAATCACGCCTTCCACGCTCATAAAATCGCTATCGGTCGCGGTCTCTTGATGTGCCAGCACCAGCGCGGTGTTAAACACATTGAGCGAAGTGTTTTCCATCGCGCCCATATTAAAGTCGCTCACCGCCACAATATTAAACAGGTCGAGCTGATACTCGCGGCCATACACCTCTTCGTCCCACTTCATGGATTTTTTCAGTGACTCCATGGCATGACTGCACTGCCCTTCGTCGCCCGCACGCACGTAAATATGCAAATCTACGGTGCGGCCCGTCATGGTGGTGAACGTATCCGCCACCCGCACCAAGTCGCCCGCCACCAGCGCAAACAAATAACAAGGCTTGGGGAATGGGTCATGCCAGACACGGTAATGCCTGCCATCCGGCAAACCGCCCTCTTCCTGCAAATTACCATTCGACAACATCACCGGATACGCCTTGGCATCCGCCTCAATGCGCACCGTAAACACACTCAATACATCTGGTCTATCCTGGTAATAGGTAATGCGCCTAAAGCCTTCCGCCTCGCACTGTGTGCAATAAGTGCCTTGTGATTGATACAAGCCTTCGAGTGCTGTATTCGCTGCCGGATCAATCTCGCTGACGATGGTTAATGTGAATTCATTGCCTGGGTTCACTATCGTCATCTGCCCATCCGCCACCGTGTAGCCTTCAAACGGCTGACCATTCAAAGCCACGGAAACGATGGTTTGATCTTCACCGTCCAGCACCAGGTCATTCGAAACCCCCGCCGGGTTTTTCACATACTTCACTTCAGAGGTCACAATCGTTTTGCCCTGCAACAGGTTAAAACTCAGATTCACCTGTACAGCGTTATACGGCGCAGGTGTGTAGTCTTTAAGGTAGATTGTTTTTGGTGCAACAGCGTTTTCGGTTCGCATGGATTTACCTGAGAGTTTTAAGAGTTAAGTAAGGATTATATTTGAGAGTTGCCTTCTTTGAATTGGTTTAATCCGATTGGCTACGGTTTTCCATGAAATCATCATTCAATTGATTGAGGCTTTTGATTAACACACCAAATCAATACTTGATGAACAGCACAAAATTAAAAGCAATTCTTTTTTTAAGCCACCTGCTTTAAACTGCAGCTATGTTTTATTTAGATCTGTTTGCAGCGCTGCAAAAATTTGATGTCGATTACCTGTTGATCGGTGGCTTGGCTGTTTCTTTGCATGGCGTTGAGCGAGCAACCATGGATGTGGATATCACAGTCGCCATGCAGCCAGAAAACCTTGAAGGCATGTTGCAATGTGCAAAAGCGTTGCAGTTGACGCCGGTTGCGCCTGTGCCGCTGGAAAGCCTGACTAATCTCGCGTTATTGCGCCAATGGCACACTGAAAAAAACATGCTGGCATTTGCATTACGCACACCAGACTTGGCTGGGGTCACGATTGATATTCTGCTGTTTCCACCTTTGGATTTTAACGAGATGCATACACGCGCTGTGCAATTTAACTTGGGGGATGTCTCGGTAGAAGTGGCTTGCGTAGATGACTTAATTGCGATGAAACGTGCTGCTGGTCGCCCGATAGACCTGAGTGATATTGAGCATTTAGAGAAAATAAAATCACTATGAACACGCCCTTTAATCCAGCCGACCGAACTTATCATGTGAGTGAAGAACGCTTACGGGCCTTTATGGCGTTAACTCCATTGCAGCGTTTGCAATGGGTCGAGCAGGTCGCTTATTTTTTGCGCTTGGCTAAGTCCTCAAAAGAAAGTCAGTAGCAGCTAGTCATTGACAGCTAAGGCTGGCTCACTTGCTATCCATGCGTAGACTGGACGAGTCATTATGACTCCAATTGTTAGAAAAAATTTTGTCGTTTTGCAAGACCTAACCCCGTAGACTCGGCGATTGAGTTCCGCATATTTATTGACTGTTATCATTAAACCCCAACTGATCATAACCAATAATCATAAGAACCCGCACTTTCATAAAAATGATAAATCAACACCTATTAGAGCTCTATAAGCGCCATGCAAATAAAATTCTAGAGATTAAAGCGCGTTGCGATAGCGATAATTTTAATGGCCCTTTTTTAATAGCTCCCAATGAAACTTATAGACGATCAGCTATCAAAATTGCATTCGTAGGACAAGAGACGCACGGGTGGTCCAACAAAACTGATGTTTTTGAACAGATGACCACCTACATTAATTTCAATCTTGGTGAAAAATATTACTCAAGTCCATTTTGGAGTTTTATTAGAAAAATAGAAATCATGCTTACGGGCACTATACTCACTTCGGCATGGCTAAACCTTAATAAATTTGACCAAGCAAAAAAAGCCCCATCAATAGAAAATCGACTTATATTGTCTGAGCTGGATTTTCTTCTACTAGAAGAACTAAAGCTAATTGCGCCCGATATCGTGATTTTTTTGACGGGCCCTCGTTACGATGGAAGAGTTTCAAATTTACTTAAAGGTGAAATGTTGCCTGTAGAAGGTATCAATCAAAGAAAGCTTTGCCAGATAGTTTCTAAAGAAATAACTGGCAAAATATTTCGCACTTACCATCCTAATTACTTACGTCGTTCGCGACTTGAAAAAGTAGTTATCGAAGCCATTTCAGAACAAACTGTAAGTAATACTTGAAATAAATCGACTGATTACGCTTAGTCCGATGACTTATTAAAGCTTTTCAATTTCAAGCTCATCCACAACGCCATCGTTCACCACAAATTCAGACACAGGATGGCCGCTCTCATACAGTAATGCTGCATTAGCTTCTGTTGCTGGCACAGTGATGCGGGAGTTATTAATCATAAAAACGGTAAAGTACTTATTCGCGTTTTTATCGAAATGCTCCCACACCGAAAAAACATCTTCAAGATACAGGCCATTAATCTCCAGCCCATCTAACTTCAAATCAGTTTTATTAAAATTGTTCATTGCAATCTACTTCGCAAATTTATCAACAATAGCTAGATTGAACGCCTCCGAGCCTGCTTAGTTCCGGGAAATATCCTTAGTTCTGGTATGTGATACCGCCTTTAATATTCCGATACCGGTGAGAATCACAGAAGCAATCACGATGTACAAATGCGGCACACCCGCTTCTACCAACGCCCATGCAATCCCGCCAATCAGAATAGCGAACCCGATAAGATACAGAACGAACGATGACATACAGCCTCCTCATTAATTAGATTTTTAGTTTTTAAATGATAATTTTTGAGAAAGATAGTGGTATCAGACATATGCTGAAAACAGTGTAGGAAAAGAGGAAATTCATAGCACATGACCCGGCTTATCCTCCCATTAAATTATTAAGTGCATTACAATCAATTAGTACGGTCTCATTCAAATAAAAAATTCTAATTAGGTGATTCTCATGCTCACTGAAATTCAAATGAATGCAGTTGCAAGCTTTAAAACTAGTACAAAACTAGTTACTGATAAGAAAATCAATCTAATTTATGGGCTCAATGGAACAGGAAAATCAACCTTTTCTGGTTACTTCTATAATCCCGAAGATGTTCGATATGCAAGTTGCAGTAGAGTGCCCGCCCAAACAAATCCAGTGATGGTTTATAACCAAATCTTTATTAAAGATACTTTTTATGAAGCTGATAGACTCAAAGGAATTTTTAGCCTCTCAAAAGAAAATAAAGAAGCTGAAGAAAAAATTGCTGTAGCAAACAAAAACCTACAGCAGCAGAATCAGCTTCTAGAAGAAAAGCGCAAAGAGAAAGAAGCCGTCAATAAAGAGTTTTTATCGCAGAAGCAAACTTGTATAGATAAGGTATGGGAAATTAAAACCACATACTCAGGTGGTGATCGTGTTCTTGAATACTGTCTTCAGGGATTGATGGGGAAAAAAGAAACCCTTTTCGATTACATCCAAAATATTAAAAAACCTGACCACGAACCAAGAAAAACAATTCAGCTTATTAAAAATGAGGTTGAAACGTTGCAAGATAAAAATGCAGCTGAACAACCAGTACTACCATTATTAAACTTCCTAGGCGCTGATATCGAATCGAACAGCATTTTTGCCAGCGCAATTCTAGGCAACACAGATAGTGAAATTGCCGAATTAATTGAAACGCTTGGCAACGCAGATTGGATAAAACAAGGGCTGAAATACTTACCGCAAGAAATTAATGACTCGGCAGCAGAATGCCCATTTTGTCAGCAGAAGACCATCACATCAAAGTTTTCAGAAAGCATAAAAGAATATTTTGATGTGACATATCAACAAAAAATTGAGTTGATGGAAACTCTTAAATCAAAGTATTTGAATGCTCTAAATAATTTAGAAGAAATTAGTGTATTTAATAGCCACCCAGCCACACTGAGTTTTATAGACTCTCTATCTACAAAATATCAAAAAATAACTGATACATTACGCAGTAATATTGAAAAAATAGAATTAAAAATAAAAGCTCCGAAATCACCACAGACCTTAACTGACACTAGTTCTTTGCTGTTGGAATTCAATCAACAAATAACCCTGATAAACCTCAATATTTATGCTCATAATGAGCAATTGAGAAATCGAGAAAGCGCACTAAATTCATTAAAAAACGACTTCTGGGACCTAATGCGATGGCAATATGATCAGACATTGGCGCGATTCGAAACCGATCGTCAGTTAGCTAATAACAAACTTATAAAGTTAGGTGAAGAGATTACTACTATCGACTCTTCAATTGCTGAAGCGAAAAAGCAGATTGCACTTGCTCAGAAGGAAACTGTAAATGTTGACGAAGCAGTAACGGCCATCAATACCAACTTACTAGAACTTGGAATTGATGGATTCAAAATTCTCAAGCACAGTGATCGCTTATACAGAGTCGTTAGAGCTGATGATCCAGCAGATGCTTTTCATACATTAAGTGAAGGTGAGAGAATGATGATTAGCTTCCTGTACTTTTGTGAACTTTGTAAAGGTAAAGCTAATCCAGAAGATACCAATACTCAAAAGATAGTTGTTATTGATGACCCAATATCGAGCTTATCCCATATATTCGTTTTTAACGTTGGTCAGCTAATTCGCACAATATTTTTCAAAGACTCAAAATTCTCTCAAGTATTTGTCTTAACACATAGTTTATATTTTTTCTATGAGTTAACCGATCCTAATCATGAGAGAAGAAAAGCAAACCAAAAATTATTCCGCATCACAAAATCTGGTGATGGAAGCAAAATCGAAGAAATGAAATACGAAGAAATCCAAAATGACTATCAGGCATATTGGAATGTAATTAATGATCCTACCCAACCTCCGGCTCTAATAGCCAATTGCATGAGAAATATTATTGAGTACTTCTTTAATTTTGTAAGAAAAAGAGACTTAAACAATGTGTTTTTATCAGAGGAATTACAAGCTAATCAATATCAAGCGTTCTATCGCTATGTAAATCGTGAGTCACATTCGTTGGGACAAAACATTATTGATATGAAAGAATTCAATTATGAAGTTTTCAAAGAAGGACTCAGACTAGTTTTTGAAAAAACGGGTTATTCAGAACACTTTCTTGAAATGTCAAAAATTTAGGACTGATTAAGCAAAAAATTAACATATTTTTAATAACAAATGACCACCTATCAAAAGGTGGTCATTCTCTCTACGACCCATCATTTCAGAAGAACATCAGGGTCAGGTCTTGCAAAACAACATTTCAAGCATAGTGATATCGACAGGCCACAATCTGCAACTCAGTCTCTGTCACCTGATAAACCAACCTATTCACATCATCAATCCGGCGTGACCAAAAGCCGGTTAAATCGCCCTTGAGTGGCTCTGGCTTTGCGATACCAGTAAATGGCTCGCGGGCGGATGCTTCAATCAGTAAGTTAATTCGCTTTAATGTTTTTTTATCCTGCGTTTGCCAATAGAGATAATCTTCCCAGGCCTTTGGCGTAAAGACGATGAGCCTTGCCATGATGATAGCTAATCTTGAATCAGCGTTTTTGGCTCGGCTTTACCCGCTTTAAGTTGCGCGATAGACTCGGCCAGATGGGCGGCGTTGGCCGGGCTTTGCAACAGATGTAAGGTTTCCATCAAGCTATTGTAATGATCCAGCGACATCACCACTGCATTGGCTGCATCACGGCGGTTGATAATGGTGACATCCACATCGTTAACCACTTTATCAAGGACAGTTTTTAGAGAATTGCGCGCTTCGGAATAACTGATGACGTGCATGAGACCTCCAACTTGTTCAATTAATTGTGCAAGTATATGCTTAATCTATATGGTTTTCAAATCACGGTCATCAAATGTCAATCTGAGACTCTGTCTAAAGAGATCATTGGGGCAGATTAAAAAATCTTTATTTGCTTGATACAAAGAGGGACTGAAAAAGCTGTAATAACAAAACCTGCGGAACGAGTCCTCTCCAGTGAAATAGCGTCAAACCAACCACACCATCAAACCATCAGCAGATTAACAACCAATCTTAAACATGCATGATCAAGCATATTGGGTGCTCAAAACTTTGATCGCTAGCGTTTTAAACTGGAGAGCACCGTGATGGTGTGAGGCTTTTAAAAGCAATCAAAAACAATGGTGTTGTTTTGCTAGACCTTAACCCCGATCACTCCAATTGATGTTTGCCCCCTAAACGAGGGGTCGACAAGTTTTTGCAACAGAATACTATTAGGTGGTGTTGGTATAAAACGACTGCATTGTTGCATTAATAATATTAATTTCGAGGAGTATCTAAATGCACACTAAAAGCTTGCTTGCGTTATTGTTTGCGATGGTCTTTGTGAACACGGCAAACGCTACAGTCAATCTGATTAAAAACGGAGATGCTGAAACAGGTTTAGGGGGCAACTCGGAAGTGGTGGTGATACCAAACTGGCAGGATTTAACTGGTAACTTTACCGTCATTAAATATGATATTGGTGGCGGCTATTTGGCATCTGGTGATCCAGGGCCTATTGATCGTGGTTCAAATTACTTTGGTGGTGGTACTAGTAACAATTACTCTTCTGCCTATCAAGTAACCGACATTCTTGATAATGCGGGTAATGCTGGATTTTATGCTTCTGGCTATTTTGGTGGGTTCGCAGGTCAAACGGATTACTCCCAACTCACCATTCAATTCTTGGATGTGAATGCATCTGTCATTTCTTTTGTCACCTTTGGTTCAACAACGCCTAGTGAGCGCGGGGGCGTTACTGGACTGCTATTTAAAGAGATCTCAGGCGTCACGCCAGTGGGTACAACTCAGATTGCATTTAAACTTGAAATGCAACGCGAGCAGGGTTCTGCTAATGATGGCTATGCAGATAATTTATTCTTCTCGATTACGCCCGTTCCTGAGGCAAATACTGTCTCGATGCTTGTAGTAGGTCTAGGCTTGCTGGGATGGATGGCCAAACGTAAGAAACAGGATATGTAGGGTTAGACTAAAAAGAACTGTCATTGCATGCGCCCGCAGATGGCAGGCCCTCTACCGCTTGCTATTTACCGTTTTAAAATCGTTTAGGCTTAGGCAGCGCGGCTTTGGCTTCTGCCAGCCGCATTTGCTTTTTGGCTTCATCCTCACGCACGGCGTCTATCACACGCACCACGCTTTTTAAATCTACCGGTTTACTGTCTTGTTTGAATTGTCCAGTCAGCACCGTTTCGGGTGTGAGGGCGCCTTTTGCGTAGAGCGCCCAGATTTCTTTGCCATAGTGTGTGTTGATGAGCTCGGGCGCAAATTGGCCGAAAAAATCAGCCAAATTACCGACATCGCGTTCTAACATGCTCATGGCGTGGTTGTTGCCTGCTGCATCGACGGCTTGGGGTAAGTCGATGATGATGGGGCCATCGCTACTCAGCAGGATATTGAATTCGGAAAGGTCGCCGTGGACGATGCCAGCGCATAACATGCGCACGACTTCTTTGAGCAGCGATTGATGATGCTGGCGGGCTTCTTCGGCGGTGAATACCACGTCGTTGAGCCGTGGCGCGGCATTGCCTTGGGCGTCGGTAACTAAATCCATGATCAACACCCCTTCGTAAAACTGATAGGGGGTGGGCACGCTGACACCTGCGGCGGCTAGGCGATATAGGGCATCGACCTCTGCGCTTTGCCAGGCTTCTTCTTGTGCCTGTTTGCCGTATTTTGAGCCTTTTGCCATGGCCCGCGCCTGACGGCTGCTTTTAACTTTGCGGCCTTCGGTGTAATCGACACTTTGGCGGAAACTGCGTTTGTTGGCTTCTTTATACACCTTGGCACAGCGTGTTTCTTCACCGCAGCGCACCACGTACACCGTGGCTTCTTTGCCACTCATTAACTGGCGCATCACTTCATCTACCACGCCATCTTCAAGCAGCGGCTCTAATCTTTTTGGGGTTTTCATCGTAAGGGCTATTAATAATTTTGGTCAGACTACCATTAAACCGGAAGATAGAGGCGTGATTGCAGTGTGCGTGACGTGTTTATCTGCCAATTACCATAAAAAACACCGCCTCCTGAGAGGCGGTGTTTATCGGTCAAGCTGTTTTAAATGACAGAACAAGAGTCATTGGGCTCAGCGTCATCTTCATTTATAGACCAGCTTTGATGACCACCTCTAATGCCGTAGTTGGGCGACCAATGAGCTGACTTAATTGCTTGCCATCATCAAACAACTGACCGTTTGATACGCCAGTATCCGAATCAGACAACAACTCGGCAATGGGCTCAGGCAAGCCGGCATTGAGTAATGCTTGCTTGTATTCAACTTGCGGTAGATTCACGTAGGGGATCGCTTTACCGGTTTGACGTGAGAGTTCGGCGGCAAACTCGTCCAACGTAAATGCCGTGTCCCCTGCCAGCTCATACACTTTGCCTGTGTGGTGATCCGTGGTCAGTACTACAGTGGCCGCTTCTGCATAGTCAGCGCGTGCTGCAGCTGAGATCTTGCCTTGTCCAGCCGCACCATACACTGCGCCCAATGCTAATGCCGCTGGAATCCCTGCGGCATAGTTTTCTGTGTACCAACCATTTCGCAATATGACAAACGGCAAGCCCGCTTTTTGTATCGCAGCTTCGGTCGCCTTATGTTCGGCAGCCAGCCCCAGTAACGAAGTATCCGCGCGTAACAGGCTGGTGTAAGCCAATAAGCGCACATTTGCTCGCTTGGCGGCATCAATCACGGCTTGATGCTGATTAACGCGCAAGCCGATTTCGCTCGATGAGATCAGCAAGACTTTTTCTGCGCCAGACAATGCAGCATCCCAGCTTTCAGGTTGGTTGTAATCGGCAAAGCGTACCTTCACGCCCAAGGCCGCAATGTCTTGCGCTTTTTCAACATTGCGCACAGCAGCCACAATACTGCTTGCAGGCACTTTTTTGAGTAAATGTTCAATAACTAAACGACCCAACTGGCCCGTAGCGCCGGTAACAACAATCATAATATTCCCTTTCAACACATGAAATAAATTGAGAACGCGCAGGTTATCACCTATACTTACTAAAAGTAAGTACGAACAAAAAGGTAAGTATGAAGATAGATCAGAAGACAGGTGTATTGGCCAATGCCATGCGACGCGGAGAAGTGCTCTCGCCTGATTGCCCGTCACGAGAAATATTGAAGCACGTGACCAGCCAATGGGGGGTATTGGTATTGGTGGCGTTGTTGGGCGGGACGCTCCGCTTCAGTGAGCTGCGGCGAAGAGTGGGGGTGATCAGTGAAAAAATGCTCACACAAACGCTGCAACAATTAGAGCAGGATGGCTTTGTACAACGCGTGTCTTACCCGGTTGTACCGCCGCATGTGGAATACTCGCTGACCCCGCTAGGCGAAGGCATCAGCCTGAAAGTGGAGGCGCTGACAGATTGGATAGAAGTCAATCTGTCAGACATCCTTGAGAACCAACAGTTGGGACTAAAAAAGAAATAAGTGTCGTATTGAAATATGCTCGCTATGTAGCTAGATCGAGCGGCTTTAAGAGCCGGCCAATAAAACCAACTAAGCCTTTTTCACAAACTCCGACTTCAGCTTCATCGCGCCAAAGCCATCAATTTTGCAGTCGATATCGTGGTCGCCATCGACCAGGCGGATGTTTTTCACTTTAGTGCCGACCTTAACGACGGATGAAGAACCTTTGACTTTCAGGTCTTTGATCACGGTGATGGTATCGCCGTCTTGCAGCACGTTGCCGTTGGCATCGCGCACGACTTTGACTTCTTCTGACTCGGCAGTGGCCACTTTGCTCCACTCATGCGCGCACTCTGGGCAGACGTAGTTATCACCGTCTTCGTAGGTGTATTCGGATTGGCATTTTGGGCAGGCTGGCAATGACATAAAAAACTTTCTGGCTAAAACTGTAAAACCATAAATTTTACAGGGTTATTATTGATATGTCTTAGTTATTCATTCACTTTTGCACATATGCCTTGAAAGCAGGCTAGAATGGGTTGGCTTGCATCACTTAAGGATTGCACATGTGGTTACGTACTGAATGTGATATCAGCTTTGTTGTCAGTATTCCCACACCGTTTATTTTGATGCTGAGGCCGCGCAGTGGGGTGCATCAGTGGGTGGCTCGGCAGTCTTATACGCTTAAGCCCAGTGTGCCGGTGGAAGAATATACCGACACTTATGGCAATCTTTGCCAGCGCCTGATTGCGCCTGTGGGTGAGTTTTATATCAGCACATCGGCGGATATTTTGACCGCTGACAAGCTTGAGACTGCGCCCGGCGGGCGGTTTGAAGAGGTTCAGCATTTGCCTAACCATGTGCTGACTTATTTACTGCCGTCACGCTATTGTGAGTCAGATAAATTCATTGATCTGGGCCAGCAAATTGTCGCCAACGTGTTGCCTGGATACGACCAGGTAAAGGCCATCGAGCAATGGATACGCCAGAATATTCGTTTTAATCCGGATTCTCCACATTTTCAGCTGTCTGCGGTTGAGGTGAACCAGCAGCGCGAAGGCGTTTGCCGCGAGCTGGCGCATTTGGGCATTGCCTTGTGCCGAGGGTTGTGCATCCCGGCACGCATGGTGGTGGGGTATTTACACGGGCTACAACCGATGGACTTTCATGCCTGGTTTGAAGCGTATGTGAATGGGGGATGGTACACGTTTGACCCGAGCCAGTCAGAATCCATGGGCGGACGCATTACTGTGGCCTATGGGCGCGATGCGGCGGATGTTGCCATTTTTAACCAGTTTGGCCCGGCCTTGTACCCGGCGCTGATGCAGGTGCGTGTCACGCAATTGGCCGCCGCACCGATTTAAGCGGTGCGAGAAACACACCATGAAACGATTAAGAATCAAACATCTGACTGAATATCTCTTCTCGGGCACAGTCACACTGCAGCAGCATTATTTATTGCTGCGGCCGCGTGAGGGGCACGATTTGCGCATTGAGTCTTCTATCCTGAATATTACGCCAGCGTATCAGATCAAATGGTATCGCGATGTGTTTGATAACTCGCTGGCGGCTGTCACGTTTTTGCAAGCGAGCGACAGACTCACCATTGCAAGTGAAGTGGTGATTCAACACTATGAAGAGGCCCCACTGGACTTTTGGATTGAACCCTATGCGGTGAATTATCCGTTTGCCTATGCGCAGGCTGACTGGGAAGACCTGGCGGCTTTTCAGCGACCCACTTTTATGGATGACCAAGATACGGTGAGCCAGTGGCTGCTACAACTGGGGCTGAGAAACGGCAGCATCAATACATTTGAACTGCTGACCCGCCTGAATCAGGCGATTTATACCCAGTTTCGCTACCAGATTCGCGAAGAACCTGGCGTGCAGACCCCGGCCACCACCTTGAATAAGCTGAGTGGCTCTTGCCGTGACTATGCCACCTTGTTTATTGAAGCTTGCCGCCTCTTGGGACTGGCCAGCCGGTTTGTCAGTGGCTATTTGCATGCCCCGGCGACTGAGGCCGGTAACGCCACCACGCATGCCTGGGCTGAGGTGTATTTGCCAGGCACCGGCTGGAAAGGCTTTGACCCCACCGCAGGCAAGGTGACCGGCACACAACATATTGCCGTGGCGGTATCCCGTAACCCGGAAACGATCCCGCCAGTGGCGGGTAGCTTTATCGGCCCCAATATTCAGCCTAAGTTGATTGTGAATGTACAAGTGAATTTGCTCACAAGCTAAGCAAGAGTAACCTTGCCGTGGATGGGTTGTTTCACGGCATATAGGCGAAAAAAAACCGCTTCACGAGGAAGCGGTTTTTTATGCAGCAATCTGGTCTAAATTACAAAACAGATTTCACTGTGTTCACAACATTCTCTACGGTGAAACCGAAGTGTTTGAACAGTGCGCCGCCTGGTGCGGATTCGCCGAAGGTATCGATACCAACAACGGCACCTTCAATACCGACATACTTACGCCAGAAGTCTGGGTGAGCAGCTTCAACAGCCACGCGTTTAACGCCTGGAGTCAATACGCTGTCTTTGTAAGCCTGGTCTTGACGGTCGAATACGTTGGTGGATGGCATGGAAACCACACGCACTTTAGTACCCGCAGCGTTCAATTCAGCAGCCGCTTGAATCGCCAGATCCAACTCGGAACCGTTAGCGATGATGATCACATCAGCTTTACCAGCAACGTCGGAGAATACATAGCCACCCTTGCGGATCAGTTCAAAGTCTTTAGCATCGTGCTTGATGCCTGGCACCGCTTGACGGCTCAATACCAAGCTGGTTGGGCCTTCAGTGCGCTCTACGGCAGCAACCCAAGCAACGGTTGTTTCTGTAGAGTCAGCTGGACGCCATACATCCATACGAGGAATCATACGCAGACCAGAAGTGTTTTCTACTGGTTGGTGTGTAGGACCGTCTTCACCTTGACCGATAGAGTCATGGGTCAGCACGTAGATCACACGTTGATGCATCAACGCAGACATACGCATGCCGTTTTTCATGTAGTCAGAGAACATGTGGAAAGTACCGCCGTATGGCAACAAGCCACCGTGCAATGCCATACCGTTCATGATGGCAGCCATACCAAATTCACGTACACCGTAAGAGATGTAGTTGCCTGGCTCTTTACCACTCACGTGTTTGAACTCTTTAGCCGCTGTCAGGTTAGAACCTGTCAAGTCAGCTGAACCGCCCAAGAATTCTGGCAAGATTGGCGCTAACGCTGTAATGGCTTTTTGTGAAGCTTGACGAGTAGCCAATTTCTCAGCTTTTTCGTTCGTTTCAGCAATGATTGCGTCAGTCAGTGCTTTCCAGTTAGCTGGCAACTCACCGGCCATACGGCGTTTGAATTCTGCAGCTTCTGCTGGGTAGGCTTTAGCGTAAGCGTCGAACTTGGCGTTCCAGTCAGCTTCGCGTTTTGCGCCTTTGTCTTTTTGGTTCCAGCCTTCGTATACGTCAGCAGGAATCACGAATGGCTCGTGTGGCCAGCCGATTTCAGCACGGGTTGCAGCAACTTCAGCTTCGCCCAATGCGGAACCGTGGCAGTCGTGTGAACCGGATTTGTTTGGAGAACCTTTACCGATGATCGTTTTGCAGCAGATCAGTGATGGTTTGTCAGTGACTGATTTCGCTTCGTCAATGGCTTTTTGAATCGCAGCCTGGTCGTGACCATCGACTGAAACAACGTGCCAGCCGTAAGCTTTGAAGCGGCCTGCGGTGTCGTCTGTGTACCAGCCTTCGATGTGACCGTCGATAGAAATACCGTTGTCATCCCAGAAAGCCATCAGTTTGCCCAGGCCCCATGTACCAGCCAGTGCGCAAGCTTCGTGAGAAACGCCTTCCATCATACAGCCGTCGCCCAGGAACACGTATGTGTAGTGGTCAACAATGTCGTGGCCTGGCTTGTTGAACTGGCTAGCCAGCAGTTTTTCTGCCATGGCGAAACCAACGCCGTTTGCAATACCCTGGCCCAATGGACCGGTGGTTGTTTCAACGCCAGGTGCGTAGCCGTATTCTGGGTGACCAGCGCAACGGGAGTGCAATTGACGGAAAGACTTGATGTCGTCCATGGTCACATCGTAACCAGTCAGGTGCAGCAAGGAGTAAATCAGCATTGAGCCATGGCCGTTTGACAATACGAAACGGTCACGGTTAGCCCATTGTGGGTTGTTTGGGTTGTGGCTCAGATTGTGGTTCCACAATACTTCAGCAATTTCAGCCATGCCCATAGGTGCGCCTGGGTGGCCGGAGTTTGCTTTTTGTACAGCGTCCATGCTCAGAGCACGGATGGCGTTGCACAAGTCGACACGAGTTGCCATTGTTTTCTCCCTAGAGTGAAAGTGAACGGTCTTACACAAAAAGCTGCAAAACCTTGATTGAATTCTTTAAAAAAGCCAGAAAACCAGCCTTTTACGGAAAGGCTAGATTATTCCCTAGAACCTGCTTTTCTTCAAGCGTTAATGGTTATTAAATTCATGCATGCGCTTGGTGCCTCAAGCGGTAAAACCGCGATACCGAGCGCATGCAACTAGCCATGGTGGGAGAATTCCCCTACCATGTTGCAATACATTGATAGCAAAGGAGCTCCAAAGATGTCTGATGATCGAATTATTATGCGTGTGGGTGAAGCACTGGTGGCAGGCGGCCCACCCGGCACGGCCGCTGAACCCGAGGTGGCGATTGGTGAAATGAACGGCCCGATGGGCACAGCATTTGCCAACCTGCTGGGCGACCAGGTCAAAGGCCATACCCGCGTACTGGCGATTATGAACACCGACATTATGGTGCGCCCAGCGACGCTGATGGTGAGCAAGGTGACTGTGAAAGATCCGCGTTACACCAATATTTTGATGGGCACCGTGCAGGGCGCCATTGCCAACGGCGTACTGGATGCCGTACGTAGCGGCGATATCCCCAAAGAAAAAGCCAATGACTTGGGCATTATTGTTTCAGTGTGGCTGAGCCCGGCGATTCTGGAACAAGAGAAGATTGACCACAAAGCACTGTTTGATATTCACCGCGAAGCCACTTTCAAGGCGATCCAGAAAGCCTTGCGCAACGAACCGAGCATAGACTGGCTGCTAGAAAACCAGGAGAAGATTGTGCATAAGTATTATCAGATGGGCCTAGATAATAAGATTTAGAGCATGGCAAGTTTTAAAACACCAACTCAGCAATAAAAAAAGGATGCCTTGGCATCCTTTTTTTATTGTGCAAAGCCTTAACGTTTCAACGCAGCAATCACCGCTTCAATCGCCTTGCAATTGCCACGCGCATCGTCAAACGTCAGTAAGGGGGCTTTGCCATTGAGCACGCAATCACTGAAATGCTCAATCTCAAGATTAAAGTGGTTAGCCTTGGGCAGCACAATGGTTTCTGACTTGCCGCCCGCTTCCCAGCTAATGGCCGGATCATCGCCCGGGTAAGACCACATATTGTGGCACTTGATCCAGCCCTTATCGCCAATCAGCTCATACTCGGCTTTGCGGCCACGCTCAAAACTCACATCAAAGTGGCCGAAACGCGCACGTCCCTGTGCATCAGGGCCAAAATCGAGCACACCACTGGCAACCACATCGGCGCCATGCTCGTTGAGTTTGCCATAGGCCAATACATCTTTAGGTTCGGCAGGGACGCCGTTTTGCGCAAAACACCAGCGCAAGGCATGGATGGCGTAAGGCCCAATATCCCACATGGCACCACCACCGTTGGCCATATCACGGGTAATGCGGTACATACGTGCAGGCGCCATCAGGAAAGAAAAACTGGCACGGCATGAAAGCACATCGCCGATGAGCCCGCTGTCGATTAATTCTTTAACCTTGGCATGCTGCGGATGAAAGCGGTACATAAAGCCTTCCATCACGGTCACCCCTTTGGCTTTGGCGGCAGATTCAATCGCATCAATATCTGCCAACTTGGTGGTCATCGGCTTTTCTATCAGCACATGCTTGCCTGCCGCAATCGCCTTGAGCGCCCATTCGGCATGCTCTTCGTTGGCCATGGGGCAATAGACAGCTTCAACATTGCTGTCTGTGAGCAGGCTGTCCATATCGTCATAACAACTAACGCCACCCGCATTGGGTGCGTATTTATCCAGCGTGGCCTTGGCGGCGCCCGGGCGGCGGCTGGCGATGGCGACCAGTTGTGAGTTGCTGGCCTCTACAATCGCAGGTAGCAGGCGCTCATTCACACGCGCAGCACCGAGAATGCCCCATTTTAGTTTTGTCGTCATGATGCTCTTCCCATGTTTTAATTTGGCTGATTATACCTTGCAGAAAATGGCGGGGTCATGCGCCTTTGCATTAAGAAAGACAGGGCAAGAGCTTTGTAAGTGCCCTAAAAGATTAAATCAGCCCCATGCGTTGTGCCGTGATGGCGGCTTCAGCCCGCGAAGAAACATTTAATTTGCGGTAGATTTCCTTGACGTACCCAGCCACCGTATTGCGCTTGAGACCGAGAATATTGGCAGTTTCTGCCATGGTCATGCCTTTGGCAATAATCGACAGCACCTCTTTTTCACGCTCGGTGAGAACGCCTTGTGCAGTCGCCTCGACATAGGGCTCGTGAAAATGCCGCAATAACTTGCGCGCAATCGCGGGTGACAGTGGCGGCTGACCCGTCACAATGCCATTCAGCGCCTGTACGATGGCGGTTTGTGGCTGGTCTTTCAGTAAATAACCATGCGCCCCTGCGCGCAATGCCGGGAAAATGTGGCTATCATCATCAAATATGCTGGCTACCACACAAATTGTTTGCGGTGAATGACGATTTAACCATTCAATCACCGCAACCCCGCTACCATCTGGTAGACTCAAATCAATGAGCGCGATATCGATTGCTGATAGATGGTTCAACGCAGTGAGTGCCTGCGCGATGTGATTGGCTGCGTGTATCTGGATATCTGGAAAACTCTGTTGCAGGACCTCAGACAGCCACAATTGTGACTCGGGAGTATCCTCAAGAATAAAAGCAGTTTTCATCATAGGGCAGTGGCTAGGACAGCAATAGCGTTGGGATAAAAACTATATACCAAATTCAACGTATAACACCCCCGCAAACAGGGGGCTCCGATCAAAAAATAATTCGAATACACTCATGACTAAGACTCTTTTGTGTTTGCCTGTTTTGTTACCTAATCGAATGCGCCCCCTATTACGCACGAACTGGATCAGTTTATTGATGGGCGGGCTATTACTGGGTAACTTTCTAACCCAAGAGGCATTCGCCATGGATGAATTACCCATACCCACGGCGTTTGGCCTCAATACCATGGCGCCAGAAAGTAGCTGGGGCATCCGCTTTGAGCAACGCAACAACGACTACCACCAGACCTATGATCAACATGGCAACTTGCAGGGACTAGGCGCCAGCTTTGACGGCATTCAATTAAATAGCAGCATTTTCCCTTCGCTCGCACTATTAGGTCCCGGTGCCTCGCTGGGAACGACGCGCTTCAAGAGTGAGGTGCGTAACCAGATCAGCACATTGACCATCGGCTATGGCATCACGCCAGATATCACAGTAGGCGCGATCATCCCTTATGTGAAATCACACACGCGCGTCAGTTTTGGCGTCGACGGTGGTAATGTCGGCGCAAACCCCGCGTTTGACGCGAGTCAGCCCATCAGCGCGGGCAACTTTCCGTTTGCGCCTGCGGGTGGCGCTGTGGCTCCCATGGATACGGCTGGCGTGCAAAATATCCTGACGAATCCGGCGTATGGTTATGAATACAAGCAGATTGCTTCTCAACAGTCAGAGGGATTTAGCGACCCGACCATAGGCGTACTCTGGCGGGCCTACAAGGCGGCAGACCAGAGCCTGATTGTGGGCATCGGCTGGCGTGTCGGCCTGGCCAGAAAAGACGACCCGGATAACTTGCTGGATACGCCGCCCGGCGACGGTAGCGACGACCTGCGCACCCGCATAGAATATTTCAAGAATATAGGCAGTCACCTCGACTTGCGGTTACTGGCCGATTACAACTGGCAAACCCGCGACAAAGCCAGCATGCGCATCCCCTCATCAGGCCAGTTACTGGCCCTCGCCAGTAGCAAACAAAGATTACAGCGCGACCTGGGGGACTTTTATGAAACCGATATTGAGTTGGGGTATCGCTGGTCCAACTGGCGCTGGGCGGCCACCTGGCACCGTTATGAAAAGCAGTCTGACACTTACCGCTCTGACCTTGGCACCGATACCAGCAGCCTGGAAACGAACACCTACACCCGCGCAGACCAATACCGGCTCAGCGCGACCTGGAGTGGTATCCAGGCCTGGCAACAAGGCAAGTTACCGCTGCCGCTCATCGTCAGGCTCGAAATGCAGGATACTTTTTCCGGGCGCAACTTTGTCGATGTCCGCGACATTTACCTGCAAGTGACGGCTTTGTTTAGATGAGCTTTTGCGTGCATACTCCCTTAAAACCATTGCGCGATAGCTGCATTTTTTTGTGGCTGCTGCTCGCCTCTCTGAGCACATTTGCAACCCCGGCAGTGACCAGCAAAGCCCTAGTCAGCATGAAACAAGGAGAGTTTGTCCAGAGTGCCGCTCCCCAGCCCCCAGGTGACGAGGCTGACTGGCAACCTGCCAGCCTGCCGGACATCTGGAAGATCAGTCATCCGACGGCAGAGGGCATAGGCTGGTATCGCTTTCAGTTTGATTACCCGACACTCAGCCAGAAGGCTTTGTATGGACTCTACCTTTCCAGGCTCAGCCTGAATGCGGAAGCGTTTCTCAATGGTGAGAAGATAGGCTCTGGCGGTGCGTTTGAAGAGCCCGTCGCCAGGCACTGGAACCGCCCCTTGTTATTTGCCATCCCGCCCCACCTGCTCAAGCCCCGCGACAATCTGTTACTCGTAAGAGTCATTGCCCCCGCACACTCTCAAGGCATGCTCGCTCCGCCGCAAATAGATACATTAGAGCATCTGCAACCGCGCTTTGAAGAAGCCAGATTTATCCGTATCACACTGAACCAGACGTCAAGCTTGCTGATCGTGGGGATTGGGCTGCTGATGCTGAGCCTGTGGTGGCGCAGAAAGCAGGATACCGCCTACGGCCTGTTTGGACTGGCCGCCTTTGTCTGGGCACTGCAATCCCTCAATTTTTACATCATCACCGCGCCCTTGCCGACCCCACAATGGGAGTTGTTTGTGAATGCGAGTTTTCAGGCGATTGCCACCTTGTGGCTGATCTCACTGCTCGATTTTGTCGGCATCCGACTTAAGCGTTTCAATCAGTTGCTGTGGGCGATCCTCATCATGTCGCCGCTGACTTTGCTGTGCACTCCCGATGCTTACTTTACTGACGTCACCGATGTATGGCACCTGGTGACCATGGGCGTGGTGGTGTTCGGCCTCTGCTTGCTGGCAAAAGAAGGCATTATGCACCGCAACAAGGATGCCAACTTACTGTTGCTGACCTTGAGTTTGATCCTGCTATTTGCCTTTCATGACTGGCTGATACACACCAATATTGCTGCACTCAACCACTGGGTGAGCAATGAGGAATATCTGATGCAATTCTCGGCCCCCGTGCTGTTTTTGATTGTCGGGCTCATGATGACTTCAAGGTATGTGGGGGCCCTCAATGATTACGAGCAACTGAATCAGCAACTCGAACAACGCGTGGTTTCCAAGCATGAAGAGCTGAATCAAAACTTTCAGCAATTGCAGTCCATTCTCAAAGAGCAGGCCTCACTGGAGGAGCGCGAGCGGATTTACCAGGACCTGCATGACGACTTGGGTGCAAAACTGCTGACCCTGGTATACCGCGCCCAAGACAGCAACAATGCCGAACTTGCCAGGTCTGCCCTGCAAGACCTGCGCGATGTAGTTTCACGGGCCGGCACAGAACATATCCCATTGACGGATGCCATGGCCGACTACCGTATCGAGTGCGAAAAACGCTTGAGTGATGTCCATATCCAGCTGGTTTGGCAAATTGAGATGAAGGAAGACCACTTGCTCCTGACGCAACCGCAAGTCCTGAACCTGGGCCGTATTATCCGCGAGGCGGTTTCAAATGTGATCCGCCATGCCCAGGCAAGCCAAGTCACAGTCAACCTGAGTCGTAGCGACAGGCAGCTGTTACTGACGGTAAGTGACAATGGCATCGGGCTGCCCGTCGAGTCGGCCAGAAACAAAGGCCGCGGTTTGAACAATATTCAGAAACGCGCGACGCTGCTGGGCGGTGAAGTGCACTTTGAAGCCTTGTCCGCAGGCGGGCTCAAGCTCTGCCTGCAACTGCCGTTGCAAGCATTCGCGCAAGCTCCCCATTAACCCCCCCTATCCAGGGGGTGCAAGCAAAATGGCAAAGTCTCTAAGATGAGCACTCCAATCATCAGGAGGATAGAGACATGCACAGATTAACAATAATGACCGCACTCGCTGGCTGTTTATTTGCCAGTGCCAATATGGCACATGCCATGAGTAGTACCGCGATCTTCTGGGGACCCACGCCTTACCTATCTTCGAGTGACATCCCAACTGGCTTTTACCTGGGAGGCAATCCTGTCCTACTAGATAATCTGGAAGATGGCTCGCTGGATGCGTCTATCAGTGCCAGTAACGGTTCAGTGTATGGACCCACCGGCATTGCCGACTCGGTGGATGCCGATGATGGCAACATTGATGGTTTTGGCACCGCAGGACGTAGCTGGTTTTCAGGCACTGTAACCTTTACTTACACGGGTAGCGGCCCTCTGCCAACGGCTTTTGGTGTGGTCTGGACGGATGGCTCTGGCACCATTACGTTCAGCGCAACAGATGCACTGGGGCAATCACTGGGTTCACAGTCCTATACGGGCATTCCTGATGGCACGTTTGGCGGCACCACCGGCGATGACCGCTTCTTTGGTGTGCAGTTTGCCGGCGGCATAAAATCAATCACCATAGGCACCGGGGGCGGCATTGAAGTGGATCATATCCAGTATGGGCAAATGGTGAGCAGTGTGCCAGAGCCCACCTCGGCGCTCATGCTCAGCCTGGGCTTGCTAGGCGTGGCTGGATACAGGCGCACGCGCAAATCGACTACAGAATAAAGGCGCTGTCACGCGCCAAAATCCTAGTAAAAAATAAAAACGACTGCTTCACGCTTTGAGTAGCTGTGATGGCACCCCCTGAACTGGGGGTGCCTTTTTTCAGATGATTGCACTAGTCTAGGGACATTCTTAATATCGTGCCCAACCAGGGCAAAGGGTTTGTCATGTTGACCTTGCAGCGCTACGCTAAACCATCTGCCGCCATCATTGTGTTGGCTGCTTGCCTGCCTTTCCAGGCCCTCGCCACAGAAATCGCAACTAACATGCGGCTAAACTTTAACGAGATTGCCATCATGAACAGAACCACCTCGGTGTCTGTCGATGGCGTGGATATCACCACTTACAGCAACCAGATTGACAAGCTGTTGACCTTGGACCCAAGTATTGCCAATGCGCGGTTTTTGAGCACCCGACTTGGAACGTTCAGTAGCGGCAGCATGACGATTGAACTAAGAGGAAATCAATTTATTTCACTAAATGACCCTGGGGTTTCAGTATTGCCAGATACCCAACGCACACTGACGCGGATAGAAGCCGGCGCCACATTAAGCGGCGGCCTACTGACCACCATCGAGTCACTCAACCTCGATGCCACCTGGTTTTGCCGTGCAACCGCGCTTTCCTGTACCCGCGACGAAGTCTATAGCACGTTAAAATTTCTCTCTCCGCTCTCAAACTCAACCACCAGTGCAGCGGCACTGGTGCAACCCATACGCTTGCAAGCCAGTGGCGCACCCACGTTTACCGCGGATGGGGTGAGCATCAATTATGCCGGGCTCTCTTTATCCGGCACAGTCAATGTGAATGCCACCTTTACCGCCAAAACACGTAGCCAATATGTGGCAGATGCCCTCGCCGCCACCCCAGGGGCAGGTGGCGGAGTCGCAGCCGCTCGCTGGGATGCTGCCGCAACCGATATTCAATCCCTGCGCAATAGCGTACTGACGGATGTCGCAGTCGAAAATACCCTGAAAATCGCCCGCACGCCCGAGCTAAAAGATGCACAAACACTGCTCGCAGCCGCCAGAGACAGTGCAACCTTGCTTAATGCAGGCGCGACAGCCCCTACCACGTTCAACTCACCCTTCGATCTCATGCGCCAGCTATGGAACGTCACCGCAACCGTGAACCCCTCTCTGGGACGCTCAACGGCTGGCTTTAGCAGCGAAGACCTGACCAGTGATAATGCAGCCCTGTCGCTGGCGGCATTATCGCTGATTGCCAGCGGCAGCAATGAGCATGATTTTGCTTCGAAACTGGATCAAGCGCTGGGCATGCCGCTCACGACAAGTGCCGCCCCTCAATTGACGCTGGATGGGGCATTACTTGGGTTGACTGACGCCATGCTCTCCATCTATTACTTGGGCAATAGCAGCAGCGGCTTGGTAGAACTCAACCTGCCAGATGCTGCTCGCTATGCTCTGTTACGGAATGGATTATATGATCGCATCAGTTTGCTGGAGGGAAATGGCCTGACGGTGATTGGTAACAGCGATTATGCCGGTTCGGCAGTGTTGCAAGGTGAAGGTGAAGTCTATATCGGCGAAATCTCTAGTGGTTTGCTAGAACTCAGCGGACAGAGCACGGCCTCGCGCTTGCAACTCAACAATATATACAGCAACCAGTTTTTGGTCGTCGCCAGCTGGGCAGTGACCCCAGTGCCAGAGCCAAGCCAGGCCTGGCTGCTCATGATTGGCTTGCCACTGTTGTTATGGCGTCGTCAAAGCGCTTGAGAAAATACAGGCATATTTTGCCAGGTCGCTTTAACACACATACAAGCATTCTCATCCCATCATTTACTTAAAAGGAGCATATGATGTCATCCCCAGCGATTAATCCAGCTTGGTTTATCAAACTCGTTACGCTTTTTACTATTGGCCTGACTAGCATGCCCGCGATGGCAGCCTTCACGGTATACACGGATAAAGCCAGCTTTTTGACTGCAGCGGGTACGGTGTCTAGCGAAACCTTTGACGCAGTGACGGCAGACCTAGATCCCAGCAGCACCGGCATCCACCTCAATGACTTCACATTGAGCGGCAGTGTCAGTGTCGATGCACCTTCTTCAGCGATAGATATCAATGGCACAACCAACCTCTATTTCAACACCTCATACGGCGGCTGGGCGGATCTGATATTTAGTCAGCCAATCACTGCCTTTGGGCTCACCATGAACAATAGTCGGCTACAATTGCTCTCCATCAGCTTGGCCCGTATCGGCCCAGCCTATGGTGAATACCATCATATTGCCACCTATGCCGCGCCAGACCCTTACGTCAGCAATCAAACTCTAAATGGCTTTATTGGGTTCACCTCCGATGTGGCGTTTAATCGCATCGTCTTTGCTGGCACCGGTTGCTGCTCCAGTACGTTTGCCGTAGACGATGTCACCTATGCGACGACGCTGGCGACGCCAGTGCCCGAGCCGTTATCCGCCAGCCTGCTTGGCCTGGGGGTCGCAGGCTTGTGCCTGTTTAGAAAACAACCGCTGCGTGTATAACTCACCGACACCTTGGCCATCAGGCCTGATGTTGATTTAACCCCGTTCAGCGCGGGGTTTTTAATTGGCATTTTTGCATGCATCATGTTTGCGTCAGCGCAATATGCGGGCACCTCAGCGCCGTATTATTCGCTATACGCTTTTGAGGAGGCCTGCATGCAACCACTCACCATCTCACCACCCAGCCGCAAGGTACCGGCTAACCAGTTTGCACTGTTCAACCTGGGCTTCAGGCCTTTTTTCTTGTTAGCTGCCTGCTTTGCGGTGCTCTCGATTGGCCTCTGGGTGTGGAAATATGCAACGCTTTCTGCGCCAGTGTTGAGCACCGTGACCGCATCACAGTGGCATGCACACGAAATGCTATATGGTTTTGCCTTTGCCGTGATTGCTGGATTTTTACTGACCGCGGTCAAAAACTGGACCGGTCTTCAGACCTTGTATGGTCGCCCGCTCATGGGCTTGGTCACCTGCTGGGCATTGGCCCGCGCCGTCATGCTGATGGCACCCTCTCTGGTCGCATTGGCAGCTGCGTTTGACGGCCTATTCAACCTGTGGCTGCTCATCGCGATTGCCAGACCAATTATTCAGGTGAAGCAATGGCGCCAACTGGGCGTACTGTCAAAAGTACTGTTGCTGTCGGTTGGCAACCTGGCTTTTTATTCGCAAGCGCTGGGCTGGACAAACCAAGGTGCACATGCCGCGCTATGGATGGGTTTACTGCTCAATGTCAGCCTGATCATGGTGATGAGCCGCCGCATTTTGCCCATGTTTATTGAGCGTGGTGTGAAAGAACAGGTGACGCTCAAAAATTCAGTTTGGATAGACCGCCTGTTGATGGTCTGCCTGACCGCACTGTTGATCAATATATTAACCGCCAATGCTGAAATGCTGAATACAGTGTTAGGACTTACTATCAGCATCAGCGCAAGCTTTAGGTTATGGCGCTGGCATACACCAGGTATTTGGCAGCTGCCGCTACTGTGGAGTTTTTATCTGGGGCTGTGGCTTATTAACCTGGGCTTTTTACTTTATGTCTTGAGTTTTTTGCTGCCAAGCATTTCGGTGATTATGGCCATCCATTGCTGGGCGATTGGCGGCATCGGCGTGATTACGCTAGCGATGATGGCTAGGGTCTCCTTAGGGCACACAGGCCGCAATATTCATAACCCACCGCGTAGCTTGGTATGGATATTTGGCCTGGTCATTTTTGCTACCCTGAGCCGGGTGTTATTGCCTATCGTGCTGCCAGACTTTTACCGTTTGTCAGTGATGCTGGCTGCCAGCACCTGGATCGCCGCATTCACATTATTTACGATTGTCTATTGGCCGATCCTCAGTCAACCACGCATTGACGGCACGCCCGGTTAACGCTCATTCTTTCCACTTGATAGAACAACCAATACTGGCGATTTGCTCTTTTGGACCCTGCCCAGTTTCGGCCACCTGTTTCATGGCTTTGAACAATTCACGGGTACTCTCAGGAGCAGTTTCCTTGCGGCTCTCGTCAAACCGACCCCGGTATTGCAACGCAAAATCTTTATTAAAGCCAAAAAAGTCTGGCGTACACACAGCATCATAAAGTTTGGCAATTTGCTGAGTTTCGTCTAACAGATAAGGAAACGGAAACGCCATCTCGGTGGCAATTTTGCGCATGTTCTCAGGGCTGTCTTCCGGATAATCGGAAGGGTCATTAGACATAATTGCCACCGTATTCACGCCCAGCGTCTGTAGTTCTTTTACGTCAGCGATCAGGCGAGGCAAGATGGCTTTCACGTAAGGGCAATGGTTACAGATAAACATCACCAGCAGACCATTTGGCCCCATGCTGGTTTCAAGATTGACGAGCTTGCCATCTACATTAGGCAAATTGAATGCCGGTGCTTTCCAGCCAAAATCACATACGGGGGGGCTAATACTTGCCATCAGCGTTGCTCCTGCAATTAGATCAAACCATTATGGTACGTGATTAAGACGCCAAGGTGAATCTTGTCACCACCGTGCCCGCACACAGGCATTTTGGTTACAATGCCAGTCATGAGTAATTTACGATTTCATAGCCCGGCTGCATTGACTGTGGGCCAATCCGTCCCACTCAGTGATAACGCCATGGCGCATGCGGTCAGGGTTATGCGGCTCAAAGTAGGCGACACGTTGATTTTGTTTTGTGGGGATGGTTTTGACTATCTCTGCGCGCTGACGCAGGTCGAGAAAAAATCCGCTACCGTTGAAGTCCTCAGCCGCACACAGGTCAGCAATGAATCGCCACTGAATATCCGCCTGCTACAAGGCATCTCTAGCGGCGACCGCATGGATTACACCATCCAGAAAGCGGTGGAACTGGGTGTGCGCGAAATTTTCCCGTTAAGTACCGAGCGCTGCGTGACCAAACTCAGTGGCGACCGCGCCGAAAAGCGCGTCGAACATTGGCAAGGCGTGGCAATCGCCGCCTGCGAGCAAAGTGGCCGCGCCATAATTCCTTTAGTACATGCGCCTCTCACGCTTGCACAATGGCTGAGCCAGCACGCGACCGCTGACAGCCTTAACCTGTTATTGAATCCTGTCGGTGCACAAAGGCTGGCATCACTAAACCCGCCAAAAAACGCCATTCATTTATTAATTGGCCCGGAAGGCGGCCTGAGTGCGGCAGAAATTGCGCTCGCTTCGCAACATCACTTCCAGTCTATCGTGCTTGGCCCACGGATTTTACGTACTGAAACCGCAGCATTGACTGCCATGAGCGTGATGCAGTCACTGTGGGGAGACTTTTAAGCAGGTCTGACACTGCGCACTTAGCAACCCAAGGAGCTTCTATGGAAACCCGCCCACCCTTACCGCCCTTTACCCTGGAAACTGCCATGCAAAAAGTACGCATGGCCGAAGATGCCTGGAACAGCCGCGACCCGGATCGCGTGATCCAGGTCTACACGGAAGATACGGTTTGGCGTAACCGTGCCGAGTTTCCGGTGGGGCGTGCAGAGGTGCATCAGTTTTTAACGCGCAAATGGGCGCGCGAACTGGATTACCGTTTGATCAAGGAAATCTGGGCGTTTCTGGATAACAAGATTGCTGTGCGCTTTGCCTACGAATGGCACGACGACGCTGGCAATTGGTATCGCAGCTACGGTAATGAAAACTGGATGTTTAACGACGCCGGGCTGATGATGCAGCGCCACGCCAGTATTAACGACCTGCCGATTAAAGAAGCAGACCGCAAATTCTTCTGGCCCCTGGGCAGACGCCCGGATGAGCACCCCGGACTGACCGCGCTCGGTTTATAAGGCGGCACATGTTTCAAGTCATGCTGCAAATGGCCTTGCTGATTCTGGCAGGCATGCTCTGGCAACGGTGGGCGCCCTCGCACATCACCGCCCTGTCGCACCGTCGTGCGCTGACAGATCTGGTGTTTTATGTGCTATTGCCAGCCTTGGTGCTCAATATCTTATGGCAAGCACCGTTTGATTTGAGTGCAGTCAAAATTGCGCTGACTGCCGTGTGCCGCTTGACGGTCGCGGCCTCGTGCATGTGGCTGATACTGCAATTATTGCAACGTCTGATGACCGTGACCCGTGCACAGCAAGGCGCATTGATGCTGGCGGCCACCTTCCCGAACGCGACCTACCTTGGACTACCGGTGACCAGCGAGGTATTGGGCGACTGGACGCATGAAATTGTGCTCAAGTTTGACCTGTTTGCCTGCACGCCCATCTTGCTCAGCCTGGGCATGCTCTTGGCGGCCATCCTCAATCTGTGCCACATTCCGCAACCGGTCATGGTTGCACATGCCTTGCATACCCTGGCGGGCGGCGTGGTGCCCCTGATGCTGATTGCACTGGGCATGAGCATCCGCTGGGATACTTTTAAACTGAAATTCATGCCCTTGTTATTGCCCGTGTGTGCGATTGGCCTGTGCGTCGCACCGCTGGTGACCTGGTGCTTTGCACAATGGCTGGGCATCTCGGGTGACACCCTGACTGCATGCATTTTGCTGGCTGCCATGCCGACCATGGTATTTGGCATTATTATCTGCGAGCGCTATCACCTGGATGGCGCACTGTATGCCGCGGCCGTGTTCTTGAGTACCCTGCTCAGCATCGCCAGCCTGTCAGTATGGTTTGCAGCATTGCAGCCCTGACAGCAACCGCTTTAGCTCGTTAAAACCATCCTGTCCGACGGAATCTTTGCCGTCAAATCTGTCATACGTCATATGACGAGTTGTCTGCAAGCGCAACTGTTTTTATGATGCAATCCATCAGTCATGCCTCCGTGAAGTGTTATTAGGGATTATCAAACGATCATGCCGAAAACCACGACCAACCATTACCTCAGTGCGCATCCCGCGCCACCGGATACGCTGGCCAGTTTGCTGGCGGGCGCCGGGATCACGATTAATGGCAACGCGCCCTGGGATATCCAGGTGTATGAAGAAAGCGTCTACCGCGATGTGTTGACCAAAGGCTCGCTCGGACTGGGACAGGCGTTTATCGAGGGCCGCTGGGGCTGCAACCGACTGGACGAGTTTTTCCATCGCGTCATGCGGGCGGACCTGGATGAAAAAATGGGCGGGACGGCCAGACTCAAATTATTGGCTGAGATCATTCGTCATACCCTGTTTAACCTGCAAGCGCCGCACCGGGCTTATCAGGTGGCGCAGCAACACTACGATATTGGCAATGATGTGTTTGAAGCCATGCTGGATTCGAGCATGAGTTACTCTTGCGGCTACTGGCAACATGCGCAAACGCTGGAAGAAGCCCAGCGTCACAAGCTGGATATGATTTGCCAAAAGCTGGATTTGCAACCCGGTGACCGCGTGCTGGAAATCGGCTGTGGCTGGGGCGGGCTGGCCAAGCATATGGCACAACACTATGGGGTGCAGGTGCTCGGCATCACGGTGTCAGTTGAACAACAGGCCTTAGCCAGAGAACGTTGTGCAGGATTGCCGGTGGATATCCAGCTCAAGGACTACCGCGAGTTGCATGGTCAATTCGACAAAATTGTCTCGGTCGGCATGTTTGAGCATGTGGGCCAAAAGAACTACGAAACGTATTTTGCCACCGCACAGCGTTTGCTTAAGGATAACGGGCTGTTTTTGTTGCATACCATAGGCAATCATAAAACCGCCCTGCATACCGACGCCTGGATAGACCGCTATATTTTTCCGAATGGCAAATTGCCCTCGGCCAGCGAAATCACTGGGGCGATTGAAGAAAAGTTTTTAATTGAAGACTGGCATAACTTCGGACCGGATTATGACCGCACCCTGATGGCCTGGTGGGACAAATTCAACCGTGCCTGGCCTGAATTGCAGTTTAAGTATGATGAAAGTTTTTACCGGATGTGGAAATACTACCTGATGTGTTGTGCAGGCTATTTCCGCGCCCGGCAAGGGCAACTCTGGCAGCTGGTATTGAGCAAACGGCAGAGCAACCGTGTCTATCGCTCAATCCGCCCGCAGCCAGTCAGTTGATGTTGACGTAGTCTCTCTGTGTTCTTGACCTTAATATGACGGCCTTGGCCGTCATTTTTTTATGTGCCGTTACCCTTGAAAATCTACAACCACAAAAATTTTTAAGCGCCGATACACGCCGATGAGCGCGGACTGCCCTGCTAACATTCTGCTGCGCTTGAAACTGCGCGCGCTTTACTTACGCTAAAAACTCACACCGGGTCCGCCTGATCGGCGTTTATCTGCTTTCATCGGTGAAAAATCAACACCCCAATATTTGCAATATAAACCATTTTTATTTATTATTTTGCAAATTAACCTTAAATTAAACGCAAAATGCTAGGCTCAAACATCAGGGAATTGCGTAAATCGCAAAATTTAACCTTGCAGCAACTGGCTGCCCGCATGGGCACAGATGCCAGCAATTTATCGCGCATTGAACGCGGTGAGATTGGCATCTCTGAAGCCCTGCTACGCGCCGCCGCACAGGCGCTGCATACCACGCCTGGCCGGCTCTATGATGCCAACCTAACCCCCGTCTCACTGACCAACACGCCACCCGCCATCCTCTCTAGCACTAATAGCAAAGAGTTTGTGCATTGGTTTCGCTCTGCGGCGCCTTATATCCACGCCTTTGGCGGCAGCACCTTTGTCATTGCATTTGGCGGAGAAGTCGTCAGTGAACAACAGTTTGTGGCCCTCTCGCACGACCTCAACCTGCTGGCCAGCCTCGAAGTCAGACTGGTATTAGTCCATGGCGCCCGGCCGCAAATTGAGCAACGCCTGAAACGTGACCACCTCACCCCCAAACTGCATAACGGCTTGCGGATTACCGATGATGCCGCCATGGAGGCGGTAAAAGAAGCCAATGGCGCCATCCGGGTCGAGATTGAATCGCTGTTATCCATGGGCATTGCCAACTCGCCGATGGCAGGCAGCGACATCCGTGTTGCTAGTGGTAATTTTGTCACTGCCAAACCCTTGGGCGTACGCGACGGTGTGGATCTGCAACATACCGGCGAAGTGCGCAAGATTGATGCGGTCGGCATCCAGAAACGGCTGGACGATGGCGAGATGGTGTTGTTGTCGCCCATGGGCTACTCCCCCACCGGCGAGACCTTTAACCTGACCCTGGAAGATGTCGCGGTGAGTGCCGCGATTGCGCTGGATGCAGAAAAACTGATTTTCCTGATGGACTCAGAAGGGATCCAGAACCTGCGCGGCGAATTGTTGCGCGAAATGACCTCGGCCAAGGCGCGCAACCTGCTACGTAACGTGCAGGAAAGTGATGAGCCGATTTTCTATTCCGAGGACGTCAATTATTACCTGCCCGCCGCCGTGCGTGCCTGCGAGCATGGCGTGGCCAGAACCCACCTGATCTCGCGCCACATTGATGGCGCCATTATTCAGGAGCTGTTTACGCGCCAGGGCATAGGCACCATGATCACCGAACTGTCACTGGAAACCATGCGCCAGGCCAATATCGAAGATGTAGGCGGCATTTTGCGGTTGATTGAACCCCTGGAGAATGAGGGCATTCTGGTGCGGCGCGGCCGCGAACGCATCGAGATGGAGATCAACTATTTTTATGTGATGGAACATGATAACCGCGTCATCGGTTGCGCGGCTTTATATCCGTTTCACGAGGAAAAAATGGTAGAGTTCGCCTGCCTGGCGATAGATCCCGCTTACCGTGGCGGTGGCCGCGGTGACAAGCTGTTTAACTTTTGCCAGCAGCAAGCCAGTCAAAAAGGCTTTAAACAGCTTTTCTGCCTGACCACCCGCACCGAACACTGGTTTCTGGAGCGCGGCTTTAGCGAACAAAGCGTGGAGCAACTGCCGCAAGAGAAACTCAAGTTCTATAATTTCCAGCGCAAGTCCAAGGTGTTTGTGAAACCTTTGTAAGGCCGCAGCCAAAAGGCTGACCCTTTTATGGCCCCTAAAAAACAAACAATGGCCTTAGCTTCTTGAAATGCAACCATTTCATGCCCACTTACGTTACATTGGATATCCGATTGCCATGCAAGCGCTCTGGCAATCCAGCATTTATTTAAAACACAGAAACAAAAGGAAAACATGAAACAGTTTTGGAAGCTATTGATGGTGTTGATGGTCTGCATGAGTTTGTTCTCTGGTGTGGCAGAGGCCAAGCGATTGGGCGGTGGCGGCAGTTTTGGTAAAAATCGGCCTGCGCCTGCCAAACAAATGCAACGTGCGCCCGAAGCGACGCCACAACCAGCCCCTGCGGCTGCACCACGTAACGGGATGAGCAAATGGATGGGGCCATTGGCCGGTCTTGCCATTGGTGCCGGCTTGGCAACCCTGTTTTCACACGGCGGATTAGGCGATTTTGCCAATAATTTCAGCACATTATTGATGGTGGTTGCAGGCTTTGCCTTGCTGATGTTTTTAGTGCGTCGCTACAAAAATGTGCAAGCCTCGCCGCCGCAATACGCCGGCGCAGGCGCACCGTACGCCCCCGCCGGATTTCAATCTGAATCCGCATACAACGCCAGCGCTGCATCCACAATAAAAGCTGATATTCCTGCCGATTTTCCGGTGGATAGTTTTTTACGTGGTGCCAAAGCTTCATTTATTCGTCTGCAAGCCGCCAACGACCGCAAAGACATCCAAGACATTCGTGAATACACCACCCCTGAGGTCTATGCTGAAATCAGCCTGCAATTGCAAGAACGCGGCGATGCCCCACAAATAACCGAGGTATTGAATATTGATGCCGAGCTGATTGAGGTGGTCAATGAAGGCGCTTACACCATTGCCAGTGTGCGTTACTCGGGTCAGTTGCGCGAAAACAATGGTGCGATTGAACACATCAATGAAATCTGGCACTTGCAAAAAGCGCTACAGCCAAGCAATGCGCCATGGTTATTGGCAGGGATTCAGCAAGCCTAATCTGGATGATGCATCCAGGTTAAGCTACTGGCTGCCCTAAATTCGCATGATGTGTAAGCGCTGTTTTTTAATCAGCGCTTCACATTTCTGCGGTAAAATTCACGCTGTTTTGAACTCAATACGGACCTCCGATGATGCAACATGCCACTGCCTCGCAAAAGGCAAAAACCCTGTCCGAAGCGCTGCCCTACATCAAACGCTTTTTTGATAAAACCATCGTGATCAAATATGGCGGCAACGCCATGACGGACGATCGCCTCAAAGAGTGTTTTGCGCAGGATGTGGTGCTGTTAAAACTGGTGGGCATGAACCCGGTGGTGGTGCATGGCGGCGGCCCGCAAATCAATGAAATGCTGGACAAGCTGGGCAAAAAAGGCGAATTCATTCAGGGGATGCGCGTCACCGACGAAGAAACCATGGACGTGGTGGAAATGGTGTTGGGGGGGCAGGTGAACAAGGAAATCGTGAACCTGATCAATCGCCATGGCGGCAAGGCCGTCGGCTTGACCGGCCAGGATGGTAACTTTATCCATGCGCACAAACTGCTGATGGAAGACCTCAAAGACCCGAGCAAAATGATTGATGTCGGCCAGGTGGGCGAGATTTCCGGCATAGACCCCAGCATCATTACGTTTCTGGATAGCGGTGACTTTATACCGGTCGTCGCGCCGATTGGCGTAGGCAAGGATGGCGAAACTTATAACATCAATGCCGATGTGGTGGCGGGCAAACTGGCTGAAATCCTTAATGCAGAAAAACTCATTTTGCTGACCAATACACCAGGTGTGCTGGATAAAAATGGCCAGCTGCTGACCGGCCTGACACCCAAGCAAATCGATGACCTGGTAGAGGATGGCACCCTGAGTGGCGGCATGTTGCCAAAAATCGGTTCTGCGCTAGATGCGGCGCGCAGTGGCGTCAAGTCTGTGCACATCATTGATGGCCGCGTGGAGCATGCCTTGCTGCTGGAAGTGTTGACTGACGAAGGCGTGGGCACGCTGATCAAGGCGAAATAGCCATTCAGCCACGCTCATCAGCAGTGCCCAACCATGGCTGAGATTATTTTATACAGCAACAAACTGTCGCGTGGCCGTGCCGTGCACTGGCTGCTCGAAGAGTTGGGCCTTGCGTATCAGGCGGTGTGGCTGGACTTTGGTCCGGCCATGAAAAAAGCAGACTACCTGGCCATCAACCCCATGGGCAAAGTACCTGCCCTCCAGCATGGCGGGGCCGTGGTCACCGAGACGGCTGCGATCCTGACCTATCTGGCAGACACGTTTGCCGACAAGGGCTTTATTCCAGCCGCGGGCACCCCGGAAAGGGCAGCTTTTTACCGCTGGATGTTTTTTATCGCCGGTCCGTTGGAAGCGGCAACGACGGCTGAGTTTCTGGGCTGGCAAACGCCGGAAAAAACACCTTTGGGTACGCCTTGTCAGGCTTTTCTGGGCTTTGGCTCACTGACACTCACGCTAGATACCCTGGAATCGCATTTACGCCAGCATGCCTATGTGTGTGGCGACCAGTTCACCGCCGCCGATGTCTATCTGGCGACCCATCTGGCGTTTGGCATGCGTTACACCAAAGCCTATCCGCCGCGTGCCGTCTTTGACGACTACTTAAACCGCCTGCTGCACCGCCCGGCCAAATTGCGGGCAGATGCCCTTTAATCTGGCTCGACAGTAATGACGCGCAGGGTGTGGATTTTTGACCTGGACGACACCCTGCACAACGCCTCGGCGCACATCTTCCCGGTGATGAACCGGGCCATGACCCAATATATCCAGGATCACTTGCAACTGGATGAACCAGCCGCCTGCGCCTTGCGCCAGCATTACTGGCAGGTCTATGGCGCCACCCTCAAAGGGCTGATGCGCCACCACGGGGTCAACCCGCATCATTTTCTTGCAGAAACCCATGCCTTTCTGACGGACGAAATGGTGCACACCACCAAACAGCTCAGGCAATTATTGCAGCAACTGCCGGGGCGGAAATGCGTCTTTACCAACGCGCCGCGTCACTATGCGTTGCGCGTGCTGCAAGTGCTGGGCATTGAGGATTGCTTTTCACTGGTCTTCAGTGTGGAATCCAGTGGCTTTCACGCCAAACCCAGCGTGCGCGGGTTTCAATTGCTGCTACGCCAGCTTAAATGCCGTGCGGCAGATTGCACCTTGTTTGAAGACAGCCTGCCCGCACTGATGACGGCCAAACGGCTGGGGATGCGCACGGTGTGGATCAGCCGCAAGTTACGCAAACCAAACTTTGTGCAATATAGGTTAGCGCATATGTTGGCGCTCACTCACAGTGGCCTGAAAAAAGGGCCGCTTTACATTCCCGCCGTCTGTGAATAAGGTTAAAATACGGGTCAAAATAACCACCTAACGATCAGGCTCAGGCTCCCACATCATTATGGCTACTATCAATAAAGAAGCACGCGCAAACCGTAAACAGCAAATTCTGGAAACCCTGGCAGGCATGCTGCAAACACCACGTGGCGAAAAAGTCACCACGGCAGCCCTGGCTGCCAAACTCGATGTTTCCGAGGCGGCACTTTACCGCCACTTTGCCAACAAGGCCAAAATGTTTGAGGGCCTGATCGAGTTTATTGAAAGCGCGTTGTTTGGTGTCATGAACAAAATCACCACCGACGAAACCGATGGCCTCAAGCAAGTACAGCTGATGCTGCAAACCATGCTCAAGTTTGCTGAGCGCAATCCCGGCATGTCACGGGTGTTGATTGGCGATGCCCTGGTCAATGAAGATGACGCCTTGCAATTACGTATCAACCAATTGCTGGACAGGTTAGAAGCCAGCCTCAAGCAATCGTTGCGCATTGCCGAAGCTCAGGGTCACAAAATCAATGATGCCGGCACGGCGGCCAATACCATGATCAGTTTTGTGCTGGGCCGCTGGCATGCTTTTGCCAAAAGCGGCTTCAAACGCAAACCGAGCGACAATCTTGAGCAACACTTGGCCCAGCTGATTACGGGCTGCCTGCAATAAGTTTCAACAGAAAGTATCACGGATGGAAACCACTATTTTTGGCATGAATGAAGCCCAACTCACCGAGTTTGGCATGTCTTGGGGCCTTGCGTTCCTCATGCTGTTTATTGTCTTTATTGTGGGCAACCTGGCCTGGAAATCCAAAGCGGGCAAAACCGGCACCTTTGCCTTGTTTCTGGCCCTGACGCTGGGTCTGGTCGGATTCCTGGCCAAATTTGCCATTCAGCACTATCTGAATATTCACTAGCTGAATATTCAGATAGTGAATATTCACCTGTTTTATCAAAACCAGCGTCTGCTTTATACTGCATGCTCCCTTGGTGAGGTGAAGCAATGCAGCACATCCTGGTTTACTCAGACTCGTTAAGCTGGGGCATCATCCCCAATACCCGTCAGCGCCTGCCGTTTGACCAGCGCTGGCCTGGGGTCCTCGAAATCAGCCTGAGTCAAATGCAGCAACGCGTGCGCGTGATTGAAGATTGCCTGAATGGCAGGCGCACGGTGTTCGAAGACCCGTTCAAACCCGGACGCAACGGCCAGCAAGGGTTGGCGCAGCGTATCGAAATCCATTCTCCGCTGGCGCTGGTCATCCTCATGCTAGGCACCAATGACTTTCAGTCCATGCATCCGCACACCGCCTGGCACGCCGCGCAAGGCATAGCCAGCCTGGTCACCACCATACGGCAAGCCCCCATTGAACCAGGCATGCCTGTCCCCCAAGTCATGATCCTGGCGCCACCACTCATCACTCAACCACAAGGACCGATTGCAGAAAAGTTTGCTGGCGCCGCACAAAAATGCCAGGGACTGGCCGCGGCTTACCGCGCAGTCAGCCAGGCGATGGATTGCCTGTTTGTCGATGCAGGGCGCATCGTCACCGCCAGTGAAATAGATGGCGTGCATCTGGATGCTCCACAACATCTGCAATTAGGGCAAGCCCTGGCCCATGAAGTGAACGCATTTCTAGGGCAGCAAGCCTGAATTGGCTATTGCGATCCTGCTGTCCGTCCGCTACCCTTAATCAATTTTCTCACACCACCGTTTTCGCCATGGATCACGTACTGCCCCCTCAAGATAACGATACTTATAAAACATTGCTGGAATCCACCAAAGCGATTCCATGGAAATTAGACTGGGCCTCCAAACGGTTCACTTATATTGGCCCACAAATTGAGTCCTTACTCGGCTGGACACAGGACAGCTGGCAATCCGCAGAGGACTGGGCCGCACGCATGCACGAGGAAGACCGCGATCGGGTATTCAATTTTTGTATCTCGCAATCACTGCAAGGCCTGGATCATGAAGCCGACTACCGCGCACTGACGGCTGACGGTGGCTTTGTCTGGATACGCGATGTAGTACATGTGATCCGTGCTGCGAACGGCGAGCCCGAGGCACTGATTGGCTTTATGTTTGATATCAGCGAACGCAAACAAACAGAGCAACAATTACTGGATTTGCAAAAACAACTTGAAGTGCTGTCCTATCAGGATAGCCTGACTGGCGTCGCCAACCGCCGCATGTTTGACAGCGTGCTGGAAAAAGAATGGCTGGAAGCCAGCCGACATCAGCAGCCCTTGGCACTGATCATGATCGATATCGACTATTTCAAGCAATTCAATGATGCTTACGGGCATCTGAAAGGCGATGAGATACTCAAGCAAGTCTCCAGCCTCTTGTCTCATGCTGGCGTGCGTGTAAATGATTTTTTTGCCAGATTTGGCGGCGAAGAGTTTGCCTGGATTTTACCGGAGACCGATCTTGTTTCCGCAGGCAAGATCGCTGAGCGTTGCCGCCATCTGATTTTCAAGGCACAGATTCCGCATGCGCACTCAGCCGTCAGTCAGCTGCTCACCATCAGTGTGGGGGTGGGCAGCATCATCCCCTCAGCAACAGACCAGATGAATGATTTTTTGGCGGATGTAGACAGACTGATGTATCACGCCAAGCATCAAGGCAGAAACCGGATAGTCTTGCAGGAAGAGGTTTAGACCCTAAACGGTCGCGGACTGGTTAATTCAGATGCATGGCCTGCTGGATGGCCTGTGTTCTGGCTTCCGCCACCGCTTGTTTGATCTGCACAGGCGACTGGCATTGTTTGGCAATTGCGCCCGCGTCTACGGTCAAGGCCGCCTGCAATGCGCGGCTCAGATGCTCGGCATCCTCCAGTGGGCATTGCTCTAATCCCAGCCGGCCTCGGCTGTCACATTCACAGGCCTTGAGAAAATCCTCAAAACGGCTGCGCTGTCTGAATGCGTCCAGCTCCTCTAGAAAATGCAGCAGCGTACTTGCCTTCATTTGCCGCGCCGCATGCAATTTGCCATGATATTTCGCCACCACCAGTGACAGATCCTTGCAATCATTGGGCACTTTCAGGCGGGCCACGACATCCCTAATCAGATCAACGCTGCGCAACTCATGGCCAATATGGCGCGGCAGCACTTCAGCAGGCGTAGTGCCCTTGCCCAGATCATGGGTCAGTGCCGCAAAGCGTACAGGCAGGCTAAAGGCTTGCGTCGCAGCGTAATCAATCACCATCATGATATGGATGCCGGTATCCACTTCAGGATGATAAGTGGCGGTTTGCGGTACACCCCACAATCGGTCCAGCTCTGGGAAGATGATTTTCAACGCGCCGCAAGCACGCAGCATCTCAAACATGCGGCTCGGTTGGGACTCCATGAGGCCTTTGGCGATCTCTTGCCAGACGCGCTCGGGCACCAGGGCATCCACCTCGCCTGCAGCGACCATCTCGCGCATCAGCACCATGGTTTCAGGTGCCACAGTAAAATCGGTAAATCTGGCTAAAAAACGGGCAGCACGCAGGATTCTGACCGGATCTTCACTAAACGCGGCTGTCACATGCCGCAAGATTCTTTTTTCAATATCTGCCTGGCCACCGAACGGATCAATCAGTTGACCCTCCGCGGTCTGGGCAATGGCATTCATGGTGAAGTCACGGCGAGCGAGATCTTCCTCCAAGGTCACGTCTGGATCGGCGTGAACACTAAAGCCCTTGTAGCCTTTGGCGGTTTTGCGCTCGGTACGCGCCAGCGCGTATTCTTGCTGGGTCTGGGGATGCAAAAAAACCGGAAAATCCTTGCCGACTGCGCGGTAGCCTGCGGCTAGCATTTGTTCGGGGCTGGCACCCACCACCACATAGTCACGGTCTTTGACGGGCAGGCCGAGCAGGCTGTCCCGCACGGCACCCCCTACCTGGTAAATCTGCATGACAGGCAGCCCTGTACGCAATCAACGTCTGGCGTTGATGACACGCCCAGCGGCCGCGCGGAACTGATCATAAGCCCCCCGCGGATTGTTTTTGACCAGATACCCGGAAATCACGGCGAACATATCCGTCGGGACCACACACAGTTCGTTGGCCATCGGTTGCTGGCACACATTATCTACCTGCATGGATTTGACGTTATCGCGTGAGATCAGCTTGATGGGCAACAGCTGCATAAAGCTGCCTTGCAGCAGGGACATGCGCAGGCTCAAGCCCAGGATGGGGCGCTGCACATGGATGGTTTTCATGACCGCCTCAATGATTTGCTGCAAGGTCATGATGGCGGGGCCACCCAGCTCATAAGTCTTGCCATAGGTCGCAGGTTCATCGACAGCATTCACCATGGCGGCAGCGACGTCTTCCACCCAAATCGGCTGGAACTTGGCATTGGGCATGGCCAGTGCCAAAACGGGAATCCATTGGATCAGCTTGGCGAACAGGTTGATAAAGCGGTCACGCGTGCCAAAAATGACTGAAGGCCGGAAGATGGTCACATGCAGTTTTTTGCTGAACGCCATGACGGCACTGTCCCCCGCGGCCTTGCTGCGCAAATATTCACTGGGGGCGCTGGCAGAAGCCTGCAGGGCGCTCATATGCAGCAAACGCGGGATCCCCAACGCTTCGCACAATTGCGCGACCTGGCGTGGAAACTGGTGATGCATTTTTTCAAAGGCGTTATCACGGGTTTGATGCAAGATGCCAATCAGGTTAATCACCACATCACTGCCCTGCAATTGCGCCTTGAGAGCAGCGTGATCATGAATATCACACTCAACCACCTGCACATTAGGCAGCAAAATCAAGTGCTTGGCCTGCTCGCGACGCCGCGTCAGCACTTTGACTTGGTAACCGGCCTGATCTAGCCTGGCGACCACACTGCTACCAACAAAACCGCTACCACCCAACACTGTGACTGTCTTCATTTGCTTGTTCCTGATGCGTCTTGCGTTAACTGAGTCCGAATTTGCTTATTGTACCGAAAAACCGCCGCTTACTCTTGCTCTGAAATCGTGATCGTGGTGGTGACCGTGTCAGCCTCGGCCACACTACGTGCGGGGATCGTCCCCAGACGTTTCTTGAGGGTCACCACCGGCAAGCCCAGACGCGCAGCATACATATGCGCATTGGCCAGTACTTTTTTCACGTAATTGCGCGTCTCGCTAAACGGGATAGTTTCGGCATAAATTGCGCCTTCCAGCGGCGTACTGGCCGCCCAGCGCCGTGCACGGCTGGGGCCGGCATTGTAGGCGGCGGTGGCCATCACCTCCTGGCCATTAAACGTATCCAGCGTGTAGCGCATGTAATAAGTGCCCAGGTTCACATTGGTTTCGATGTCATGCAGCATGCCATCATGGTAGCTATTCAAGCCGAGTTTTTTGGCGATCCATTTGGCGGTAGCAGGCATCACCTGCATTAAACCACCTGCGCCCACCGATGACTTGGCGTAGTGCATAAACCGGCTCTCCTGCCGGATAATGCCATAGACCCAGGCTTCATCAATCTCCCGGCTGCGAGAGGCTTTTTGCAGGTAATCGCGGTAGGGCGTGGGGTAACGCAACTCAAAATTATGGGTACGACTGGTTTTGTCTGCCGCCAGCACCGCCAGGTCAAACCAGCCTTTGAGCATGGCATATTGTGCGGCGACGATACGTCCGGGATCATCCAGCGCTTCCAGCAAGTACATCCACTCCAGCCTCGCCTCGTAGCGTGCCTCGACGTCAAACAAGGCTTCCATGCGTTTGACTGCCGGTTGCCGTGAAAACTGCCGGACTTCGTCGTCAGCGGGTTGATAAGTGGCCGTCGGCTCACCCAGCATTGGCCCCAACTCTTCAGCGGCCAGCCAGCCATAAAAATGCCGTTCCTGCGAGAGTTTGGCCAATAAGGCATTAGCCTCTGCAGGCGTCCCTTTCATCAGTAGCGCACGTGCTTTCCAGTACCGCCAGGCGGCCTCTTCGGCCAAGACCGGCGGCATGTCCGAGATCACCTTCAGCAGCTGGTTCCAGTCCTGCTGACGCAAAGCGGCCCGTGCATACCATTCCCACTGCTCGTTATTGAGCACAGAGGCCGTCACTTTGTTAAAACTTTGCAAGGCTTCCGGCGCGTGTTTACGTGCCGCTTCCAGTGCGATATAAGCCTGAACCAGTTGCTTTTCTTCAGCATCCAGCAAGCCGTTATATTTTTGATAACTGGCCCGCGCGACCTCGATCTCAGCCTTGGCCTGTCTATGGATGATATACATGTATAACGCCCGGCCATAAGCGCTGCGGTCCTGAATCGTGCCTTTTTTCAGCGCCAACGCCGGATTTTGCGTGACTTCGTCCAGTTGTTTAAACAGCGCAGCATCTGTTTTGCTGCTGCGTTTGGCCATTGTTTTGGCCAAGCCGGGCTTGTTGGCAAACAGCGCGTCCCGATACAGGGTCAGTAACAACTTCTCGTCGAGCACGCCCACTTGCTGCAAGGCTTCCAGCATGCCCTGACAATCGGGCGGCAGGTCTTTGCCCGCCAGCAACAGTTTCTTGCCGTCCTCGTAAGCGTTCGGATCATCCATGGCGATCCCGGCCTGAATCTGGTAACACTGGTTACCCACATCGTTCAGGCTGTAATACATGGGCATTTGCGCACGCATTTCAATAAACTGGTCCCAGAACTGCAAGCGGCCTAGTCGTTTCAACCACAGTTCACGTACCCGTTGCGACAGCAAGGATTCATTGTTTTCCTGCAAAAACGCCTGCACCTGGTTGTAAGAGAGTTGATCCAGCGTGAGGATCATCTGCCAGTATTGCAAATAAGGCAGCAACGGCGAGCGCTTTTGCCTGAGCGTATCAGTAGCTTCGGATAATTGGGCGAGGTTTCTGGTTTGATAGGCCTGTTTGGCCTGTGCATAGACCTCAGCGTCGCCAGCGAATGCAGCAGTCGCGAAAATGAACAGCGCAGCAGCCAGTGCCACGAAAATGGGGAATCTAGTCTTCATGCATTAACGATCACGTGATGGCGTGATCAATTTCAAATTCTGGCCAATCGACTGAGGAAAAAGAACAACAGCAATAACAGGATGACCACAAACCCACCGCGCCAGACTGCTTTGAGCCAGCGCCAGTAGCGTGGCTGCCCGGTCTGCCAGCTCAGCAAACCCAGGATCAGGGTGCTCAACACCAGCACGGCAAACAAGATTCGTATCCACCACATTGTGATCTGCCTGGACGCGGTTTACGCCGGCAACAGCGGCGCCGGACTAAAATAGTCGCGTTGTTTGACAAAGCCAACCGGGGCATGGGCGTCGTTATCAAACGAACAGTATTCCCAGGCGCTTTCATCGGCCAGCAGGGCGCGCAGTAACTGGTTATTCAAGGCATGCCCAGATTTGAACGCAGTAAACTGTCCGATAATCGGATAGCCCAGAATATACAAATCGCCAATCGCATCGAGGACTTTGTGTTTGGCGAATTCGTCTTCATAACGCAAGCCACCGCCGTTGAGGACTTTGTATTCATCCAGCACAATCGCGTTATCGAGGCTGCCGCCTTTGGCGAGCCCATTGGCCCGCAGGTATTCGACCTCATGCATAAACCCGAATGTGCGTGCACGGCTGATCTCGTCCACATAGCTCTGGCTGTCGTAATCAATGGTGACTGTTTTACCAGAAAACTCGAACACGGGATGTGCAAAATCAATGGTAAATTCGGCTTTAAAGCCATGGTGCGGCGTAAATTTTGCCCATTTATCGCCTTCGCTTACTTCTACCGGCTTGAGGATACGCACGAATTTTTTCGGTGCCTCCAACTCAGCCAGTCCGGCCGTTTGCAACAGATAGATAAACGGTCCCGAGCTGCCATCCATGATGGGCACCTCGGCAGCCGTCAGTTCTATCAATACATTGTCTACCCCCAAACCGGCGAGGGCAGACATTAAATGCTCCACGGTAGCCACGCGCGCACCTGAAAACTCTAGGGCGGAGCTCAGGCGAGTGTCATTCACTGCCGTCGGGGCAACCCGCATGGCAGGCGCATCGGGCAAATCGATGCGCTGGAACACCACTCCGTGATCAGCGGGCGCAGGCTTGAGCGTCAGCGTGACTTTTTCACCGCTGTGCAGCCCAACGCCAGTGGCGCTGATCGATTGTTTAAGCGTGCGTTGCTTTAACATGGTTTTCTCTACTGTTAATGATTGGCGACATTATAAGCCAATCGCTGTACTCACTCATGATTCATCTGGCCTTCCCTGTGTTGCACCCGGTTCCGCCAGGGGCATCATTAGTCAGCCTGCTTGCGCAAAAATGCCGGAATATCGTATTCCTCAATCCCGGAGTTCTTCATGGCTTCGACCTGCGCACGACGGCTGTTGCTGGTGAATACGGCTGGCTCGTCTTCTTCAACCGTGTTGAAGATCGGCTGGTTAGTCGTACCATCACGCAGGGTCGTCATCACCTTGAGCTCAGGTTTGGCCTGGCGTTTGCCAACAGAACCATTCAAGCCGGTGGCCACCATGGTCACACGCAGGTTATCGCCCATGCTTTCATCCATCACGTTACCGACGATCACGGTCGCATCTTCTGCGGTGAACTCCTTGATCGTGTTCATCACGTCATAGTATTCACGCATCTTGAAGCTGCCGCTGGCACTGATGTTCACCAATACGCCACGCGCATTGGCCAGATTCACGTCTTCCAGCAATGGGCTGGCAACCGCTTGTTCTGCGGCAATCCGTGCACGGTTAGGTCCGCTGGCTTCTGCAGAGCCCATCATCGCCATGCCCATTTCAGACATCACGGTGCGTACGTCAGCAAAGTCCACGTTGACCAGACCTGGGCAGTTGATGATTTCAGCGATGCCAGACACGGCATTGTGCAAAACGTCATTGGCTGCACGGTAAGCTTCTACCACGGTCACGTCTTCACCCAGCACGTCCATCAGCTTTTCGTTAGGGATAACGATAAGAGAGTCTACGTATTGGGAAAGTTCTTCCAGACCTTCCTGTGCGACTTTGGCACGCTTGCCTTCAAAGGCAAACGGCTTGGTCACCACGGCCACGGTCAGGATGCCCATTTCACGCGCCACTTCTGCAATGATAGGTGCAGCCCCAGTACCAGTCCCGCCACCCATGCCTGCGGTAATAAACAGCATGTCTGCACCATCAATGGTTTCGGCGATACTGTCGCGGTCTTCCAGCGCAGCTTCGCGACCGATTTCCGGTTTGGCACCAGCGCCCAGGCCTTTGGTAATGTCAGAACCAATTTGCAGCACGACTTTGGCATGGCTCTTTTTCAAGGCCTGCATATCCGTGTTGGCGCAAATAAACTCAACGCCTGTCACGCTCTTGGTCATCATGTGCTCTACGGCGTTTCCACCGCAACCACCGACCCCAATCACCTTGATCACGGCGCCATCATTCTCTTTGTCAAAAATCTCAATCATACTCACCCTCCATTGCCTATTATTTGAGTGCTTGGTTTGCCCCGTACACTCGCCCTAAAACACATTAAAAAAACAACAAAAACCTAAAAGTTGCCGGTAAACCAGCGCTTCATTCTTTCAAACAATCTGCCAAATGATCCGGATTGCAGATCGCCTACCATTTGTTTCTCCACCTGCTGTTTGGCCATCAGCAACAAGCCGATGCCAGTGGCATAGCGTGGATTGCCCACCACTTCTGACAAGCCCTCCACATAGCGCGGCACACCCAAACGCACCGGCGTATGAAAAATCTCTTCGCCCAGCTCGACCATGCCGCGCATTTGTGCCGCGCCGCCGGTAATGACGATGCCGGAAGCAATCATGGATTCCATGCCACTGCGGCGCAGCTCTTGCTGCACAAACTCGTAAATCTCTTCGACGCGGTCCTCAATCACCTCGGTCAGCGCCTGGCAGGACAACTGGCGTGGCTCACGGCCATCCACCGCAGGTACTTCCACCACTTCGCGTGGGTCGGCCAGCTGGCGCAAGGCACAGCCATGCTTGACCTTGATCTCTTCTGCCGACTGCGTCGGCGTGCGCAAGGCCACCGCGATATCATTGGTAATCTGGTCACCGGCAATCGGGATCACTGCGGTATGGCGGATCGCGCCATTCTTGAACACCGCCAGGTCTGTGGTACCGCCACCGATATCTACCAGACACACGCCCAGCTCTTTTTCATCATCAGTGAGCACTGACTCACTGGAAGCCAGTGGCTGCAAAATCAGGTCGCTGACTTCCAGGCCGCAGCGCTTGATGCATTTGACGATGTTTTGTGCCGCGGCAATGGCGCCGGTCACAATATGTACCCGCACTTCGAGGCGGATGCCGCTCATGCCCAGCGGTTCGCGCACATCTTCCTGACCGTCGATAATGAATTCCTGGGTCAGGATATGCAGAATCTGCTGGTCTGCCGGCAAGGCAATCGCACGGGCGGTTTCTACTACGCGGTCGATGTCCATCTGCGAGACTTCGCTCTCTTTGATTTTCACCATGCCGTGCGAATTGAGGCTTTTCACGTGGCTGCCCGCAATGCCGGAATACACGGTATTGATCTTGCAATCCGCCATCAACTCCACTTCTTCAATCGCGCGCTGAATCGCCTGCATGGTGGAGTCAATATTCACCACCACGCCTTTTTTCAAGCCACGGGAAGCATGCTGCCCGACCCCGATCACTTTCAGGGTGCCTTCCGGCAAAATCTCTGCCGCAATCGCAACAATCTTCGAGGTGCCGATATCCAGCCCCACGATCAAATTTTTATCTTCTCTGACTCTACTCATGTGTTTTCCTTGACCTTCTTTCTGGCAATGTGCCGCCTACGCCCCAGGCCGTGGCATGCGCAAGGCAAAGCCATTCGGGTAGCGTAAATCGGCATAACGCCAGTCGCTCTCTGCAATACTTGCTTGCTGACGGTAAGCCGTCACAAACTGTTGCAATCTTTGTTTCGCGGCTTCACGCCCCAGCATCATCTGGCGGCCATCCGCTGTTTTAATTTCCCAGGCACGGCGCGAGGACAGGCTCAGTTGCTGTATCTGTAGCGGTGTGCCTGACAGCATCTGTGCAAAACTGGCATAGCCTTGCGCCACTTCTTTCACGGCATCGCCCGGCCCATAAAAGGTGGGCAATTGCTCATCTGAGGCGGCCTGAAACAGTTCGCCATGCTTGTTAACCAATGCCACACCACCCCAACGACCCAGGGCCTGATGCTCTTCAATCTGTACCACAATAGTGTCTGGCCACTGGCGACGGACGGCCACCTTGCGCGCCCAGGGCAGTTTTTCAAAAGCGGTACGCGTGCGTTGCAAATCCAGCGTATAAAAATTGCCCTTCAGGTATTTGCGCACGATGAGCTGGATCTGCTCATGGTTCACATGATCGAGGTTGCCCTCCACCTGTACCTGCTTGACCGGGAAGATGGGCAAATGCAACACCACAAACAACAAGGCGTACAACAGCATCACCACTGCCAGTGAAAACAGCAGATTGGCAATCCAGTTCAGCAATGTTGGTCTATCCCACATCGTCTCAGTCGTCCTCGTTATGCGTCACGCAAGGTTTGTTGCAAAATACGGATCACCAAGGCATCAAAGTCCATGCCGGCCGCTTTCGCTGCCATCGGCACCAGGCTGTGATCGGTCATGCCTGGGCTGGTATTCACCTCCAGAAAATAGTGTTTACCGGCCTCATCCATCAAAAAGTCCACCCGTCCCCAGCCTTTGCAGCCCAGCACCTTGAACGCCTGCACGGCTTCAGCCTGGATCTGTTGTTCCTGCTCGGCAGACAAGCCACAAGGGCAGCGATACTCGGTGTCGTCGCGCAAATACTTGGCTTCGTAATCGTAATATTCGTTTTTGGGCACAATGCGCACGACAGGCAGTGCGGTCTCGCCCAGAATGCCGACGGTATATTCACCGCCACCGACAAACTGTTCGGCAATCACCAGCGGGTCTGACTGTTTGGCCAGTGCATAGGCTGCCTGCAAATCCCCCGCCTGCTTGACCTTGCTGACACCGATGCTGGAACCTTCATTGGCTGGTTTCACAAACAGTGGCAAGCCCAATGCCGTGACGACATTTTCAACATGGGTACGGTCATCCATGAGCACATAGTTAGGCGTGGTCACACCCGCAGCCGTCCACAACAACTTGGTGCGCCACTTATCCATGCCCAGTGCCGACGCCATGACGCCGCTGCCGGTATAAGGGATGCCCATTAACTCAAGCGCCCCCTGTATGGTGCCGTCTTCACCAAAGCGGCCATGCAAGGCAATAAAGGCACGGTCAAACTGCTTGAGCGCCGACAAGTCCTGGCTGGCCGGATCAAAGGCATGCGCATCCACGCCCTGGCGCTGCAAGGCCGCCAGCACAGCCGAGCCACTTTTGAGCGACACTTCACGCTCGCCGGAACGACCGCCGAACAACACGGCCACTTTGCCAAATTGAGACTGACTTGTACTCATGCTTGTAAAACACCTTCCCCAATTACTTTTACTTCTTGCACCAATGCCACGCCCTGTTTGGCGCGCACGGTGGTTTTCACGTGCTCAATCAGGGCTTCAATATCCGCCGCGCTGGCCTGCCCCAGATTCACAATAAAGTTGGCATGCTTTTCAGAGACCTGCGCGCCACCGATGGTGGCGCCCTTCAACCCTGAAGCTTCAATCAGCCGCGCAGCAAAATCGCCTTCAGGATTTCTAAAGGTAGATCCTGCACTCGGCATATTCAGTGGCTGGCTGGCCAAGCGCTTCGCCAGCAACTGCTTGATCTGTTCGGCAGACGCCTTGCCATCGCCAGCAGGGACTGCAAACCAGCCACCCAAAAACCACTCATCTGCCGCCGGATGCGCCACATGACGATAGCTGGGCTGGTATTCAGCTTTTGCACGGGTTTGCACGATGCCAGCACGGTTAATCGTTTTTACCTGATCCACCCATTGCCAGGTTTCCCCCCCGTAACAACCAGCATTCATCGCCAGTGCACCGCCGACGGTGCCAGGAATGCCAGCCATAAACTCGGCCCCAACGCGGTCCTGGCTGGCCGCAAAGCGCGCCAGCTTGGCACAGGTCACGCCAGCATCCGCATAAATGCGCTCACCGTGCATCTCCAGCGCTTGCAGCGCCTGATGCATGACCACCACTGTGCCGCGCACTCCACCATCCCTTACCAGCAGGTTGCTACCCAGGCCAATAAAAGTCAGCGGCTCGCTGGCCGATAATTGCTGCAAAAACTGCTGCAAGGCTTCTACGCTGTCAGCCAGCACCAGGCGATCCGCCGGGCCGCCGACACGCCAGCTGGTATAGCGGGCCAAAGGCTCGTTCTTGAGCACTTGCAAGCCTGAGGTTTTCACACGGGTGGCACTCATACGCTAGCCATTTCCCGTGTTTTGGCCGCCACGCTACCGATATTGCCAGCGCCCATCACTACCACCACATCGCCAGGCAACACACTCTCAAGAATGGCTGCCGGCAGTTCTTCGGTGGTTTCCACAAAGCGAGGCTCCACCTTGCCGTTGACGCGGATGGCGCGGATCAGGCTGCGCGTATCCGCCGCCACAATCGGTGATTCGCCCGCCGAATACACTTCGGTCAACAGCAAGGCATCCACGGTCGACAGTACTTTTACAAAATCTTCAAAACAGTCGCGGGTGCGGGTATAGCGGTGCGGCTGGAAGGCCAGTACCAGACGGCGACCCGGGAAGGCGCCGCGCGCGGCTGCAATCACCGCCTGCATTTCAATCGGGTGATGTCCGTAGTCATCCACCAGCGTGAAGTGTCCACCGGCAGGCTCGCCTTGACTGGTCGGGATTTCACCATAACGCTCAAAGCGACGGCCCACCCCGCGGAACTCAGCCAGCGCCTTGAGGATGGCGGCATCCGGCACATTCAACTCGGTAGCAATCGCAATTGCCGCCAGCGCATTCAGCACATAGTGGTGGCCGGGCAGGTTCAAAGTCACTTCATTACGCACGGTCACGCCGTTTTTACGCACCAGGGTGAAATGCATCTTGCCGTTGTCGGCAACAATATTTTCCGCGCGAATCGCGGCCTCTTCGTGCGTGCCATAGGTGGTCACCGGCCGGGTGACGCGCGGCAGGATTTCACGCACATTGGCGTCATCGATGCACAACACAGCCATGCCCCAGAATGGAATCTGCTGTAAGAACTCGACAAACGCGGTTTTGAGTTTGTCAAAACTGTGCTCGTAAGTGTCCATGTGGTCCTGGTCGATATTAGTCACCACCGCCATAATCGGCGTCAGGTGCAAGAACGACGCATCAGACTCATCGGCCTCTACCACGATCAATTCACCGGTACCCAAGCGCGCATTGGCGCTGGCCGCTTCCAGCTTGCCGCCAATGACAAAGGTCGGGTCCATGTCGGCCTCTGCCAGAATGCTGGCAATCAGGCTGGTAGTGGTGGTTTTGCCATGTGTCCCTGCCACGGCGATACCTTGCTTGAAGCGCATGAGTTCGGCCAGCATGACCGCACGCGGAATCACGGGCACTTTGCGCGCACGCGCGGCGATGATTTCCGGGTTTTCTTCATTGATCGCACTGGATACCACCACCACATCCGCATTGCCAAGATGCTCGGTGGCATGGCCCTGAAACACGGTGGCGCCAAACCCTTGCAAGCGTCTGGTGGTGGCATTGCTGGCCAGGTCTGACCCGCTGACTTCAAAGCCCAGGTTCAGCAGCACTTCGGCAATGCCGCTCATGCCCGAGCCGCCGATGCCGATAAAATGAATTTTTTTGACTTTATGTTTCATAGTGCTTTAAGTTTTCCGTTGTTCTCGGCCAGTTGCTGGCAAACCGCTGCCACCTGGCGCGTGGCCTGTGGCCTGGCAAGTGCGCGCGCTTTTTGCGCCATCGCCAGGCAAGTGGCTCTATCCAGTGTTTGCAACAAGGCGGCCAATGACCCAATATCCAGGTCACGCTGTTGAATCAGCTGCGCCGCGCCTGCTTGTGCCAAATACGCGGCATTGGTGGTCTGGTGATCATCCACCGCAAACGGGAAGGGCACCAGAATGCTGGCAGCGCCCACATTAGCCAACTCCGCCACGGTCAGGGCTCCAGCCCGGCAAATGACCAGATCCGCCCAGGTATACACTTCTGCCATGTCATGAATAAAGGCGCGGCAATCAGCCGCCACACCTGCCTCGGCATAGGCTTTTTTCAAAGCCTCAATCTGTTTTTCACCAGACTGATGAATGATCTGTGGCCGCGCATTGGTCGGCAACTGCGCAAAAGCCTGTGGCAACAAGGTGTTCAATGCCACCGCGCCCAAACTGCCGCCAACCACCAGGACCCGCAACACGCCGTGATGCTCGGCAAAACGCTGTTCGGGCGTAGGCAAGGTGGTAATGCCTTCACGTACCGGATTACCGACCATTTCCCCTTTGGCCCCCAACGCATTGGGGAAACCGGTCAATACCCGATTTGCCAGCTTGGCCAGCACTTTATTGGTCAACCCCGCCACCGAGTTTTGCTCATGAATCACCAGCGGCACGCCAGCCAGCTTGGCCATGACGCCGCCTGGAAACGCGGCAAAGCCGCCCATGCCCAACACGACATCGGGCTGATGTTCCGCAATCGCCCGCCTGGCTTGGGCAAATGCACGCAGCAGCTTGACTGGTAAAGTCAACCAGCCCATCACCCCTTTACCGCGCACGCCTTGCATGGTCATCATGGCTTTTGCATAGGGTTTGTCTGCAATCAGGCGGTTTTCCATGCCCCCCTCGGTGGCCAGCCAGACAATTTGCCAACCTTGTGCATGCAAGGCATCGGCCACGGCCATCGCAGGATACACATGGCCGCCAGTGCCGCCCGCCATCACCAGTAATGTGTATGCACGGGTCATGACTGCAAGCCTTTCTGCAGACGTCTGTTCTCGAAGTCAATGCGCAGCAACACCGACAAAGCGATGCAATTTGCCAAAATGCCGCTACCACCGTAAGACAAAAGTGGCAAAGTCAGGCCTTTGGTTGGCAACAGGCCCATGTTCACGCCCATATTGATAAAACCCTGCACGCCCATCCAGACGCCGATGCCTTGTGCCAGCAAGGCCGAGTAATAACGCTCATTGGCAACGGCTTCTTTGGCAATGCTAAAGGCGCGGATCACCAGCCAGGCAAACAGCAAGACCACGACCAGCACACCCACATAGCCCAGCTCTTCCGCCACCACAGCCAGTAAAAAGTCGGTATGTGCCTCTGGCAGGTAGAGCAGTTTTTCCACACTGCCGCCCAGACCCACGCCCCAAAACTCACCGCGACCAAACGCGATCAGGGCATGCGATAACTGATAACCGGTATCAAATGGATCATCAAACGGATTCAAAAAGCCTTTCATGCGCTCCAGACGATAGGGTTCCATCACCACCAGACCAATCACCGCCAATGGCAAGGCGCCCAGCATGGCCAGAAACACCTTGAGATTGACGCCGCCCAGCCACATGATGGAAAACGCAATCGAGGCCGTGACAGCAAACGCGCCAAAATCGGGCTCTTTCAACAGCAGCACGCCGACAAACACCATCACACCCAGCATGGGTAAAAAGCCTTTTTTAAAGCTGTGCATGCTGCTGGCCTTACGCACGGCATAGTCCGAGGCGTACATGGCAATAAACAGCTTCATAAGTTCTGAAGGCTGCAGATTCATGATCAACAGGGAAATCCAGCGGCGGCTGCCATTGACCACTTTGCCGATGCCGGGGATCAACACCAGAATCAGCAGCACAATGCCGGCAATAAACAGGTAGGGCGACATCTTTTGCCACCAGGCCATGGGCACTTGAAAAACCACGATGGCCGCCCCCAAGCCGACAGAAATATACAAAGCCTGACGCACCAGGAAGTAGGTGCTGTTATGGCCAAACATCTTGCTTGAGTCTGCGTAGGCGATGGAGGCCGAATACACCATGACCATGCCAAACGCCAGCAGTGACAGCACCACCCACACCAGCGACTGATCATAGCTGGGCGAGTTATAGCGCTCACGCGACATCATCAACGGCCCAAGCATGCGGCCTCCATGGCTTTCACAGCCTCGACAAATACCTGTGCGCGGTGTTCGTAGTTGCGGAACATATCAAAACTGGCGCAGGCAGGGGACAGCAAGACCGCATCGCCCGCCTCAGCCAGTGTTTTGGCAATATGCACTGCCGCGGTTAGATCAACGGCATCGACCACAGGCAATTGCAAGTGCTGCAAAACCTGTTGAATTTTGGGACCATCACGGCCGATCAACACTACAGCGCGTGCATGGTGCAACACGGCATCACGCAAGGGATTAAAGTCCTGGCCCTTGCCGTCGCCGCCCGCAATCAGCACCACTTTTTGTGGTTTGCCCTGTTTGAGCATGCCGCTGATGGCAGCGCAGGTCGCGCCAACATTGGTGCCTTTGGAGTCATCGTAAAAGTCGACATCCTCAATGTTGGCCACCCACTCCACGCGGTGTGGCAAGCCGGCAAACGACTGCACGGTATGCAGGATGGAAACTTTGTCTATGCCGATGGCCTGCGCCAGCGCAATGGCAGCCAGCGCATTGGCAATATTGTGTTTGCCGCGGATCTGCAGGGTATCGGCTTCAATATAGTGGCGATTACCCGCGCACAGCCAGCCTGCGTCATTGAGGCCGTAATCATTGATGCTAGGGGCCGGGTTAACGCCGAATGAAATCTGCGGCATGGCACCAGCCAAGGCCATGCTGGCAGGATCATCACGATTTACCACGGCAATGCGGGCATGCTGGTAGATACGGGCCTTAGCCTGCGCATAATCGGTCATGCTGTCGTATCTATCCATATGGTCCTCGGACAGATTGAGCACCGTGGCAACATCAATCTCCAGGCTGTGCGTGGTTTCCAGCTGAAAACTGGACAGCTCCAGCACATAAACGTCTGGCGCGGGCATGTGCAGCGTATCCAGCACGGGCAAACCGATATTGCCAGCCACAATAGTATTGAGACCGGCCTGTTTGCAGATTTCGCCCACCAGCGAGGTCACGGTGGTTTTGCCGTTGGAGCCGGTGATGGCAATCACCTTGGCATAAGGCGCACGGAAGCGCGCAAACAGCTCGACATCACCGACCACGGCTTTGCCTTGTGCCATCAGATCGGCCAATACAGGCTCTTTCAGTGCCACACCCGGGCTGGCCACAATCAAATCCATCGCCGCCAGCAAGCTGCTATTAAAAGGTCCAAGATGGTATTCGACCTCAGGAAATTCTTCTTGCAGGCGATCCAGGCCTGACGGATGCGGGCGTGAGTCAAACATCACCACTTCTGCGCCCATACCACGCAGCCAGCGCAACGCCGAGAAGCCGGTATCACCCAGTCCCAGGACAGCAATGCGTTGGTGTTCGAAGTGTTTTTTCATGTGTTTGCCTGACAATGACGTTTTCGTCTTATCTCAATTTCAGGGTGGATAATCCCACCAGCACCAGCATCATGGTAATGATCCAGAAACGCACGACGACCTGTGTCTCTTTCCAGCCCTTTTGTTCGTAGTGGTGATGCAAAGGCGCCATCAAAAAGATGCGTTTGCCGGTACCAGTCATTTTTTTGGTGTATTTGAAATACAGCACTTGCGCGGCCACCGAGAAAGTCTCAATCACGAACACGCCGCCCATGATGAACAGCACGATTTCCTGACGTACAATCACGGCGACCACGCCCAGGGCCGCGCCCAGCGCCAATGCGCCGACATCGCCCATGAACACTTCAGCCGGATAAGCGTTAAACCACAAAAAGCCCAAGCCCGCACCAGCCATTGCCGCGCAGAACACCATCAACTCGCTGGCGCCAGCCACATAGGGAATCCCCAGGTATTTTGAAAACACGGCATGCCCGGCAACATACGAGAAAATCGCCAGCGCACTACCCACCATCACAGTAGGCAAGGTCGCCAGACCATCGAGACCGTCGGTCAGGTTGACGGCATTGCTGCTACCGACAATCACCAGGTAGGTCAGCACAATAAAACCGGTGGCACTCAGCGGAAACACCAGGTGCTTGAAGAAAGGCACAATCAGTGTGGTTTCTACAGGGGTGCTGGAGGTCGCGTACAGAAAGCCTGCCACGCCAAAACCGATCAGGCTTTGCCAGAAATATTTTTCTTTGGCAGACAGGCCCTTGGGATTTTTAAAGACCACTTTACGGTAGTCATCGACCCAGCCAACCGCACCAAAACCCAAGGTAGTGATCAACACCACCCAGATAAAGCGGTTATGCAAATTGCCCCAGAGCAAGGTAGACACGGCGATGGCGACCAGAATCAATGCGCCGCCCATGGTCGGGGTGCCGGCTTTGACCAGATGAGTTTGTGGACCATCATCACGCACCGCCTGACCGACTTTGTATTCGGTCAGCTTGCGTATCATGGCCGGGCCGACCAGGAATGAAATCGCCAAGGCCGTCAGTGTCGCCAGCACCGCCCTGAAGGTAATGTAGTTGAATACATGAAACCCATGCACATCCGAAGCCAGCCATTTTGTTAGTTCTAGTAACATACTCTTCCCTATTTCCCCACCTGTTCAGTGGCTTGCGCCTCAACCAACGCCTGTACCACGCGCTCCATTTGCATGAAGCGTGACCCTTTGACCAATACGATGTCTTGCGCAGTCACCGCCTGATTTAAGGCCTCGACCAGGCTGGGCAATGACTCAAAATGTTGTGCCTGTGGCCCAAACGCCTGTGCAGCGGCTTTAGCCAGGGTGCCCAGTGCATAAAAATGACGTATGCCCCGGTCTTTGGCATAGCGGCCAATCTGTGCGTGCATGGCCTCAGCATCCGCGCCGAGTTCGCCCATGTCGCCCATGACGAACACGGTATTCGCGCCCAGGCTGCTGAGCACATCGAGCGCCGCCTTCATCGAATCCGGATTCGCGTTATAAGTGTCATCAATCAGGCGCGCACCACAGGCCGCGGTTTTTTGTTGCAAACGGCCCTTGACGCCTGCAAACCGGGCCAAGCCTTGCGCCACTTCGGTCAGGCTGACACCCGCGGCCAGACAGCTCGCAGCAGCGGCAAGTGCGTTCATCACGTTGTGAGCACCTGGCACGGCCAGCGTGACCTTGATAGACTCACCTTGAAAGCTAAGCTTGAACTGACTGTCACCATCCAGCATTTCACCCTGCACATCGGCGGCCTGCTGCATGCCAAAACTCAACACCCGGCGCGCAGGATTCAAGCCGCGCCAGTAATCGGCAAAGTCGCTATCGGCATTGATCACGGCGACCCCGTCCACAGCCAATCCGGCAAAAATTTCGCCCTTGGCCTTGGCAATGTTTTCCCGCGACCCCAGTTCTCCAATGTGCGCAGTGCCTGCATTATTGATGACCGCCACATTTGGCCGCGCCAGACGCGTCAGGTAATCAATCTCACCGAGATGATTCATGCCCATCTCGATCACGGCGCACCGGTGCGTTGCGCGCAAACGCAACAGGGTCAGCGGCATGCCGATATCGTTATTAAAGTTACCGGCGGTGGCCAACACCAGATCGGTGCCGCCGACATGCCCTTGCATAATCGCGGCAATCATTTCTTTGGTGGTGGTTTTGCCGTTACTGCCAGTGACCGCAATCAGTGGCAATGCCAATTGCTGGCGCCACCAGCTGGCCAGCTGGCCTAATGCCAGGCGTGTATCTTTCACCAGCACGGCAGGCAAATCGGTCTCTACGGGCTTGCTGATCAGCGCTGCCACCGCGCCTTGCGCAGCCACTTGCGGCAAAAAGTCATGGCCGTCAAATTTCTCACCCGGCAAGGCCACAAACAATTGCCCAGGCAGTACGCGGCGACTGTCAGTATCTACCGAAGTCACTGTGACGTCGTTGCCCAGCAAAGTGCCTTGCAATACGCCGGCGATGGTTTTCAGCGCAATCATGCGTTCACCTTTTTCTTCAATGCGCTTTGTACCCACTCCGCATCACTGAACGGATAGCGGATGCCCTGGATTTCCTGATAGTCTTCATGCCCCTTGCCAGCCACCAACACCACGTCGCCTTTGCCCGCCTGGCTAACCGCCAATGCAATCGCCTTGGCACGGTCAGTCTCGACCGCGGCTTCACGGTGCATACCCTCGGCAATCGCCGCAATAATGGCGTAGGGATTCTCACTGCGCGGATTGTCATTGGTCATCAACACCAGATCGGCCAATTCATCAGCAATGCGCCCCATTTCACTGCGCTTGCCACTATCACGGTCACCACCACAGCCAAATACACACGTAAGCTTGCCGCGGGTTTGCATGCGCAAGGTATGCAGCGCTTTCTCCAGCGCGTCCGGCGTATGGGCATAATCCACCACCACCAGCGGCAGGTCGCCACCACCAAACATCTGCATGCGCCCAGCCACCGGCACCAGCCCCGACACAGCCTGCAAGGCGGCAGGCAAGGCTACCTGGTTGGCCAGCAGGCTGCCCAGTACCGCCAATGCGTTATACACATTGAATTGGCCCAGCGCGTGCAATTGCACTTCGCCAATGCCATGCGGTGTACGCACCTTGATTTCAAAACCTGTGGCATGCATGGTCACGGCCGTGGCACAAATATCTGCTTCAGGTTGCAAACCATAACTGATCACGGTTTTGCCCTGCTTGCGCAGTTCGGCAATCAAGCTGGCACCAAAGGCATCATCCAGATTGATGACCGCGGCTGACAGGGTCTGCCAGTCAAACAATTTGCGTTTTGCAGCCTGATAAGCCTCCATGGTCAGGTGGTAATCCAGATGATCACGCGTCAGGTTGGTGAACACAGCCACATCAAAGGCCACCCCATTCACACGCCCCTGATCCAGGCCATGCGAAGACACTTCCATCGCCACCATCTGCACCTGGTCCAGCACAAAGTTGGCCAGCATGTTTTGCAACTCTACCGGGCCCGGTGTGGTATTTTGCGTGGGCTGCAAGTCTTCGAGCACGCCATTACCCAGTGTGCCAATCACAGCAGACTGCCGCTGCAAAAAGCGGTAAGCCTGCGCCAGCCAATGCGTGACCGTGGTTTTGCCGTTAGTACCGGTGACACCTACACACCACAACTGCTCGGATGGATTTTTGTAAAACTGGCTGGCGATATGGCCCACCTGATATTTCAGCTCGGGAATCGCAATATTGTGGACTTGCCAGTCAGGGTTCCAGTCAAAGCCCTCACTATCCCAGATCACAGTATTCACACCTTTGGCAATGGCATCGGCGATGTAATCGCGGCCATCGCTGTGCTGACCAGGATAAGCGAGGAACAAGCCATGCTTTTCCACCTTGCGGCTATCTGCCGTGATGCCATGGACGGGCGCGGGAATAATGTATTTACTCACATCGCCTCCTTGACTTCAGCCGCATCCGCAGGCGGTGTCACAGGCAGCGCATTGCCGTCTTGCGGGATCACCAGCATACGCAACACATCATTCATCACCGCGCTAAACACCGGGGCCGCCACACTACCACCGTAGTATTCGCCATTGCTCGGTTCGTCTATCATCACCGCCATAATCAGGCGCGGATTAGAGGCGGGCACCATGCCAACAAACGAACCCACATATTTGTCGTGCTCATAGCCATGGTCACCGAGTTTGTGCGCCGTGCCGGTTTTACCCGCCACGCGGTAACCAGTGACTTGCGCTTTGATCGCGGTGCCGCCAGGCTGCACGACCAGTTCCAGCATGTCCTTGACCGAATTGGCCACTTTGGCTGAAAACACCTGACGCCCAACAGGTGGCTCGGAGAGTTTATTCAGTGTCACCGGCAGCAATTCGCCCTCGTTGGCAAACACGGTATAAGCCCGCGCCAACTGCAACAAGGTCACGCTGATGCCGTGACCGTAAGACATGGTGGCCTGCTCAATCGGACGCCAGGTCTTGTAATCACGCACCTTGCCAGAGGCCTCGCCCGGGAACCCGATTTTGGTAGGTGAGCCAAAGCCGAGTTGCACATAGGTGTTCCACAATTGCTCGCGGTTTAAATCGAGCGCCATTTTGGCCGAACCAACGTTGGAGGACTTCTGGATCACCTGTGACACCGTCAATACCTGATTCGGGTGGGCATCGTGAATGGTGGCGGTCCCAATACGCAAAAAGCCGGGGGCAGTCTGGATTTTGGTATCGGGCTGGTAAGGACCAAACTCCATGGCTGCCGCCGCAGTGACCGGCTTCATGGTCGAGCCCGGTTCAAAAATATTGACGATGGCCGAGTTGCGCAGCTTGCTGGCGACATTGACCGGATTGTTCGGGTTATAGGTCGGGATATTGACCAAGGCCAGCACCTCGCCGGTTTTAGCATCCAGCACCACCGCTGCGGCCGCCTTGGCTTTGTGTTTTTCAACCGCACGCGACAACTCGCGGTGCACCACATATTGCACGGTGCGGTCTATGCTGAGTACCAGATCCTGACCATCATGCGGCAGTTTGACCGCGACCAGATCCTCGACAACATGGCCCTTGCGGTCACGCACAAAGTCACGCTTGCCGGGTGTACCAGACAGAACATTGTTGCGATAGAGCTCCATGCCCTCTACGCCGGTGTCATCCACGCCCGTGAAACCGACGATATGCGCCGCCACTTCTGCCGCTGGGTAGAAGCGTTTGTATTCTTTTTGACTGAATACGCCGGGCACTTTCATCGCCATCACCTGTTTTGCCACATCGGGCGCCACTCTCCGTTTGATATACACAAATTCTTTTTTCTTTTTCTGCAACTTCTGTTGCAGCTCTTTGGGCGGCATCTCGAGCAATTTCGCCATTTGCTTGAGCTGTGCCGCCGTAAACTGTACGTCGGTCGGGTTAGCCCATACCGACTCCACTGGCAAGCTGATCGCCAATGGCTTGAAGTTACGGTCATAAATCTTGCCGCGATGTGGCATCAACACCACTTTGCGCCGCGAAAACGCCTCACCCTTTTTAATCAGGTAATCCTTATGCAAGGTTTGCAGGTAAAACCCGCGCCCCAGCAACAGGACAAAACTCAATAGCAGCAAGACCAGCAGCGTTCTTCTGCGCCAGGCCGGCAGCTTGACCAGCTTGTGTTGGCTTTCCTTAAGCAACATGACTGTTGATCCTCGTCACGCCTGCTCAGGGCGCCGCTGGCGCATCCAGCAGAATGACCTGCGTTTGCTGCATGCTCGGGCTGTGCATATGCAACCGGGTGGTCGCAAACTCTTCCAGGCGCGAATGCATGGCCCAGGTGCTCTGCTCAATTTGCAACTGGTCATACTCGGTCATGTACTGTTTGGTCAGCATTTCTTGCCGGTCCAGCTCAAAATACAGTTTGCGCGCCTTGTATTGTGCCGTGACCACACCCAGCGCCATCGCAATCGTCAATGCAAACAAAATCAAATTGAGCCGGATCACTGGTCTAAGCCTTGTTCAAACGATGGCATCATTTAACTACTGCACCGTGGTGCGTTCAGCCACGCGCAAAACCGCGCTGCGTGAACGTACATTTGCTGCCACTTCAGCCTTGCTTGGCTTGATCGCCTTGCCCACGGGCATCATGCGTGGTTGTGGCAAGTCCTTGGCGCGTACAGGCAAGCCTGCGGGCAGGTTGTCGCGATCGGCTTCCGACTGAATAAAGCGTTTGACGATGCGATCTTCCAGCGAATGGAAACTGATCACCGCCAGACGCCCTTGCGGGCGCAACAAACGTAAGCAATCCGGCAACACTAGCGAGAGTTCCTCAAGCTCTTGATTGACGAAAATCCGTAAAGCCTGAAATGTGCGCGTTGCAGGGTTCTGGCCCGGCTCATTCTTGGGGATGGCGCCTGCCACGATCTTGGCAAGTTGTCCTGTAGTGGTGATGGCATGCCCATCTTCGCGCTCTTTAACAAGCGCCCTTGCAACCTGCTTAGCAAACCGCTCTTCACCATAATCTTTAATCACCTCCACCAATTGTTTTTCTGGCATTTCAGCCAGCCACTGCGCCGCAGTCTTGCCGCGGCTTTGATCCATACGCATATCCAGCGGCCCGTCAAAACGGAAACTGAAACCACGCTCACCCTCATCAATCTGTGGCGACGAAATCCCCAGATCGAGCAAAATGCCATCCACCGCCTGCACACCCAACGACTCAAGCACCCCCGCCATGGAGGAAAAATGTGCATGCACCATGCTAAAACGCGCATCAGCAATCGCCTGCCCATGCGCAACAGCCGCCAGATCACGGTCCAGCGCGATCAAACGGCCTTCACTACCCAGTTGGGAAAGAATGCGGCGACTATGTCCGCCACGGCCAAACGTCCCGTCCACATACACGCCATCCGCCCGCACATTCAAGGCATCCACCGCCTCATGCAACAACACGGTGATATGACTGGCGGCGGCTGGTGACACTGACGTTTCCGTCAAGGACGCGGGCGCTGACTTCGCGCCCCGCGTCATAGCGAGAATCCTTCGAGTTCTTGTGGAATCTGCAATTGATCCGCCGCCATCAGGCTTTCCAGCTGCTGATCCCATGCGGCCAGATCCCACAATTCAAAATGACTACCCTGCCCGACCATCATCACTTCCTTGTCGAGCTTGGCAAATTTGCGCAGTACAGCATTCACCAGCAAGCGGCCCGCAGAATCCAGATGCATCACATCTGCCTGACCGACGATCATGCGCTGAATACCACTGGTTTGAGGATTAAAACTGGACAAACTGGTCAGCTTGGACTCAATCGGCTCCCAAGCTGCTTTGGGATACAAAATCAGGCAACGGTGCGGATGCGCAGTCAGCACAACCTCCCCCTGCCCACCGGCCGTCAGGGCGTCACGATGCTTGGCCGGCACACTTAGCCGCCCCTTCGCATCCAAACTCAACTGTACCGCCCCGCGAAACATCAATTTTGATCCTTAACCCTATTTCTTGTTGAAAAAGGAATAATTTCCCACAATTCAACACAAAATCACCCTTTTGCACACTATAGATAAAAAAAAAGTGCTTGGCAAGCACTTTGGGTGAAAAAATCTCTTTTAAAGACAATGACTTAGAGCATTTTAACAAAGCAATTCAAATCAACGCATTGGCGCAATTAATACACAAAGTTGTTTAATAAGGATAGCTATCTCATTGAAATTATTGAATAATTAAAAAACAGTATTTTCTGGCGATTTTTTAGGTAAAAAACAGGTCTAGGCAAGCATGCCCGCCATCCCACATACACTCTTTTGATGAAACTTTCCCCACGCTTAAATTTCCTGATTTTAGGGACAGCGATTTTGCTGGCCATGCAATGGCATACCTGGTGGTTTTACCTGAACCCGCCACCAGATTTTAGCCATGGGCAAGTGGTGCTCTACGCCACCGACTGGTGCCCCTATTGCGAAAAAACGCGCGCACTGCTGGCAACGAAAGGCATTCCCTATAAGGAAATGAATATCGAAACCTCAGAAGAAGCGCGCAGCCAATACCAGCGGCTAGCGGCAAATGGCGTCCCCGTCTTATTAGTGGCAGGAGAAGTGGTGCGTGGCTACCACCAGCAGAGAATGGAAGCCCTATTGGATGCCTGGCAACGGGAACACAAACCAGCGGCTCTAACCAAAGAATACGACTGACGCTAAACCATTAACAATGCCTGACATGCGCTTATTTAGCCTAAGGCCCTCTCAAACAGACCACTCAGCAATGATTACCGCTATAAACATATAGGAAAACTTCCTTAAAAAAGATATGCTTTTGCAAAATTGGCCCATGCATCCCTGTTTAATCGCCCAATCAAATAGGCTGTAAAAGCGGTATAACTGGCGGGTCAGAATACATAGTTAAAAAGTTAACTTATCAATTAGACCCTAGCCAAAATTAGACCCCAGTCATGCCACCGATGATATTCCGCACAATCCGTTTACTCCCACTCCTTTTAATGGCACTGAGCCTGCCAGTGCGGGCAACCAATGGCATTCTGCTCATTGGTTACGGCGCTGAATCCACCCTGATGGGCGGAGCGGATACCGCTGTGGCACGGGATACCAGCGCACTGAATACCAACCCGGCCGGGCTGGTGCAAATCAAAAGCAAGCAGTTCGATGCTTACGGCTCAGTGCTGCGCACCACCCATCTCGAACAGGTTGACGCGCGCAACGACCAACACGCAGATAATCGTTATACCTTATTGGCTGGTGGCGGATATGCACAAGCACTGGAGGATCTACCCTGTACTGCGGGCATCGGCTTTTTTACCCAAGGCGGGGCCGGGGCGGTGTTTAAGCATATCAACACGCCGTTTGGCACCAATGACGAAATGTACTCTTTGTTTGGTATCGCCAAAATCACGCCGGGCATGGCTTGCCAGGTGAATGACCGTTTATCCGTCGGCGCCGTACTGAGCATCAATTACGCCAGCATCAAGCAAGGTTTTTTTTACAACACCTCTGTCCCGAACGTATTTTCAGGGTTTAAAAACAAAGGTGCAGATACGATACGCCCAGGGTTTAAGGTAGGCGTGCAATATCGACTGGATGAGCAATGGACACTGGGCTTTAGCTACACCGAAAAAACAGAATTGCCACTGACTGGCGGGACATCATTGGTGAATAATGGCGCATCTGGGGTGGTCCGTTATCGTGACTTGAGCATTAAGGGCTTTGCTCTGCCGCGCGAGGTAGCAATTGGTGCTGCATTCAAACCGGATGACCGTTGGCTGCTCTCCGCCAAAATCAACTGGATACAATGGAGCGATGCCATTAAGGATGTCACCACCACCTGGCAAGATCCTGACAACTCATCAGCAGCGAGTCAACTGAGAACGGTCAACCCGCAGAACTGGCATGATCAACTGGTCTATGCCCTGGGCGCGGCCTATCGCTACGACGACAAAACGACGCTATATGCAGGTTACAACTATGGTAAGAATCCGGTCCCCAGGCAAAATTCCAGCGCGCTGCTGGCGGCGACCCTAGAACAACACATCACGCTGGGCATGGCTCGCAAGCTTGATGCCAACTGGAAAATCACCAGTGGTATCGAATGGCTGCTGCCCAAAGACGTGACTTACAATAGCAATGTGTTCGGACAAAATACCGAAGCGAATAACGGCGGTTTTTTCCTGCACATGATGCTGAGCAAACAGTGGTAAACAGACACAGGTTAAGCTGAGTTCAGCTTAACCTGCCAGATGACTTTCACTGGACAATGGCGCAAGCCCTTAATGTCCCTGACCGCTCTTGAGAATGTCAGTATTAAATCCAAATACCTTGCCCGCCCAGAGAAATATGACCCAGGCGAGCACCCCAAACGGCAAATACCCGGCAAAGCCCAGCAGCGGCATTTCGACATAAATATGTATCACATTCACGTAAGGGATATCGTATACCCAATAATTAGGGTTGGTGACCGGCAATACGGGATGCGCGCTACCATAGTTCCACACCTCCCAGAACAAGCCGTTAATGATGGCACTCAGCGCCATTAATAGCACTGGACTCCAATTGCCTTTTGCGACATCGGTAAATGGCGTCCAGATGCCCAGCAGCATCAATATGGCGCTAATGCCGATTAAAGGCGCAATCCACATGGCCCAAAATAATGGATATGGCCAAAACGGTACGGCGGCCAACAAGACAAAACTCAGATATAACATCGGCCTGGCCGGCAGTGAGAGCGCAGGACCTTGTGCATAGCGTGCGACAAATCTTGGAAACGCATTGAGCAAGGTATACCACTCAAAAATCGCCGGCCACACCGTGGTATACGCAAACAGAAAAATCCATACGATCTTGGCATGGCTTAATGCAGGAATATCATCTGTATTGGGGTAGTACCAGTTACCTAAAGCAAAATAATCAAAATACTCAAAGAAATACCAGCCGCCTAGCGAGACAGCCGCACTGATCAGAAATGTCTTGGGGCGGCTGGCAAACAGCGAGTAGCCGCCCGCATAGCGAAATGTCAGGCCATCGAGCACAAAGATAAATCCCCACCACATGGGGGTGAACGCGTAATACACCAGATCACCAAACGGAGTCGTACGCGCCCACATCAACCACCAGAAAAACAGCGTGACCACCATCCCGGCCCAAAACCACCAAGGCAGGGCGCTCTGGACAGGCTGCGGAGAAGGTGCGACCGGCTTAAAGCCAAACCATTGCGGGAAGATTAAAAAAATCGCGACCGCAGCTTCGAGCAGTGCAATGACAACAAACACGATCAAATTAAAGCCAGGCGGGTCTTCAACAAACTGCGGCGGAAAAATACCGAAGCCAGGCGGAAGATGCGTAGATGGATAAGCAAACCAGGATGAGATCAATGGGATGAGTATCATCGCCAAAATGGTCATCACCAGCGCAGAACGTGTTGTTGCAGCTGCAAACATAAACTCCCCCTTGATTGGCTAACAATGTGTTGCCCCAATGCTGCGCACTGATGAACATGGCATCCTTAGCGCAACTGATCTTGCCGTGTGACGGCTCTTGTTTTGTTATTGTATTTTGCGCACGCGCTTATTTTCGTACATGCGCATATCCGCCAAACGCATAAACTCAGAGATATTATCAACCTCATAATAATAGGCGGACCCTGCGCTGGCCCCGGAAAACTCAAACCCCTCACGACGCATATTTTCAACCGCCTCTTGCAGCGCCTGCTCTACAACGACCACCTCACCTTTGTGACTTAATACGGCAAACTCATCCCCACCCAATCGATACAAGATGAGCGTACTGCCTAAATAATGCTGATATTTTTTTGCAAAGCAGATCAGCAACTCATCTCCACGTGCATGCCCGTAATGATCGTTATAAAACTTAAGTCCATCCAGATCAATAAAGGTCAGGCTACTCTGCATGGGTAGCCGATCCAGCGCTTTTACAAACGCATAGCGATTAGGCAGGCTGGTTAAAGCATCCGAATTGGCTACTTTCTCCGTCATGCCCAGCGCCTCTAATGCCTCTTCTTTTTCTTTATGCAATTGGGCAAATTGAAAAGAAAGCACCAATGCAAGCAATACCACCTCAATGGCCACACTCACCAAGCCCAGATGTTCGATATACAAATCAAACTGTTGATGCATTTTGCTGAGGCTGATCGTAATAATCCCCGACACAAAAAACAGGCTAATCGCGATTAAATAGCGTTTGGCAGTGGCATTTTTACGCTGGCTTTGCCTGATGGCCGTAGCCAGTCCATAACATAAAAACAGCCCAACTTCATAGCGGCAAAACTCCAATGCCCAATTGGGGAAAGCAATGGCCAACAACAAAAACAAGACCATCACCACCAAAATCACCCGCCCCGCCGCATAGAGTCGCTTGTGTTGATACGGGTTGATTTCCAGCAAATGCATCACAAACAGGATGTACGCAATACTGGAAAACAGGATAGGCATCGAAGCCCAATAGATGGAGTGAAGATTAAACAGGTCGGAAAGGACAAGCAGGGCGGCACTGTTAAAAAGAAAATTACCCGCAATAAAAATGGCATACATGGCTTCCACTTTACGATTACGGCTGGTCGCCAGTACCGTATAGTAGATGCCCAACCCCCAAAAGACCCCCAAACCAAACAGCGTCAGCGCATTTCCACGCTTGATGGCATGCATGTAGCTAGCCTCATCATCTAAATAGGGCTCGGGAATCGCCAAATAATTGGTAGAGATCAGTTGCGTGGCCAAGACATATTTGCCTGGTGCCAGATTGACACTGCGGCCATGCCTCAAGAAAAAGGGATTCTCAATTCGACGGCCAATCCCCCCTTCCAGCTTCGCCACCTCATGCCCTTGCTCGTCATACACCTGATGCTGGAAATACTCTATGGTACTGGTATTTTTGAAATCAACCACATACGCGTTGTTTGTCTTGATTTCAAACGAAGCAATATAAAGATAATGCCCGCCTCTCGGACTCACCGTCGCAACAGGCGCGTACTTTTGACGCAGTGGGTCAGAGAGAAACTGCTGGGGACTTTGCCCGCCTTTATAGGCATGGACTAGCGACCAGACACCCTCTATCGATTGAGGAGAGGCCTGCACCAAGCCAATGGACAGCACAGCGATCATGATCGCTATGATCCCCCTGCCCAAGCTACTCAACATCCCCATCATCCATCACCGTTTTTATTGATTAATACGCAAACTATACAAGAAAGTCTCGCGAACGCACAGCTTCAAAGGCTACCTGCCAGACTACCCTTAACACGTCTTTGCAAAACGCCAGACTGATCGAAAATCAATCACCGCAACTGTGACAGCCCGCGAATACCTTCCCGTAGAACTAAAAGGAATATCAAGCCGTTGTAGAGACTCTACTATATTGTTGATTGAAGCGTCTTCATCTGCGTCAGGAAGAGCCCCGTCGAGGCCCAGCATGCTTTAACAGCCCACAGCACATGACTCATTGAGGGATAGATGGGTGAGGCGGCCTGATCTACGGCCAAGGAAGCAACCACTTGGAAAGTGATCGCGAAATAAAAAGTAAAGCCAACCGGTAAGCCGGGTTCTGTAACTACTTGCGTAGCTGACAGTCATTCCTCTAGGCGTGCAATTACTCACACGCTCAAGCTATCTACCCGCTGGCAGCGCGAGCCACGCCTTATTACTTGCGTAAAATGCCAGCCTATTTGATATTGCTGCAGATGGAGGTTACCGCGTTTCACATCCACCTCACTAAAGAGGCTTACTCGTCTCTGTGGCCCTATTCCTCGCCTTATACTGTTGCCAGCTTTCAGCGTACGGCCGTTAGCCGTCATCCCGCTCTGTGCAGCCCGGACTTTCCTCCCCCTGTTTGCACAGGCGGCGACTGTCTGGTTGGCTTCAGTGCTATTTTACCATGCCTGAACGAACACCCTATAATGTGCGAAATTATCCTGGACTTGAATGCTCATGACCTCAACAGAAAAACCCGGCCAGCTGGACCCGACCTGGCAAGCCGTGCTTGGCGCAGAATTCGATCAGCCTTATATGCACTCGCTCAAGGCTTTTTTGCAACAGGAAAAAGCGGCCGGTAAAACCATTTTCCCGCCAGGCCCCCTGATTTTTAATGCCTTTAATCACACGCCCTTCGATAAAGTACGCGTGGTGATTATCGGCCAGGACCCTTACCATGGGCCGGGGCAAGCCCATGGCCTAAGCTTCTCCGTGCCTGCGGGCGTCGCACTTCCTCCATCACTCATGAATATTTTTAAAGAGATTGAAGCCGATCTTGGGGTGCGCATGAGCGGGAGTGGCGACCTGACACCTTGGGCGGATCAAGGGGTGCTGTTACTGAATGCCACCCTGACGGTACAAATGGCCAATGCCGGTTCGCACCAGAACCGTGGCTGGGAGCAGTTTACTGATGCGGCGATTGCTGCATTGAATGCACTGCGGACAGGCCTGGTGTTTGTGCTGTGGGGCAGCTACGCACAAAAGAAAGGGGCCATGATAGACCCCAATAAACATCTGGTTTTAAAATCGGTGCACCCTTCACCACTCTCGGCGCACCGTGGTTTTTTTGGCAATCACCAGTTTTCCAAAATCAATGCCTATCTGGCTGCACAGGGCCAAGCGCCGATCAACTGGCAACTTTAAACCAGCTTCCATGCCACAGTCTGCCCGGCGCGCAAGGGCACCAGCGCATCATCCGCAAAAGGAATGCTCTCAGGCACCACCCAGCTTTGTTTGTGCAAGGTCACCTGAGTAGTATTGCGTGACAGATGGTAAAAATCCGGGCCATAAAAGCTGGCAAAACCTTCGAGCTTATCCAGCGCGCCCGCCTCTTCAAAGGCTTCGGCGTATAGCTCAATCGCCGCATGCGCGGTATACATGCCTGCGCAGCCACAGCTGGCCTCTTTGGCAGATTTTGGATGTGGTGCGCTGTCTGTCCCCAAAAAGAATTTGGGCGAACCGGAGGTCGCGGCTTTGACCAGTGCGGCGCGATGCGTTTCGCGCTTGAGCACCGGCAGGCAGTAATGATGCGGACGGATACCACCAGTAAACATGGCGTTGCGGTTCATCAGCAAATGATGGGCGGTGATGGTGGCGGCCAGATTGGCTGGCCCGGCCGCCACAAACTCGGCGGCGTCTTGCGTGGTGATATGCTCAAACACCACTTTAAGGCCAGGAAAATCCTTGAGCAGCGGTTGCAAATGGCGCTCGATAAATACTTTTTCACGGTCAAACACATCGACATCACCATCGGTGACTTCACCGTGTATCAGCAAGGGCATGCCCTGCTTTTCCATCTCGGCCAATGCGGCTGCACATTTTTGCAGGCTGGTCACGCCTGAGTCACTGTTGGTCGTCGCGCCCGCCGGATACAGTTTGACCGCATGCACCACCCCAGATTGACGTGCCGCAGCAACTTCACTGGCAGGCGTATTATCTGTAAGATACAGCGTCATCAAGGGCTCGAACACCATGCCGGCTGGCAAGGCTTGTTTAATGCGCTGATAGTAAGCCAGCGCGGCCTCGGCGGTGGTCACAGGTGGCCGCAAGTTGGGCATCACGATGGCGCGTGCAAACTGTTTAGCCGTATCCGGCAATACGGCTTTCAAGCCTTCGCCGTCTCTGAGATGCAAATGCCAGTCATCGGGACGGGTGAGGGTAATTTTGGTTGTCATGCATTCATACCTTTATTCATGAGTATTGGCGGCCTTAAACGCCAGCGCCGCTTCATAGAGTTCATTTTTTTTCTGGCCAGTGATATCAGTTGCCAGTGCCACCGCCTGCTTGAGGGGCAACTCCTGTAACAGGCGCTGCAGTATCCTTAATGTTTCGTCATCCAGGCCTTCGGCTTTTTCCTGCACATCAGCATGTAGCAGCAAGACAAACTCGCCACGTTGCTGGTTGGGGTCTGCCTGCAACCAGGCGACCGCTTCGGCCAAGCCACAGGTGTGTATGGTCTCGAAGGTCTTGGTCAGCTCGCGCGCCAGCGTCAGCTGACGGTGACCACCCAGCACAGCGGCCAGGTCAGTGACACACTCCACAATACGGTGCGGTGCCTCATAAAAAACCAGCGTGGTTGGCAGCGTTTTCAATATCTCTAACCGCTTGCGCCGCTGCGAGCCACTGGCGGGCAAAAAACCCTCAAAGTAAAAACCGGACTGGGTGATGCCTGCGGCCGACAATGCCGTAATCACGGCGCTCACGCCTGGAATCGGCACCACCGCCAATCCTGCCTGCCTCACCGCGTGTACTACCAGCGCACCAGGATCACTGACAGCAGGTGTACCGGCATCGGTCACCAGAGCAATCGACTCCCCAGCCTGCAGACGCTTGATCAAGCCTTGTGCCGATTGCTGCTCGTTGTGTTCATGTACCGCCAGTAAAGGCTTGCTGATGCCCAAATGCCTTAACAACCCCACCGTATGCCGGGTATCTTCTGCGGCAATCGCATCCACCAGCTGCAATGTGCTGATTGCGCGCTGCGTGATATCGCCCAGATTGCCGATAGGCGTCGCAACTACATATAATGTGCCTGACTCTGTCATCGCGCTATTTTATGCCATCGCAGGCATTTCGCTAAGTTGTTTCATTGCGTATTCAACAACCCAAATGCAGGCATTATTCTGGTGAGAACCCTATGAAGCTGAATCAAAACAATCAGGGATTGGCTGCGGAACAAGCCGCAGTGCGCTTTCTGCAACAGCAGGGCCTTACCCTGGTGACACAAAATTACAGCTGCCGCTATGGCGAAATTGACCTCATCATGCACGAAAAGAATACGCTGGTGTTTGTAGAAGTGCGCTTACGCAGCAACCGGGCATTCACCAGTGCGGCCGACAGTATTCACTACCACAAGCAGCAAAAACTGCTGCGCGCCGCGCAGTATTACCTGCAAAGCCTGGACCGCCAGCCGCCATGCCGGTTTGATGCCATTCTGTTTGACAACAGCCGCTACCAATCGCCAGAATGGATTCGTAATGCAATCGACACATAAAAAGCGTAGAATTTTATGCTTGAATGCCTGTCACATTAGCTCATCCGTTTGTTTCACCTAGTCATCACAAGGAATTCTCATGACAAAAAAACTCTCACTGATCGCATTGGTATTATTGACCGTGCAATTGACAGGCTGCTTCCCGGCTGTCGTTGGCGGTGCCGCAGTCGGTGGCTCAATGGCGGCAGACCGTCGCACCTCAGGCATTTATGTTGAAGACGAGAATATTGAACTCAAAACGATGAAGCGCATGTCGCAATATATGGATAAAGCTTCACATATCAATGTGACCAGCTATAACCGCATCGTGTTGCTGACTGGCGAAGTGCCTAACGCCGGACAACAAGCCCAGGCTGAAACGCTGACCCGCGAAATCTCAAACGTACGCAGCATACACAATGCCTTAACCATAGGCTTTGCCTCTTCTATCAGTGACCGCACCAATGATGCTTACATCACCACCAAGGTCAAAGCCCGTTTTGTCAGCGAAAATCTGTTTCCGGCCAATGTCGTTAAAGTCGTGACCGAAGCCGGTGTGGTTTACCTGATGGGCATCGTTTCTGAAAAAGAGGCCAATGATGCCGTCGAAATCGCCAGAAGCACCGAAGGCGTGAGCAAGGTGGTCAAAGTTTTCGAATATACCAACTAAGGATAGGCGGCATCAGTCGCGATGCGCAAACATTGCAGTCCTTCTGTGAGGTTTTTATGCATCCCAGTGCTCGTACTGATAACGCTTACCCCTGACTATTAATTTGTATTTTTTAAGGAATCCGCATGGAAACTCAGGAAATTATTATTCAAGGCATCACACTGGCGGGGAAACCTTTCCGCCCGAGCGACTGGGTAGACCGTATGTGCAGCACCTATGCCAGCTTTGGCGTTGACAAGAAGCTGCGCTACTCGCCCTATTTGAAACCCAAACTGGTCAACAATGTACGCAGCCTGTCTGTGGATATGAAGCTTAAAGACGTGAATCCGGCTGGCTTTGAGCAGCTGATGCAGTTTGCAAAAGAGAACCAGTTGAGCGTGATCAACCCAGCCGGCGAAGCAGTCAACATTTAGACTAGGGCTTTACGGGGACATTAAACGCGGATTCCTTGAGTAACTGCTCTAACCAGGCGCGACTCAACGCGCCGCGTTTAACTTGATACAAGCGGCCATCTGGCGCATAAATATAGGTGGTGGGCAAAACTTCAGGCTTGTGAGCCGTCGGCTTTTGCGCCTCACCGAGCACCACCGGATAAGAAATCAGCATATCATCGGCATACTTCTTGACTGAGGCCACAGACTCATACTGGACCGCCACCCCGAGCACCATCACGTTTTGATTAACATGGGCATCATAAAACGTCACCAGTTCAGGCATTTCTTCAAGACAGGGCGGACACCAGGGGGCCCAGTAATTCACCACCAGCCAACGCCCCTTGTAATGGGAAAGCTGATGTTTATGACCAGCCATATCCTGCATCACCCAGTCCTTGGTTGCCTCCTGCGCCTGGGTCTCGCTCATGCTTGATAATAGCCATAGACTCAGCCATCCGATGCGCAACATGTTAAATAACATCAAGCCCTCTTGTTTTTAATGAAGATACGCCGCATTTACAAACAATAATGCAGGGAAAAACTTGATTATGCTTGAAAACTGTTGCTATACTAGCTGCAATCTTTTTAGTAATTTCAGTTTTCAGCAAATTACTCATTCAAAAACAATTGATTCAACTGATTCAAATAACGTTTAGCCTAAACAATATTTAGTCAAACACATTCAGAATTTTTCTGTTGATACCCTGTCTACTATTGACTTACATCCTTCACCAATCTTAAGAGGCAATAATGAGCGACAACATTACCCATTTAAGCGACGCCAGCTTTGAACAAGAAGTATTGCAATCCACGATTCCGGTACTGGTTGATTACTGGGCAGAATGGTGCGGACCTTGCAAGATGATTGCGCCGATTTTGGATGAGATCAGCAAAGAGTATGCGGGTCGCCTGAAAGTTGCCAAGCTCAACATTGATGACAACCAGAACACACCGCCTAAATATGGTATCCGTGGCATTCCTACACTGATGTTATTCAAAAACGGCAATGTTGAAGCCACCAAAGTGGGCGCCTTGTCCAAATCTCAACTCAGCGCGTTCATCGACAGCAACATCTAACTTCTTTACCCGGTTTCAACGTCTGCGAAACCGGGTTTCCTTTTCAATCTCTCAGATGTTTTTCAATCTTGCGAGTTATTCATGCACCTATCCGACCTTAAACACCTTCCTGTGACCGAACTGGTCGAAATGGCGATCGCCAACGACATTGAAAATGCGAGCCGTATGCGCAAGCAGGATCTCATTTTTGCCATCCTTAAAAACAAGGCAAAAAAGGGCGACAGCATTTTTGGTGATGGCACGCTGGAAGTGTTGCCTGACGGATTTGGCTTTTTGCGCTCACCCGATACCTCCTACCTGGCAGGTCCCGACGACATTTACGTCTCCCCTTCACAGATTCGCCGCTTCAACCTGCACACAGGTGATAGCATTCAAGGTGAAATCCGCACGCCTAAAGAAGGCGAACGTTACTTTGCGCTGGTCAAGGTAGACAGCGTCAATGCCGAGGCGCCCGAAAATACCAAACACAAGATTCTGTTTGAGAACCTGACCCCGCTATTCCCGACCATCCCACTGACGCTGGAACGCGATATCCGCGGTGAAGAGAACATCACCAGCCGTGTGATCGACATGATTGCACCTATTGGTAAAGGTCAGCGCGCCTTACTGGTCGCCAGCCCTAAAAGCGGTAAAACGGTGATGTTGCAAAATATTGCACACGCGATTACGGCCAACCATCCTGACTGTATTCTGATTGTATTGCTGATCGACGAGCGCCCGGAAGAAGTGACCGAGATGACCCGCTCAGTGCGTGGCGAAGTGGTGGCTTCAACCTTTGACGAACCGGCCACCCGCCACGTACAAGTGGCTGAAATGGTGCTGGAAAAAGCCAAACGCCTGGTTGAGCACAAAAAAGATGTCGTCATCCTACTCGACTCCATCACGCGTTTGGCGCGTGCGTACAATACGGTGATCCCGTCTTCCGGCAAGGTCTTGACTGGTGGTGTGGACGCCAATGCCCTGCAAAAACCCAAGCGCTTCTTTGGTGCAGCACGTAACGTCGAAGAAGGCGGTTCGCTGACCATCATCGCCACGGCGCTGGTTGATACCGGCTCACGCATGGACGATGTGATCTACGAAGAATTCAAGGGCACCGGCAACATGGAAATCCATCTGGATAGACGCATGGCCGAGAAACGTACTTATCCGGCGATCAACGTCAACAAGTCCGGCACCCGCCGCGAAGAGCTGTTGCTGGATAAAGATGTATTGCAGAAAATCTGGGTATTGCGCAAATTGCTCTACCCCATGGACGACCTCGAGGCGATGGAGTTCTTGCTTGATAAAATCAAGGCCACCAAGAGCAACAACGACTTTTTTGACAGTATGCGTCGCGGCTAATGCTGCCAACGATACAAATATTTTTGAGATTGTGCTTGATAAAGCAGAAGAATTCATAGATAATCGCGCGTTTACTGCAACTGCTTAAGATTAGAGAGAAAGCATGAAAGCTGATATTCACCCAAATTACCCGGAAATCAACGTCACATGTAGCTGTGGCAACAAATTTAAAACCCGTTCTACTAACGGTAAAGACTTGAACATTGAAGTCTGTTCACAGTGCCACCCGTTCTACACTGGTAAACAGAAGATCGTGGACACCGCTGGTCGCGTTGAGAAATTCCGCCAAAAATACGGCATGTAATTTCGGCGAAGATCGTCCAGAAAGGCAGCATGGCTGCCTTTTTTGTTTTAATCTATAGGCATTAAGCTTGAGCTGAATGATCTGTTCTTGTTAAGGGCGTTTACTTCGCGATCTGTATTCCACCATGCAGTTTTACATTGACCACGACTGGCAAGAAAACATGGCTACCCCGCGCGCCAAGGTCGGTGAGCGGGCAAAAACACATTTGCTGATCCTGCTCTGTGCCATCTGGTTGTGCGTGGGCCTGATAGGGCATTCACCCTGGAAGCCGTTCGAGTCGCAGACGGCCAGTATCGTCCAAAGCCTGTTTGAACATCCGTTCCTGTCCATGCAAAGCTGGACCGAAGGCTACTGGATTGCGCCAGTATCGGCAGGCCACCCTGCCCTGGAAACCCCGCCCTTGTTTTACTGGGTCGCAACTGGTTTTGCGCATCTGCTCTCCCCATTTTTACCTATACATGATGCAGCCCGACTGAGTGTTGGTGTCTGGATGTTGCTGACACTGATCATGATGGGCTTGAGTGGGCGGGAGCTGTGGAACTTTGGTGTTGGCAGACAAACCAATTTCATTTTCATAGGTTGCCTGGGGTTGGTGGTGAGCGCACACACCATGATGCCGGCCGTGGCGGCTTTGAGTGGCATCACCATGGCGTTTTACGCCCTGGCACTCGTCATCCGCAAGCCATTACGTGCTGCAGGTTTGCTAGGAGCAGGCTTGCTGATCTCATTTCTGGCGGGTGGCGTATTGCCTGCACTCACCATTATCGGGACGACGGTTTGCCTGCTGCTATTGACTGCCATTCGTCAACATCGTGCACAATCCCAGGCCTTACTGGCAGGCGTGCTGCTTGCAGTACCTGGCATCTGGCTGTGGTGCTCGCTATGCCAGCAATGGGCTCCCGAACTTTGGCAGACCTGGTGGCAATCGCAATGGCAAGTGCAACTCCCGACAAAGCATGCTTACTTTGTCCGCACCTTGGCCTGGTATGCCTGGCCAGCACTCCCTTTTGCCATGTGGGGCGTTTGGCGCTTTCGCCAGAGCGTGCTGAGCACCTACCGCTTTCAATTGGGACTGATCTTTTTTACCGTGGCCTTTGTACTGATCGGCTTTTATAGCGACCGCAGTGAAGTGAATGCCTTGCCCTTGCTGGTCCCGCTGACCGTGCTGGCAGCTGGCAGCATAGAAACGCTCAAACGTGGCGCAGCGGGTGCCTTAAACTGGTTTGGATTGATCTTGTTTGGCCTGTTAATTGCCATTGCCTGGCTGGGTTGGTGGGCCATGCTCAATGGCACCCCCGTCAAACTGTATCAGCGTCTGAGCTACCTGTCCGGCCTGCAAATGATTCCATTCAGCCTGCTCTACGGTGCGATTGCGGTAGCCGTGACCCTGATCTGGTTGTCCATTGTCTTGCGTTCCAAACACTCCAACCGATCCAGCGCCACGAACTGGGCCATCGGCATGACCTGTGCCTGGACCGTATTCATGAGTCTCTGGCTCCCGATGATAGAAGCGGCGCGCACCTATCAGCCCCTGTTTGAAGACTTGCGCAAGCATTTGCCCACGCATTACCAATGTATTTATGCGCAAAATATAGGCAGCTCGCAAGAGGAGTTATTGCACTATCATGCCAAGATACGCCTGCAAACCCAGGCGACTGCAAAACCGGCAGACTGTGATTTGTACCTGATTGAAGACCAGCCTGGAAAACGCCACGTGTTGCCCGGGGATGAATGGCGCGTCATTTGGGAGGGGGAGCAGACCCGCCAGAATCGCGAGTCTTTCAGATTATTACAGCGACACCACAAGTAATACAGAAAACGGCGACCAGACCTTCAGGTCGCCGTTTTCACTTCAAGACAATTTTACATATTGCTGCACGGCCGCAATCACTTGCGGATGCAAGCCTTGCCCCTGATGCTGCTGCACATGGCTAACCAGGCTGTTGATCATGACCGAATTCCAGAATTTTTTCAGGTGGCTGGCAATTTCACGCTGCGCTTCCTCGGCATCAGGATTTGCCTCAAAAAAATCGCCAATCTGATTAGCCATTTTAATTAACTTTTCGACATTCATCTCTCTACACGCTTTCCAGTGACTATCCAGCTTAGCTTGTTTGGCCAAGCTCACCACTATACACAACACATTGGCCTGCTCTGGCAAAGCCAACCAGTAAAAAACCATATTCCTTGGCCAGATTGACGGCGAGGGCGGTGGGCGCAGACATGGCCACCAACACCTGACCACCGGCCATCGCCACTTTCTGTACCATTTCATAACTGGCGCGACTGGTCGTCAGCACCCAGTGATCCAGCCAGCATGCAGACCACTCGACTTGCTGGCGCAACAAGCAACCGATCAGTTTATCCAGCGCATTATGCCTGCCGACATCTTCCCGCACGCACACAATATTGCCCTGTTTGTCGGCAAGTGCTGTGGCATGCGTTGCGCCTGTCATTTGTTGCAGTGGCTGCTGTGATTGCAAGCCAGCCAGCGCGGTGGCTATCACGGACGCATCCAGTGTCGTGGGGGCGGATGCCGTCATGCCAGGATGCTTGAATACTTGTTGCAAACTTTCTGCACCGCATAAGCCACAACCCGTGCGGCCAGTCAGATTACGGCGCTGCGCCTTAAGCAAAACAAATTGTTCTGTGGCTAACTCTATGTGCAGCTCAATGCCTTGTAATTGACCATCATCATCCTCAATCGCTTTAGCCTCTACACCATAAATCTGCTTGCGCGCAGTAATAATGCCTTCGGTAAACGAAAAGCCATAGGCAAAATCTTCGAGGTCTGCCGGCGTGGCCATCATCACCACATGCGATATCCCGTTGTACACAAACGCAATCGGGACTTCTTGCGCCAAGGCGTCGGCGACCACAGTCACTTCGCCCTGACGCCAGCGCGTCACCGCCAGCGTCGTGACTGCCTGCTCAGCAGGCTGCATCGGCATTTCCTGATAGGCTGACAGGCGACATTGCGCCTCAGCCTCCTTAATGGCCTCGCTCATCAGGAAACAACCGTCTGCGGATCCATGCCGGACAACTCAATCTGGGTATCGCTGAATGAACGATACTGTTTCTGCCAATCAGACAACTGGTTCACCTTGGACACCTGTACTGCCGTGACCTTGTACTCTGGGCAATTGGTCGCCCAATCCGAATTGTCGGTAGTAATCACATTGGCACCGGACTCAGGATGGTGGAAGGTGGTATAGACCACGCCAGGTTGTACCCGCTCGGTAATCTTGGCGCGCAACACGGTCTGCCCGGCGCGGCTGGTAATCCCCACCCAATCGCCTTCAACAATCCCGCGATCCTCAGCATCGTGCGGATGAATCTCGATCACATCCTCATGATGCCAAACCACGTTTTGTGTGCGTCGAGTTTGTGCACCCACATTGTATTGCGACAGGATACGGCCAGTGGTCAGGATCAATGGGTATTTCTGGTTGACGCGCTCGGTGGTGGGCACATATTGAGTAACAAAGAACTTGCCCTTGCCACGCACAAACGCATCCACATGCATGGTCGGCGTCCCCTCTGGCGCCTCGTCGTTGCAGGGCCACTGGATACTGCCCAACTCGTCCAGTTTCTTGAAGCTGACTCCAGCAAATGTAGGGGTCAAGGCGGCGATTTCATCCATGATCTCGCTGGCATGGGCGTAATGCATGGGGTAACCCAAGGCGGTCGAGAATCTGGCAGTAATCTCCCAATCTTCCATCCCATTCTTGGGGGTCATGACTTTACGCACCGGGGAAATGCGGCGTTCGGCATTGGTAAACGTCCCGTTTTTCTCAAGGAAGGACGCCCCAGGGAAGAATACATGAGCGAATTTGGCAGTTTCGTTCAGGAACAAGTCCTGCACAATCACACACTCCATATTCTCCAGCGCATGGGTCACGTGCTGGGTGTCAGGGTCTGACTGGGCAATATCCTCACCCACACAATACACCGCTTTAAAACTGCCTTCAGCGGCCAGATCCAGCATATTGGGAATACGCAGCCCGGGGTCAGCGCTCAGTTTAACGCCCCATGCCTGCTCGAACTGCGCCCGAGTTTCATCATCAGACACATGACGGTAGCCAGGAAACTCATGCGGCATGGAGCCCATGTCACAAGAGCCTTGTACATTGTTTTGACCACGCAAGGGATTCACACCCACGCCTTCACGCCCGACATTGCCGGTTGCCATCGCCAGGTTGGCTATGCCCATCACCGCGGTCGAACCTTGACTGTGCTCGGTGACCCCTAACCCGTAGTAAATTGCCGCATTGCCGCCGGTGGCATACAAGCGCGCAGCTTCTCTCACCTCTTTGGCAGGCACGCCCAATTCTTTTTCCAGTGCTTCTGGAGAGTTTTCAGGCTTGGCGGCAAAATCACGCCAGGCCACATAAGAATCCCATTCGCAGCGCGCTTTAACAAAGTCCTCTTGCACCAACCCTTCAGCCACAATCACATGTGAAATGGCTGAAATCATGGCCACATTGGTCCCAGGCCGCAGCTTGAGATGGTAGTCGGCACGAATATGGGGAGAATTAGCAACCAGGTCGATTTCACGTGGATCGACGATAATCAACTTGGCCCCTTCACGCAGACGGCGTTTCATCATTGAGCCAAACACCGGGTGACCATCGGTAGGGTTAGCCCCCATGACGAAAATCACATCTGATTTCATCACGGAATCGAAGGTCTGTGTGCCCGCGGACTCACCCAGGGTTTGCTTGAGGCCATAGCCAGTCGGGCTGTGGCACACACGGGCACAGGTATCGACGTTATTCACGCCAAACACGGCACGGATCAGTTTTTGTGTGACATAGACTTCTTCATTGGTGCAACGACTGGAAGTAATTCCGCCTACAGCTTCTTTGCCATAGGTTTGCTGGATACGCTGAATTTCACTGGCGGCATAATTAATTGCCTCATCCCAGCTCACTTTTTGCCAGGGATCATGAATACTCTTGCGTATCATGGGCGTGGTAATGCGATCCGCATGCGTCGCATAGCCCCAGGCAAAGCGGCCTTTGACGCAGCTGTGACCATGGTTGGCGCCGCCTGCTTTGCTCGGCGTCATGCGGACAACCTGCTCACCTTTCATTTCTGCATCAAAACTGCAACCAACGCCACAATAGGCACAAGTTGTTGTCACTTTGTGCTCAGGCGTGCCTGCCTCAATCACGGTTTTTTCCATCAATGTGGCGGTCGGACAGGCTTGCACACACGCACCACAGGAGACACATTCTGACTCCAGAAAGTCTTTGTTGCCTGCAGAAACCTTGCTGTCAAAGCCGCGACCTTGAATGGTCAAGGCAAAGGTGCCCTGCGTTTCTTCACAGGCCCGCACGCAACGTGAACAGACAATACATTTGGAAGGATCAAAGGTGAAGTAGGGATTGGACTCATCTTTGGCCTGGCCCAGATGATTTTCGCCTTCGTAGCCATAGCGGACTTCACGCAAACCGACCGCACCTGCCATGTCCTGCAACTCGCAATCCCCATTGGCGCCACAGGTCAGACAATCCAGCGGATGGTCAGAAATATATAATTCCATGACGCCCCGGCGCACATCCGCCAATTTAGGGGTTTGCGTCTTCACCTTAAGCCCGGGGGCGACTGGCGTCGTGCAAGAGGCCGGATAGCCGCGACGGCCTTCGATCTCGACCAGACACAGACGGCAGGAACCAAACGGCTCCAACGAATCGGTAGCACAGAGCTTGGGCACGGTGACGCCGCCCAACTGCGCCGCATGCATGATAGAACTGCCCTCGGGCACAGTAACATCCACCCCATCGATATTGAGGGTCACCATCACTGCGCTGTCTGATTTTGGCGTACCGTAATCCTTGTCTGGGTCATACTTGAGGGATTGCGGCTGCGAAGAGGAATACTTGATATCGTCCATAATAATGTCCTTTGCTGCCTAGGCTGCAGCCTCTTTACCACTTAATCCAAAGTCTTCAGGGAAATGGTTCAATGCACTCAAGACCGGGTAAGGCGTCATCCCGCCCAAGGCGCACAGGGAACCGTTAAGCATCGTGTCAGACAAATCACGCAACAAATGCACTTGCTTGGCGCGATTGTTGCCCAGCATAATCTTGTCCATCACCTCTACGCCACGGGTAGAGCCGATCCGGCATGGCGTACATTTGCCGCAGCTTTCCTCGGCGCAAAACTCAAAGGCGTAGCGTGCCATTTTCGCCATATCGACACTGTCATCAAAAGCAACGATGCCGCCGTGACCGAGTACCGCCCAGATTTTGCCAAACTCTTCATAATCCAGTGGCGTATCAAACTGACTCTCTGGCAAATAGGCCCCCAGCGGACCGCCGACTTGCACGGCGCGAATCGGCCGCCCGGTCGCTGAACCACCACCATAGTCGTAGAGCAATTCGCGCAAGGTCGCACCAAATGCCAGCTCGACCAGGCCGGTGTGTTTTAAATTGCCCGCCAGCTGGATAGGCAGGGTGCCGCGCGAACGCCCCATGCCGTAATCCGCATAGTATTGCGCACCCTTATCCAGAATAATCGGTACGGTAGCCAGCGAAATCACGTTATTGACAATGGTCGGCTTGCCAAACAAGCCTTCAATGGCAGGCAGTGGCGGCTTGAAGCGCACCAGCCCTCGCTTGCCTTCCAGGCTTTCCAGCAAAGAAGTCTCTTCGCCACATACATAAGCGCCTGCCGCACGGCGCACCTCCAGGTGAAACGTTCGGCCTGAGCCCTGAATATTCTCGCCCAGATACCCGGCAAGATTGGCCTTGCGGATCGCCTCATTCAGTGTTTTCAAGGCATGCGGATATTCACTGCGCAAGTAGATATAGCCCTGCGTTGCGCCGACCGCAATGCCGGCGATGGTCATGCCTTCAATCAGCACAAACGGATCGTCTTCCATGATCATGCGGTCAGAATAGGTGCCAGAATCGCCCTCATCCGCATTACAGACGACGTATTTTTGTTCAGCGGGCGCATTGAGCACGGTATTCCACTTGATGCCGGTCGGAAAAGCGGCACCACCCCGGCCACGCAAGCCTGAGTCAGTCACCGCTTTGACTATGTCAGCGCCGGACATGGTCAGCGCATTTTTGAGTCCTTGATAGCCATCATGCGCGAGGTAGTCCTCAAGAGACAATGGATCAGTGATCCCCACCCGGGCAAAGGTCAGTCGTTGCTGTTTTTTGAGCCAGGCCAGCTCTTCAGTCAAGCCGAGATATAAGGGATGGGCTTTCGCCTGGTCTGCCAAGGGCTGAGTAAACCCGGCATCAAACAAGCCTGCGACATCTGCGGGCGACACCGGGCCAAAAGCGACGCGCCCTTGCGCACTCTCTACTTCTACCAGAGGTTCCAGCCAGAACAGGCCACGAGAGCCATTACGCACCAGCGTAATGTTGAGGCCACGCGCCTGGGCTTCCTGGATGATTTTTTTCGCGGTACGCTCAGCACCCAAAGACAGTGCTGTCGAGTCGATTGGGACATAGATCTTAACCATGACATACCTCGGCAATCAGTTCAGTCACTTTTTGCGTATTCATGCGGCCATAGACCTCTTCATCGAGCATAACGGCCGGGGAACAGCCGCAATTACCCAGACAATAGACCGGGAGCAAGGTCAGTGTGCCGTCAGCGGTGGTTTGATGATAATCCACGCCTAGCCTGGCTTTTAATTCGGCTTCAAGCTTCTCGGAACCCATGGCCTGGCAGGATTCCGCGCGGCAGACTTGCAACACATGCTTGCCGACCGGATGCGTACGGAAATGATGATAGAAACTCACCACGCCGTGCACCTCGGCCACCGAGAGCGCCAGGGCTTTGGCAATGTCAGGATAGACGGTTTCCGGCACATAGCCAATATCCTCCTGAATCGCATGTAGCAGAGGCATTAAGCCGCCCGGTACATGCTGGTGTGCTTGAATATGCGCTTGAATTTGCGCATGCTGTTCATGGCTTAATGTGTTATCCAAACCGACCTCACATCTTAACGAGTTACAATTCAGTTACATTCTATCACCCTGGCATCATATCCTCTATTTATGCCTTGTTAAAGCAAAAAAAGGGCATAAAATGCTGATTACTTTAAATTTTAATGATTGCAATGCATACGCCAGCCACTCTGCCCACCCAATTGATCGACCAGTTTGGCCGACAGGTGGACTACATACGCCTGTCGATTACTGACCGCTGCGATTTCCGCTGCCAATACTGCATGGCAGAGGACATGACGTTTCTACCCCGTCACGAGGTCATGTCACTTGAAGAGTGTGCACGCTTGGTTAAATTGTTTGTCCGTATGGGCGTGCGTAAAGTTCGCATCACCGGCGGCGAACCGCTGGTGCGCAAAAATGCACTGTGGCTGTTTGAGGAAATTGGACATTTGCCCGGTCTGGAGGAGTGTGTCATTACCACCAATGGCAGCCAACTGGATAAATACGCGCAGGCATTGAAGGCGGCAGGCGTCAAACGCATCAATATTTCTATCGACAGCTTGCAGGCTGACCGCTTCAAGGCGATCACCCGGGTAGGTGAGTTATCCAAAGTGCTGGGCGGTCTTGAAGCAGCCATCGCCGCCGGTTTTGAAAACATAAAGCTCAATTCGGTATTGATGCGCGGCATCAATGACGATGAAGCCGAAGCCCTGGTGCACTTCGCCATTCAAAAACGCATAGATATCAGCTTTATTGAAGAGATGCCCTTGGGCGAAGTGGCGCACGACCGTGAACAGAGCTGCGTCAGCAATAAAGACACCCTGGCATTACTTAAAAGTAAGTTCCCATTGACGCCAAGTACCCATCAAACAGGTGGCCCCGCGCGCTACTGGCAGGTCAATGGCCAAGCGACCAGAATCGGCTTTATTTCACCGCATAGCCACAATTTTTGTGAAAATTGCAACCGGGTACGCATTACCTGCCAGGGAGAATTATTTTTATGTCTGGGCCAGGACCATCAGGTGAATTTATTGCCGCTGTTGCGTACGCATCCCAACGATGACCAGCCCCTGATAGAAGCGATTTTGCACGGCATGCACATCAAACCCAAAGGCCATGACTTTGATTTACAGCGTGCAGGACCCGCTGTGATCCGCTTTATGTCGCACACAGGTGGTTAATGCAAATTACCGCAGTGATTCTTGCCGGGGGGCGTGGCTTGCGCATGGGGGGCGTGGACAAAGGCCTGGTGGATTACCAGGGCAAACCTCTGGTCGCGCATGTGCTGGAGCGCATCCAGCCGCAAGTGAATCATGTCATCATCAATGCCAACCGCCATCTGGACGAGTACCAGCGTTTTGGCATCCCTGTGGTCGCCGATGCCAATGACCAATTTGACGGGCCTTTGGCTGGCATGCAAGCAGGGATGCATCATGCCAGCACCGAGTGGATTGTGAGTGTCCCTTGCGATTCGCCGCTGCTGCCGCTGGATCTGGTCAGCCGCCTCAAGACTGCCCTGGAACAAACACAACACCTGCACAAGCACGCCAATGGGCTGGCCATTGCACGCAGCCAGAGTGGAACACACCCCGTTTTCTGCCTGATGCCACGCGCCCTGCGCGAGGATTTGGATCATTTTCTCGAGCAAGGCCAGCGCAAAGTGAGCGCATGGCAAGCGCAACATCCACATGTATTCGTGAGCTTTGAAGATGAGCAAGCGTTTACTAACATTAATGAACGGCCATCATCATCGCTATGAACCAGACACCAGATTTATTACGTCAATTGGCCCACGACCCGGCGGGCGCAGAGGATTATGACCCAAATGCCATGTCGGTATCGCAAGCGCGACAATACATTCAACAATTCCTGACGCCTGTGCAACAGACCGAACGCCTTTCGATTAAACAAGCCTTGGGACGGGTGCTCGCCAGCCCTATCGCCTCTACACTCAATGTGCCAGGTCACAACAATTCAGCCATGGATGGCTTTGCTTTTAGGCTCGCTGAAGCCTCGCAGCCATTGCGTATCGTCGGCACGGCTTTTGCCGGCAAGCCTTTTAACGGCACGATTCCTGAGGGTGGCTGTATCAAAATCATGACCGGGGCAGTGATTCCGGCAGACGCTGACACCGTCGTGATGCAAGAGCATGCAACAGTGACCGGCGAGCATGTCAGCATCCAAAAACTGCCTGGCAAAGGCGCCAATATTCGTCTAATGGGTGAAGACATCGCTATCGGACAAACCGTCCTTGCTACTGGCCACACGTTGCAACCGGCAGACATGGGCTTGCTCGCCTCGCTGGGTGTCGCAGAGATTGAGGTTTACCGGCGTCTTAAAGTGGCCTTTTTTACGACGGGCGATGAACTGGTGAGCGTAGGCCAGCCCTTACAAGCCGGACAAATTTACGACAGTAACCGCTATAGCCTGTGGGGCATGTTGCAAGCCCTGGGCACAGAGGTCGAGGACCTGGGCAATGTTGCCGACAATCCCCAAGCCTTGGAGCACACTCTATTGCAAGCCGCCGCCCGCTTTGATGTGGTTATCACCAGTGGCGGTGTGTCCGTGGGGGAAGCGGACTTCATGAAACAACTGCTCGCCACCCATGGTCAGGTGCTGTTCTGGAAAATCAACATGAAGCCAGGGCGACCGCTGGCTTATGGCAAGCTGGGACAAGCGCATTATTTTGGCTTGCCCGGCAATCCGGTCGCCACGATGGTTACGTTTTACCAGTTTGTGCAAACGGCGTTAAAAACCTTGATGGGAAGCCATGAGTGCGCACAACCTTCCTTCAAGGTCGCGTGCGTGAGCCCGATTAAAAAGGCTGCAGGTCGTACCGAGTTTCAGCGCGGCATCCTGTTTAAGGACGGTGCAGACTGGAAGGTAAAAACCACAGGCGAGCAGGGCTCCGGTATTTTAAGTAGCATGAGTCAGGCCAATTGCTTTATCTTGCTCGATGAAGCCTCAGGGCCGCTACCCGCAGGCAGTTGGGTTGAAGTGCAACCTTTCACCGGCATTTTCTAAGGCATCCTTGTATCTGCAAGCTGGCAAGAAGATTCAAAAATAGCTTATAGTGTCGGCTTGCGTTGGGGGTCATCAAAAGGGATATTGGCGTGCAAGCCGTTTTAAAAGAAACAAAACAATTCAGTCATTTATTAGAGTGGTGCCTGATTGCCTCACTCCTGATACATGCCTTGATCATGTTTACCCTACCCAAACCTGATTACGACCTGCCGCCCCCAAACAAGCAAGAAATACGGATTGAGCTGGTCAAACCAGAACCACCCGCTGTCACGCCCGCGCCACCTGCACCAGCAGAACCTGAAGTGGTTAAACCCACCCCTCCCAAACCGCAGCCACAGCCTCCAAAGCTAGAACCCAAGCCCGTAGAGCAAAAACCTGTGACGCCGCAAAAACCGTCGCCTATGCCAGAGCAAGCGGTAGAAACGCCCCGCCCCGTAGTGGAATCACCAGCCCCAGCCGTGATTGCCGCCAAGCCCAGCGTCAGTGAAACCAAGTCTGAAGTCGTGGTGCCGCCCCCCGCGCCCCCTGCGCCACCAGAACCAGTCAAAGCCACTGGGCCCAGCGAAGGGGATATTGACGCCGCGCGTAATGCGTTTAGAACTGCGGCGCATAGGGAGCTGAAGAAAAACCAGCGCTACCCGCGGATTGCGCAAGACAGAGGCATAGAGGGCGATGTCAAATTAAGCATCAGCATTGACGATCATGGCAATATCACCAATATCGAAGTCGTCGAGTCCAGCGGCAACAAAGCCATTGATGACGCAGCCTTGGCGGCAGCGCAAAAATCGCAGCTGAAACCCCATTTTCATGAAATACTACGTGGCAGAATCAATAACATTATTGTCACGGTCAGCTTCAAACTGTCCAGTTAGGTGCACATGCTGTTCAAGCGCAAGCAGACAAGCTCCTCTCCCCATTGGCAACATGACAAGCCGCTGCGCTTATTATTGCTGTTTCATGACATCTATTTTATTGCACTGATCGTCCTCGCCGTCGCCAGTGGCGCTTACGGCATCTATTTGTGGGACAAAGCCTCCAAACAATCCCAACGCATCAATGTTGTGATCCAGGAAATCTACCTGGTACGTGGCGACCTTTACCGGCAAATGAAAGAGTTGTTTGATGCATTTTTTTTGCAGGAGACGAATGCGCTCAATGAATACAACCAATACACCACGTCGATTCTGATCCATATGGAGCGCCTGCAGTCGATCGCGCTGGACCAGGAAGAACGTGATGCCTTGATGGAGATTGAGCACAAATACCGCAACCTGGTGAATGAAGCGCCTGCGCTGTTCTATCGTTACCAGAACAATCCCGACCGTAATGCCCAGAAGTCGATTTATCAGGATATTGAAACCGGCATCTTCAAGCATTATGAAGAGGTGTCCAAGCGCGCAGAACGCCTGCTCATGATCAAGCAAGGTGAGATCAAGCACAGGTTGGATGAAGCCAGAAGTAACTCCATTGCCGTTTTGTCTTTGCCGCTGTTACTGGCTTGCGTGCTGATTGTCTATTCCAGACGCATTCTCAAAGAGTCTATCGTGCGCCCGATAAATGACATTATGCAAGCCACCAATGCCATCAGTGGCGGCAGCCTCACCCATCAGGTGCCAGAAGCTGGCGCCGAGGAGCTGGCGATGCTGTCACGCGAAATCAATAAAATGGCCGAAGACCTGGCCGCCAGCCGCGATGCCCTGGTCAAGAGCGAGAAACAGGCGGCACTTGGCCTGTTGGTGCCTATGCTGGCGCATAACATCCGCAATCCCCTGGCGAGTATCCGCGCTACTGCGCAGGTCATCGATGACCCGCAGCTGGACAAGGACACCATGGAGTCGATTCAAGGCATTATCCATACCGTAGACCGGCTTGAGCGCTGGACCGGCAGCCTGTTGTCTTATCTGCATCCGATCAAGCCTATGCTCAATCAGCTGCGGCTATCCAATATCGTTCAAGGTGCGGTCACTACCTTGCATCCCAAACTGAATGAAAAGCAGATCAGGCTGCAAGAAAACAGTGACACGGTGCAACAATTGATTTTGACCGACGAGCATTTACTGGAACAAATGCTATACAACCTGCTTCTAAACGCGACAGAGGCTTCTCCCAAAGGCGCCGAGATTCAGCTGCAATGTGCGCTACATGATCACTTGCTAACCCTGGTGATTATCGACCAGGGGCCAGGCATGCCGTTCAAGCCTGATCCGCACGCACTGACACCAGGCCCTACCACCAAACGGTTCGGCACGGGTCTCGGCATTCCTTTTGCATTTAAAGTTTGCGAAGAGCTCGGCGGGAGCATGTCTTTTGAAAGTGGCGCAGGCACAGGTACCCGCATTACTATCTTATTACCGCAATAATCATCCACCTCTCGTGAGATGCTTGATCGCAGGCGGTGAATATGCGATTTGTGCTTGCTTAATTTTGTATTTTTATCAACAATGTGATTAAGTGATAGCGATGTCAACTATGTTAAATTCACCTGTTCCAGAACTCAGCTTACCAGCGACCTCCAGCCTGCAATTCAATAGCAAAGACTATTTGGGCAAGTTCCTCGTCCTATATTTCTACCCCAAGGATTCCACCCCAGGCTGTACCACGCAAGGGATGCAGTTCCGTGACATGCATGCCGCATTTCTCGAAGCCAATGCCATCATTTTTGGCATTTCGCGTGATACGCTCAAATCGCACGAAAACTTCAAGGCCAAATACAGCTTTCCCTTTGAATTGATCTCGGACAGCGATGAGATCGCTTGCCAGGCGTTTAATGTGATCAAAATGAAAAACATGTATGGCAAACAGGTTCGCGGCATTGAGCGCAGTACGTTTCTGATCAACCCACAAGGCATCATTGTGCGCGAATGGCGCGGTGTCAAAGTCGATGGTCATGCCGCTGAGGTATTAGCCAGCATACAGTCTTCCCACTCATAAAAGTGATTTTCTATGGCCCGTGCTCCACAAACCAAGCTTTTTGTCCTCGATACCAACGTTTTGATGCACGACCCTTCGTCGCTATTCAGGTTTGAAGAGCACGACGTCTACCTTCCCATGGTCACCCTGGAAGAGCTGGACAACAATAAAAAAGGCTTGACCGAAGTTGCACGTAACGCACGCCAGGCCAGCCGTTTTCTTGAAGAAATCATGGGGGGCAATGAAACAAGCAATCTTGAGGAAGGCTGTCCGCTTGCCATTCAAGGCAACCGTCATTTAACGGGCAAGCTATTTTTCCAGACCGAACATGTGCCGACGGATTTACCAGGCCTTGCTGGCAGCAAGGCCGACAACCAGATCATCAGCGTGGTGCTGGCGCTCAAAAAACAACACACCAAACGCAATGTCATCCTGGTCAGCAAGGATATCAACATCCGTATCAAAGCCCGTGCCATGGGCGTGGCGGCTGAAGATTACTTTAATGACAAGGTACTGGAAGACAGCGACATGCTGTATACCGGCCTGCGCGAACTGCCTGAAAACTTTTGGGACTTGCACAGCAAGGACATGCATTCATGGCAAGAATCTGGCCGCATGTACTACAAAGTCAGCGGGCCTATCGTCAAGTCACTGCTAGTAAATGAATTCGTGTTTTATGAATTCAACAAACCGTTTCATGCTATTGTGCGCAAGATTGAAGACAATACCGCCATTCTTGAAGTGGTGCAGGACCACATGAACCCCAAACACAATGTGTGGGGCATCACTGCGCGCAATCGTGAGCAGAACTTTGCGCTCAACCTGCTGATGGATCCCAACATTGATTTTGTCACGCTGCTGGGGCAGGCCGGGACGGGTAAAACCTTGCTCACCCTCGCCGCAGCCCTGACGCAAACCCTGGATAAAAAACGTTATTCTGAAATTATCATGACCCGTGTGACGGTACCGGTTGGCGAAGATATCGGCTTTTTACCTGGCACGGAAGAGGAAAAAATGGCGCCATGGATGGGTGCCCTTGAGGACAACCTCGATGTGCTCAACAAAACCGATGAAGATGTGGGTGAGTGGGGCCGTGCAGCCACCCAAGACCTGATCCGCACCCGGATTAAAATCAAATCGCTGAACTTTATGCGTGGCCGTACCTTTCTCAACAAGTTTCTGATCATAGACGAAGCACAAAATCTCACCCCCAAACAAATGAAAACGCTGATTACGCGGGCAGGACCGGGCACCAAAGTGGTCTGTCTGGGCAATATTGCCCAGATTGATACCCCCTACCTGACGGAGGGTAGCTCGGGATTGACCTATGTGGTTGACCGCTTCAAGAACTGGGCGCATAACGGGCATATCACCCTGGTACGTGGTGAGCGCTCACGTCTGGCAGACTTTGCGGCAGAGGTCTTGTAGACAGTCGTCTGCTCGCTTCTTATGGTCAAAGGCTTCTATACCTTACTGATTGCCCAGTTTTTGTCGGCAATCGCAGATAATGCACTGCTATTTGCTGCGATTGCCCTGCTTGCAAAGCTCAACGCACCCAGCTGGCACGAACCACTTCTACGCGAATTTTTCGTGATTTCCTATATCGTGCTCGCGCCTTTTGTCGGCCCCTTTGCCGATGCGCTGCCCAAAGGCCGGGTCATGTTTTTAAGCAATGGATTGAAGTTTATCGGTTGCCTGATGGCACTGGCGGGCGTGCCGCCCCTGTATGCGTACGCTGTGGTGGGGATAGGTGCTGCCGCTTACTCGCCGGCGAAATATGGCATTTTGACTGAAATGCTGCCATCGCATTTGTTAATCAAGGCCAACGCATGGATGGAAGGCACTACAGTCACCGCCATTATTCTGGGGCCGGTCTTGGGTTCTACGTTATCTGCCAACAATCCATACATGGGCATAGCCTGCATCATGTGCCTATATTTGCTGGCCGCAGCGTTCAACTACTACATTCCCAAAGTACCGATTGACCACAAAGTAGCGCAAAAAACGCTCTGGTTTTTGCTCAAAGATTTTTGGCATGCCTTTATGACGCTGTGGAAAGATCCGCAAGGCCAGGTCTCGCTGGCCGTCACCACTTTGTTCTGGGGCGCCGGGGCCACCTTGCAATTCGTGGTATTACAGTGGGCAGATGTCAGATTGGGCTTCTCTCAGCAACAAGCGACTTATTTGATCGCCATCCTTGCCGTTGGCATCGCCATCGGCTCAATCATCGCTTCCAAGTATGTCGAGCTGGAGAATGCCGTGAAAGTGTTACCGGCAGGCATTTACATGGGGATTCTGGTGATGAGCATGATGGTGATCCACAGCCCCATTCTGGCAGGGATCCTGCTATTTGTGATTGGTGTGCTTTCAGGCTATTTTCTGGTGCCGCTCAACTCCTTATTACAACACAGGGGCCATCATTTACTCGGCGCCGGGCACTCGATTGCCGTACAGAATTTTAACGAGAATATAGGCATCTTGCTGCTGTTGGGCGCTTACACCTGGATGGTAGGCGCCAAGCTAGAGATTAATACCATTGTGGCCATCTTCGGGGTATTTATTATCTTCAGCATGTCATTGATCACACTGGTTTATCGCAAACATATCCGGCGATAAGCGCAACGCAGCTTTGATACAATCAACAAAAAAGGGCGCCTGAGCGCCCTTTTTGCTGTCTAGCAATCAATGCAATTTGACATGTGGCTCCGTACGTCTTGAGATAATACGACCGATGGTATGAACAATCACCGCCAGCACACCGTGCAATGCCATCAAGTGCATCTTGTACAAGGAACGGTACATCACGCGTGCGAATAAGCCCTGAATGTACATGCTGCCCCCCGCCACGGCACCCATCAAGCTGCCCACGGTAGAGTATTTGCCCAAATTGACCAGTGAGCCGTAATCGGTATAGTGGAACTCTGGCAGCGATTCTTTACCAGCCACACGCGCCTTCACCGTCTTGATCAGCAGCGAAGCCTGCTGGTGTGCCGCTTGCGCACGTGGAGGTACCGTCGCGTCATGCCCCAGCCATGGACAGGCTGCACAATCACCAAACGCAAAAATATTCGTATCACGAGTGGTCTGCAAATGCTGATTCACAACCAACTGATTAATACGATTGGTTTCCAGCCCATCGATATCCTTGAGGAAATCCGGGGCTTTGATGCCAGCCGCCCACACCACCAACTCCGCAGGAATCGTACGGCCGCTGTGCGTCGTGATGCCTTTGGGAGACACCTCAGTCACACGCTCTCCAGTAAACACATTCACCCGCAGTTTACGCAATTCAACATCGACCGCATAAGAAAGCTTGGGTGGTAATGCTGGCAAAATACGGTCACTTGCTTCAATCAGAGAAATCTTGACGTCACGATCGGCATCAATTTTATCCAGACCATAGGCGGCGAGCTCACGCGTAGTATTGTGCAGTTCAGCCGCCAACTCGACACCCGTCGCCCCAGCGCCCACAATCGCCACTTCAAGCTGACCGGGTTTTAATGGTTCAGGCTGTGTTTGTGCACGCAATAATGCGTTGTGCAGATAGCGATGGAATTTTTGCGCCTGCGCCTGGGTATCCAAGGCAAGTGAATACTCACGTGCCCCTTTAATGCCAAAATCATTGGTAGTACTACCCACCGCGATAATCAGGGTATCGTATTTGAATGAACGGCGCGCAATAATTTCATTCCCATCTTCGTCATGTACCGGCGACAAAAACACTTCACGTGTTGCACGATTCAGACCATCCATCCGGCCCAGCCTGAACTTGAAGTGATGCCAATGTGCCTGTGCCAGATACTCCAGCTCATGGCGATCCGGATCCATACTACCCGCTGCAATTTCGTGCAACAGCGGCTTCCAGACATGGGTTCGCGTTGCATCAATCAACGTGATCCTTGCTTTTTTCTTTTTGCCCAAGGAGTCACCCAACTTGGTCGCCAATTCAAGGCCACCTGCACCACCACCTACAATAATGACATGGTGTAAATCATTTTCGTCAGTCACGCTCACATTAATCCTTCAATAAAAAAGCGCGCCTGCCGTACTGCCAAGCGCGCACAACACCTCAAATAACACGACTATTCGTTACCAGTAATTTTGGCATGACTACGAATAAAAGCGATGATTTTCAATACATCGTCAGGCTTCAAACCATCATCTGGCGCCATCAAGCCAAAACCTTTTGCACCCATGCCACCATTGGTGCCATGCCAGATCGTTTCAAACATGCCTTTATTGGTTGCATTCTTCGCATAACGGAAATTCTCGCCAATCAAGCCAGGCCCGACAGCGCCTTCACCATGACCACCATGACAAGCAACGCAAGAGAACAGGTTAAACTTTTTCTTGCCTTCTTTAATCGCCTCTTCGTTACCAATATAAGGGTTTTTACCCGTCGCCAAAAATTCTTTCGCAGCAGGTGTATCAAACATTTTATGGTCAATTTCCATAGGTTGACCATCTTGGGTGGTGACAAATTGTATCGCCTTGATATCGCCACCTTCTGCTGAAGCGCCAGCAGATTGCCCACCGTTGTTACATGCCGCCAACATTGCTGCCAGCAATGTCGTCAATAATAAACTTCTCATCGTTACCCCCAGGTTTTATATAGTGTTATTCCTTAAAATCCTGCCATGTCTATTATTATTTTAGCTTCACACAGCACGCTTTAATTGTGCCATAAAAACAAAAAACGGTCACCTAAGTGACCGTTTTTATTCGTAACGAGTTATTCGTTACCTGTCATGCCTACGTTGCTATTACTACGCACAAAGGCAATCACTTTCAATACTTCATCTGGTTTCAAACCATCATCTGGCGCCATCAGGCCAAAACCTTTAGCACCCATACCACCGTTGGTACCGTGCCAGATGGTTTCGAACATGCCTTTGTTCGTTGCGTTTTTAGCGTAACGGAAGTTAGCACCGATCAAGCCTGGGCCAACAGCGCCTTCACCTTTACCACCGTGACAGGCAACACATGAGTACATGTTGAAAATCTTTTTACCTTTTTTGATAGCGTCTTCGTTACCGATGTATGGGTTTTTACCAGTAGCCAAAAATTCTTTGGCAGCATCTGTATCGAACAAAGCTTTGTCAATGTTCAAGGTGGAACCGTCTTGAGTTGCTGAAAAAGTGATATCAGCCATTGCGCCTGTGGCAAATGCCATCAAGGAAATCAACAATGCTGATTTAAGTGTGTTGCCTAACATGTTTTCTCCTAATCCTAAACAAAATGAGCGGCGACAAGTGGTAAACCAAACAATTACCGCATGCTCATTTAACGAATCGTTCCAGAAACGGTTGACGAATAATTCATTAATAATGACAGAATTTATCACACAGCCATCTCAAAACAAGCCAACGATTTTACTGTGTTTTTTTTTCCTTGTCATTAGCAACTGTCTGTTTATAAAACTTTTTCAACAGTACTGTTATTTTTTATACACACTGTCGCCTTCAACAACTGGCACGGTGGGGATACCATAATCCTTAAGAATCGCATCAATCTTGTCTTTGTTGCGCTCTAAAGCTTCATTAATCATTTTGATGCGATCTTTATCCTTCATACGGACAGCTACTGAAATATTCCAATACTCCTTACCTTTGAGGTTGACTTTGTTGTACTCAGGAATCAGGCGCATTTCCAGCGGGACTTTGGAATTTTTAACATAGTAACCAGCGATAGGACCCCACATCACAGCGACATCAATATCGCCTTTGACCAGATCATCAATAATGAAGCTGGTTGGCAAATTCAGATCCCGCTGCAAACGATAAGGACGTGCATTCGTCATCAAGTTGTAATCGTTGAGCGGGATAGTCGCTGGGCTCTTGTCAACAATCCCGATAATGCCTTTTTTCAAATCTGGCGAATCCCAGTTGGTAATGTCGTAATTGCTGTCTTTGCGCCAGACAAATACATGTCCTGAACGATAGTAGGGTTTGGACGTTCTCAACCCATCGAAGTCTGAGGTCATACCGATGATCACATCACATCGCATTGCATTGATGGTATTACGCAGAAACCCTTGACGATTATAGGCATATTGGAAGCTCAGCTTCTTGCCAAGGTCATCGGCCAGCACTTTTGCAATCTTGTCTTCAAATCCTTCCAGCTTCAAGTTAGAGTAAGGCATATTATCGGGATCAGAACAAACCTTGAACTCTGATTCATCAGCCACACGACGTACTTCACCGATCCGGCCTTCATCCGGGTTGATTGAAGGGATTTCGATCTCCTCAGCAGACACCCATGATTGCGTTGCCAACACCAATCCCACCGCACCCAGCATATTCCATATTTTCATTTTGATTTCGTTCCTTTTTGTGATTGTTTCCTGTCGTTTTTTGAACTTAATCATATGCAAAAGTTCGATGAATTCACGACAAACTCAATCATCTTATCGCGAATACGTATTGATTTGTAGGGAAGCCCTACTTAAATTCCTATTCATGGTTTTTAATCATGAAATTCATGAAAAAAAACACCCTGCCTAAGCAGGGTGTTAAGGAGTCAACGTACTTCTATTAGATAATTTAAGGCAAGCTCAAATTACAGTGAGAATACGTTCAATGCACCGCCGCCAGGAGCAGCGTTGTACTTGGTCAACTCTTTGTAACCACCAGCAGCACCCAGTGCGTCTGTGTCGTTAGTCATACCCAAGTTCATCGCAACACCAGCCCAACCACCGATACCAGACAATACACCAACGTATTGTTTACCAGCATGGCCGTAGGTGAATGCGTTACCAATTACACCGGAACCCACTTGGAATTTCCACAGTTCTTTACCATTTTGTGCATCAACAGCCTTGAACCAACGATCCAATGTACCGTAGAACACAATGTTAGAAGCTGTAGTCAGAGCACCACCCCAAGCAGAGAACTTCTCTTTGTTGTACCAAACTTTTTTGTTGGTCATTGGGTCGTAAGCACCGAAACCACCCATCACGCCGTCTGGACCAGCAAACATGGTCAGTGTCGCACCAACCCATGGTTGACCAGCAACGTATTTGGACTCAACTGGCTCGTATGTCATACATACGTGGTTCAATGGTGTGTACATCAAACCAGTTTTTGGTGAGTAAGCCGCTGGCTGTTGGTCTTTAGTACCCAGAGCCGCTGGACATACACCTTTAGCGTTGTAGTCTTGGTGTGTAGAAGCAGATGCCAGTTTGTCTGGTACACCTGTTTTCAGGTCAACGCTGTTAGCCCAGTTAACAAATGGGTGCACTTTTTCAGCAGCAACCAATGTACCGTTGTTAGCTTGCCATGTGTAGATAAAGCCGTTACGGTCATGGTGCCATGCGTATGTTTTGCCACCTTTGTCGAACAGGATCACTTCGTTAATACCGTCGTAGTCCCACTCATCGTGTGGTGTCATTTGCATTGCCCATTTAGCAACACCAGTGTCCAGATCACGTGCAGTGATTGTCATGGACCATTTGTTGTCACCTGGACGTACGTCTGGGTTCCAAACGGATGGGTTACCTGAACCGTAGTATACCAAGTTTGTCTTGGCATCATATGGCCACCAGCCCCATACGGAACCACCACCATGTTGCCAGCCGTCTTTCACAGCTTGTGGTTTCAACCAAGTACGTGTACCCAGTTCTTTTTCGCCGATTTTCAGTTGGTCGTTAGGGATCTTTTTGAAAGAACCGCCTTGTTTGTTACCACCGTTCACGTCTTCATAAACAGACAGCGCGTTGTACTGTGGGTTTTCTTTGTTAGTGTTAGCGTCGTGCAATGTTTCGCTATCTGGGCCTGTAGAGTAGGCTTTCCATGCCAGAGAACCATCTTTAATGTTATAAGCAACAATAAAGCAACGTACGCCGAACTCAGCACCTGAGCAACCAGTCAGTACTTTGTCTTTGATCACGTGTGGTGCGTTGGTGTTAGTTGCACCGACTTTTGGATCAGTGTTTTTAACGTCCCAAACTTTAGCACCAGTTTTTGCATCCAAAGCAACCAGCATGCCGTCGTTTTGTTGCAAGAAGATTTTGCCGTCGCCGTAGCCCAGACCACGAGAAACGTTGTCACAGCACAGAACTGCTTGTACGCTTGGGTCTTGTTTTGGGAAATAGGACCAAACGATTTTTTGGTTGTCGTTCAAATCCAGAGCGTATACGTTGTTTGGGAATGCTGTATGTACATACATCATGTTACCCACAACCACTGGAGAACCTTCGTGACCACGGTTTACACCGGTTGCGAATGTCCAGGCTGCTTTCAGGTTTTTAACGTTACCTTTGTTGATTTGAGCCAGGTTGCTGTAGCCTTGGTTGAAATGGTTAGCGCGTGGGTGTGCCCAGTTGTTGGCATCTTTCATCGCAGCTTCTTGGTCAGCAGCAGCGAATGCAACCATTGGCAAAGCAGCTACCAGACCCAGGGCCAGTTTGATTTTGTTAACTTGCATATTGATCTCCAAAGTTAGTACTAAGGGTTTAATATTAGGTGTGCACCTGATTTGCTGACACTAGGAATGAGCATAAAAAGCACACACTTTACACACCAGAGACAAGGGAAATTATCCTGAACTAACTTGGAAATTGTCACTTGCCACATGTGAGGATTGCAATATAGAACAATTTGTTTTCAATTGCAACACTTTGGTTACAAATTGGTTACAATTTTTTCAAATTATTTTTTGAATTTTTCCACCGTCTCATTGGAAATAAATTTTCACAAATAAAATCAAATAGTTAAAGAAAATCCTCTATGAAGAACCTCGCCCTCTTTCCCGAATGCCAACCATTCAAACAGTGGCATCTTGCTGCCACTTCGTTACATTCTATCTATGTTGAGCAGTGCGGGAATCCAGAAGGGGTTCCCGTGATTTTTTTGCACGGTGGCCCGGGTAGCGGCTGCAATCCTGCGCAACGGCGCTTTTTTGATCCTGCGTATTACCACATCATTCTGTTTGATCAGCGCGGCTGCGGCCGCAGCATGCCGGCGGGAGAAATTCAAGACAACACAACCCAACATCTGGTTGCCGATATTGAACAGATTAGGACCAGGCTAAATATTTCACGCTGGCATGTCTTCGGCGGATCATGGGGCAGCACCCTGGCGCTGGCTTATGCCAATCAACATCCGAATCAGGTGATCAGCCTGACCTTGCGTGGCATCTTTCTAAGCAGGCCACATGAAATTAACTGGTTTCTGGGACAGGTTGCATTGTTTTTTCCTGAAGCATGGCAGACATTGCTAGCCCCAGTCCCAGAAGCGCAGCGCAGCCAGGTACTGGAGTACTATGCAACCAAGGTGTTCGATCCTGACCCCATCGTCAGTATTCCGGCGGCAATTCATTGGAATGCGTTTGAATCCAGCATCATGAGCCTGCTGCCCAAGGCAGACAGCAGCGCGCCGGATGGCCAGGTGGAGCTCGCCCGCGCACGGGTACAAATTCACTACATCCGGCATCTCTGCTTTGTGGATGGTGAGCAGATGCTCTCCGATGCGGGCAAACAACTGACACACATTCCAACGACGATTGTTCAGGGCCGTTATGACATGGTGTGCCCACCGCAAACGGCTTGGGCACTGAGCCAAGTTCTGCCTCACGCCAAGTTTGTGATGGTTCCGGATGCTGGTCACTCCGCGATGGAGGCAGGTACCTGCCTTGCCCTGCTGAACGCCACAGAACAATATAAGCATTTATCAGACGCAGACTGAGCCACTAAACGCAATATGATGCCATCCGTATTATGGTCAACCTTGCAGCAGCAATGGCAAGGCTTGAAACAGCAGCTGTCGGCTTATACCTATTGCACGCCACTATTTGTGGTGCAGACCACCTGGCATGGTGTGATTCGCCACCGCCTGATGGCGCTGGCGGCAGCGTTGTCGTTTTATGCCCTGTTTGCGCTGATCCCGCTGATTGTGCTGATTTTCTTTTTACTCAGCCACTTGGTGTACTCATCGGATTATGCGATCGTGAAGCTGGCCATCCTGACCAGCAATCTGCTCCCGGAATTTAGCCAGCGCATCATGGTAGAGGTGTATCACAACACTCAAACCGAAGCCGCCTGGGGTGCTGTCGGCTTCTTTATTCTGCTATGGACCATCACCCCTCTGGCTGCACATATGCGCTCCAGCTTTTATCTGATTGCCAGCCGCCAGGATGTCCCCTCATTCTGGCATAAGAAGCTGCGGGACATCATGGCGGTACTGGGCGTGTTGCTGGTGTTCTTCCTGTTTACCGCGGCTGGCTTTGTGCTGGAATCAGTGATTGTCTTTTTGGCGCAGCACCTGCCAACAGCGATGATCAGCGTGGTCGGCTGGCTGGCTTCACTCTTGTTGACCACCTTGCTGATCGCCGGCTTTTATCATAGCTTTTGCCCTCTCCCCATCCAGTGGCGTCATTTGCTCATCTCAGCCTTGCTGACGGCGACGGTGTGGATGCTGATGCGCCCTGCCTTCGGGTTATTTTTAACGGTGAATAAAAATTTTGGCGCCGTGTTTGGCAGCATGAAAGCCATGTTTGTCTCGATCAGCTGGTTATATCTCAACTTTGCCGTCTTTTTGGCGGGCATAGAATTGATGGTCACGCTGAAACAAAAAGAAGTATTGCTACTGAAAGGTCTGTTTGATGATGTGCCCAATCAGCAGCATTACCTGCAAGCGCTGACACAGATCTTTGGACAGTCCTATAGCAAAGGCGACCACATCATTCGGCAAGGCGCATTGAGTACCTACTATTACATGGTGGTCGAGGGCACCTTGCATATGACACAGCACGCTAATGGGCAGGACAGCACCGTGCGCATTTTGCAGTCTGGCGATTTCTTTGGTGACATGGCCTTGTTTTCTCAACAAGCGGCAACCGCCAGTGTGGTGGTAGTCTCCGAGAGCGCATCCGTCATCCGCATAGAAAGCGACTACATGCACAGCTTGCTGGAACAAGCCCCTGAAATTGCCGTTAGACTGCTCAAACAGCGCTCAGACCACACCCGCCCCCACTAACCCACCTGCCTTTTTGGCACCCAATCCCCTTTTAGCCGATCACCATTTGCGGGAGATCAACACACGCAATCATTGCGGAATTGTAATATCTGTTACAAAATTGTAACTATATTGGGAATTTTTCATGATGGCTATTCCACTCGCACAAGAGATCAATGCATTAATACAGCAACTGAATCGCGGCCAATTCGAGGCAGTGATTCAACGTGCTCGCCATTTAGTGGCGCAACATCCTCGCGAATTTATCTTGCATCATTTACTGGCGCTAGCATTCGATCAACAGCAAGCCTACCCGCAAGCGGCTGAGGCTTACCAACATGCTTTAAACCTAAACCCGAAAGTCCCTGAGCTTTGGTTCAACTATGCGATTGTTAAAACACATCTGAATGACCTGGTTGCCGCGGAGCAAGCTTATGCCCAAGCCATTGCCTTGAATCCGCAATTTTTTGAAGCCCACGGCAATCTGGGCACGATATTGCAAAAGCAAGGCCGGCTGGACGAAGCGGTCGCCAGTTATCAGCGCGGCTTGCGCATCCAGCCGCAAGATGCACGCGGTCATTTTAATCTGGGCACCGTGCTACGCGATCAAGGCGACTTGCAAGCCGCCGTACAAAGCTATGAGCGTGCCATCGATTTGTTCCCAAATTACACCGATGCCTATAACAATCTAGGGGAAACCTGGCGCGATCAGGGCGATATGACACGGGCGGTCAACTGCTATCAGCAAGCCTTGCAGCGCAATCCCCAACATGCTGCAGCCAATTACAACATGGGCGAGTTTCTATATTTGGCCAAGCGCTTCGAAGAAGCGATCCCTTACTTTGAGACATCGCAACTGGAAGATTGGCAAGCCAGAGTCTTGTATTGTTTATATCGCGCCGAACAATTTGAGGTTTTTAAACAACGTCGCGATGCAATGCTTGCGCAAGGCCCGCACACGGCACCGTTTATCGCCACCCTCTCTACGCACTACAGCATCAATCATGGCGAGCCCGACCCTTACCAGTTTTGCCCGGATGGCTTTTCGTTTGTCTATCACCGCAGCCTGCCTGAGCTGGCCCCTGGCAGCCCCTTGCTCACACAGTTATTGAACGATATCGCGCAAGCAGATATTGCTGAACGCAAACAAGCGCGGCTCACTCACGGCAAACAGTCTGCTGGCAACTTATTCAAACGGGCGGAAGCTTCGTTCCGGGCACTGGGCGAAATCGTCAAGCGAGAGTTTCGCTTATACCACGAACACTATAAACATGCGGACTGTGCCTTAATTACGCATTTTCCCTCAGCACTGGAGTTCACCAGCTCATGGTATGTCAAGATGCAAACAGGCGGGCATCTGGATGCGCATATTCATGAAATCGGCTGGATCAGCGGCGCGGTTTACCTGGCCATGCCGGAGACTGAGGATGAAAAGGAAGGCGCCTTTGAATATGGCACGCATGGCGACCAATACCCGCAATTGCATGACCGGTTTCCGACACGTTATATCAAGCCGGCGATTGGAGATATTGTGCTGTTTCCCTCTTCGCTCTTTCATAGAACGATCCCGTTTCAGGCAGACGCAGAGCGCATTTGCATTGCCTTTGATTTAAAACCCGCGACGCCAACCGGCTTCACACGTAATGACTATTAATCTCCTACAGGTTCACAAGCCAGAAAAAATCCTTTAGTTTGATGAATTTATCAAACCGATACAGAATTTATCAATTTTGCTGATTATAGATAGGTGGCCGCAAGGTATGATAGGCATTGCATCAGACGGTAAGCTGGCCGTGGCAATGCCTTAAAACTGGCCCGCAACCCATTGTAATCTAAACCGTTCGATCAGATCCCTCACCCTTTTGGAGTCAGATCAAGATGATTTCAGCGCGCCAGTCTTGTTTTTTCCCACGCTTGCTGCTTCTCCTGCTTTACCCCTACTTCATCCAGCAAGCACATGCCAGCGTGGACGAGGCACGCACCTCAAAAAGTGAGTTACTCTACAATCTGGCCCTGTTGAGTCAGACGCCTTATCGCCCACGCCAGGAGATTTACACGGTATGTGCGTTTGAGGAAGACATTGGTCATCTCAAGGCCACCTCGCTGGAATCGCAAAAATTACAACAATCTCCGATTTTTTTGGTGACACTGAAAACACAAGCCGATGTGAAACGCTGTAATTTGCTATATATTCAAGATGTCGTCTCACAAAAGCCGTTAGAATTGCAGCAGATTATTCAAAAAGAGTCCGTGCTCACGGTTGTCCATCAGGGCAACAAGTTTGCCGAGTTTGGCCATGTAGAAATCAGCGAGCTAGACAAACGCTATCAGTTCATGCTGCGTTTGGGCGCGGCCAAACAGGCCGGCATCGTGTTCGACTCCCGCTTGATGAAACTGGCGACTAACCTTATTCAGTGATTTTGTATGTTAAAACTGCTGCCTCACCTTAAGATTGCTCATAAACTGCTGCTCACCGAGCTGGTGATGACTTTGAGTATGTTTCTGGTGTTTATCGTGTTTGCATTTGGCAGCCATTATCACAATCTGCGCACCCACATGATTCGTGACATACTGGTGCAAACTCAGGTCGTGGCCACTTCGATTGGACCCGCGGTCATGTTTGGGGAGGTCAACTCACTGACCAAAACACTGGAACCGCTGACGGATAATCAGAATATCCGCAGCATCACGATTTTTAACCAGCAGCAACAAGCGATCCAGCAACTCTATCCGCAACATCCACAATCCACTGCCGTCTGGCAATGGCTCTACCCTTTTTTCAAGGATCTGGAAGTTGAGACGCCTATCGTGGTGAATGAAAAAACGGTGGGCACCTTGCAAGCAACCATCAAGCAGGCGCAAATTGTCGATGTGCTGATTGGATTTGCCTGGTCTAACGCCATTGCGGTCCTGGCAGCCGCGCTGGTCGGCTGTCTGATTATCTGGCGACTTAACCGCAATATCGTTAACCCGATTCACGCCTTACAAAGCTTTGTCAGCAATATCACTCGCAATCATCACTATGACCAACGCATCAGCATCCGTAGTCAGGATGAAATCGGCATGCTAGGCCATGACATCAACAATATGCTGGAAAGCATCCGTCAGCGTGATGCTCAGTTACAAACCGAACTGGAACATCGCAAAGTCATTGAAGAAAAATTGCAGTTCCTGGCGCACTACGACAAAAATACCCAATTACTGAACCGTCACGCGTTTGAAGAAGCCATTACCCGTAGAATCACCGCTTCGTCCAATGGCCCAGCCAATGTGTACCTGCTGTTGTTAGACTTGGACCGTTTTAAAATCGTCAATGATTCGTTTGGCCATAACACCGGGGACAAGTTGTTGCTGCAAGTGGCGCACCGCCTGCGCGGCAACCTGGCACAAAAGGATGCGATTTTCCGCCTGGGTGGCGATGAGTTTGCCATTCTGCTGGATGCCGCAGGCCGACAAACGATAGAGCAAGTCTGCAAACGGATTATCCAGACGATTTCTGCCCAATTTATCGTCGATGACCATGAAATTAATATTGGGGTCAGCATCGGCATTGCGCAATTGAGAGCCGGATTTGACTCTAAAACCGAAGTGATGAAAAACGCGGATGTGGCGCTGTATCAAGCCAAGGACGCGGGTCGCAACACCTATCGCTTTTACAGTGAAATGGATGAAGCCAATACCTCCGAGCTACGCAATCTGCGTGAGGCGCTGCACTTCGCGCTGCAAAATCAGGAGCTGGAGCTGTATTACCAGCCCATCATCCATACACAGCTGTTGAAAACCATCGGCTTTGAGGCCTTGCTCAGGTGGCGTCATCCAACCAGAGGTTTACTCAGCCCTGACCAGTTTATCCATCTGGCAGAAGGCTCGGGCCTGATTATCAGCATCGGTGCCTGGGTGATTCACCAGTCACTCAAGCAACTGGCCATGTGGCAAGAGATGTTTGACCAGGATCTGTTCATGAATGTGAATATTTCTTCGCGCCAGATTGATGACGATAGCCTGTCAGACACTATCCGTCATGCACTGGATTTTTACCACATTTCGCCACGCACCCTGAACCTGGAAATTACCGAATCCATGGTCATGCGTAATATTGATTCTGCCAAACAAATCCTTTACTCACTGAAGCAGTTAGGCATAGGCATTGCGATTGATGATTTTGGCATTGGCCACTCGTCAATGAACTACCTGAAACAATTGCCGGTAGACATTTTAAAAATTGACAAGCAATTTACGGCGGGCATTCCGCATGACAAAGTCGATATCGCGATTGTCGACGCGTTGGTTGCGTTAGCGGTCAGCCTCAATTTAAAAGTGGTGGCAGAGGGCGTGGAAAGCGCAATCCAGTTTGAATACCTGCAATACAAACTCTGCCATCATGTGCAAGGTTACTTGTTCAGTGCGGCCTTATCTGCGAGCCAAACCACCACGTTTATGGCAGACTTCCCGGAAAGCATTCCGGCAGTGTTCAGAAAAATTGCGAGTGCAGAAAATTAATGCCTTTGATCACGACGCATGAGTGTAGTGATCAAGCTTAAAAAATCAAAAAAGTCGTTTTAGGGGGATCCATGTTACGTTTGAAATCTACCAGTTTCTGGCTGGGGCTGGCTTTGGTCAGCACCCATCAAGTGACTGAGGCAGCAGGCTTTGCCTTATCCGAACAAAGTGGCAGCGGGCTTGGGAATGCCTTTGCCGGAGCGGCTGCCGTGGCAGAGGATGCCAGTACGATTTTCTTCAACCCGGCTGGGATGACTTACCTGGAGGGGCGTCAGATCGTGGGTGCAGTCAACCTGATTAATGTCAGGGGAAATTTTGATAATCAAGGTAGTCAAGCAGCCAGAAATCCATCTCTAAATGGAGAAGGCGGTAATTTGGGCAGTTTTGCGGCGATTCCCAATCTTTATTACAAGCAGGACATTAACGATCAACTCAAAATCGGCCTCGGTATTGGCAGCCCATTTGGGCTCAAAACCGAATACGACAACAACTGGATTGGCCGCTTTCAAGCCATTAAATCCGAGCTTAAAACCGTCAACATCAACCCATCACTGGCCTGGAAACTTAATGACCAGTGGTCATTGGGATTTGGCGTGTCTGCCATGTGGGCACAGGCAGAGCTGACCAGTGCAGTGAATTTAGGGGCCGCAGAATCATCGATTAAAACCAAGGGGGACGACTGGGGATTTGGCTACAATCTGGGCGCCATTTACCAAGTCACGCCCGATACCCGGCTAGGCTTGGCTTTCCGTTCAAAAGTCGACCAGCACTTGAAGGGAGAAGCGCGCTCCCCTTTCACGTTGGCCAATGCGAGTCCATCGAGCACATTGAATGCCGACATTACAGCAGATTTATCCTTGCCTGAGACGCTTTCGCTCAGTAGTTTCAGCCGACTGGACGACCGTTGGGAGCTACTGACAGACATCACCTGGACACGCTGGAGCCGGTTCAAAGCATTGAGCATCATGCGCGATAATGGCTCAAATACTGCCATTGGGACCACGCAGGAACACTGGAATAATACCTTACGTTATTCGGTCGGGCTCAATTATCATTACTCAGACACACTCAAACTCAAAACCGGCATTGCTTACGATCAAGAAGCCATAGACAAGCAACATAGAACCCCCCGCATTCCTGGCAATGACCGTATCTGGCTGTCTTTGGGCGCGAGCTGGCAATATAGCCATGAAACAAAACTGGATGTTGGCTATGCACATTTGTTTATCCAAGAAGCCAGTATCTATGACGACCAGCGGGCGCTTACTCCAAGCAGGGGGCTGGTGGCCGGTCAATACAATGGCAGTGCTGATATTCTCAGCCTGCAGTTTAACCACCAATTCTAAGGCTTAAGGGCGCTGCGCACGCAGCGCTCAACCAAGCTCCCACATTTGTGACAAGTCAATTATGACGGGCGTAAGCTTCATGTAAGCCGCATGTCATCTAATCGTCATTTGCCAGCACGAGAATGCGTTGTCTTGTGACAACCCGCAATATCGCATAAAACATTGAGATTAAGATGACCATCAGACATTTTTTTAAACTGGCATTACTTCCAGTCGCAATCGGTCAGGCCCTGACCGCCCAGGCAGAAACACCTACAACGTCCGCCAACCAAAACGATCAGGCACCAAGCTCGTTCATGACACGTTTCATGAATGATGACAACCCGTTGCGTCTGGACTTCAACGTCGGAGACCATCCATCGAACGTACAAGTGTATGGCATCATCGATATTGCGCGCACCAGTGTTAACCACTCGTTGCCTGAGAACTACGAATTACCTAACAACTTCTATCCTTACAATGGTGCAAAAATCACACCGAGAACCACCTCAAGAACCGAGTGGGTCAATGGTGGTTTGCAAGCCTCCCGTCTGGGCATCAAGGGCGAAGTCGGCAAACTACAAATGTGGGATCGTGACTTTAAATTCATGTACCAGTTTGAAGCTGGCTTCAACCCGCTTGATATGAAGTTGCATGATGCGGCACAGACGCTGGCAGACAACTCCGGGACCAATGCCAACTCTAGCGTCAGCGCGGACTCCTCCATGAACGGTGAGTTATTTGCGCGTCAGGCCTGGGTAGGGATTGATGGCGGCAAGCTGGGGCGTGTGTCATACGGTACCCAGTACAACCCATTTTTTGAAATCACCAACCCTTATGACCCGAACAGCAAGGCAGATACCTTCTCGCCCTTGGGTGAGAGCGGCACGATTGGCGGCGGTGGCGGCATCTCAGAAAACTCCCGCATGAAAAACACGGTGAAGTATGGCAATACTTACGATGTTGAAGGGCTAGGTAAGGTCAACTACGCTGGCATGTATCAGTTTGGCAACGCCGCAGGTACCTCCGAGGGTTATGGCTACACCGGTCAACTGGGCTTTGAAAATAGCGTATTTGGCGTTCAGTTTGCCTTTAACGGCTTTAACAATGCCGTCAAGGCAGGCTCTGCAGCTGCTGGCAATCCAGCCGCCAACGACACCATTACTGCGTCCCTGTATAACACGGAAGCCACTTTAATCGCGTTGAAGTGGACGCCGAACAAGGAAATCAAATTCACAGGCGGCTGGGAATGGTACCGTTTGAAGCCTTCATCAGACCGGACAATCAAATACAGCAAACTGTTTGACCAGACTGTATTTGGCGGCGTCGCCACCTCTGCATTACAACCGGGCTATAAACAAGATAACAATGTCTACTACATTGGTGCCAGCTACGACTTTTCGCAGCGTATTCCAGCCCTGGCAGGTCTGACAGCCTCTGTCGGCTACTATGCAACCCGGTTTGATGCGATTGATGGCCCAACAGTCTCCACCAACTCACAAGGTAAAATTGACACGTGGACTTCAGTGATTGACTATAAGATCAACAAGCGGGTTGATACCTATGTTGCTTACACCAATAACCACTTTTCAGGGGACAAGTTCCCGCGTTCGACCTGGTATCAGGACGTGAAGGCGGTAGGTGCCGGGGTACGTTTCCGGTTCTAAGTTCGCTGCCTGTTCATAAAAAGGCCCAAGTCGTGCTTGGGCCTTTTTTCATATGTGCGAACTAACCCTGCAGCAGCGCAGCTTCTTGCCGCGATTGTTGCACCAGCATTTGCTCAAAGGCCTCAGCAGGCACAGGCGGGGAATAGAAAAACCCCTGGGCAAAATCACAATGGATATCCATCAGCAAATCTCGCTGCAGTGCGGTCTCCACCCCTTCAGCGATCACTTTCAGGCCTAGCTTATGCGCCATGACAATGATGGCCTCACACAAGACATAACTTTCATTGCCCGCATTCAGGTTACGGGTAAAGGACTGGTCAATTTTCAAATAATCAATATCAAATTTACTGAGGTAAGAAAGCGAAGAATATCCAGTTCCAAAATCATCGATCGCAACTTGAATCCCCAAGTCGCGATAGTACAATAAGCGCTGCTCGACGACCGGGTCGGGATTCAGTAACAAGCCTTCCGTAATTTCAACCACCAGATGCTTGCCTGCCAGTGCGTTATCCTGCAAGATTTTTCCCCAGTCATGATGAAAGCGTTGCGGGTCAACGAATTGCACCGGAGACTTGTTGACGCTAATGGCAAATGCCTCCCCCACCAGCGGCTGCCATTTTGAGGCATGCGCGACCGCCCGAGAAAAAATCCAATTACCCATCGCAACAATGTCCCCCGTTTCTTCGGCCACGGGAATAAAGAGCGCCGGACTGATCAGTCCGCGTTCAGGATGTTGCCAGCGCATCAGCGCTTCGGCTTTGACGATCTTGCCCGTGTTCAAACTGACAATCGGCTGGTAGTAATCGCGCAACTCATCCTTTTCAAGGGCCGCCTTCAGGTCGCGTGCCAACATCACGCGTTGCGACATGGCCTCTTTAATCGCTAGCGAGAAAAAGCGCAGGTTATTACGGCCCCGACTTTTTGCCTCATACATGGCCTGATCCGCATGCTGTATCATTTCTTCAGCATTGACGGCATCCTCGGGATACTGGCTGATGCCGATACTGACCGTGACATAGACGCGCTCCCCGCCAAGAATGGTGGCTTTAGAGATCTCCTGCATCAACTGCTGGCCGAATGCTTGCAAATCGGCACAGGCAGACTCTGGTGCAATAATGGCAAACTCATCCCCGCCCAGCCTGGCCACCTCCATATGATCAAACAAGCATTGGCGTATCCGTTGGCCAATCTCAATCAACAACTCATCCCCATGCCGGTGACCGAGCGTATCATTGACCTCTTTAAAGCGGTCTAAGTCGAGCAACAACAGGCTGAGTTTTTGCTGTTGGGTTGCCGCCTCGGCAATCGCCTCTTTTAGGTGGCGATTGAAATAATGGCGGTTAGGTAATTGGGTCAGGCTATCATAATTGGCCTGTTGCCAAATCGCAGCATCGGCCTGCTTTTTATCCGTGATATCAATATGCGTACCGCGCATCATCCACGGCTGCCCGTCGGCTGTACGCGAAATCAGCCGCCCCCGATCTGCGATCCACAACCAGCGTCCGTCTTTATGTTGCATGCGGATATCGCACTCATAAAAGGCAATCTCGCCTTTCAGGTGCTGTTCAACCAAGGCCATGGCCATTTTCCAGTCATTCGGATGCGTCAGACGTTTTGGCGCCTCTACGCCTAAAGGCTGGATCTCTTCGAGTTGATATCCCAGAATTTCTGCCCAGCGATGATTAAACTGACACGCTCCGGTTTGTACATTCCACTCCCAGGTGCCTGCACGCGTCGCATCAATGATTTCAGTCAGACGCAATCGCTCCAGTTCCAGTTCGGCACGCTTGCTTTCAATTTCAGCGGTCTTTCTTTTCACCGCGAGTCTTAGCATAAACACCAGCAATACCAAACTCACGGCAACGATGAATGCCACAGCCAACATCCATAACGCTTGCCCTTCATAGAGGTCTTGCTGCAAGGGACGGCCCTTCCATCGTGCCTCAATCGCAGCCATTTCAGCCGGGGTGATGGCCGCCATGCCCTTTTCAATCAAGGCCAGAATGGGCTCATTGCCCTTTTTTACCGCCCGGTGAAATTCGCCGTGATAAAGGGTAAAAGCACGCAGTACTTTTTGATCCGCCTTTGCGCGATACAGATAATAGCTAGCCGGATAATCATCCATACACAGGATCTTGATTTCGCCCTTGAGCGTGGCGATGATCATCTCTTCATAATTGTTATATAGCCGAAACGATTGAACCCCGGCTTGCTTCAGGTGAAAAATACAGCCATCGCCTTTTTGCACACCGACGGTAAAGCCACTCAGATGGCTGGAAGATGCCAGGCCACCTATGCTTTTATGCGCATAGATGCCCACCGGGAGCGTGGCATAAGGGGTACTGAAACTGAAGCGCTGTTCACGCTCGGGATCCTGATAAATCATCTCGATCACATCAGCATGCCCGCTCAACAATTGCTGTAGCGCCTGCTCCCAGACCATGGCAAGCAGGGTCACCTTAACCCCGGTTTTTTGCTCCCACAACTTCCAGGTATCCACCACAATGCCCACCGTATTGCCATTTGCGTCCTTAAACAAATAGGGCGGGTAATTATCATCACTGGTAACAGTAATGGTCTGTTCTGCACATCCGATACCGGGCTGCATCAAGCCCATGAAGCACAGCATGCAACCAGCAAGTATCGATACCTTTCGCATGGCGAAATACCGTAGAGATCTCTTTGCACCCTGATGAATCACGTTGACGCCACCCCCGCGGCACCATAGAGATGGTCACCTTATAGATTGATAACAATTCTATGTCGAACAATTATTTATCTTGAGAAATATGATGCATATCGTACACCGAAAAGATACATGAAAATAGCAAAGGCCTCTATCAGAAAACGCAAATCTATTTGCGTTCTGCTGAGAGAGGCCAGTGAATACTGCTTTCGCAGAGTCTATAAGAGCCTTATGAGGTCTGGTGTGAACTAAGCATCTGGTGCGCCAGCCTTGATCCTGGCGATCCAGTCTTCGACCTGAATGAAGCCTGCTTGTTGTGCTTTTTGTGCATCGGCTTCAGAGATCACGTCTTGCACAAATTCCAACCGTTTCCATTCAGCCAACGGGGTTTCGCATTGTGCAGAAGGGACGTAGCGCGAGGCACTTTCGCGCTGATAGCGGTGAATATAGCGTGGACAGTTTTGCCAGAGCTCAGACAAACTTACCTTGACAACAAACTCAGCCTCTTTGTAATGCGCCAACAAAGCTGGATCGGTTGAGACCTCACTGACGCCCTGCAAGCGGATACGATGCGGGCGCTCAAATGAAATAAACAGCAGCCCTACCTCGCCGTTACCCACCATATTGCCTACCGACAGCTGCATACCGTTGCCATTGTAGATCGGGAACATCAGCGTCTGGCTGTCCAGCACGCGGACAAATCCAGGAAAACCACCTTTGTAAGACACCGTAGGTCTGCCATTATGGTCCACCGTAGACAGGAAAAACATATCCAGTGACTCAATAAAGCCCTTGGCATCCTCATCAATTTCAGTTTTACAGGCAATTTCCTCAATACGGTCAGCCAGTTTTCTGGTGCCCTGCGCATCTTGCACCTGACGATGTATCTCTCCGAATAAGCGACTCATAACTCCCCCAATTGGTTAAACGTAGGTTTGCAGCAATCAATCCATTGACTGCAGCTATCTTAGCTTGTTTGGCGCATCATACTTGATTTAAACGGCACTATGTATGGTCTGAACAGTGGTTTCAACGAAAGGGGAACGATGTCTACAGGCACAAAACCGGCAAGCATCGCAGATGGGAAAAGACAGGCGCGCTCAAGCAGGTGATGCCTAATGCTGTTTCACCGCAGAGCCACAAACATCAAAAAGCCCCAGTGAATGAGTGGCTTTTTAATGCGTTTTTGATGATGTTAGGACTTGAAAAACTGGATAGGAAAACTGCGCTTCTGATCATCCACACAGATTCCATCACCAATCACGTAGACGCTACCGAGCAAGCCATCGCCCTCAATATTGATTTTAAAGTCACAATTAAGCACGGCTTTTTGGTTGGCGATTAAAAAGCTTTTGCCTGAATAGGCACGCCGGATCACCGCATCAGAGGCGCTTTGTGCATCCACCGTACGGATCACCGGGGCCACTGCACTGGTGGCCGTCCACTTGCCGGCAAGCTTGCCATAAGGAGACTCATCGATCTCAATATCACCATCGTTGCTAATATCATTAATCATGATACTTCCCGTATAGACCGCCCCATCCGTACCGATCAATTGCGCTTTATTTTTATAGACGCCCAGCTTTACCATGTTCACAGAACAGCCCGCCAACAGCAATATCGCTGCCAGCAATACACCCATTTTTTTCATTCACCGGACTCCCTTAGCCAGTTATTTATTCAATGCACACCCTCATGCGCAGCCTTACCGGTTAACACCGTCATAGTTAGTCTAACAGTCCTTCACTTATTTTTGATGACAGGTGCTTTCCATTGTAGGCAGAAGTTTGACGCCTCCGCGAACACGCATTATCCATCATAGTCTAACTTAACGCATACTCACAGTGTTATATAAAAAACTGTATAAAAGCCTTTATATTTTGCATTTCACGCCGTTATAGTCACATACAATTTACAGATAAATTATCCAAAAACCATTGGGGGTTGAATCATGGCTTGCCGCAGAGTGAAAGGGCTATGTTCGGTCGTCCATATTCTTGGTCGCCTGTGTCTGATGCTAGGCATAGGTTTTAGCGGAGCAATGCTACAGGCAGAAGAAATTTTGCCAGGCGAGTTCCCACCATCAAATGCATTGGCACTCACCACACAAGAGCGTGATTGGCTGCAGCAGCACCCACGCCTCAAGGTCGCAGTGAAAAGTGGCTGGATGCCCGTAGAGTTTCAGCTGGAAAATCACAACCATGCCGGTGTCTCCATCCAGTATCTGGAGCAGATCAGCCAGCTCACCGGTTTAACCTTTGTTATTGTCAACGATCATGACAACCTCACCCCGGCTGACGCGCCGCTCATGACAGGGATACGTGGTCAAAATCCGCCAGCCGGGTTTCAATTGCTCAAACAACCCTATCTGGTCACAGCCAATGCCATTTACATGGCCGCTAATCACCCCCTGGCACATCATGAAATCAGCCTGAGTGATCTCACAGACAAAACGGTTGCGGTATTCAAGGGCGGCCCCGTCGCACAAAAACTTAAAAATGAATTCCCCACGATCAAAATCAAACTGATTGATATCGCGGATGAGGCGTTTGATGATTTGGAGTCTGGCTATGTCGATGCCTACGTTGGCAATGAGCTGGTCCTGGACTACCACATCGACTTGCATAAAATCCAGAACATCAAGAAAGTAGGCATCACCGCTATCACCAGTGAGGTCTGGATGGGGGTAGACGCAAATCTGCCAACGTTGGTCAGTATACTCAATAAAGCCACACAACAGATTGGCACCAATCCGCCCGAGATTATGAATACCTGGAAAGCCTCGCCTGCGCCAGAGCGGACACAATACCTGATTGCGGTCCCGGGAGTGCTTGCCTTGCTTTTGTTTCTGCAACTGCTAAAAGTCTACCGCAGCAGCAAAAAACAGGCGGTGGCCGCACAGCAGGAGATTTGGTTCCAGGCTAATCACGACTTTCTCACCAAGCTCCCTAACCGCTTTCAGTTAAAAAATGAAATTGAGCAGGCCATGCAACAGGCCCGCGAATCCAAGCAGTCCCTAGGGGTCATCATTATTGATCTCGATAACTTTAAGCAGATTAACGATACGGCTGGGCATGCTTTTGGCGACGAAGTGCTGATCAAGGTCGCCGCACGCATACAATGCATGATTCAACCACCCAGCCTCACCGCCCGCTTTGGCGGAGATGAGTTTTTGATGATGCTGCCAGGGATTGATCAAGTAGGTCTACAGGCTCTGTGTGAACAACTATTGCAAGTAATGTCGCCACTCTTCGAGGTTCAGTCCAAAACAGTAAGCGTGTCTATGAGTATAGGGGCGGCGCTTTTTCCCGACCATGGTCAAGATGCCGACGAGCTGATTATGTTTGCCGATCAGGCGCTGTACCAGGCCAAGAAGTCAGGAAAACATCAATGTGTGCTGTTCAATCAGGCCATTTATGAAGAGTTTGTCCGCAAAATGCAACTGATCGAGGCGCTTAAAGAGGCCATTCCCCAACAGCAACTGTCACTGCATTATCAGCCCATCTTTCGCTTGAGTAATCTGCACTGTGAAAAACTGGAGGCCTTGTTACGCTGGCAACATCCGCAACTGGGCATGATCCCGCCAGACGTGTTTATCCCCATTGCAGAAGAACATAATTTTATTATTGCGCTTGGCGAATGGGTGTTTGCACAAATCATTCAAGACCTGCAACAGATCCAGCAACAGTTTGGCAAGGTAGAAATCTGCATTAATATTTCGTCCCTGCAATTTGCACATCCTGCCAGCCTGGAGCAATTTCTCGTCACCCTCAACGCACAACATATTCCCGGAGAACAGTTCTGTTTTGAAATCACCGAACGGCTATTGCTGGACTCCTCAGTCAATACAATGGCGATGCTCAACAATCTGCATCATGCAGGGATTAAACTGGCGATTGACGACTTTGGGACGGGCTATTCCTCGCTCGCCTATCTGCATAAATTCATGATTGATTATGTCAAAATCGACAAATCCTTCATCAGCAGCCTAACAGAAAATGAAAAAAATCAGGCCTTATGCAAAACGATGATTTATATGGGCAATCAGCTCAATATCAAACTGATTGCCGAGGGCGTAGAAACACAGGATCAAGAAACCCTGCTCAAGCAGATGGGCTGTCACTACTCACAAGGTTACTTAAGAGCAAAACCGCATCCGCTGAGTGCTGAAAAAGAATCGCTCATTCAGCAGGATTGAATAACATCCGATCGTGAGACCACCCTTACTGAATGGCACTGAGCCGATCAATCTCTAGGTTATTCTCTATGGTATGACATTGCAACACTTCAGCATCACCCTTCAACAGTGTCAGCTTCTCTACCGTATTGATATTGCTGGCAAACTTGCCATCCAGTTCGCCACATTTTTTTGTACGGTGGCTGGCAAAACTCAAATACTCTTTTTTTCTGCCCTCAAGCTGAACGGCTGGCACCGCACTATCGTTCATATAGGCCGCATAGGCACTTCTGAGCCTGAGTTCGGATACACTCCAGATATTAAAAACAATCATTTTTTTGGAGCTGTCTTTTTGTAAATTCTCTTCACTTGTTGCTGCAGGCACCGGATTCGCTGCCACATGTGCATGGGGTGCTACAACTGTCGTTGAGGCTGGCTGCTCGGTGGCTGGCTCAGGCGATGCATTTTTTTTGTGAGCAAGGGTATCCGTTTTTTTGCCCGATTTTTTCACCGGCATCTCCTCTGATTCAGGGGCTGGCGTCGTCTCAGACACAGCCTGTGTCAGCTCGCTGGTTACTTGTGCGCTCACCTCGGGGGCAGCCACGGCAGAGACCTGATTTTGAATACGCAGGGTTGCTGCGCTGCCCTCTTCGCGCTCCTCCCCCTTGATAATCAGGCCGAGCAAGATGACGATCAGCACACCTATCAATAGTACATTGATTTTACCAATCTGGATTTCGCCACGCTGAGTAGGCGCAAAATGATATGAGCAGTAGATCATGGTAGGCAAACCCTTATCCCCAAGGGTTGTGTTTGATGTTGAAGACAATGCATATTTCCACAAATTCGGTCAGGTATAGTTTTACGCCAATAGGATATGCAATCTCTAACAATGCCTTAAAAAGAAATAAATTTCAATCATTGCCATTATGTTTACACCCTTTTTCATACATTCTCACAAATGCGTAGCCAATCAAGGCAGCGCATTTAAGCCATCACACGTTTGACTGCACGAAAATGAACCGGCTGCACAGGCAAATGAGCCGTTGCAAGATAAGTGCGGGCAAGGGGTACCTCTTGCTGCAAGCGCGGCTCTGCAGACGACGCCATCTCTTCCTCGGCTTCCTCACGGAACAAGGCATCTCTCAAATGCGTATCCGCACCAGCCTCATTGATCATGGGCGCATTCGTGTAAGTCAACTTGCCATTGAATCCAACGAGTACTTGAGTATCAGCAGGCACGATCGCTGTCGCTTCCACCGCCTTTGCATGCACTTTGACTGACGTTGAATCATCTACTGACAGAATCGTGAAGTACATTCCTATGCACATCACAATTAAGGCCGCAGAAACTGCGCCCATTGTAATGGCAAGTAGAGAGAGTGCACTTGTAAATGTACGCGGTGATGTTGTTTTTGGCATATTAACCTCCCCAATCACTGATGACTGTTTTCACACAGCCTCTATGATCCAATAATCAACCACCTGAACGAATACACATCAGGCTGAACCTCTTGTAGGAATTTTCGTACAAGACAGGACAAAACCAGGATCAGTGGTGACCTTGATTTAAAATGAGAAGATTTCAGCCATGCAAAGTAAAAAAGCACCTCCGAAGAGATGCTTTTTTTGCATTGAGATCAATATGCGTTTAATCGAATGCAGGGTTTGGTTTACCCCGCTGCACATAACCGAGGTTACGTTCAGTGGTCCTAGTGGTAAATCAAGCCCTCAGTCGCATCATGCCGGGATAGCACCAAGTTGCCTATAGGAGTTTTTCCCGAATTGATTCATTAACAACCAACCCTCCCTATTTGGTGATGGCTAAAACCATACCGCTAGCATCTTTCGTTGCCAGGCAGCGCCAGTTAGTGATGATGCTCATGCTTGTTTTCTTTGCTACCGTCTTCGTGATGATGCTCATGTTCATTTGCATGGCCGTCACTCCCATGATGGTGCTCATGTTCATCCGCATGACCATCTTTGCCATGGTGATGCTCGTGCTCATCCGCATGGCCGTCCTTACCGTGGTGATGCTCATGCTCATCCGCGTGTCCGTCTTTACCATGGTGGTGCTCATGCTCGTCCACGTGCCCATCGCTCCATTTATCCGCAGCAATCACACTCGTTGTAGCTGTCAAATAGAAAAAACCCAGCACTAAAGCCGCAATGACTTGTTTAGGATTATCCATCGTTTACCTTTCAAAAAATCGGACTTTCATTCTAGTGAGCGCGTGATTTTTAATCAAATACTTCATGGATTAATCCGTGTTGCAGCGGTAGTGAAGATTCAGTTAGAGGATTATCGGATCGATGCAAGTTAAGCAACTAAGCCCGATGGCTTATGTACGCCAGTGCACGGAGCATTCAACCGTCGTCTGGAATACTTGTATGCACTAGGTACTAAGTGCCTCGATTCATACAAGGAGAAACACATGGCACACACATTACATTTACCACAGGCAAAGAGTCATCGCCTGTTGTCCTGGGGCTTGGCCTCCGCATTTACAGCATTGTTGCTGCTCAGTGGTTGCGCCTCAACACCCAAACCGCCAACTTCTGCTTTGCAAGCCGCGGAGCAAGCCATCGCGAGTGCAGAAAGAGCAAGTGTTGCGGATTATGCTGCCGTCGAACTGAGTACCGCACGCGACAAACTCTCTGCAGCGCACAGCGCAGTACAAGAACAGAAAATGATTCTGGCACAACGCCTTGCCCAACAGGCACGCGCTGACGCTAAGTTGGCCTCCGCCCTAGCCGAAGTGGCAAAAGCCCGTGTGGTTAACGAGCAGATGCAAAAAGGGACTGACACATTAAAAATGGAAATGAAGCGTAAGACAGGAGATCAATAATGAACACACAAATTTTTAACGCTAGAACACTCATATCCACCGCTGTGGCATCCGTCTTGTTGGTGGCATGTACAGCCAGACAAATACAACCAGAAGCGGTCAACAATGCCCGCAGTAAATTGACCATGTTGCAATCTAATCAGCCACTGGCAAGCCAGGCCCCCGTCGCGATCAAGGAGGCCGAAGTGGCAGTCCGTGCTGCCGAGGTATCTCAAGGCGACAAAGAACAAGTTGCGCACCTGATGTACATCGCAGAACGCAAGGTCGATACCGCACAAGCACTGGCCGAAAGTCGCCTGCTCGTTGAGCAACGCACGGCCTTGAGCCAGCAACGGGAAACTGCACGCCTCGACTCCCGGACAAAAGAAGTTGATATTGCACGCAGCAACGCTGATTCCGCACGGATAGAAACGCTAGCGGCGCAAAAGGAGGTTGAGAATGCGCGCAGCAATGCAGAATCCTCACGGCTCAAAACACTGGCTGCACAACAAGAGTCAGCGAATGCGCAACAGAAAGCCTCTGATTTGCAACGCCAGATTGCAGAACTCAACGCCAAGCCAACCGAACGTGGCCTCGTTGTAACGCTAGGCGACGTGTTGTTTGACACCGGCAAAGCTGAGCTAAAAAGTGGTGCGACGACAAATTTAGCCAAACTTGCGACCTTCCTCAATCAGCATCAAAATCGCTCTGTGATGATCGAAGGCCACACAGACACTGTCGGCAATGCTGACTACAATCAAGCGTTGTCACAACGCCGCGCAGACTCGGTTAAGGGCTGGCTAATGAAACAGGGCATCCATTCAGATCGCCTCGTGACTGCTGGCAAGGGTGAAACCTCACCAGTCTCGGGCAATGATAGTGCATCTGGGCGCCAGTTAAACCGTCGTGTTGAAGTCATCATTGAAAATACAGACGCTAATTGTAACGTCGCGCGAAATTTGGCGCAAATTTGCAAATTATTTGGGTTACAACTATCGAAGTGATTAACCTAAAGGGCATATACTTAAGATTCTGATATTTTCAGATCTATCTAATTAATGTCTAAACAAAACTCAGTTAAAAGAGATATCCCAGTAACACAATGCATTTTCTGTGGTGAACGGTACCCTACCAGCCAAGAACATATCGTACCGGCATGGGCTTATAGGTTGTTAGATAAGTATAAATTGCACTACAAGAAATTCTCGTATTATTCTAATCGGCTACCTAATGGAGCAATTATATTCGACAAAAAGATAGCAAAAGCTGAAGATTCAACATCAGCGGTTTTATGCAAAAAATGTAATGAATCTTGGAGTAATAAAATCCAAAACTCGGTCTCTCAAATTTTGAGACCTTATATTCTTGGTAAATGGATAATTCCCACAAAATCTGAAACCATGAGAATTATAAGGTGGTACACATGCTATCTAATGGTAAGAGAAATGCTTCATGACAATCATGAAACACATACCCAAACGGAAAGAATGAGGTTTAGAAGTGGCGGTGGGAAAATACCATCCAGCATGAATATCTGGATTGGCTTCACTAATAAGTCGAACATTGAAAGCAACCACCATGCATTCAATGAGTTTTACGACTTAATCCCGGTATCAATTAAAGGCCATCTGGCAGTTTTAAACATTGGCTATCTATTGATAGTTAGTTATGGTGCAAATCCTATTGGAACATTAGGGCATGAATCAGAATTTTATAAACATCTATCTAAAAAACTAAAAAAACTGGGGTTTATAAGTCTATTACAGTTTAAAAATTTAATTCCTAAAGTTGATGGAAATACACCAAAGACTTTACCCTTTAAAGGTGCAAGGGAATTGAGTGATGAAATTAGAGAGTATGTTTATCGCCACCTATTAGAAGATGCATTAATGCCTTTAAATAATAAAACTATAAGATGGATTTAGCTTTTCTTGATTTTATGTCCTACCATATTGCCAACAACACCGCCTGCAACCGTTGTTAAAATAATCGCCCATTGAGCATATAAAACAACCTGCACAGCAATGCTTGCGCTGATTACATATTTAACAATGTCACTTCCAGCTGCCGAAAGAACATATTTAAATGTGTTGTCACCTACAGCGTTATTGATTCGGCATGTGGACAAAAACGAATAGATGCTCTGTAGAATGAATAAAAATACAATCGTTTTCATAGTGCATCCAAATCAATTAATCTCTGCATAGCAATTTCAAAGCTACAAGCTCCATTTGGCGAGCTGACATTCAATATTGGCTGAACTTGTATTGAAATATCGGTCGAAATAAACTCAACATACCACGGCGTCCATTCTGTGAAATCCACACCAACCATAGCGGTTGCGGCTTGCGCTTGATTGGGAGTTGATGCTGTTGGGTTACGTACATTCCCAATACTGTAAGTGGCTCCAGCTGCTTGCGCGCCACTAGTTCGAAACAATCCGCAATAGGCATATCTATGCCCAACAATACTCACTGCACTAGCTCTGAGATTGGTGAGTGTTTGCCCTTGCGCTAAGGTATAGAGCCAGCTATTTCCTTTAACTCCTGAACCTGGGTTATTGTTAATTGACGGAGTGCCTGTGCCTGTAATATTCCAAGATGTGGGAATCCCAGAACCAGAAGATAAAAACAAGGCATTTTGAAGCATGTTTTGCAGACTAGTGGTATTGTCAGCCGGTACATAATCAGCAAGATAAGGAAAGGATGATGCTAATGGCAAAGCACCAATGATGCCTTGTTGCTGCAATTGACCTAAAATACCTAGAGCCGCTGTAAATGCGCCAAGAGTTGATGGATGAGTTTCATCTACATTCATGCCTGCAATATAAGCGCCATTAACAGTGGCCGTGAATTTATAAGGATCTGCCAGAGCAATGTTATTACGCAATGAATAATTCTTTATCCATGCATTTCGCAACCTGAATGCTTCGGATGAACTAGCCGTGTTGGATGGGTAGAGGGTAACCAAAACAGGTACGATACCTGCCAATCTAGTTTTTTTAACAGCTGTAATAATGTTCGCTTTTGTCGTTTCCCAAGGCACCCCTTGCGCAAAATCATTCACTAAACCCATTTGCAAAAAAAGCAGATGCGGTTTCTGAGCAATCTCATAATCCAATCGATTCAAGCAACCTACTGAATTATCAGTTGAACAACCACCATTATGATTAACAATGATTCTACCCTTGGATAGAAATGCCAAATGCGTCAACCAACTTTGACCACCTGCACGTTCATATCCAATCGCTTGCGGCGGGTAAACATAAGTTCCGTTATTGTTTACGGTAACCTGAACGCCATCAGCACTGAGGGTGCCGCCAGCAGTGGAGCTATCCCCTAAAACACCGGATAAAATTGGGCCTTGAAGGTTTCCCCTATCGAACCAAGCACTTCCATCTTCAAGAATAAACGTAGATTTGAAAGCTACTCCTTTACCTCCAGCATCAATCTGCGCTTGCGATAAAACTGGTACAGCATCCGGATCAATAAAGGTAAATCCCCCTTGCTTCAAAGCACCGAGGCTGTGACGACAGAAATTGGTAAACGTATCCTTACTGAAGCCTGTATTAACTGAATCAACCAGGCTGTTATAGTTATTGGTTAAAAGCACATCGCTGCGATCTGTACGTGTTACCAGCTTCCATTTATCGGCTTCACAGATTGCGTAAACATCTGCGGCTGGACGCTCTAATTTAACGCTATTGTCAGCAGTGTCAGTGACGACCAGGTTATTGCCAATGATCTCAAATTTTAAAGCCATGATTTGTCCCTAAAGAACCGAATAATTTTGGTTAGTTTAGGGACTATCTGGCGCGCGATGGTGTGCATCTGACATGCGTCAGAGGCTTGTTATTGGGGTAGATAATTGGTGATTAAAAGCTCGGTTACTGGCTTGTTACCGGCGCTGGCGATGCTGTACGAGGTTTTGACTTCACGGATATGGAAGTTTGCAAACAGCTCGCGGATCTGAGGCACGTTGTTGATGCTGACCATCCAGTTACCCTTAGCGCTGGCCAGCTTGTCACGTAGTGTAATGAAGTCGGTCTTATCGAACAAGCCCTTGCCATAATCACCCTCGCAATCCCAGTATGGCGGATCCACATAAAAGAACACGTGCTCGCCATCATACCTGGTAATCAGCTCAGCATAATTCAGGTTTTCAATGGTGACCCGGCTTAACCGCAAATGCGCCTCTGTGAGGTCCTCTGCAATACGATTAAAGTTAAGCCTTGGCGGAGTGCTGTTGGCAACCCCAAAGGACTGATTTACAGCCTTAGCGCCAAATGATGTACGCACCAGGTAGTAGAATCTGACCGAACGTTGAATATCGGTGAGCGTGTGTGGCGTTACCTGCAGCTGGCGTTCAAATTCATCGCGGCTGATCAGGGACCATTTGAAGTACTTCACAAACTCTTCCAGGTGATTCTGTAATACTCGATACAAGGTAATCAGATCACCGTTAATATCGTTGATCACTTCCACCTTGCTTTGTTCTTTTCTAAAAAGCACCCATGCGGCACCAGCAAACACTTCTACATAGCACTTGTGCGCCGGTATCAGTGGAATGATGGTGCCGGTGAGTTTACTCTTGCCCCCGACCCATGCCAGGGGCGATTTCCGTTTTGTTAAAGATCGATCTTGCATCATGACTCCTATCATCTAGGCGTTCATGACGCTCAAAACTATTAATGAATCCGCAACGCGGACACTTGATACTCAAACTTATGGCCATGCCTTCAGCCAACTTACGGTTACAACTAACACAGCGAAACTCTGTGTGTTTTTCCTTTGTGCTACGCATACGGTCGCCCTTATAATCGACCCGCCCACGTGGGTGGCAGGGCCTCGGTTGATCCGTAGCTACATTACGGTGAGACGGGGGTGTTAACTACTCGCTATAGTTAACGCTCTCGCCCTGTTTCTTTTGCATCGCCAGTTTAATAAGACGGGCTTGATTAAACCCTACTGACTGCCGTCAGCATTACCAATTGATTGCTTCAAGTTGCTCAGGCCTGGTTGCTTTTAAGATCTGATCTTGTAGCTGAGCGTTTTTGATTCTTGCATTGAGTATATGCGTATATGCATCATCCCCAGCCTTTTGAATTTCTGTCGCCGTGTGTGATCGATACTCCCAGACACCAGCTTGGTCAGCGCATAAAAACATATAAACGTCAGTCGGTAGAGCGCTAGGTAACATTGATCGCTGCACGGTGCCAGACATATTGAGTTGATCAGTTTCATTGCAAGGGTAAATGTGTACAGTCCCAAGCGCATCACTCTCATATCCTGCATAAATATGAGCACGGCAAGCACTTAAAATGTCATTTGATTTATCAGCCTGAAGCTCGATAAATGTTTTAGGTTCAAGCTCTACAATGCCGTATTGCTTTAAATGACCATTAGTCAGAGCTTCTATTGCAGTTTTGTTGCTTATTAATTCTGGTGACCATTGTCCAAAACTAGACTCAACATATAAAACAACGTAGTCAGCGGAGGTTTCTTTTTCTCTTGATCGCGATAAGTATTTCACCTTGCTGTTTAAAATATCGATAACAGCCTCGGTATAACTGTGATATACGAGGATTCTTCCATCTGGCAAAGTAAAGTTACGAACTATCATGGCGTTTGAATATTCTGCTGTTGTAATTTAGCAATCAGCGCACTATAAGTAGTTTGTAATACAACAGCATTTGGATTAAAAAACTCAATATATGCGAAGCCGTCTTGTCCATCTTCAGCAGTGTTAGCATTAATCCCTGCTGTACCACCGTTACCGCCCTTACACCCGGATAAAATTGATGATCCATTACCAGGTAAGCCACCTGGGCCTCCAGAACCATCCCCTGCGCCAGGTGTACCTGCCCCCCATTGTGCGCCGCTACCAGGTTGACCAGGACGGCCGTTTGTCCCTGCAGCCCCTCCTGGGATACTTCCACTTTGAAGAGGGCCGCCTGCGGCCCCTCCTTTGCCCCCAACGGCGGTCAAAAGACCAGAAATAGATGTATCACCACCATCTCCGCCAGGAGAACCATAGCTTGTAAAACTACCACTATATGGCGCTCTATTGCCTTTAATACCTTTTGCTCCAACTGTTAAAGTATAAGTTGCGCCTGGTGTTAAGCCAGTAAATGTTGCGGTATAAACGCCCGTTGAACCTCCACCCGCGCCCCCAGAGCCATTAACATTACCGGCACCACCGCCAGCACCAGATCCTGCACATAATGTAGCGCGCATTGTTGTTTTATTAGCAGGTACAGTTATTGTGTAAACACCTGGTGTTAAATAAGTGTTTCTTACACCATCAAGCTGTGTGAAATCCAAAACGCCAGCTAAGAGCTGACCACCATATGTTCCAGTAAGGGCAGTCATCTCTCCCAATTCAGAAACAATAAAGTTGTTATTGATGTTAAGCGAACCACCAGTAATATTCCCAAGGTTTGCACTAATCGCACTAAGTGTCGCAGCCACTATCCTTGTAGCAGCAACTTGTGGCTGAGCCTGGACATAATGATCAGTTTGCCATTCGTAGATATTTTGGTCAGATATGCAATAAACAACATCGCCTGCATAGGTCGTCGTCGGTACTGTATTAACAGTTGGGACCCCACCAAGGCCAAGAGGTGTTGCAGATACTTCAGAGCTTAAATTCAAATTATCCAGGCCAAAAGTATCGTAAAACGCTACTCTAAAATACATAGGCACAGCTGCTACCAATGGCGATATGATGCGGCTTGTTTCCGGCCCGTCATATACCAAGTTGCTACTGTTCGGGGTAAAACCTGAGACAGTGCTACCGTATACAAGCATCCCAGCAAAATCAGTGTCATTTGGCTTTGTTGCGCCAACAGTTACCGCAGTTGGTCCTGCAGTGGCAAATACACCACCTGGCACTGCAATCTGTGGATTTGAAGCGATTAAACTGGCAAACGACATCGAGCTTGCGCCCGCACTATTCTTGGCTTTAATTTGCAGTGTGACTGATCGCCAAGGCCCACCATCCGCACGCGCATCTTCATAGGTGTATTCATAGTCCAATGCCTGACTGGAGACACTGCGGCGCTTGGTCATCGATGCGGTATCGTAGACATCGATCGCATAATAATCAGCCCCCGCCGTCGCTGACCATTTAACCTTTAATGATCGACCGACAAACGGTTGCACCAATGTAAAACCCTGCACATTTGGCAATGGCACAATGTTGCTATAAATATCACCAGTCCAGACAGCCCAGTCACCTTGCGTTAAACCAAGCGCGGCCACACGAATTTTGATTGCCCCAGGCATGACAGCAAAAGTCAGCTGTGAAGATATAGGCTCACCTTTACGCGTCCAGCTGGCGCCATCATCGTAACTGATTTCCACAGCATACTTTTCAGCTCCTGCTGAAGGTGGCCAGCTGACGTTAACTTCTGAAGCATCTGCAGATAAATTGACGATAATATCACCCACTGATGGCCGAGTAATCACTACCGGCAAATTAGAGCCTGGTGAAGCACTGCCGGCAGACCCCGTTGCGTCCGCTGTATGAATGCGATCATCTTCAATTTCAAAATCAAGTTCGCAGTGGTAGCCATCCCTCGGCCTAATGGCAGAGACCAGCATGCGCATATACATTTTATTGGCAATGCCAAACGCATACCTGGTGCGCTCACGATCGAGGCCGATATCAGGCACAAAGGTTAATGGCACATCCAGCACAGCTTGATTGTCTGCTGTGCCTTGCGTAGCCAGGTAAGCATCACTGACTGAACCATCGCGGTATTGAAAGGCAAAATAATGGTTGCCAGAATCAGCCCAGTTTAATGGCTCACTTAAAGTGACTGTCCTGGTCGCACTATCCCAGCCTAATATCTCGCCGCCTTGTCCCAACTGTGGCCGGTCATGCTGAATCGCTGTGAGGTCACCAAAGCTAGGGATAAAGCCTTCAGCTTCGCTACCTATGGTTGCATGGGTACGGCGCCATTTATTTCGGGCCGCAAGATACATACCCTCGCGCCATGCTTGGTTTAGGTTGGTCACCCCAAATAATTTGACCTTGGCCGGAGTGGTGGCAATAGAGTCTGGCAGTTTGCAAGTAACGTAATTCCAATTCCAGATCGTCTCATCAAAATACTCAACCTCAACTGCATCAGCAGTGTCATCAGTTGGCATGATGTAGTTGACTGAAAATGAGCCCTTGACTGTATTGAGCATGTTAAACATGCAAACAGGCAGTGTCCGGGGTTGGTCGCGAACAAAATGCACATTGCCAGATTGCCGGAATGGCTTGGTGCGCCCAGCGATCAAGCAAGTTTGCAGCGCTTCCCAAAAAGTGACGCTATTATCAAAAAGCGCGTTAAATTTGTCGCCACGGGCAGCAAATGTTGTTTCAAGCGTCCTAAGCTGTGCCAGATCAATTCTGTTATCCGTGTAGCCCGCACCATATTTAGCCCTGCACATATCAGCTGCAGCCCAAGCGATTGACTGCGTCCGCTGTGGGGCACTCCAGGCACTGCCGCTCCAAACTGGTAGCTTGCGGGTGGCAATGACATTAATCTTTCTGGATGACGTGCTGGATAAACTGTTGGTTGCACGCATACGCATGGCTAATAGTGTGATATCTCCATATTGATGTGAGCCAGGGAAATACGCGCGTAATGCGGTCCAGTTAAGATCGTTCCCTACACGGCTGCTTGTATCCTTGCCACTATTTCGAGTCAAGCGGATCTGGTAGCGACCAAGCCCCACGGCATATCGATACGACAAACGCTGCGCTGTATTGGTCGCATAAGTTAAAGTGTGCGTGCCTAAAGTCTGCCATCCACCAATCGCAGCACCACTATTATTAATGGCTTGTGCCTCAACCGTGAAGGTAATACTACGTGCATCCATACCCCCTTCATCGTTGGCATAGAAGAGCCCTCGAGGCAAAACAATATCTACGGCCAAAGCATTGGTTTGGCTACCTGCCGGGTTGGCAACAAATGGGCCTTGTGTAGTCAAAACCTCCTGGCCAGTGACATCAGCAGAAGTATGTACATCATCTGGGAACAAAGTGACGGTGCCACGAGGCTGCACCACCTCATAAACCACTTCAGGAAAGCTGCTGATCGGCGAATCACCGATAAAGATAGCATCGATATCCGCATAGCCTTGTGTGATGCATAGCAATTGATACAAGTACTGCTCGTTGCCTGCATACTCGGTATAAGGCTCAGCGGCATAGTTAGGATAAACCTTTAGCGTGCCATATAAAACCGGGATCGGATCACCCAGCCTGGAGACATTGCCCTGGGCAGATAAATCATATGTGGGCGATGGCGTGGCAAGATCGGCAGCAGTGCGGTTGCTTGGCTGGTTGGGCGTGCCAAAAGCGGAGTTAATCAAAGCACTACCGGCAATACCAATCCCAGCTTTAACAAGCTCAAACATGAACCCTTCAGTTGCACCGGTAATTGCCGTTGATAATCCTCCTGTGGCATACATCAAGCCAATCGTTAGAATGAGCTTCATGGGGTTGCTGCCACCTCCACCACCTTGAGGGGGCCGGATGATAAAGGTGACAACATCATTGTCACCGACGCATTGCCCCCAGTCTTTACGGAGCAATGGCTGGCCATTGTAGATACAGATAAATGGCTGCTTGGTTTCAGGCGCTAATGAGCTGATCCGCCGACGCCGTGTGATCGGCGTCACCTCAACCGAGTCACTGCGCAACACGTTTTTGCAAATGACTAAACTGGCACGCATCGGTTAAACCTCCAAAACACCAATTGCGTCCAGCCAAGCAGCCTTAAATGACGGCGCTGCGTAAATACCACCCCAGCACCTTCCACACTATGCAGCACGCCGCCGCCGTCTACATCAAGCCAGATCCCAACATGCCAGGCATCTTTTTGAGTACCCATCTCAACAATGTCACCGGCTGCAGGCACATCTACCACAAAATATTTTTTGTGCTCAGGATGCTTGCGGAACATTTTACGAACCTGCAATCCCAGTGTTTCATCTATCGGAATCAGCGGTGGCTCAAAGTCAAAATGTGCTTTGGCCACGGCACGTACCAGCCCCCAGCAGTTGTAGCTATCGGGGCCTTGTGCGCCACTCTCCCAAGGCTTGCCCAGGTAATCTCTTTCAGCCCAATGCATGATCACCTCGACAAACTCGGGAAACGCTGCAGTGTATATAGCTCACCCGGGAACAGCTTATTAGCCGGGTCACTATAGCCGCAGGTACAAGTCACCTTAAAATCATCAGCCACGATGTCAAATACCGTCATGGTGGTGGTCGGATAATTCTGCGGACCAGATAAATCGCTGGACAGATAGATTCTGAATGTGACCTCTGCCTTAACGCCTGAGGCAGTTGCAAGCGCGATATTGTTTTCAATCTCTGTGCTAACGTTGTCCATGACCAATGTCATCACAGGGTTGGCAATATCAGATACCTCTGGCGGCTTCACATCAAATGCAAAAGCCGTAAACGTCACTTGTTGGCCGCCATTCAAGGGCGCACTTGCTTCAAGGGTTGCAACTAAATCGACCTCATCAGCAACCACACGGATTGCAGTCGGGTTGCCAGACCCATCAACAAATGCAGGATGATTAATTTCAATGGTATACAAATAAAAATCATCCACCGGAGCAGATGCGTAAGCTTCTTTAATAGCTTGAGACAAAGCTGTATCAGACATTCTTTGCCTCCATCTTGGCACTCACTTCCCAATTAAGGGCAGCGAGCGCAGACTCATCAACACTGTCAGGAATAAAGCGCACTGCAAATGTTTTCATGATGCCATCTAGTGTTAAATCCATCGTGAACCAAGCCACGCCTGAAAAAAGCGTGTCTTCAAAAAAAGTGTCGAATATGGCCTTCTCAGTTTTGGTAAACCGAAAAACCACATTCAAATCGTACATTTTGAAGCTAGAGCGACGGCGCTGGCGGGCCTGGCCAGAATCCATGTCGGTGCGCAAAACGTTGTTGCGTTTTTTAAGCTTGTACCCCGCAAGGTTGGGTAAAGGCAAAGCTGACGGCCATGCACTCATCGGCGTGCCCCAGCTGCACGATTAAGGCCATAAGTAGATTCAAGCTGTGGCGCTAATCCAACACCCCGAGCAATATCAGCCTTCATAGCGTTAGTGATTTTCTCAACAAAAATATTGATTGTTGAGGTATTACCGTTTTGCGATTGCGTCACCTGGCCAGCCTTGCTGCTATCTTCAATTAAAGTCACCTGGACATTCACCCCATTGCTGCCCGCGCCGCTGGCCTCAACCCCGAGATTGCCATTGCTCATACGTTTGAGCGGGAAAATGCCTTCATCCCCAGCTTCACCCATCACATTGCCGCCCTTGGCAAATGCACGAGGTGATCCAGTGAAGAATGTTGGCTTAGTTACGATGGAATTGCTGTACTGACTAATGTCACCTGAGGGGTAAATGCCGCCTTTGGCATTGAAGCTAAAAAAGTTGCTTGCCCAGCCTAAAATACCATCGCCAGTACCGGCGCTACCAATAGGTGCACTGCCAAGAATATTGGCCCAGTCAAAACTTCCAACCGCATTAGCTAAAGGCTCTGTAACCGTTTTGCGCAAAATAATCCGCTCAAGATCTTGTGCAAGGCCTTGGAGGACGTCGCTCAGTTTTTTGCCAGACACAACAGCATTTTCAAAAGAGCTTGTAAAAGTCAGACCTAGCTGCCGAGATATATCAGCAGCTTTTTTGGTTTCTAACTCAATTTTCTTGGTTGATAGCTCATAGCGTTTTTCAACCTCTTCACGTTGCGCATCGTATTGTGCCTGCTCCTCATCAGAGATATCTCCCTGACGTTTGCGCGCAGCCTCGCGAATACCTATAATTTCTAATGCACGTGCACGCTCAAGTTCAATTTGAGCCATTGCACGGTCTTTATCGTTTTTGATCAGTGAGGCATTGAGGTCTTCATTTTGACGACGCATCTGATCATAAACATTTGCGTTTTCATCATATACAGCCTGATCGGCATCAGCCGCAGACTGGACTGCTGTCATGTAGGCATCGTTTTGGGCGATAGCTTCATTAACTGCCTCTTGAGCCTTAACCTGATCAGCAAGCCCCTGCAGATATCGTCTAACAGCAGGATCCAGAGCAACATATTTGTCTAGTTGCTCCTGGAGCTTGTCTGACATGGATTGTGCCGGGGCAACAGCTTGCTGAAAGTTTTGAATCAGGCGGGCTGTATCTTCAGCCATCTGCTGTGCATCGGATTTTGTAGACTCTGTATTGCCTTTTTTCTTGGCACTCGCTTTGATATTGGCAATAGCTTGCTCATGAGCCTGCAGCGCCTGCTGATATTCAGCTGAGTTTTTTTGCAGGCCTCGAGTGGCATTCTGAAAAGCTTGATTTTCCTCATCGAGCTGCTTGGCCAACCTACTAGCTGCATTTAAGCGATTACTGCCACCCAGATATTTATTCAGATCATCAACCGCATTAACCTTATCGCGTTCACCTGCCAAAAAATCAGCGGCTTCTTTGGCCAAAATCTCGGAGGTTCTTTTTACGCGTTTAAGATCAGCCAGCACGGCCTCTTGTGCTTTAATTTCTTGATCACTACCACGGGTGGCAGCACGCAAGGTGCCAGATGAGTCTGTGTAGGTATACCCAGTTTTACTCTGCAGTCCTGCCAGTTTAGCCTCTGCGTTCTTTACTTGAGTATCGATATCATCCTCACGGCCAATACTCAAAAGAGACTCTTTGGCACCGTCGATCGCTGACTTAATACGATTCCAACCGCGCTCGATCAGGCCTGCGTTATCCAATACCTGGCTTTTACGGTTTTCCATCGTATCGGCAAAAGTCTTGATGGCCAACGTGGCAGCATCTTGCGTTTTACCCTGCTCCTGGAGAGCGACGATCTGCTTGTAAATATCAGCAGTTAAAAAGTTGTATTGATTATTAAGCGCTTTGATAGCTTTTGCAGGATCCTCTGCGAGCTTGACGAAAACCTCAACCACATCAGATACTTCTTTGCCTGTTGCCTGGCTAGTGGCGATCACACCACGCAGCGCGATATCGATCTGATCCCCAGCCAGCTTGCCAGACATGGCCAACTCATTCACAGCCTGGCGTGAGTCACTAAATTTGCCAGTGAGCTGACCATTGACCTGCACCAGGTTCTCTAACTGGCTCGCAGTCTTTCCAGCTGCCTCACCTGTTAAAACAACCGTATCTTTTAAAATCTGGGATTGTTTTTGACCATTAAAATAAGCCGTAGCCAAGCCTACAGCCGCGGTTACTGCGACTGTAGTTGGATTAATCAGGCCGACAATATAGCCACCCAGAGCACGGACCGCTGCGCCAACCCCACCAAAAGAGTCTTTAAGCTGCCCCCCCTGCTGCAAAAGCACCTGCAATGGTGGCTGCCCAGATCCCAAACTGGTGACGATATCGGTGAACTGCATGGGCACCTGACGCAAGGCTTGTGTCATCTGGCCAGCAGTTAAGGTGGTATTTTGGAGTTGCTTGTTTTGGTTGGCCAACTGTGCTGCAGCGGCCTGGGCATTTTGAGCGATCTTCTGCTCTTCAGTGGCCAGATCTTTAATCACCGGCGTGGCAGACTTGGCATCCGCAGTGATGGTGACTCCAACTTTAATGTCATTGCTCATTGCTGTATTCCAATCTGACTTTGCGCTCCATGATCTGGAACCCGTTAAAATCCTCGTCGCTGATCGTTAAACCGGCCAGCTCAGCGGCAGTTTTTACGCCCTCATAATCAATAAAGGCGCCAAACTCAAAACGCCATTGTGTAGCTGCTGTAAAAAACAAATTGACGGCTGCCTGATTGGCTGGCCAGATGTACTGGATAGCTTCCTCAGGCTCACCCAGCATTTTTTTTATCTGCTCGTCGTTCAGACCATTTTTTTTGAGATCATCAACGCGCTGCTGATAAGTGATAGAGGTCTTTTTACCTGCCAGATACCAGCTACTGGCGACCTCTTTCAGTTTTTTAGGTGGCCCTCAATCACAGCCCTGAAATAAGCCTGAACAATTTCACCTGCAGATTTGGGATAACTGTCCAAAAGTATGGTCAAGTGCTCGATTCTGAACTCAAGCGGGCCGTGGACGTCATACACCTCGTTCCAGCCGGTGACGCTCTGCAAGCAGATCTCGCGGGCAGTAGGGATAGGCTGCCCCTTGATCTTCATCCATAGTTTTATAAACCAGAACCAGATACGCTGAAACAAATTGCGTGGGCGGTGATATTCAAACCAGGCAGAAAAGACTTGTGGCGTCTTGTACTTGAACATCATGGTGACCTTGGCTGGTTCACCGCCAGGCACAGATAGGATCACCTCGCTTTCAATGGTTGGGTCTGCTTGTAAAACAAATTGCATAGCCGTTCCTTAGAATGCAGAGATGCACAATTCATCATTACCAGAAACTGGGGTCGGAATAATGTTGGCATCGAACATGGCAATCCCATTTTTGCTGCCATACTTAGGCTCTGCGATCTGCGCTGCCGGCATCACTATGCCGAACTTGTTACCCGCAACAGTGCCGTGCTGAAGAACAATCGGCCCCAGGGTTGCATTCTGCGCAATAGACCACCAATCTTTATCAGCCACCTTACCGGCAGCGATACTGATTGCACCTGTCGGCTTACTATCCGACATGATCATGCGCTCTTGCGCATTAATCAGCGTGTGAAAGTCGACTTGATTTGCCATATCAAATGTCAATGACTCCATACCCGCTGCATAGCCATGCACAAGGGCCAAAGGTGTATTGCGATAATTAATGACTTGAGGCTGTATCCAGTTGGTCAAAATAACCGATGGCTGTACAGCATCTGTGACTGGAACAAAAAGCCCCATAAATGAAAAGTTCAGCTTGCCAAGCGTGTCCATCTTGGCTTCACCAGAAACGCTACCGCGTGCCCCCAGGAATTTGTGCTGCACGCCATCGATGTTGAAAATCAATGTGCCAGATTCAGGATTGTCAGTGATACGACGATAAACAGTGGATGCACCAATTTTGTATTGTGATGTTGCGTCCGTTGCCACCCATGTTGCAGCAGCTACTTTGGCGATTTTAGAAGTGCCATCGTAGTCATAAATTAAGCCTTTGTTGCCCACGCCGGTACCAGCAGTAATTTCTACGGGCATACCCTGATAAAAATCACTGATAGCACTTGCACCGGCAGCTAATTTGATGCCGCCAGCGCCACCACCAGCTTGACCGGTGCCAGTTAGATCAGACGCCAGCAACGTTTCACTAAAGCCACACATACGCAGCAAGGCACCCCATGCAGGGGCAAGACCAGGCGTACCAGATCCAGCCATTTCAACTGAAAAGTCCAACTTGCCATAAATACTGGTCGGCAATGTCTCGGCATTACCAAAGTACGGCCGGATCGTATCACGCTGCACAGAAGTCAACTGCATAGGGGTTAACGTAGGCTGGCCAGCAAACAAAATGGCATTGACTGCACCACTTGGAGTTGAGTCCACCCCATAAACAGATTCTGGCTTAGCCAGGCATGAAAGAACACGTAAACGAATATCAGACATTACTGATCTCCCTGGTTAGACTTTTTCTTGTTGCTTGCAGCTTTTTCGGCAGCTGCTGCCTCGAGCGCTGCAGCCTCTTCAGCGCTCAATGTTGATTCGACCTTTTTAAGCTCTTCAGTCTCAGGGTGAATCAAATAGCTGCCACCGGACAACATATTTTCAGATTTCATAAATGCCTCTCAATAAATTCAGTTTCAAAGGTATCTACCCACCAAAGCACACCGTTAGAATCAAGCTTCAATATTTGGCCACCACGAAAAATAATCGGATCGCATTCACTGGTTGGCTTCCAGGCAATCAACTTATTCTTTACCTCTTTGCGTAGTGGCTGCAGATCTATAATTGCCTCGACACCACTCGGATCGCGCACGTTGCGCACTGCATACAACACGATAATTTGTGCAGTGATCAGCTGCTGAATTGCATTTGCTGAGGTACTATCACTTGCACGCTCAGCGCCTAACACCACAAAAGCTGCAGGGATGTTTGGCAGTGGGATCTGATCATCAATATCCGCAGCGCCACCCACCAGGGCAAAGCTACCACCAGCCAAACGGTCCATCGTCTCCTGGATCATCAGTAACCGCTCAAACTTTCGTCCGTGAAAACACGCCCAGGGGCAACACTTTTAACGCCACCTGAACTCGGCTGCACTGGCTCGCCAGTGGGAGACGCGCCTAGCGACGCAGTCCCATTACTGACACTCTTCAGAAATGCAATTGCATCATCATGGCGTTGTTTCACTAGCTCTGGCACCTTAATGTCATAAAGCTGGTACCGGACCAAATCAGCGGCAATACGCACCAAGTTAGGAGGCACAGGATTCAATGGCAACGTGTAACGGTTAACTAGGTATGCATCAATATCTGCAGTCACGCCATCAATTGCACGGTTGAGCACATCCATGTCGACGGCACCGGTTTTTGTGCGGTCGGTTAACTGGATGAGCTCAGCCTGGCCGAAGCTCTTTTGCAACTGATCTAAAGTGACGTAGGCCACTAATCAGCAGCTTTCGCTTTGCGTGTTTTCTTGGGTGCTTCAGAGCTAGCCTGATCTGCTTGAGCTGGATCTCCTGGCGCTGGATCTGCCGGAGCCTGATCGGCTTGGACTGGAGCCTCAGCTACCACCGGAGAAGCTGCTCCCCCGGTGGCCGCCCCATCAAGAGGCGTAGCGGCTGGGTCAAGAATAGTTTGGCCATCACCCCCAGCGGTAGAAACTACCGCTGGGGCAGGATCGGCAGGATCCTTAACGGCATCGGCACTGGCAGGTGTCAGGTTGCCTTCGGCTCCGGGGGGTGAAGCCTCCGGAGCCTCTGGCGTTGCAGAGGCATCACCCTCTGCGATAGCTGGCCCATTGGCCTCTTCAATATTCGTGCTGGCAGCAGCGTTTGTCTGCGCTGCCAGAGTGGCATCACCACCATCCTTATTATTCAGTGGGTCCAGGTTGGTATCTTTATCGGTCTGCTCGGCCAGGGCATCGGCAGCAGCAGTGCTTTCACCACTAGCCGTGCCACGCGTCAATGAGGGGTCAAGGATCAACTGACCGATTAAGATATTTCCTGAAGTGATTTCACCGTTTGGCGTGCCCGATGGGGTATTTTCAGCTGATGGTGTTAATGGACCATCATCAATTTCCTCAATGGCATCACAAGCCTTTAGGCGCTGTGCCTCTTCATCAGTTAAATAAATAATGCCGTCTTCATCATCACCTGGATTACTACCAGGAGGAAGGAAGGTTTTGCCATCATGAGAAATTTGAGACAAAACCAAATATGCTTTTTTCATAGTGGCCTCTGCAAATCGTTTTAGAGAAATAGCCCCGCGTCGGGGCTATTACCGAACAATTGAGTTAACTGGTTGCGTTTTGGAAGAAAAAACCACCTTCTTGATAGGTGATCAATTCTTTAACTTGTTCTGCAACGATGATTTGAGTTGAACCACGAATGCCGCGATTTGGCATATCTACTGGGCGAGTGGTCTTTTTGCCAAACTCGGCTGTGATTGCAAAAGTTGGCAAACTGATACGATCAGGTGCGGCCACATTACGATCAATGCGGAGGAATGCTGCATGGTTACCCCACAAACGTGCACCACTAAAAGCCTGGCCCTTTTTAGCGCTGTTATAGAACGTTTCACCAACATAGATTTCATCAACCTCAAACAACTCGGCCAAAGAGCGTTTCGATACATAACCCGCAGCGCCTGTACCACCATGAATCTGGCCATCGTTATTCAGGACAGCCGCAACGATTTTGGGATGGCGACGTAATTTGGTATAAGTTTTACGACCAAAGACAGCAATGTTTGGACGCACCAACATGGTATCCAGACTATCCATAATCATAGCCAGCGGGTCACTCTGAGTGTTATCCCACAAATCAGTACCAGAGAGGGTTAAGCGCTGGTTGGCTGCATATGTATTTAAGCCAAAATACAAATCTGCCACACGCTTCTCACGCGCCAGGTCTACCAACAAGCTTGTGCCTTCCGCAGCAAGCTCGAGTGGGCGGTAGTTAATCTCCCCCGCATCAGCCTTTTGAACATCAGAGTCTGGGACAACATCTGACAGCCCCCAATCCTCAACTGAGCCATCCAAAAGCTTGGAGCCAAATTCAACTTCGTTAAATTCACTCTTACGGCCCACTTTAGTGTCCGGGATAGTGAACATGTCATTCTTTTCCAGGACGGTATACTTAAACTTGGTACCTCCCGCATCTACACGTGGACAAACCAAATCTGCAATAAAACCTTCCGGCTTCACTGCCATAGCAATTTGCGACAAGCGACTTACCTGTTCAGCTGGTAACTGCATGACTACTCCTTAATTTAAATTTGAATTAATAACCAACAAAGCAAGCTGCAGTTAGCCTTGCATTACAGACGGCGCGATAAGCATGGATCCGATATCGCCAAGTACGCCAGACACCTCGGCAATGCCGATCACTTGCACATTGGCCCCCGCAGCAGGCGCTGCTGCAATTGCACGGCCTGTGGCATCAGATGTTAATTTTTGACCACGCGTGACTGCACCACCGTACTCAACTTCGGCGATGCCTGTGCGGGTAATTTCAACCCGTTCCCCAGCAGCCTCTGGATAAGCTCTATCGGTTACACCGACCAACAAGTCAGTGGCAGCTGCTGCTTGAAGTACTTCAGCATCGTTAGCACCGAATTTCACAATGCGATAGGCTGCAATAACTGCACCTGCAACATAGTTTTTTGTTAAACCTTGATTTCTCATGATGACCCTTTAAAAAATGACTGAATGGCGTAAAAACTTAGACTTGGTCTTTACCCGCGTGTACAACTTCAACAGCTTCAGAAAAACTTACATGCACGCCTTCTTTCTGGACTTTTGCTTTGTACGCCCGGGCACGATTCACAACCTCGTCATCAGACAGTTGCTGAGGCTCATTAACACTAGCCCCAGCATGCTCGCCAAAATTGACCAGCACCGGCGCTTTTTCCAGCTGCGCCTTGTAAATGGCCAGCGGGGTCTGCGATTGCTTACCGTCACCCTCACCAAACTCAACGGTAGATTCATCGCCAGCCAGCTTATCGAGCATGACCACAGTGGCATCCTTATCCGCTGGCAGCAGCTTGCCTGCCTTAATCAAGCCTTCAGCAAAGCTGACATGACCTAAGTGCAAGGTTTGTTTTTTCGCCTCTGCAAAGCTGGCCACCTGTGTGGTCAGTGTTTGCTTATCGGCTGCCAAAGTCTGGTTTTCGGTAGTCAATGTTTGCACTTGTGCTTTCAGCGCATCGAATTGGGCTTGTTCATGGGGTGTCATAGGTTCTCCAGGCTCACTGGTTTCAGAAAAGGAAATGTTTTTCGGTTTATCGTCATCATCTTGTACAGCGCTGATTTGCAACTGCTCAATTTGATATGCAGGCAAAATTCGATCAGCCACCTCAATACCAGCTGCGCTAATGATCCAATCCTTGATATTTCGGAATAAACCGGCAATGGTCATCTGGTCCCAGTCGGCGAACTCGACCACGCCTTCGGCATCATCTGCAAAGCTGACAGATTTGAGGCCCTTAACGGCTGGTGGGGTGGCTCCTAAAAAGCCAATGTGTTTTGGGTAATAAACACCAGGCACAGGATTGCCAGGGGAATCTGGGAGGTAAAAACGGGCAGAAACTTTTTTGTATTTGCCATCGTTGACGATCTCAGCAAAGTCGGCATCCACCTGGTGCGGGATCGCCTCCAAGCGTTGCGTTTGCTCGTTGAACTGCACGGCCTTAACCCAGCCATATGCTGGATCGTCCATTTTTGGATGGCCGACAACGAGAGGAGCATCATGCAGCTCTGGTTTGTAGGCAGCAGCCGTTGCACGCAAATGATCGGCAGTGACGTGCACAACCTTGCCGCTGGTGTCGACATGCTTGCCGGGTTTGAAGAATTCGATTGGGGCTGGATTAGTCATGCCTCCATGTTAGAGGCAGGGGAAACATTACTCGATACTGACGTGTGTCAGGTCATTGCGGGAGAGGTGAAACTGCAAACAATTTACCACGGGACAAAATTGCGGTCAAAACTATGCACGCGCATGGGGCAAAAATAGCGTTAACCCCCCGTTAAAAATTGAGAACGGAATTTTTTAATACCAATATAGCCTGAAACTGAGAAAACGCGTTTAAAGCGCCAAAATTGCACATGCTATTTTGGCTTGATTTGAGATGCCAAGAACAAGTTCAGATCCTCAATGATAGTTTTACGCTCTTGAGGGTAAAGCTGACCATCACGTGTGACAGGATAATATGGTCGGGCGGGAATGGTGACTTTATGATTTTTGCCAGCCATACCTCCCCACATGTGAAGGGCTGCATAAATCATAGTATTAAAAACAGAAAGCACATTGTTCATCACTGATATGTGGTTTTGCCGTTTAAGATCGCCAGTCTCACCAATCAGGATTTTTTTATTGGCCAGCTTGGATGCGCCCTTACTGTTTAAACGGCCATCTTTCTGAAAATTGCTTTTACCCAGGCGATCAGCCAATGCATTGTAAGTCGCTTGGGCCAGTGGCTTCCAGGGCGTGCCATCAGGAGCAGTGCTGGTTTCAAATCTTTTATTGATTCGATAAACAATTCCTTCGCCTAGATCAAAAAGGAACGCATTTAACGGCCCCTGATCAAGAGTACCTAAACGATTTAAAAGCGCTCTAAGCTCAGCATCATCAACTTCAATTAATCTATCCAAAATGACACTCTCTTGATTTTCTCTCTTAAAAGCCGATAATACTGATTACTCTTTGGTTGCAGTGCTCGAGCGGTTAAAGTGCATACTGTGCATACGTAGGTTCGATTCCTACCTGCGGCCAAAGACCTTCACTACCTGCCAGTCACCACTGTTCACTTCTGCAGCAATACTCACATCGTCTACCCTAAACGTGGTTAATATCAGGTTCATGCCTGCACGCTCTGATCTTTGCGGATCAAACTCAATGGCTATTTTGGCCGGGCCTTTTTCTTCAGCCACAAAAATCAGTGTGTCGTTCCTGGTATCGTAATAAATTGCACCTGGCTGGCTTAACCAGGTAGGCACGTTGCGCCACTCATCAAAGGTTAACGCATTACCAGCTGCCTGGTGCCGGGCCTGCTTGGCCCCAAACGGCAAATAGTTTGGTACCGCAATCTCGGCGCTCACTGGCATAGGCTTATTTTGTGCGGCCAGCCAGTCAACCACGTCGACCGGCATGGCCGCTAAAACCGTGTAGCCGCCATCTGGCCGCTGAGCTGCAGCCAGCGCATCCAGTTTGTCCCACCAAAGCTGCTGGCGTTCTTTGGCGATCACCGGCGCCAACTTCTCCCACATGGCGGCACCAATCGGCGCATCCAGCTTGATCAGCTTGTCGTCAATAAACGACTGCATGGGTTTGGTGACACTCGCACCAGGTGCGTAATCAAACCCTTTTCCTATGCCCACATAAGTGCCGGTTTTAGGATCCAGCGCTTGCCAGCCTGGTGGCGGCTCTACAATCTTCGCGCCCGGGCGTGCTGCGGTCACCCAGCAATGGCAACCAAAATCATTAATGGGGAAATGTGTTTTCCAGAAAATGTGATCATGCGGCAAGGTCACACCATTCCAGGACACATGCACCATACGTGGATGCTCTACGCCATCCATATGGTGATACGTCCACAATGGCCTGATCTTCAGAAATTCTGGATCGGTCAGCTGCTTATAGCGGCCAGCCGAGTAACTGGTGGCCATGTTGGTCTGGTAAATAATGCGCGTGCGCCAGGCTTCACCGCCTTTGGTTCCTTGGCCCGTCCACCCGGTCCAGCCGCGGGCTTTGACTATTTGCTTAAAGTCGCGCCGGAACTCCTCTATGCCCTTGCCATCACGAATGGCTTTTTTGATTGCGTTATTCAGATCCTGCAACAAATCGGCATCAGCCGCCCCAGCCACAATAAAGGCCTTATCGTGGGCAGACTTGGTAATGTCATCCCAGCGATCACTGGGAAGATTCATTTTTTGCTCAAAGAACTGCAGCTGCTCTTTGAAAGGGGTGTTAAAGCCAAACTGCATTAGGCTTCACTCTCATCAACTACATCACTCATGCCCTTGAGTTCAGCCAGGGCAAAAGCTGCTGCCATGATGTTTACCAGACCATCTTCACCCAGCTCGGCAAACTCAACAGTCAGCTGCTTTTGCAATGCCGTTAAATCTGCTGCCTGGTCGACAATCCCCTGCAGTTTTTTAACGGTGGCCTGCCATTGGCCAGAAGAGTGTTTGACCAGGTCATCTTCAAGTTGGCCAGTAGGGCTTGCATGAGGCTCGGCAAAAGAGGCTTGCTGCTGATTATTGTCTGGGCCCGGGGCGTTTGCAGGATCATTGGCTGCAGATTCTGTCCACTCACCGCCATAGGTCTCTTGCACGTATTGCAGCGTAGGCTTGAATGGCCCCAGCTGCTTGACCTTGATATCCCGATCGGCACGCTTATCGAGATCCTCTGGCTCTTCCACCTCACGCCATACAGTTGGGTAAGCCGCACCTGCAAAATTCCAATCGGTCAGCCAGCGCGCTGGGCCTGCGTTAAAACTCATGCAGATCACATCAGCGTCGGCCTTGACGATATCCAGGCGAACATCACTCTGCAGCTGGTCGTTACCGAGCCGCCCGGGTGTGCCCTGGGTGCTGGCTGTTTGGCCGAGGATCACCTGGGCGATCGCATCATCCATCACACGGACCATAGAGGCATAATCCGCTGCGCCACTGCGGGTGGCTTCAAGCAGGGTAATCGCCATGCCTTCAGGGGTGATCACCGCGCTATCGTTCTGGATATCTCGCAGCGCGTTCAGCAGCTTGTCCTGTTCAGTTTCCTCCGTGCCTCCAGGGTAAGTACCATGCGCCGTTGGCGTACCAAACTTATCCAGAAACTTCAGCCAGAACTTGATGCCGCTGCGTTTGAAAAACACCGGCCAGTAAAGCCAATGTGCCAGGCCAAGGCCATATGGCTCATCGTGGTGATCAGCTCCGCACGAAAAATACCAGAACTTACGCTCGGGCAAGATCTCGCCCATAGGCTTTTGCATGGTCTTCAGGCGCAGGGTCATATCCGGGGCAAAACCAAAGCGGCGACGGTCGCGCACTTTGATCGCCCGGGGAATAATGCGGCTATTATCTTCGGCCCAAATCGCTTCAGCGACCGCATAGCCGTAATACACGCCATAAAGCATTTTCTCGGTGATATCGTCAAACTGCAGGTTATTGAGCTGCTCGGTTAAAAACTCAGCGGCCTTTTTATCTACCAGTTTATTGCCCCCGGGTTTCACATTCCAGCCACGGCTAGTCACTGCGCTAAAGCGCTGCGCCAGGCAGGTTTTTACCTTATCGTCGCGCAGTACTTCCTGGTAAATGCGCAAATCACCGGCACCCTTGAGCTGCAGCAGCTTATCTTGCGGTGCCAACAAGGGCAGGTTATCAATAAAGCCCCGGGTGATATCGCGGCCATCCTGCGTGGTGGCTATCTCGTTTTTTTCTGGCTTGGCAATTTTTTCGTCGGCCATGATTTACCTCACATATATCCATTGGTGCTGCTGACTGATTCACGCTCGCCAGCAGATCGAAGTGTTCCAATACCGTTACCGCGCATATAAGCGATGACCCAAAGCCAGTACAGCGCACAAAGTCCATCATAGTGGTGGCCAGGCTGTTTTTCAGGCCATGCATCTAGTTCAGCAAGTAACATAGTTAATCCAGATGCAAACTCTATTCTTGTATCCATAGGATCTGTGATCCAAGGTTCCAAAGAGTCCGTTCTAACTTCTTGCTCAACAGTTGCAGTCAGGCCAATCAAAGGCACAACCATGCCTTTTTCCATACCAATTTCTCTAACTCTCAAGCGCATGGCTTCATAGGCATTATTATTTTCAAACCCAATGGCCTGGCAGCGATGATCCCGTTGAAATTGAATGATGTCAGCATAGAGCTTTGAGGGTACACGTCGCTTAATTTCTGCTGTGTGCACATGCAAAACACCTTTCTCTTTGCTCCATGCTCCACCAAGAATGGCAGAGGGGTCCGAGGTCTCACCCTTACCCATAGAAGGGTCAACACCTCCAAACTCAAGCCAATGAGATAAGATGCTCACAAAGTACTTGATAGGGGAAAACACTTTATCCTCATCACTACGTGGCTCCCCTTGCATTTCAGTGCCAAAAGCCTTTGCGTTTTTTGCTTTTTGTCGCATCAACCAAAACAGGCTTCGCACTTGCGGCCAAGATATTTCAGCGCCTTCATCCATCTTGGTTTTATTGGCTAAGTAAAATTTATAGGATGGGAGCTCATCATCAGTAAGAACAATGCCATTTGCACTGGCTTCCTGCTGTGCAATCTTGTCATTGTTAAGCATTAATTCCTGGCACTGCTCCCACAGGTCCATATTCAGTGGCAGTTTTACGATTGCCCTAAAATGATGCACCTGATGGCCAATAGCATTCTTTGCCCGACTGATAGGGTCATTTTTGTTAAGCACTGTACCAACACCAAGAAACTTAACGTTACCTTCAGGTGGCCCAAGGTAATCAATTGCTTTTTCAAGCCAATCCCAACGGTTGTCACATTCTGTCGGGCTTTTTGCTTCCTTATCCGTGATCAGGTCATCGCCCAGGAGTAATTTCGGACGACTTGACCCGTGGAAGGTACCGCGAATCGCCTGCTCAGCACCGAAGGCCTCGCATTTAACGCCAGTCTTGGTAGTAAACTCGCCAATCTTCCAGTTTTTTGTAGCGCCACATGCTTCAGGAAAGTCCAGTGCCAAAGCAGCATTAGAAGTTAACTCTACTTTTACCACCTCAAGTAACTTGGTTGGCAACTTGGTTTCTGCACCAAGCATAGTGATGTAATCGACAAAAAAAGGTGGATCACCTTCCCAACCAATTTCAGCGCGTATTGATGGCCGTTGCAGCAAACCGATCACTGATACAAACACTGGGCCAACTTTAGTTAGAATTGAGGACTTCGCTTCACCACGCGGCGCAACCCACCATTCCTTTGCGCCATTCCATTGCATCAAAATTTGAGGCAACCGTTTAAAGATATGGCCATGAAATTGTGAAGCAGGTGGCCTGATGTGATGCCGCAAATAGGTATAGGCAAAAAACTCAAAGTCGCCATTGAGCACACGTTTTCTGCGTTCTTTGATTGCCTCTTTTGAAGGGTCCAAGCCGATTTTATGCGCATCTATATCGCGTCGAGTCTCGGCAACAATATCCTCAATCTCTTTAAGAAAGTCCTTCTCAGTGGTTTGGCTTGCCATTAGTTGTATGCCTTGGTCAGTTCTTCAGCAAATGGGCCAAGAATGTCGACAAACGCTGCCTGATGTTGAGGGAAATTTGTCCGGATAAACTCATTCTCACGCTTAAGAACATCAGTTGCCACAGCAAGCTTATCTGTCTCCGGCATTAATCGACGGCTTGCGGCGAGCAGCTTGTTGTACGCATCTGCAAGGCTGGCCAACATATCGACCTTGGTAGCCGGAGGCATATTTTCTGCCTCTTGAATGGTTTGTACAGTGGCCTGCACCTGCTGCACAACCACCGCTAATGTCTGACGCACGACGTCCTCAATGCCGCCACCAGCGATCATCTGTGCGCTGCGAGCTTTTTCCCAATCATCGCCCGCAACCTTATCGTCACGCTTCCACTTACGTGCAGTGGCAAATGGCACCTCATTTTTCAGAGCTGCCATTTCAAGGGATAACTGGTCGAAAATGTAAGCCGCGCGAACAGCGCGGCGAGTTTCCTCACTGTGTGCCATGCTTGATTTCTCCAGGGCTTGGCCGACGAACGCCAGGCGTTTGTGACTTGCCCAGGGCAACATCAACACCACGCTCAGAAATTGATATGGCATCCAGCTCCAGGCGTTGAACCAGCCCCATTTCTGCTAGCCATTCAATCTCAGAATCAAACAGATCAGCGCTACAGACATAACCCGTCTTTTCCACTTGATCACGCAATGCGCGGCGATTAAGGGTATAACCGCTGGCAAAGAACAGGGCCAACAAAATAGCCAGGCGTCTGGCTGCCGCTACAGTTTCCTGGTAACTCATTTCCGCTCCATCAAGGTTTCATGGATTAATTGCAGGGTATTAGTTGCCCCTTCAAACTTGCCCTCAAGCCGACTCACGCAGTCTGATACCTGGTTGATCTTGTCGTAAACCTTGCCGATATCGTCATGCGTGGGGGCTTTGTCTGCTTTCACTTCCAGCCTGGCAATACGTTCACCGTGCAAGTCAATTTTCGTATCGATATCGTTTTCCAACTTGCCGATCCTCTCGTTAGTGACCGTATCCTTTTTGGACATGTACACGTAAAAAGCCAAGCCACCGGTGATCAGAAACTGAAACACCTGAAAGCCAAACTTTAAAATTTCCATCCAATCCATCAACGTAACCCTCGCATATCCTTACTCTCTTTAATTCCCTGGCAAATAATGCAACGGGTTACACCCTTGATTTTCTGCCGCTCTTTGGCGATCTCTTCCCCGCAGTCTTCACAATGTGAATATGCGGGTTGTGTTATATAAGCAATCTCTTCGCGCTTGGCTGCAACTACGCTGTCGCGCTCCCTGGCCTCCATATCCGAGGCAAAATCAAACTGCCGTGACATGCGTCTACTCTGTAGGCGAGTCCAAGCCGCATACGCGCCTGTCTTCAGCCACTATTTCTTGGCAGAGTCCGAGCTGTTTTGTGATTTCGTTGGCTCTGGTGTAATCACTGTAAATCTCTGCTGAAACAGTTGGAGAAAGTTCGCATCTTGCTTCTGCATCACCACTGCCGGTGCCGGGCTGAGCCGGGCCGCTTTGACTTGTACTGCCTTGGCTGGCTGCGGCTGCGGCTTTGTTGGCTGCGACCAGCAACCTGGCATTGCCATTACGCAAATCACGCTCAACAGCGTCAGTTTTAACCTTTTCACGTGTCTTCTCCTCTTGATAAGCCTTGTCCTTTTCAGCCAGTCGTTTTTGATGCTCTGCCTCATCTTCCCTGGCTTGGGTCTGCAGCCGGATAATTTCAGCATTGGCGGTGATCAGCTCCTGGTTATCAGTGGCCTGCCATTTGGTCATGGTTTCTGACTCGCCCAGCTTGTGGCCACGCTCAAACTGCTGCTGACCATAGGCATACAACAAACCAACAAGGGCGAAAACCACAATGCAAAAGAAAATCCCAATCAACCAGGTAGGGATCAAAGGCTTGGTGGTTAACTCATCGAGCGAAGTGATATTCACGCTTGACCCCCTTGGATGATGATGCGGCCCCAGCCGCTATAGCGAGGCTGGTAAATATTCATGATTCGAAGCGGGTAAGCGAGGTTTTCTTTACAGTGCATGACGTGGCGCCGGTTTTTGCCGCAGAAGGCATCGATCTCTTCACGCGTGGCCATGCGCTTTGCTGGCGCCATTAAAGCCTCGCGTTGCCACCAGCCCAAGCCGCCGTTATAGGCTCTGAGTGTTGCCCAGAACCGGTCGTAGTCATTCAAGCCCCACACCCGCGCATACAGCCATTTATCGTATTGCACCAACGCACGCATGGCCCATGTCGGGTTTTGTGGCTGGCATTGATTGGCAGGGGTGCCGCTAGACTCACATAGCCACTTTGCGGTGGCTGGCATAAACTGCGCCATGCCCTCTGCACCAACTTTGGAAACTACAGCCGGTTGCCAGGCAGACTCCTGGTGAATTTGGGAAGCAAACAAAGGGATAGGGGCATTTAAACCCCACTCAGCATGGGCGATGCGCGTTAACTCGCTACGGTATTTGATGGCGTTTGACGGTACAAATCCAGCGGCTTGGACATTGGAGCTAAATGCGAGCAACACGCCAACCAAAATGGCCACCATGTAGGCCACCATGAATTTCCAAAGGAAGTTTGCGCCAACGTGGTCAAGCAGATACCAGGATAATGAGTCGCGCTCTTGCATTTATGCCCCCAAGCTCGCCGCCAGCATGGCAGCGGCAATGATGATTGCTCTACGCAACATAGATGCAGCAAAAACAAGCTGCTGTGTTGGCTCTACCGACTTATCCGGCACGTACGGCCCACCAATACTAAATGGCCTGCACATAAACGCATCTGGCCGCGCATAGGGGAAAGCGCTGCGATCAATCCAGTAGCCGATACAGCCAGCCATCGTGATCAGCGATAGCTTGTAAAGCGAGACGGGTAATTGTTGAGGGGCAACCTGATAAATGATCACCAGCAACAACACGGTTACCAGTAACCAATCAGTCATGCGGGGCGCTTTAACAGAGAGTTTTTTCATGCCTCAATGTTAGAGGCTGAGGGGATATAACTCGACACTGACACGTGTCAGGTAAAGAAAAGGGCCGCGAATGCGACCCCTTTTTTACAGCCTACTGCCAAACAATCTTGCGGTCAACTGCCTTGCATTTTACTTAGCACCGCCTGTGTTTGGGCCTTGGCATGCGCGATCTGGCTCATAGCCAAACTATACCCTTGCTCGCGGCCATCGTTGAAGCCGCGCACGTAGGCGTTATCGCGGGCGATATTACCCAAGGCCACAAACGCACCTGGTGGCGGCTTGCCATTGTTGTCTGGCACGGCAAACTCATTGCAAAACGCGATGATAAACGCCTCTAAAAAGGCTTGCGGGGTGACTGGCTCATTAGGGTTAACCATGATGCACCTCCGCCTGTGGGAAAACGCCATCACGCTTGGCCTGAAAAATCACCTGACGCACATGATTCAACGTGCGGCCAACGGTCACACAAATCACATCACGCGGCACACCATCGGCCTCCATCTTGATAATGGTTTCGCGTGCCTGGGCTTTTTCCTGGCGGGCCAGCATGTTGCGCTCACGTTCAATAGCTCGCGTTAGCTTATCTTGCGCCCTGATCTGGCCGCGCTGTGCCAGCGTTAAGCGCTCAAACAAAGCCAGCATCATGCGGTTTTGCTCGAGCAGCTGGTCGCGCAGCACGCCGATCTCACGGGCGAGGCTTAGTTGTTGCTGCTGGCTAATTAAATCTACACCTTGCTGATGTGCTGCTAGGACTTTACTAGACCAAGTACGGAACTCAGCAGCCCGTGGCGTTTGAGCAAAGAATCCCAACTTTATGCAACCGGTTGCAGAGAAAATACGGACTGTTCGAGCTTGACCCTGCACCGTCAATTTGACGGCGCAGGTATCTTCTACCGTAAATTCGTCACTGTGACGCTCAAAAATCTTAGTGACACGATTACGGGCATTTGACTGATCATAACCAAGACATGTACCAGCTTGTTCAGCTGTTAACCATTTTTGGCCATGATGTTCTACTACGTTGAGTGGGGTGCCATAAAACTCGGCGGGGGAATCTTGAATCATCTCTTGCTCCTTTGAAGGGAAGCACCCACGGTGGCCGTGGGCGGCCAGGTGCTTCAAACCGGCAAGAGTCGGCGGACGTATTCGCGGCAAGCCGCTATTTTATTAGTCGCACACCCGGCCATAGAAACTATGGACGAAAAAAAACCACATCTGACGGGCGCGGAACCGCTCTTGCTACTCGTGTTTGAAGCACTTGCAGCGGATTCTGCGCTTTATTTGGTATGGTTGTCAACTAGTCCTGCCAGGAAGTGACAATACCGTTTTCTGTATAAACATAAGCATCGCCGTAAACATGCTGAATATGCACACCATATCTCCCTACGTTTCTATTTTCATTTTCTGGGAATCCCCATGAGGCATACAAATTACATTTGGTCATGCCTAGCTTAATCACTTGTTTTTTTATGTTATTCACATCAAACTTTAACTTCCTTTTTTTAACCTCCCCGACCAACATTTTAGGTGTTAGCCCAGTGAACTCTCCCCGTAAAACTTGTCCATAATCCATGCAAAACACGTCTGTGTCAGCGGTCTTAATACGATTAAGAATATTTTTCTCTGTTGCCTGAATATAATCCTGCACACGCTTTAATTGTTCAGGTGTTGGTGATTTATCCTCCTGTTTAGGGTCATAACCACCACCTGTATAGTTCTCTGGATCATAGCCACCAGGCTCATCTGCAAAGCAGCTTATTGAAACAAAAGCCAAAAGTAGTGCAATTTTTTTCATAATGTCTCCCCTTAAAACAGCGCCTGCTGGCGTTCATCAATCATATTGGTTTCTTTGAGTATCCGCCAGATATGGCGATCACTCAGCTTGTGCTTAATCGCCAGCGCATCAACCTTAACGCCCGCCAGATAATCGCGCACAATGCCCTGATTGCGGCGCTTGATCAGCGCGGCGGCATTGCTGGGGATGTAAATATCCCGCGATGCGCCAGCAGCTTTGATCAGCCCCATGAGCAGCACTTCGCCGATCACCGGCACAAAATGATGCGTACCAACATTGCTCAAGGCTGGCAGGCGTTGCGTAGTCCCGCCGAAGGCCTCAACCAGGGCAAGTGTAGCGGTCTCGCCAATGGCGTCTATCATCTGCTGTAGGGATTCAGGCAGGTCAGTGTTAACGTTTTGATTTTCCACGTCTGATATCCTCAAAACCTTTAGGCATAAGCACCATTCCACATCGATCTGCGTGAGCGGTGACTGATTGAATATCTAGCTCGTTGGTTAGATCATCAAGAAACGCACTATCAATCACCTGTTTAATCACTGGCGGCTTACGGTTTAACAGTGCCCCTACCAGGTAACCAAACCCAAAAAACGCCATCGCCTCAACTACTTCAATCACAATCATGTTTGCTCCTGACGTTTCACCAGCGCGGCAATGACTGCCCGCAGCTCCTCGGCCTCGCACCACTGCACCCGATCACGGCCAAACATCCGCTTGGCAACGCCATCGGCATAGCTCCAGGGCAGCTTCATGTCAGCCAGCAAGGCACCGATTTTGCCGATCATGCTCTGGTTGGTCTTTTTAGCCGCTTTGGGTGTGGTCGTTTTAGTGTTTTTCCAACCACGCGCCCTAAAGTGCTCAAGCAGCTTAATGCGCTCTGCGTAGTCGAGCTGCGCGCTGCTATCTGTGCGGCCATTGCTCATCATTCGGATGATGCTTCGATAGGTATCATCATCTAGCCCGAGCTGGGCCCGGGCGATATGGATCTGTGCGATCTGGTTGTTGCGGTTATTGTTCGATTTTTTCATAATGCTTTTATGCACCTATCTAAACCTCAACTGGACGCGATTACAAAGATTGCGCGCAACCAGCATGACGACATTGCGCCAGAGCTGATTGAATACCTGCTCGAGCATGGAATCATTGAGCCTGAGATTTTTGGTTATAGGCTGACTGAGTTTGGTGAACAGGTTTGCATTGAGACTAGCCAGGACCAAAGACAACTGGTCAATGACATGGGCGATAAGATCGGCGTAAAAAAACGCACGCATTTCAGCGCCGACGATGATCTTAGCCAGGTTAAGCGCAAGCCACTGGACCCAAGCCCAACCAAGGCAAAGCCGAAAACTCGTTACAAAGATATCAAGTAAGATCATTTGGCCACCTCTGTCCATCTAGGCACGCCGTCGACAAACTCAACATAGGCGACAGCAGCTAACACAAAGAATCGCCCACCTGTTTTTTGTGCAAGCCTAACGGCCTCGGACTCAGCCATTTTGATGCATGGCTGTACACACCGTGGTGGCCGAGCCAGAACGTTAACCGGCATGCCTGGCTCGCTTTCAGCATTTGCGACCATGAAGAATTGATCGGATTCGTCTGCGGTCATGACAATTTCCTAATGAACCTGACCAGTTGTGATTTTTACGATCAGCGGGATTGCCATGCCATTCACAGTCAGAGCGAACCCAAAGAAGCCTTCGCCATAGTTGGGGAGAGGCTTCCATAATGGCTGGTAGCCTTTCTCCTCGGCTAACACAAGAAACTCAGCAGGCTTGAGGCCCATCACTTCGTTATTCAAAAACTGAATAACCTCATCTGGCAGCATGTGCGGTGGAAAAGTTGCTGGCAGGCTAAAACTGATATTGAATTGCATAATCACTCCAACGCCAGAGGACTCTGGCCACTAACACCACGGTTTAATTCTGCTTTTGCACCCTGGGCAGCGCCCGCTGCAAAGTCATCAAAAGCACGGTTACTCATGCGGGTACCATCATTCCGATCGCGTGGTTTGGTCTCGTTAAGTTTTGGGTACCGCTTGCTCATGTAGGCCTCAATGGATGCGGTCTGCTGATCATTTAAAACCAGCGCGGTGATCTTTTCTGAGGCGGTCCTTACCCAGCCCTCGCAATACAGATCCGCGCGCTTGGTTTTGGTCGCAGCCTTGCAGCGCTTGAGCTTTGTTTTAATAAACTCAGCTCGGGCTTTTTTGCATTGTCGATGCAGCACCTGAAACGCGTAGCTAGCGATCTCTGAGGAAACACCACAGCCGATAAAGACATATTCAGCGCTTAAGAAGCTGCGAAAAATCAGCCTGCAGCCGCATGACTCAGAAACCACTTGCGCTAACCAGGCCTCCCAATTTGCAGGCTTTTGATTTGCTGATCTGGCTGAAAATGAAGAGACCTCAGCTGCCAGCACATCATCGTCATCGATGCTGAATTTCTCCATGAGGGCCTGCGCCTGGCGAAGTGCTGCAGCAGCTTCATGCTCATTGGCAGACTTGGCCAACGCCAGGCATTTTTTGATTTTGTCGATCGCTTCTTTTTTGGTCATGTCGGTCTCCGTTAAACCATCCACATCAGGCCGCTGTTTAACGGCCTGAAATTGAGGGTTTAAGCTGTTACTGGCTCTGGTGGTACTTCCTTTACAACCAGGTAACGCGTGCTGGTGATAAAGATGTCATCGCCGGTCATGGCTGTTGGGTGATCGAGGCGGCGCTCAAAGGCTTTAGTGTCAGGGCCACCATTCAAGCCTTTATCCCAGACTTCAACCACCACTTTGAAGCTGCTTGTATCAGCATTTTCTACACGTACTTTTTTGGTCATTACAATCTCCTAAGTTTTAAGTTGGTGTGAGCGCCTGGGCAAGGTAATCACTGAAAGGACACCCATCGCTCACTGCTATGGTTACGCGCCACTCATAGCTTGGCGTCAGCACTACCCAGGGGGTAATTGGTTATTTGTTCGGTTGGATTTAATAACTGCAGCCACATCAGGATCCAGCTGTGCGGTCGCAATCTCGCTGATCGCATACTCAGCCTGGATCTCGTCTAGGCGTGCTTCATAACGCGCCGTGCCAAATACCATGTGTCGCCGTACCAGCATGTTTAAAAACACCAGGTCATCGGCACGGCGCTGATCTTGCAGCGTGTCGCCATGCACTGCGAGGATGGCCGCAGCACGTTGGTGCAGGGGCGTATGGGCGCAGGCGATATTGTCGAGGGCTGACATCAGATGTCCTCCGCGGAGCGCTGATTAAAGCTGCTGCAAACAGCGCCTGCACGCGTGGAAAAACGGTGCGTTTTACAATGGGCCCCGTGGTTGGTATCGAGGCCGCTGCATTGGCCACAGGTCCCGGCCACGCCCTGCGCTCTGCGCTCGGTGGATGTGATCCACTTCACGCGGTGGCGTTGTTGTTCGGTTAAGGTGCCGCATGGGTTGGCTTGCATGGTTATGCGGCCTCCTGCTCAGCGTCATCATTCTTGAGCAGAGCGGTGACGAGCTTGTCGACGTTGCTGTCCGTGGGTTTGATCACCACGTCATCTGTGTCTGCGACCACATTGCAACCGATCCGCTTGAGTTCATCGACTGAGAGATTGCCCACGGCGTCTTTGCTGATGCTCTCTTTGGTGACGATCAGCAAGTCTGCTTTGTCAGGGAAATGCTTGCGGATGAGCTTGATGGATTTGTCGATATCGGGGATCTCGATGCAGCCCTTTTGTTTTGCAAAGCCAAATTTAATGCCGTGGATCGTCCATGTGCGTGGCTTCTCAAACAGCTTGACGTTGTCTTTAAGCAGCGCCTCAAGCTTGGCCTCGGCCTCTTTGGTTGCGTTAACCGCATTCTTGATGGCTGGCAGTGCCTTGCGGTTAAGCTTGATAATTTCGTGATTAAGGCTGGTCACCAGCTCGGCCAACACGCTGCGCTCTTTGGAGTACTCCTTGGCTGCGCCTTCGATTAATTCTTTTTGATTACTCATAGTTTTATCCTTATGCGTTGATATGTAACTGGCCGATTAAATCGCCCAGCGGTATGTTGCCCAGCGTGCTGGCCAGCTTGAGGCTGGTCAGGGCACGATGGCGTAAAAAGTCGAGTGTTTCTTCCAGCTCTTTCTGGTTGCTGGCCACAAAATAACCAGACTTAGGGTGTCCGCATATGGCGGTACCATCCTGGCGGCACTCAGTCACCAGCTGGCGAATCTTTCGCTCTGGAACACCGACTTTTACCCCCAGCGCACGTGACGATATCGCCTTATCTTCACCGCAGTGATTGACCATCACGGCCAGCAGGTCATGCTTGGTTTTCTTTACCATCGCTTGCTCCTTGTTTAACGGTTTCCCGCCAGTTTTTTGGCGGCGTAGATTTAGGTTTTCTGGCTGTAGATGCCACCACAGCATCTCTAGCGGCAGGCTTGTCTGCGGTGTGGTATTCGCCATATTTGCGCCCTTGTTCGTTGGCCCGTTCTGCCTGGCCACTAGCCTTGTTGGCATAACCGGCGATGATCTCCAGCAGGTAGCCGTGGCTTTTCATGGGTAGGGTGAGTTTGTCGCGCTGCGCCAGTACGGTTTCAATCGCTTGCTGCCAGTAGGTCTGCGGGGCTGGATACATGGTGCCGTTGCGTGTGATCTGGCCGGATTTAACCATTGGAACCATCTCCTCGAGCAGCTTGGCCAGGCGGGCCATGCTCAGCGCCTGCTTGGCAGGCTTGAACAGATTGACGTAGCGGATAAGTAAGCTTCCGATCTCGGTGAGCTCAAACGCCTTGACCACCGCCTGGCGAGCCGCGACATCGTTCATGGCGGCTTCTAGCGGGAATTCAGCTTGGCAGACTGGGCAGACGAGTTTCATTCTTTAATCGCCGGTTTGTTAAATAGGGTATTTGAGAAATTAACGCCCTTACAAAATGAGATCAGTTCTTTGCTATCAGCCTCAGTTAATTCGATATCTTCAGCGGCCAGACCCATCAGAATCATGTGCCTGTCACTGGTGATGGCGAATCTCACCTTGGCAGCGGGACGATCATGCTTGATTTGAGTTTGATGGATCTTGTCGGCATCTTTCTGAACCTGTTCGACTGGATGACTTTTCGTAACTGATGTGGCCAGTGCTTGCGACATTCTTCCAATATCGTCATTGGTTTCTTGCGGAGGTTGCGGTGTAGAGGCATTTTCATCTTTGGCTCCTGGTTGTTTTTCGATATGTGCTTGCTTAGCCACAGGCGTTGTTTTAATAGTGGAATCACTGTAGTTGCTCCCACCTTTGCGAGTGTCATATATCTGATCTGCAGTCCAGCCGTCTTTTAAGTTCCAGGTGCGTTTGCCGTGTTCGTTTTTCCCATGCACCACAAGGCCACGCTCAAAGAAGGATTTAACATAGTTGCCTATATCAGCCGTGCCTACCAAGTCACTTAAAAGTTTGGTGGTTGCACCTTGATTAGCCTCAATGTGCTTGAGTATCTGATAGGACTTAGGCTTATCTGAATAATCAGGGGCTGGATGCGCAACAACAGGTTCACTTGGCGTATCAATGACTTTTTCAATTTCGGCTACGACAGTATCAACAGCAGGTGTCTGGCCAAAAATCGGCGGATCATAATTCGGCGTTATATCTTCTGGCAGTTTTGTATTTGTTGACTGCAAAAAGTCTTTACCGGCCTGAGTGATTTTCCAAAAGGCGATGTCACTTCCGACCCCTGGTTTACGTTCTTTGCGATCAATTTCTACCAAGCCTTTTGGCTTGAGTGTTTGTGACATTTCCAAGGAAATATCTCTAGAGGTGACAGCCTCTTTTGATAGCTTAAAAATCTCGGCGCATGGCAGTGCATAAGAGCTGGCATTTAGAATTTTTAAGATTTCTATTGCCAGCTCTTCTGGTGGATTATTAAGTTGGTCCAGCACAAAAGTATTGAAGGCCATGATTATTTGTCTCCCATCGCAAGGTGCAGCCGATAAGGCTTACCTTTACTGGCCTGGGCATACACCACGCGCTTGTGGCGTTCGCAGCTCAAGTACTCGCCGCCTTCTTTGCGGCGCTCTATGGTGAACACGGTCTGCTCGGAGACATCGCGAGGCAGGCAGTTGAGGATGCCTGCGTCGAGGTTGCTTTTAATCTCTACACGACTGCCTTGTTCTGTGACGTAGTTAGCGATTGAGCAAAGACCAAAAAAACCAATCACTGCCACCATTCCAGCTTTAAAACCTTTCATGATGCGTTCTCCTTTTTTACCTTTTGTGGATTGACAATCACGCACACACGATCAGCAGGGCCAATCCGCTTCATGCTGACAGACGCTGCATCTGCCCAATTGGGTGCAATGACCTCCATGCGGCACGTGCGTGATGGCATGCCTGTGGTTACCGCTGTGACTGATACATCAAACCTGTGCATTTCAACTTGTTGCATTTCAGCTCTCCTTATGTGCGCAGCTCTGGCAAGCCTGGTAGTGCTGAAACATGGCGCCCTTACGTGCGTGCGGCATTGGGCGGCTCTGGCGGCTTTTGCAGTCGTCTGCAGTGATCTGTTTGTTTAAAAATGGGCAGGCGCGGCGAGTCATCAGCGGGCGCAACACCGCCTCGATCTTTTCAACACCTGCAGGATATTTGCCATTGAGATACAGGCTCATCGTGCTGCGGTTGTATTTGCCCGCTGTAAGGTCAGCCAGTGCTTGCGTGCTGTTGTCTAAGGCAAACTGTTTTGCCCAGGCGTATACCTCTCCCATGACATATAAATTCATTGGGTACCGCCTTTCGGTGATACTGCCTTCATGGGTCCTGTAGCTTGTTCAATTTCATAAACCTTGGCAGTGTCAGGGCAATACACCTGGTTAAGGCTCTTGCGCCAAACTGGCGCAGAAACTCCGCAATCAATAACCAGGCTATAACGGTGATGCCCATTGCTGGTAAGTGCCTTACCTGGCTGGCGGCGGGTCTCAACTTTTAAAATGCCAGCCCTAGCCAGCGCGTTTAAGTACTTGCGCAAGTTGCTCTCGGCATCTTTCTGACTCCCGTCAGCCAGCGTATTAAGCAGGCTCTCAAGCGTGGCGCTTTTACGGTTGCGCATGACCCACCATGCCTTGGCACGCAGACCACCAGAGTTCATGCGGCGGCGTGGGCTGGTTTCAATTGCACGTTTGCGGTTTTCAAGCATCAGGCCTGCTCCTCAATCATTTCGATTGCCTCAACATCCACGCCACCGGCACGGCCCTCAACCTTTACAATCACGGCCCCGCACATATCCCATGCTTCGGATCTGGTAGTGGTATAGATGTAGTCTGGTCGACCAATAATCGGGTGGAATTTGACACGGGTACCCACTGGTACCTGAGCGTTAAATCTATCTGCTGTGATCTGACGTTTCATGATTACAGAGTCCTCCCTACGTCCTCGCACAGGCGTAATTTCTGGACCATTTCACCGGTGATGACATCGGTTTTATTGACTCTAGCCAGGCCTTCCAGTGTTTTAATGGCGCTGTTTAAAATACGGTACCGGCCACAAGACTGTTCAAGTGCCCGCTTGATGACGGCATCCTCCAACTCAACCTCACAAAGGGTTTGCATGTAGAGTTTGCAGTTGTCAAAGTCAGCCGGTTTAAACTCTGGCTTGGCCGTGATCCGCGTATTGATGTGGGCCATTTTTGCGGCTGTAAACAGATTCTTTTCAGTGGTGTGGCATACCAACACCAACATGACACCAGTCTCTTCAGCCAGGCCGCGCAGGTATTCGAGTGGTTTTGCGCCACCCTTGGCCGCATGCTGGGCTTCATCCAAGATGATCGATGTGTTGTTATCAGCCAGCTTGTTCAAAATGGCGTTATATTTTTGATACTTGCGGGTTTCTTTAACGCCCAGCCGATCGGCCAGATAATCACCGATAAAAGTGGTGTTCATGTCTGGGGATCCGCGCATGTAAACCGCATTGACTTCACTACCAAATCGGTCGACCGCTGCTGTTTTTCCGCACCCTGGCTCACCACTTAAAAGCATGATCCTGGCTTCATCGCTGCCTGAGTTTTCAACTGCAGCCACAGCTGCTTGAAACACTCCATAGTTTGCCGTCTGTACAAATTGTTTACGCATTGCTACACTCTCCTTACTAGTTTTGCTCTAGTGCTACAAAAAGGCCGTTGGTTAGTTGATAGCTAACCTGCGGCCACCTCATCTGTGTCGTCGTTGTTTCCCTGCTGGTAGATCATGCGTTGCACGTCCAGGTAGGACATTTCAGCCTCTTTCGCTTTAGGCTTAATCTGCAGTACTTCCAGTGGTTCAGGCTTGGCCTGTGGCGGGATAACGAATACTTCTGTTGCTTCGCTGTCGACCGTGTTGCCGAGTTCTTGCTGGGCATCCCGGGCTTTTTTCTGCAGGGCAATCACTTTGCGCTCTACGCGCTCTGCTCGCAGGTGATCGATCATTGGTTTAGGGAATGCGTCGACTTTATGGCCATCCCATAGCGCCTCGCCCAGGTAGCGGCCATCAAGGCGGAATACCCATACTTTGGCGGCGCGGTGAATATCAAACCGCACGATGACGCGCTCACCTTCAGCCAGTAGATTGACCAGCTGCGGCATGGCATATTGATAATTAATCAGGCGGATGACACCGCGATCCGGCACGCGCTCCTCTTGCGGCATCCACAAGCTTGCAATTTCATCCTGGCTAACCCCTACATCCAGGCTGTCAGGATCCAGCTTTTGTGCGTACTCAGCATTGGGTGTGTTTTTAATCATGCTGTGTTCGCGCTGGTTGTAATCCTCGATACACAGCTCCAGATCGATCAAGAAGTCGTCCCAGCGCGGCAAAATGGTTTTTGGTTCTTTCTTGTTCAGGTCTTTAAGCATGCGGTTTATTGTGTTTTCATCGCCGCTGCCGCCCTGAAAGGTTGGGTATGTTCTGGCCAACTCAATCAGTGTGCTTCCCCAGATACGCTCAATGATTCCGCGCCCCTGAGGGTTACCCGGGATGCCGGTTTCATGCGCGATACCGAGTCGGCCAAGTGAACCATGTACGGGGTGATCAAGCCGCTTTGCCGTCTGGCCAGAGCCGTTATCCGAGTAATAAACCAAAGGCCGCGCACCTGTGCGCAACATGGCATCACGTAGCGCTGCACTCACTGCGACGCAGCTCTCTGCCATGTCGACAGACCAGCCGACGATCTTGCGGCTTACCCAGTCCAGGATCACAGTCACCTCTGGCACAAATGGACGTCCATGTATCGGGTGCTGAATCTTGGCTTTAAAGCTATGGCCATCGCCAACCCAGATATCGTTGGCTTTAAACATGCTCACATCACGGGCTACGTATGGCAGCAGGCTGCGCCATTCGCTGCCGGTGACACGGCCACGATATTTCACGGTGACAGGGAGCCGTTTTTCAATGCGGTAAAAGGTGTCGACTGCTGGCTGCTCTAGGCCGTTTGCCTCAAACCATGCCGCGCTGTTACGCCATGCAGTCATCACAGGCGGGCGGTTTGGGTGGCAGAAGTGGATTAAAAAGGCTTTGATCAGGTAAGGCGGGTACTGCTCCTCCTGACGCTGGCCAGGTACCAGATACATGCTCACATCGCCCTGCAAGCGGCCTTTATCGTAGGCCGTATACATCTTTTGAAGCCGTGAAACCAGCGCATCATAAGTTTGGCCACCGGCACGCGGTTTGGTGTAGGTAATATTGGCGGCATCAACAATCTCTTGCGGCGCCTCTCCCCTGAAAATGCCTTCGGCCAAGGCCATGATCACCTTACGTGCGCTTTTTTGGCTGCTCACCATGCCTGCATCTATGGCTTTGCATAACACGATGCTGGCATCACGGCGCTCACGCTCTTTGGTGGTCAGGTCAGCGTCATTTCTGGCTTTCCGATTAAGTCCAGCGATCACTACTGCGCCGGTCGACGTATATCTTGCATCGCGCACTGATGGCATCTGGTTTAAAGTGCTGGCCACAGCCGTGGTAGCTGGTTTTATTGTGCCTGCGACAACTGCACCAAGTACTTTGTCGCTGATCAGCTTGATGACTGCTTTTGGTGGCTGGTATTCCATGCCACCACCGCGACCAGAACGCTTACGTGATGGCCAGTTTTCACGCTCGGCTTTTTCACGCATACGCCGGTCAGATGTTGGCAACTCTGGCAGCTTCATTTCTGCAATCTCAAGTGCTGTGTACCAGTCTTTTAAGTTCATGACTGCTCACCCAATGCTTGCCTGACTTGCTTGATTTGCTTAGCCAACTCTTCGCGCATGTGCTCAAGCTTGCCCAGCTGCCAGTTAAGATTCTCACGGCCAACAACCAGACGTGCGCCCAACATCTGCGCATAAAAATTCAAGATGCTCATGCCTTCGGTCGCCATATCAAAAGCAATCGCTGTATCAATCGGCGGCATATGCTCTTCACGACTCTCGGCTGTGTAGGCATCAAGCATGTGCTTACTGATATCACGCCCGAGTAGCTTGCTCATTTGCATGGCTACTTGATAACGATCACACCCTTTAAGGGCATCGCTCATCACATTAGCAATCTGCGCACGGCAAGCTAAAACACCAGCTATCGGTGCCACTGCTTGCGGTACCTCAAATAAATCGCCAGTCTTTAAGTCGAGTTTTTTCATGCGGCTTGTTTAACCCCCGTTAACCCTTTTACATTGCTTTTGTTTGTAACGCCTGTATCATTCTTTTTTGCGTAATAGCTATGGTGGCGGCCAATTCCGCGCTCGCCACGTCCGCTTTTTGGCGTGCCATTGGCGTGATAGCGGCTAGGCCAAATGCTTTGCGGAGTCACGCCCAGCTGCTCTGCAAGTACGCGCTCGGCTTTTGGGTATGGCCTGACTAATGCCTGCCTCAGATATGAGTCGCACATACCAAGCTCACGCGCCACACGCGTAATGGATGTGCCACGTTTTTTAAATGCGGCGATCACATCGGCAGGATGCCAGTCTGATGAGGCTGGTTTTTTTGGCATGTTTAATATCACATTCGTTTTTGACATGTCCGAACTTTAACGCGTCAAAACTCGGCTGTCAATACGTCCGAGTTAAGTTTTTTGATGTTTTTATTACAGGATTCGTAACGTATTGATTTATATGCGTTATTGTTTAACTTGGACGCAAAAACAACGTCCGAGTTAAACGTCCGACTTTACGAAAGGAACTCGGACGTGGGTATTTCACGAAAATTGCTTGAATTGATTGGTGAAGAGACAGTCCAAAAATGGGCTGAAAGGCATGGCTTGGCTAAGCAAACCGTGCATGAGTGGATAAAGAACGATAGGACGCCAGGCAAGAACAGCTTAAATATGCTTATTCAAGCCACGGGCATGCCTGCAGATTGGTGGCTATCGCCTCAAGACGATTCTTCTAACGTCGAAAATAAGGCCGAATATAGGCTAAGAGATCCAGCTAACGAGCCTACAAAGCCTGTTGCAAAGCAAATGCCTGTTGATTTGTATATTGATAACTACGTTGAGGTGCGCGCTGCAGCTGGACATGGCCAGTTAACCCCTACAGATCAATTAATATTGCAGCTTAAAGTGAATGCGGCCGATTGGCGCCGCTACATTGGCCTGGATCATAAACACGTCAAATTAATCACTGTCCACGGCGACAGCATGAAGCCAACACTATCTCATGGTGACCAGGTAATGGTAGACACTGCCTGCAGCAGCTTTATTGATGATGCGATCTATTGCATCCAACAAGGGGAGAATCTAAGGTTTAAGCGCATCAAGCTTAATTTGGATGGCTCAATTATCGTCAAAAGCGATAATGAAAAGGAAGGGTTCCCGCCTGAAATATACTCAGCTGATGAAGCCTCACATTTCCGTGTGATAGGCCGAGTAATCCCGTTAAAGTTTGGTTGGTTTGAAATTTAACGGTTTTGTACCAATAAAAGTGCAAAATTTATCTGTTTTGCTCAATTCCTGATAATTTTTGCGCCAAATTCTATTTTGATAAAATATCGCTGTAAGCCTTATTCCATCCCACTTTGGCCCAAATTTTCCCGTTTAATCCCGTATACCAAATAACCCACCCCCTCACATAATGTTGATGAAAAAACATAATGACTCTCAGCTGTACCGAATGCGTATCTTCTACGCATAGTACAATAAGAAAAGGGCTTAGGATTCAACCTAAGCCCTTGATTCTATTGGTGGCCCCTCTGTGAGTCGAACACAGCACCAACGGATTATGAGTCCGCTGCTCTAACCAAGCATGAGCTAAGGGGCCGGAAAGCGTGGGATTATAAACTAATCCTGACCGTTTTCTAAGAAGCTGCGCAGGCGTTCCGAACGTGTCGGGTGACGTAATTTACGCAGGGCCTTAGCTTCAATCTGGCGGATACGTTCGCGGGTGACATCAAACTGTTTGCCGACTTCTTCCAGCGTGTGGTCGGTGTTCATTTCAATACCAAAGCGCATACGCAGCACTTTGGCTTCACGTGGGGTCAGTGATTCCAGCACTTCACTGGTGGCATCACGCAGGCTGGCGTACACCGCTGCGTCCATTGGGGCCAGTGTGGTGTTGTCTTCAATAAAGTCGCCCAAGTGGCTGTCTTCGTCATCACCAATCGGCGTTTCCATTGAGATCGGCTCTTTGCTGATTTTGAGGATTTTGCGGATTTTTTCTTCCGGCATATCCATTTTTTCAGCCAGGGTGGCCGGATCAGGCTCGAGGCCAGTTTCTTGCAGGATCTGGCGGCTGATACGGTTCATCTTGTTGATGGTTTCGATCATGTGCACCGGGATACGGATGGTACGTGCCTGGTCAGCGATAGAACGCGTAATCGCTTGGCGAATCCACCAAGTGGCATAGGTAGAGAATTTGTAACCACGGCGGTATTCAAACTTATCCACGGCTTTCATCAGGCCGATGTTACCTTCCTGGATAAGATCAAGGAACTGCAAGCCACGGTTGGTGTATTTTTTAGCAATAGAGATCACAAGACGCAGGTTGGCCTCGATCATTTCGCGTTTGGCGCGACGGGCACGTGCTTCGCCGGTGGTCATTTGCTTGTTGATTTCACGCAACTCTTTAATTGGCAAGCCGACGCGGATTTGCAGGTTTTGCAACCGCTCTTGCTGGTCCAGAATAGAGTGTCTAAAACGCTCTAAACGCTCACCGTAGGCAGGTTTACCTGCCAGCTCGTCATCCAGCCAGTTGAGGTTGATTTCGTTGCCAACAAAGCTCTTGATGAATTGCTGGCGTGGCATATTGGCTTTTTCTACGCAGAAATCCATGATTTTGCGTTCGTGCGTACGCACTTCTTCGACCATGTTACGCACTTGGTCGCACAGAGCTTCAACCTGTTTGGCAGAAAAGCGGAAAGCAGTCAGCTCGTCGAGCACTTGCTGATGCAAAGTCTTGTACTCGGCATCGTTGGTACCTTTAGCCTCGCGGATATTGTTCATTTTGGTATTGGCGGCACGAATCACGGCAAAGCGTGACAGGACCTCTTCTTTGAGTTTTGCCAAGGCCTCGGCCGAAAGCGCAGATGCTTTGGCATCGCTGTCTTCGTCCTCGTCTTCGTCTTCCTCGTCGGCGGCTTCCTCTTCTTCAGCATCCGCCACGGCCAAGGCGTCATCCAGACCGAGGTCGCTGTCGATCAAACCATCGACCAGCTCATCCACGCTCATTTCGTCTTTTTCGACTTTGTCCACCATCTCCAGCAATTGGGCGATGGTGGTTGGACAGGCGGCAATCGCCTGCACCATATGCTTGAGGCCGTCCTCAATACGCTTGGCGATCTCAATCTCGCCTTCACGCGTCAACAGGTCTACCGTCCCCATTTCACGCATGTACATACGCACCGGGTCAGTGGTACGACCAAACTCTGAATCAACCGTGGCCAATGCCTGTTCGGCTTCTTCAGCGGCATCTTCATCTGTCACGGCAGGGGGTGCATCAGACATAAGCAACACTTCGGCGTCCGGGGCTTCTTCATATACCTGGATGCCCATGTCGTTGATCATGCCGATAATGCTCTCGATCTGCTCGGAGTCTTGTACATCATCCGGCAGGTGGTCATTAATTTCGGCGTAGGTCAGGTAACCGCGCTCTTTACCTAATACAATCAGGGTTTTGAGGCGTGTACGACGTGCCTCGGCATCCATTGCCTGGGTGGCGGGGTCTTTGTGTGTTTCGACTTCGTTGATTCCGAGTTCTTTGTCTAAACTTTTATCTGCTTTGGGTCTGGCCATGGCCGATTCCACCTCTAAAATGATTGATGCCGAGTGCTGGCAAACGCTGCAGGCACATCACTCGATTTAACATTACGGGAAACCCTCTATTTTACCAGATTTTTGCACGTTTTTTAAGCATGCCCTCACGGTTTTTAGGGAATTACCGACTAGCGCTTGCTGGTTAATTGCCGCAAGGCTTCACGCTCTGCTTCAGACAACATTGAAAATGGCTTTTCAGTTAACTGCCCCAACAGGGAATTTTCACGTGCAGTGACCGCCATGTCTGATAATTGGGTACATGCCCCCTCAAATTCAAGCGTAAAGTCCAGGCTTTCATCCAACAAAGACAACTCGCGCTGCAATTGGTGTCGTAGCGACTCAGAAATATAGGGCGCAATCATCTGCAACAGCACCACAGGACGAGACTCAGGCTTGGCAATCGCTGCCTTCAACACCACGCGCAACATCTGCGCCTCATCGCTCTCACCCGCCACCTGCTCGAGTAGCGCGGCCTGCGCCCATTGTGGCCGCATAAGCAACATCAACGCCAAACGCAGATGCAAAGATAACGGCGTACGCGAGCGTTGACGCACGGCTTTTTCCTTGGCTTTGGCGGTATTTGGCAATTTCAGCATGCGTTGCATTTCGCCTTGCGCCAGGCCGGTCATCTCGGCGACCTTTTTACGCAACAGCATGGCATAACGCGGCGCCTGAATTTGTTTGAGGATGGGCTCAGCGTCATTCAAGAATTGCACTTTATCCTCTTGCGAGGCCAGCGGGTTACGCTCACTTAAATGCTGAATAATATATTGCGACAATGGCATGGCCTGATTCATCTCGGCCTCAAAGGCTTCTTTGCCAAACTCGCGCACAAAGCTATCGGGGTCATGCTCGGCAGGCAAGAATAAAAACCGCAACTTGAGGCCATCTTTAATGGCAGGCAAGGCATTCATCACCGCGCGCCAGGCCGCAGTCCGCCCGGCTTTATCGCCATCAAAACTGAAAACGATTTCATCGGTTTGCCGCATCAGCTTGGCAATATGAAAAGGCGTAGTTGCCGTGCCCAACGCCGCGACGGCATATTCAATGCCATACTGCGCCAGCGCCACCACATCCATATATCCTTCTACCACCAACACCCGCCCCGCATCGCGGATGGCGCGGCGCGCCATAAACAAGCCATACAACTCGTGCCCTTTTTGAAACACGGGCGTTTCCGGCGAGTTGTAATATTTGGGACTGTCTTCAGGGTTAATTACACGCCCCCCAAAGCCGATGACTTCCCCTTTTTGGTTATGGATAGGGAACATGATGCGGTCACGGAAACGATCGTAGCGACGACCCTGCTCGTTTTGCACCACCAGCCCGGCAGTTTCCAGCGGCTCGGCATCATATTGCGGAAAAACGGTTTGCAAATTTTGCCACCCGGCTGGCGCATAGCCAATCTGGAATTTTGCCGCGACCTGCCCGCTTAAGCCGCGTGCTTTCAGGTAATCAATCGCCCGCGGTGATTTTTTTAACTCGGCTTTGTAATAATTGGCGGCCTGCTGCAAGGTCTCTTGCAAACTGAGTAGCACGGCTTTAGATGTTGGTGCAGGCTGGTTGGGATCACGCTGCTCCTGCGGCACGATCATGCCAACTTGCTTGGCGAGATCATGCACGGCCTCGACAAAGCTCAAGCCGTTATATTCCATCAAAAAACTCAAGGCCGAACCATGCGCGCCACAGCCAAAGCAATGGTAAAACTGCTTGGTCGGACTCACGGTAAAACTGGGGGATTTTTCGTTATGAAACGGGCAACAGGCTGAATAATTGGCCCCGGCTTTTTTCAGCGGAACAGACTTGTCGATGACATCGACAATATCTACGCGATTAAGCAGTTCTTGAATAAAACTTTCCGGGATCATAAATGCAAGTATCGCTGATGCGGGTCAAAAAAACAAAGGGCGCAAATGCGCCCCTGACTCAATGCCTGCAAAAACACACTATCCCAAGGCCACCTTGATCAAGCCAGACACTTTCGCCATATCTGCCTTACCGGCGACCAATGGTTTCACTGCACCCACCACTTTACCCATATCCTTGGCACCCGCTGCACCAGTTTCAGCAATCACTTTGGCGATCACCGCATTGATTTCTTCTTCGCTCAACTGGGCAGGCAAATAAGCCTGCAACACGGTGACTTCAAATTTTTCCTGATCAGCCAAATCCATGCGGTTAGCGCCTTCAAATGCAGCAATCGAATCACGACGCTGCTTGAGCATTTTCTCAATGGCGGCAATCACGGCATCATCGTCCAACTCAATACGCTCATCCACCTCGCGCTGCTTGATGGCGGCTTGCAACAAACGAATCACGCCCAGCTTGGGCATGTCTTTCGCCCGCATCGCGGTTTTCATATCTTCAGAGATTTGTGCTTTCAGGCTCATAGCGGGGATTATTCTCAATTAAAGAAGGACGTTAAAGCGTATGCTTTAAAAACAGCTAAAGGTTGCGGAAATCCACAACCTTCGCATATTTGTTTTTTCAAACCGGGTAGCCAAGGGATGACTTACCCGATCTGCACATCTACTTAAAAAATTAGTAGAGTTTGGTAGGCAACTGTTGGTTGCGCAGACGACGGTACTGACGCTTCACCGCGGCAGCTGCTTTACGCTTACGCTCCCAAGTTGGCTTCTCGTAGAACTCGCGAGCACGCAAGTCGTTCAACAAACCGGTTTTCTCAATCAAACGCTTGAAACGGCGCATTGCAACGTCAAACGGTTCGTTCTCTTTCACACGAATAGCGGTCATGTAATTCCCTATCCTTCAAATATTTGGTTAGACAATGGTGCTTGCGGATTGATGCAGCACTGAAAACCGCGTATTCTATCGCGCTTATTTGGATTTATCAATCCTTTCTGCAAAAAAACGTATGCGAGACTTATCTTAGATGTTGGTATTGGGTATCGAGTCTTCTTGTGACGAAACCGGAGTGGCATTATATGACACGCGCCGTGGGTTGCTGGCGCACGCCTTGCACTCGCAAATCGATATGCATGCAGCCTATGGTGGCGTCGTGCCGGAGCTGGCCTCCCGTGACCATATCCGCCGCGCACTCCCACTCACGCAGCAAGTTCTGGCGCAAGCAGATAAAACCCTGCAAGACCTCGAAGGCATCGCTTACACGCAAGGCCCCGGCCTGGCGGGTGCCTTGCTGGTGGGCACCAGCATTGCACAATCGCTGGCCATGGCCCTGAATGTCCCGTCTGTGGGAGTGCATCACCTGGAAGGCCATCTACTGGCGCCCATGCTCGAAGAAAACCCACCCGCCTTCCCGTTTGTCGCCTTGCTGGTCTCGGGCGGACATAGCCAACTCATGCGCGTGGATGGCATTGGCCAATATGAACTATTAGGTGACACGCTGGACGATGCGGCTGGCGAAGCCTTTGATAAAACGGCGAAACTCTTGGGCCTGGGCTATCCCGGCGGCCCAGCGGTGTCTAAACTGGCCGATCAGGGCAAGCCACAGTTTCAACTGCCGCGTCCCATGCTCAACAGCCCGGATTTAAACTTCAGCTTTAGCGGCCTGAAAACGGCCGTGTTGACGCTTGTGAACAACCAGCCAGAATTGAATGAAGAAACAATTAAAGATATTGCCTGGGAATTTCAAGAATCCGTCACCGAGATTCTGGTGCACAAATGCCTGAAGGCACTCAAACAGACCAAACTCAAACGACTGGTGGTGTCTGGCGGCGTAGGCGCCAACAAACGCCTGCGTACCCGGCTCAATGAAGCCGCCGCCAAACGTGGTATCAGCGTCAATTATCCACGCCTAGAATTCTGCACCGATAACGGCGCCATGATTGCCTTTGCCGGTGCGATGCGCCTGCACGCCATGCAGCCAGGCAAGCAGGATTACAGCTTTAGCATCCGCCCACGTTGGGATTTGGCTGAGCTCAAAGCCCCTCAGTGATTGCCTGCTAAAGGGCGTTGCTGGGCTGTATTTCTACCGCCGATAAAATCTAAAAAAGACTCACAAAACGATCTTCCCAGTTTTCATATCTGGGTTTATCGGCAGTTAGCTATTTCTTTCCAAAACGGCTTTCAGTGCCGGCCAACAGTTTTTCAATATTCGATTGATGACGAATAATCAAAAACGCGGACATCACCACGACCACCGCCACATACACCGGATAAGGTGACAGAAACTGCCAGGCAATCAACGGTGCCAATACGGCAGCGACAAGCGCAGACAACGAAGAAATGCGGCTGATTAAAAACACCGCCAGCCAGACGGCAACCACACTCAACGCCAGCCAACCCGAAAAGGCAATCATCACACCCAATGCCGTCGCCACACCTTTGCCACCTTTGAATTTATGATAAATCGGGTACAAGTGACCAATAAACACCGCCAACCCCACCAGTGCAACCACGTCCATCAACATGCCTGCCTGCAGTGCCAACCAAGTGGGCAACCAGCCTTTGAACGCATCGCCCAGCAAGGTCAAAATGGCAGCAGATTTTTTACCACTGCGCGCCACATTGGTCGCGCCGATATTGCCACTCCCCACGGTGCGTGGATCTGGCAGGCGGTACAGCTTGCTGATAATAATGCCAAAAGCAATCGAGCCTATCAGGTAAGCCGCAGCGATCCACACCAATGCTTCAATATCAAAACCAATTTCGTTCATGCGCTTAATTCCACTGAAATGCAGCCGCTTAGCCAGCCACTGCACGATGTTGTATGATGCCGAATCATACTGGATTCCAGCCTGCGCGGAAATAAAAGGACACAGATTCATGGACACAATTTTTCTCGAACAAGTCAAAGTGCAAACCAAACTGGGCGTGCCAGAATGGGAGCGCACCGTGCCACAAACTGTGATTCTGGATATTGAAATCGGCTACGACTTTAGTAAAGCCTGCCTCAGTGACGCGATTGAAGACACGATTGATTATGGTCAGGTAGTCGCCCGCATTCGCGAAACATTAGCCGAGCATAGCTTTAAACTGGTTGAGGCCTTGGGTGAACATGTGTGCCAGCTGATTTTGCAGGAATTTAAAGCGCAGAATGTGAAGTTGAAGGTAAGTAAGCCGGGGATATTGCCGGGGTTGAAGGCGCTAGGAATTGTTATTTCTCGGACCGCTTAACTCCCCCTGAAAGCTTAAAGCTTTTTCGCCTTTAGGCGAGTTACTTTCTGTTGCTTGCCCCACAGAAAGTAACCAAAGAAGACGGCACCCAGCCATCACGGCCTTCGGCTGCCTTGCGTTGCTCAACAAAGTAAGCGGTCACGAAACTCGCCCTAGCAGCTTGCACACACCGCAAGCTGCCGCGGAGCTCAGACAGTCGCTCCCTTCTTCCTTACTTTGTTTCCGCTACTCAGCGTGATGGAATGGGATTTATCTCACCAAAGTTCCATCGTTGAAATTTGGACGGTTGAAAAACAACAATTATTTCATTAATTCCATAAATGGTTGCGGTCGCATGGTGTTCGGGGTCCCCATCTGCCGCGCCGAGCAACGCAGGGTTGCCGGGAGTCTTCGGCCATCGGCTGTCCGAGTTCCGCAACAAGCCACGAAGTATGTGGCTTGTCAGGGCGAGTTTCGATGGGCGCCCGGCAAGACGAGTAGCACAGGAAACAAGCGGAAGCTGGGGTGCACTTTCTTTTGGTTACTTTATCTTTGTGCAAGCAAAGAAAAGTAACTCGCCTAGAGGCGAAAGAAAAAGGTGGATCTCCGAGGAAATATCTACAAATACTCGCAGCAGGTTCAGTACTCTCTCTTCGATTGTGTCAAGTTTAGTATTAACCTGACCTGGATTCCGGCCTCCGCCGGAATGACAACTTGTTGCAAGATGCACTGGTTCTGCATAATTCAGCCATTACTTAGGCGGAGTATGCTCTGCGAAACCCTGCCTTTCTAGCCAATACAATGCGACAAAATTCTACCCCCTCGGGTGATGCACCTTATGCAGCTGCTGCAACCGCTCCCTCGCCACATGCGTATAAATCTGCGTCGTCGAAATATCCGCATGCCCAAGCAACATCTGCACCACGCGTAAATCCGCGCCATGATTGAGCAAATGCGTGGCAAACGCATGGCGCAACACATGCGGGCTGATATGCTGTGAAATCCCCGCCTGCAAGGCATAACGCTGGATAATGTGCCAGAACGCATGCCGCGTCATGGCATCGCCACGTGTGGTGACAAATACCGCGTCACTCAGACTGCCTTTTAAAATTTCTGCGCGGGCGCTTGCCAAGTAACGGTCTATCCACTCGGCCGCTTCCTGGCCCATGGGCACCAGGCGCGTTTTGCTGCCTTTACCGGTGACGCGCACCACGCCATCTTGCGTACTCACTTCGCTGATTTTGATATTCACCAGCTCTGAGACACGCAATCCGCTGGCATAGAGCAGTTCCAGCATGGCACGGTCTCGCATACCAAGCGGCACATTCACATCCGGGGCATTGAGCAAATCTTCCACCTGCGACTCACTCAGCGTTTTTGGCAGTGACCTAGGCATTTTGGGCGCTTCGATATGCAAGGTAGGGTCTTGCTGAATCAGATTGGCGGCCAGCGCGTACCGGTAAAAACGGCGCAAGGTGGCTATCAGGCGGTTAATACTCCGCACCTTCACTTGCGGGAAACGATGGGCAAGATATGCTTGCACATCATGCGACTGCACCTCCCACAAAGTATGGGTGTGCTGCCTGCACCACTCGGCAAAACCTTTTAAATCATTGCGGTAGCTGGATAAGGTATTGGGCGACAAGCCATCTTCCAGCCAGAGCTGATCGATAAAGGTATCGATTTCAGGAAATGCTGCCGCCTCGGTCAAAGAATGCGCTTTTTGCTGCATCGGCGTTTATTTGTGGCCTTGCTCATGGGCGAGCAGCCAGCGTTTAATCTCCAAACCACCGTCTAAGCCTTGCATAAATCCGCCCAGCCCATGGCTGGCAACCACCCGGTGACAGGGATTAAACAAGGGCAAAGGATTGGCACCGCAGGCATTAGCCACGGCACGTGGGCCAGAGTCAACCGCTGCCGCCAACTGGCTGTAAGTCCAGGTTTCACCGACAGGGATCGCACGCATGGCCTGCCAGACGCGTTGCTGAAAAGCCGTGCCCAGAGTAGAGTGAATAGGTTGCCAGACCATATGCGGATTTTCAAGATAAGTGGCGACTTGATCGGCCACGGCTTGCGCACGCGGATTGGGGCTGGCTTTGACGGGCAATGCATGTAGCAAGAACTGCAGCCGCTCACCGGCCTCATCGCTACGCACACCAACAAAGCCAAAGGGCGCAGGCACCAATGCATCGAGTTCATCATCAAGACTGTTCATGCGCCTATTTAACTGTAATCTTGGCCCGGGTGCAACCAACGATCATTAGAATATGGCAATAAAAAAGCCCTTCAACTGAAGGGCTTTTTGCTGCAACGCTTGAATTAAGAGTTGTCTGCTGCGATGTCTTTTTCGCGAGCAACCAGTTTCTCTTTAATACGTGCAGATTTACCTGAACGCTCACGCAAGTAGTACAGTTTAGCGCGACGCACGTCACCACGGCGTTTCACTTCGATAGAAGCGATCAGTGGGGAGTAAGTCTGGAATGTACGCTCAACGCCTTCACCTGAAGAGATTTTACGCACGATGAAAGAGGAGTTCAGACCTCTGTTACGCTTGGCGATTACAACGCCTTCGTAAGCCTGCACCCGTTTACGGTTACCTTCAACCACGTTTACACCTACAACCACGGTGTCACCTGGCGCGAAGTCAGGGATAGCTTTGTTTAAACGAGCAATTTCTTCTTGCTCTAACATTTTGATAATGTCTGCCATGTCGGTTCCTTTTAATTGTAAAGTGACTCGTTCCTACTCGACGCCTTTTGATGCAACGTCTTTAAGTAGCCTAGCCTCTTCTTTCGTCAACGGCCTTTCAGCCAATAAATCCGGGCGTTTAGCCCTTGTTAGCAGCAGCGATTGTTGTAATCGCCATTGTCTAATCTTTTCATGGTGCCCGGACAACAATACGTCGGGCACCTTTAATCCTGCAAACTCTTCCGGGCGCGTGTAGTGCGGATAGTCGAGCAGGCCATTCACAAATGAATCTTCCTGCGCCGAATCAGCATCGCCAAGTGCCCCAGGCAATTGGCGGATGATGGCATCCAGCAACACCATGGCAGGCAACTCACCGCCACTTAACACATAATCGCCGATGGAGAGTTCTTCATCCACCAAGGTATCCAGCACGCGCTGGTCTACGCCTTCATAGCGGCTGGCTAACAGCACCAGCCCCGGTAATGCTTTGAGCTGCATCACTTTTTCGTGTGTCAGCGGTTTGCCCCGTGGCGATAAGTGGATCACCCTGGGCGTTATTTCTTTCGCACTTAAGCGTGCTTTGGCTTCGCCAATGGCATGTGCCAAGGGCTCCGCAAGCATCACCATGCCTGGTCCACCACCATACGGCCGGTCATCAACGGTGTGATGCACATCCTGCGTATATTGGCGCGGATTGGTCAGGGTTAACTGATACAAGCCACGCTGTTTGGCACGACTAGTAATCCCGTATTCCGTCAGTGCTGCAAACATCTCAGGAAACAAACTGATCACTTCAATCTGCATCATGAGCTGCGCTTTCTTTTAAAAATCGGCATCCCACTCCACAAGCACGGTACCCGCCTGGATATCCACCTCTGGCACAGCGTCACTGGTAAACGGGATCAAACGCTCGCGATACTCTTCGCGCAGTTTGCCATCCTTGCCTTTGACCTGTGTCGGCTGGTTTTCACGCACAACCAGGACATCGTTCGCGCCGGTTTCCAGCACTTGCGTAATCTTGCCGAAATCCACGCCTTCAGTATTGCTGACTTGCAAACCAATCAGATCAGACCAGTAATACTCGCCCTCTTCTGTCTCGGGCAAGGCTTCACGCGGTACAGCAATTTGCTGACCTTTGAGCGCAAAGGCGGCATCTCTATCGCCCACCCCTGACAACTTGATCAGCAACACATCGTTATGGATTTTGGCTTGCTCTACCGTCGTTTCACGCCAATTCGGCGCTTTACCGATCCACCAGGCTTCGTAGTCCAGCAGGCCATCCAGATACTCAGTATCAGGCAAGACTTTTACCCAGCCATAAACGCCATATGGGGCGACAATGCGCCCCATCACAACCATGTTCTCAAACGCCATCTGTATTCAGGCGTTGAAACAATTACTCAGCAGCTGGCGCTTCAGCGGCAGCTGCTTGTGCGGCGGCAGCTTCTGCAGCAGCAGCGTCGGCTTCTGCTTTAGCCTTGGCAGCGGCTTCTGCAGCGGCAGCAGCAATGGCTTTCTCTTTGGCAGCTTCAGCTTTAGCAACTTCTTTCGCTTTAGCAGCAGCCATGCCTTCAACGCCTTTAGCGTGGAATTTAACCAGACGTGCTACGGTGTCGGACAGTTGTGCACCGTTCTCAACCCAGTATTGTGTACGTGCTTCATCAATACGCAGGCCTTCAGCGCCAGCGCGTGCAGATGGATTGTAGAAACCAACGCGCTCGATAAAACGACCGTCACGACGGTTGCGGGAATCTGCCACAACAACGCTGTAAAACGGGTTCTTTTTGGAGCCACCACGTGATAAACGAATAACGACCATAATCTTGTTCTCTTAAAAATGAATTTCTTTGCAGAAAGGCGCGGATTATACTTGATTTTTTAAAACAGTGGCAAGTCTTTTTCACTCACCTGACGATGCATTCCTGTACAGCGTCGGATCAGCCACGCCCGCTTGTATAAATCCCGCTTTGCGGAAGCGGCAGGAGTCACACACGCCACACGCGGCGCCTTGACCATCGGCCTGATAACAAGAAACGGTTAAGCCATAATCCACCCCCAGCGCATGGCCGGTGCGGATAATGTCAGCCTTGGTCATATCGATCAACGGTGCATGCACGGTAATGGTTTGCCCCTCTACCGCAGCTTTAGTGGCCAGATTGGCCATTTGCTGGAAGGCTTTGACATATTCACCACGACAATCAGGGTAGCCGGAATAATCCAGCGCATTGACGCCGATAAAAATATCCCGCGCCTGTAACACCTCGGCCCAGGCCAGGGACAAGGATAGCATAATCGTATTGCGTGCCGGCACGTAAGTGACAGGAATGCCCTGCGTCTCTTGCTCAGGGACGGCGATCGCATTGTCAGTGAGTGCCGAACCACCAAACAAGGACAAATCCAGCTGTACGGTTTTATGCTCGGCTGCCCCCAAGGCTGCCGCAACGCGTTGGGCGGCCTGCAGCTCGACATTATGGCGCTGATGATAATCCAGACTCAGGCAATAACAGTCATAGCCTTGCGATTTGGCAATTGCCAATACCGTACTTGAGTCCAGGCCGCCGGATAATAAAATCACCGCCTTAGGGTTTGCTGCTGTCACGCTTATACTCCTTGTTTCTCGCCCCAGAGAATTTTATGTAATTGAAGCTGCATACGCACCTTGAGGTGATCTTGCAAAATCCAGCTGGCTAAAGTTTCACCACTGACCTCATGAAAGCTAGGCGAAAATAACTGATCGCAATCGGCCGGAAATGCCCGGGTCTGTAACATCAATTTGGCCCAGTCATAATCTTCCCGGCTGCAAATCACCCATTTCACTTCATCACCGGCTTTCAGCAAAGGCAAGTTTTCCCAGCGGTTTTTTTCTACTTCACCCGACCCCGGCGTTTTGATGTCCATAATGACTTTCACGCGTGAATCGACCTCGGCGATATCCATGGCACCACTGGTCTCCAAAGACACTTGATAGCCAGCATCGCCCAGCCTGGTCAGCAATTCAATACAGCCCTTTTGCGCCAGCGGCTCGCCGCCGGTCACGCAGACGTAACGGGTATCGTAGGCTGCAATCTGCTGCATGATGTCATCCAGCGTCATATTGCTGCCGCCTTTAAACGCATACTCTGTATCACAATAACCACAACGCAATGGGCAGCCGGTCAAGCGGATAAAAATCGTAGGCAGCCCGACACGTGAGCTCTCGCCCTGCAGGGAGTAAAAAATCTCGAAAATTTTGAGTGTGGTCATGGGGAAACTAAAAGTAAACGGGCAGATATTGCTATCTGCCCGCTATTATCGCTGAAATAAGGTCATTTCAATAACGAAAATCTGCTATTTGATCGTTTCGAGCACTTTCAAGCGTTTTTGCGCGCTAGGTGTCACTTCAGCCGATGGATAGGCCGCAATGAGATCCTTCAAGGTCTTTTTGGCGGCCGGAATCTGCCCCAACTGAATCTGACTATTCGCCAGATTGAGCATGGCATTCGGTGCCAAGGGATGCGTCGCATAACTCTCCAGAAACTTCTGCTGTGTGGCAGCAGAAGATTTGTAGCTCTTCAATGCAAACTGGGTATATCCCATGCCGTACATGGCATCTGGCACCAGCTTGCTATTAGAGTAAGTCTTCAGGAACGCATCATAGGCATTAAAGGCCTCTTTGTACTTGCCTGCCTGGTTGAGCGACTCTGCCTCGGCAAACGCGCTGGTTTCCTGCTGGGAAACATCAGCTTTTACATCGCCAGTCGTGCCACTCGCGCCTGCGACAGGTAAGCCTTGACCATTTGTCACTGATTGTGCCAAGGTTTCCAGCTTGCGCACACGCGTATCCAGATCGGTATAAGCCGCATTCTGCTTGGTACGCATATCCTCAAGCTGATGTGTCACCACTTCAAGATCACCCTTCAGTTGCGCCACATCCTGACGGAGCTGCTCCAGCTGATTCTGCATGTCCAGCAAACCCTTGCCGTTGATCAGCATTTCCAGACTTTGCACGCGTCTGTCCAGCGATTGCTGGGTGCGCGTCAGGTCTGTGATGGCTTTTTGCTGTGCATCATAATCTGCACCCTGCTTGGTTTCGAGCTCAAGAATACGCTTTCTGGCTTCAGTATCATCGAATAAAGCCGCCTGGCTGACGGTAGACACCGTCAAGCCAAGGGCCATCAATACCGCAGCGTATCGCAAATTACTGACCTGCATAAACGATGTCTACGCGGCGGTCTTGCTGGAAGCAACCGTCATCCGCGCAGTTTTGTTTCGCACGCTCTTCACCGTAGCTCACAGTTTCGATCTGGCTATCGCTCACGCCCAATACGTTCAGCGCATTTTTCACAGCCACGGAACGACGCTGACCCAATGCCAGGTTGTACTCGTGTGTGCCACGCTCGTCGGTGTTACCCTGCAGTACCACTTTAGTTTGTGGGTGGGCGATCAGGTATTTGGCGTGGTTAGCGATCAGGCTCTTGTACTCTTCACGAATCGCGTCGCTGTCGTAGTCAAAGAATACCTGACGCTTGGCCAATTCAGCGGCACTCAACTCGTCTTTGCTGGTATCCACATCAACGGTTTTGATATTGATTTTGTCTGTGTTTGCAGAGCCATCATTACCATTGCCGTTTTGTTTTGCCATTGGGCGAGTCACGCTGGAATCTTCAACCTTGGCTGGGTTCATCGGGGTGCTTTTACAAGCGGTTAGCACTAATGCCAGTGCTGCAATTGTCCAAATACTCTTGTTCATACTTTCTCCTTAAAAATGATTGACTGAATAAAATTAACCAAAAAGACGATAATTGTTACGACTACTTGGCTGAAGCTTGTGCAGGACCCCAGGCGGGCTCACGAATATCACCGCCGGCCTCAGACAGACGCTGCCTGACCAGGCCATCCACGGTCACTGTCGCCAAGGTACCTTTGCCGCCCACCCGGGTGGCATACATGATGGTACGTGCGTTCGGGGCAAAGCTCGGCGACTCATCTTGCGAACCATTGCTCAGCAGTTTGACATTGCCAGACGCCAACTCCTGAACGGCTACTTTAAAAGAACCGCCGTCATTGCGAATGTAGGTTAAATACTTGCCATCGGGGGAAAAGCGCGGGCTCACGTTATAGCCACCCTCAAAAGTCACGCGCGAAGGGGAGCCACCAGAAGCAGGCACCTTGTAAATCTGAGGGCGTCCGCCACGGTCTGAGCTGAAGTAAATAAACTGGCCATCAGGCGAGAACGCTGGCTCGGTATCAATCGCACTGCTTTTGGTTATTTGCTGCAAGTTGGAACCATCCGCAGCAATAGTATAAATCTGTGAGTTGGCGCCATAGGTCAACACCACCGCCAATTTGCTACCATCTGGCGACCAGGCCGGGGCACTGTTATTCCCTTTGAAGTTAGCCACCACCTTGCGCTCACCCGTATACAAGGACTGCACAAAGACAATTGGTTTCTTCTTCTCAAAAGAGACGTAAGCCATTTTGGTGCCATCTGGCGACCAGGCCGGTGAAATAATCGGCTCATTCGAAGACACCAGCGTTTGTGCATTGTAGCCATCGTAATCCGCAATTTGCAGCGTAAAGCGCTTACCTGTTTTGGTAACGTAAGCAATGCGCGTGGCAAAGGCGCCGGGCTGACCGGTAAACTTTTCATAAATCTGGTCGGCAATCATGTGCGCGACATGGCGATACTGACTAGCAGAGACGGTATACGTCAGTTGCAGCAACGCCGTTTGACGCAACACATCCATCACCTGCACCGAGATCTTGAGATTGCCGTTGCCTGTTGACTGCACTTCACCCAGGCTCAAGCCTTGTGCCTTGAGCGCAGTCCAGTCGGTATATTTGATTTGAGAAGCATTGGTCGGCAACGCTGGCATACCGCTGGTATTGATAATACGGAACATGCCACTGCTACGCAGGTCGTTACTGATGATCTCATGCAAACGGCTTTGTGCTTGCGGATTGTCTGTCTCGGCCATCGGCAGAATCGCGACTGGAATCTGAATGGCACTACCGCCACTGATCTCAAGCTCTAGTGCCGCATGGGCAGGGATAACCGCCAGCAGCGCAACGAATCCGGCAAAAATAGCCGTAGCAAATGCGTGCATCAAACCTCGTGTGTGTGTTTTCATGGTGACAATATTATTCATCTGGTTTGCTTATATATCTGAATTATAACGAAAAGCCGCTTCATCGTCATTGCTTGCTTAGCCACGTGGCTTCAACTTCAAGCGAATCTGATCTACCATTTTTCTACGTGCCGCAGGATCATCCGGCAAATCGAAGGGCTTGGCCGCCAAAATGGCACGGATCACAGCATCATCACAAATGGCATCGCCCGACCCTCGCACCAGCTTGGGCATGCCGGAAATATCTCCCGAATTCATCATCTGGATATCTACCAGCAACTCGGGGTTAGAAACAGGGCACAAGCCGGGGTTCACATTGCTACGGATTTTGCGGCTCATCAAGCCCATGTAATAACTGAGCACAGACGGATCAACCGCTGCAGCCGCCGCCGACTGCTGTGCGTCCAACTCTTGCTGGCGCATCGCATCCTGAATTTTTTTCAGCTTTTCTTCTTCCTCTTGTTTACGCAAGGCTTCCTGAATTTTTTTCAGTTTTTCTTCCTGCTTTTTCTGCTCAAGTTCCTTCTTTTTCTCTTCTTCTAGCAGGCGCTTCTTCTCTTCCTCCTGCTTTTTGAGTGCAATTTCCGCCTCTTGTTCCGCTTGCTTGACTTGAGGCGCAGGCTCAGGCTTGGGTTGCGGTTTAGGTTCTGGCTCAGGCGGCTTGGGCGGCGGTGTCGGTTCTGGTTTGGGTTCAGGCGGTGGTGGCGTCGGTTCTACCGGCTTTTCCACTGGCTTGGCAGGCTGTTTACTAGGCAAGCTATCCCACAAGGTCGCCTCCATCACACTGGGGGTCACGTGGACCGCTTTCCAGTCAACCATAAAGATCATGCCCAAGCACAGCAACACGTGCATGAGCACGGATAAGATGGCTGCCCGTTTGCGTATCGCTTGATCTTGTGGGGAGTAAGTGACTTTCATGCGCTTTAAGCAACCTGCCCGTTATTTCTCATTCTGAAACAGCAAACCAACTTGATTCACCTGCGCCTGTTTGAGCAAATCCATGACGGACACCACCTCACCATAAGGCGTGTTTTTATCTGCAGACACCACCACCGGCTTTTGTGTCTCAGACAGGCGCTGACGAATCAAAGCCAGCATATCGTCACGCTGCATCTCTTTGCCTTCCATCATCACAGTGCCTTCTTTTTGCACGGTGATCACAATCGGGTCACCACTCTGCTTGAGCGCCTGCCCGACTTTGGGCAACTCCACCATACCGGGATTGGTCATGGGCGCGGTCACCATAAAAATCACCAGCAACACCAGCGTGACGTCGATATAGGGGACGACGTTAATCTGGTTCATCATGCGACGTTTACGCGTTCTGCTCATCGCGGCTCCTATCAGGCTCTACGTTGCAAAATGTTGGTAAATTCTTCGATAAAGCTCTCGTAACGGACAGAGAGGCGGTCTACGCCCGCGGCAAAGCGGTTATAGGCAATCACGGCTGGGATCGCGGCAAACAACCCGATCGCAGTCGCCACCAGCGCCTCGGCAATGCCAGGGGCAACCTGGCTCAATGTCGCCTGCGCAACGTTAGACAAGCCACGGAAGGCGTTCATGATGCCCCATACGGTGCCGAACAGGCCGATGTAAGGACTGACTGAACCTACGGAAGCCAAGAATGGCAGGTGCGCATCCAGATAATCCAGTTCACGGTTATATGCTGCACGCATGGCACGCCGCGTCGCCTCCATCACATCACTGACTTCGGTATCTTTTTGCTGCTTGTAGCGGATAAATTCTTTTAACCCGGCCTGAAAAATGCTGGCCATGCCTTGAGGTGTTTTGCGACCAGTCGTGATGCGCTCGTACAGCTCGTTCAAATCACCGCCGGACCAGAATTGCGCTTCAAACTGATCCACATTTTCGTTGGCAGCCTTAAGTGAAAAAACCTTAATGAAGATATACCACCAGGAGGCGAGTGAGGTCAGCAGCAGAATCAGCATCACCAGCTGAACTGGCAAACTGGCCCCGCTCACCAGGGTAAAAATCGACATATCGTTCGCTACATTCATGAAGACTCCAGTGCAATTTTGATACGGGCCGGAATACCCGTGGGTTTAAATGAATCCGCATCAACACAGGCGACTTTCACCTGTGCCTCAATTAAAATCGTGTCGCCACGCATGACCTGCTGCTGGCAGCTAAAACTGCCACGCCCCATCTCCAGCAACTGCGAAACCACCCGCAACTGGTCATCCAGCCGGGCCGGTTTTTTAAATTGTAGCTGCATGCTGTGGACGACAAACAACACTTGTTCTTGCTGCTTGAGCGCGCTTTGATCAAAGCCTGCAGTCCGCAACCACTCGGTGCGCGCACGCTCCATAAAATTCAGGTAGCGGCTGTGATAGACCACACCACCGGCATCGGTATCCTCGTAATACACACGCACAGGAAACTCAACCATGTTATTGCCCGGCATCTTGCCATAAATCGGCTGACACCATGCTGACAGGCGCTTTCAAGCCAAAATGCTGGTAAGTCAACTGCGTGGCCACGCGTCCGCGCGGCGTGCGCATCAGATAGCCTTGCTGAATCAGATAGGGCTCCAGCACATCTTCTATGGTGTCACGCTCTTCACCAATGGCCGCGGCAAGATTGTCCAGTCCCACTGGCCCGCCACCAAACTTTTCAACCACCGCCTGCAATAACTTGCGATCCATCACATCCAGCCCTTGCTGATCGACATCCAGCATTTTCAAGGCGGCATCGGCAATCGTATCGGTCACAATGCCATCCGACTTGACTTGCGCATAATCCCTAACCCGGCGTAGCAGGCGGTTGGCAATCCGCGGTGTGCCGCGTGAACGTCTGGCAATCTCCAGTGCCCCGGCCGCTTGCATTTCAACCTCGAGCAAGTTGGCCGACCGCATGACAATCTTGGAGAGCTCGGCGTGACTGTAAAACTCCAGCCGCGCCACAATGCCAAAGCGGTCACGCAAGGGGTTGGTCAACATGCCCGCGCGCGTGGTCGCCCCCACCAGCGTAAAAGGCGGCAAATCCAGTCGCACACTGCGTGCTGCAGGTCCTTCACCGATCATGATATCGAGTCGGTAATCTTCCATGGCCGGATACAAAATCTCCTCAACCACCGGGCTCAGGCGATGAATCTCGTCAATAAACAAGACGTCGTTGGGTTCAAGATTGGTCAGCAATGCAGCCAGATCGCCGGCTCGCTCCAACACTGGGCCCGAGGTCATGCGCAGGTTCACGCCCATCTCTTTAGCCACAATGTGAGCAAGCGTGGTTTTACCCAGACCAGGCGGGCCGAACAGCAGCACATGATCAAGTGCCTCTTGTCGGCCACGGGCCGCATTAATAAAGATTTCGAGTTGACCGCGCGCCTTCTCCTGCCCCACATACTCATCCAGATGCTTGGGACGCAAGGCACGCTCAAGCGCTTCTTCTTGAGTGCTGGCAGTAGCGGGAGCGACGAGTCTATCGGTTTCTATCATGGGTGATGGGCGATGAAGTGCAATGCAATACTCAACAATGAAGGCCTCATGCCGCGATTGAATCAGTTATTTTTGTCATCATACCATGCAGCGTATGACTATTACAGACTCGCGCTCGGCCTGGCCGGACTACTTGGCCAGATACTTGAGCGCCTGCCGGATACCATCGCTCACACTAATGCCAGGTTCCAGCAACTTCAGGGTCGCAGCCGCCTCACGCTCATGGTAACCAAGCGCCACCAGTGCATTGAGGATATCATCTGTCGCCGCTTTGACGGCCGGTTGCGCCGAGGTGGACCCCGTCACCACAAATTTGTCTTTGAGCTCGAGTAACAAACGCTCGGCCGTTTTTTTGCCGATGCCGGGAATACGCGTCAGCAAGCCGACTTCTTGCTGGCTGACGGCGAGCATCAAATCATTCACGCTGACACCGCTCAAAATCGCCAGGGCCGACTTGGCACCAATGCCATTCACCTTCAACAACTGCTTGAAGGTATTTTTCTCTTGCTCACTGCCAAAGCCATACAGCAGTTGCGCATCCTCGCGCACCACCATATGCGTCAAAATCTGCACAGGTTGCCCCAGATCGGGCAAATTATAAAAAGTGCTCATCGGCACCTCTACTTCATAGCCCACGCCATTGCAATCCACCACAATCAAGGGTGGGGACTTTTCCAGCAAGCGGCCATTCAGGCGTGCGATCATATCAATCTTCCATTTCTAACTCTGAAGCCGGTCGTCGCCAAAGCCCCTAAGCCCTGACCGCCATGCGCATGACAAATCGCGCAAGCCAAGGCATCCGCAGAGTCTGGGCTAGGCGTAGCCGGTAATTTAAGCAGGCGCTTGACCATCTCTTGCACCTGCTCTTTTTGCGCATGGCCATTACCCACGACCGATTGTTTGACTTGCAGCGCCGTATATTCGGCCACCGGCAGTTGACGGATCACCGCCGCAGAAATGGCGGCACCGCGCGCCTGACCCAATAACAGCGTGGACTGGGGGTTGACATTAACAAACACTTTTTCAATCGCCACTTGCGTGGGCTGATAGGTTGAAATCACCTCAAACAAGCCGTCCAGAATAACCTTCAGGCGCTCGGGCAAGGCCTCTTTTTCCGATTCGCCCTCTGCGGTTTTTTTAGCTGAAGCGGTTTTAATCACGCCACTGGTCACGTAGGACAATTTGCCATCCACGGCTTCTATCACACCGAAACCCGTAATTCTCAGGCCGGGGTCTATGCCCAAAATACGCTGACTACTCACGTCAAGACACCCAGTTCAAGCTGGTTGGCCAGAAAGGCGTGCACCGCCAATCGCGCCATTTAATCTTCTTCAATCACGGCAGAAGTGTAGACCTCTTGCACGTCATCGAGGTCTTCGAGCATGTCGAGAATTTTTTGCATTTTGACCGCATCATCGCCAGTAAACACCACTTCATTCAGCGGCTTCATGGTCACTTGCGCCATCACCGCCTTCAGGCCCGCAGCCTCAAGCGCTTCTTTCACCGTCACAAAATCGCCAGGGGCCGTGATCACTTCTATGCTGCCATCCTCATCGGCAATCACATCTTCCGCACCTGCTTCCAGTGCCGCTTCCATGACGGCATCTTCTGACACACCAGGCTCAAACACCAGCTGACCACAGTGCTTGAACATAAAAGCCACGCTACCATCAGTGCCGAGGTTGCCACCATGCTTGGTTAGGGCATGGCGCACATCCATCACCGCACGCTGACGGTTATCGGTCAGACAATCAATAATGATGGCTGCACCATTAATGCCATAGCCTTCATAACGAATTTCTTCGTAGTTAACACCCTCGAGCTCACCCGTGCCTTTTTTGATCGCACGCGTGATATTGTCTGAAGGCATATTCTCTTCTTTGGCCGCTGCCACGGCCGCACGCAGACGCGGGTTCATGGCTGTATCACCGCCACCCATGCGCGCAGAGACCGTGATCTCTTTAATCAGCTTGGTGAAGATTTTGCCGCGCTTGGCATCCTGGCGACCTTTGCGATGTTGGATATTGGCCCATTTACTATGTCCAGCCATATGACTTCCTTGTATTTTTTAACAACGGGATGAAATGTTTTAACTGGCGGATTTTACCACAGGCGCAAGCAGGCTTGGCGGCGGCTTGATTGAAGGCAGATAGGCAAGACAAATAAGAACAGGGCCTGATTTACGCAAGCCCTGCGCAATGAAAAAACCGGGAGAACAGCGAAAAATGGCGCTAAACGTTGGCACTCGCCGGCGGGATACCGTGATAGGCAGGCCGCATCATCAGAATGGAAATCAGGCTGAGGGAAAACAAAATCAGTGCCATGCCGATCATCTCCATGCCATCCGGCACTTCATGCAACTGTATCCAGGCCGCAATCACCCCAATCACGGGTGCCAGCATGGAGGCCATACTGGCCACCCCGGCGGGCAACCGCTGCAAGGCAAACAGCCAGAGCAACCAGGCCAACGCGCCACATAACACCACATTAAACAATACCGCGCCGATCAGATAACCCGACCATTGCATAGTCGGCGCAGGGACCAGAAAGGCAATCAGCACCATAGGCAGCGAACCCAGCAACATAGGCCAGGCCGTCAGATTGATCAGGTCTAGCGTTGGATGACGTCTGTGCAATTGCTTGGTCATAATCGCAGACACCGCCCACGACACGCCGGACAGCACAGCCAACAGCATGCTGAAGCTGTCTGCACGCAAATGCAAAGGATCAAAAATAAACAGCATGCCCAACACGGCAGAAATCACCGCCAGCCATTGCCAGCCGTGGATACGCTCACCGAGCATGGGCCAGGCAAACAGCAAGGTCCAGAAAGGCATGGTATAAGTCAGCACCGCCGTCTTGCCCGCGCCCCCCTGCACCAGCGCCCACATGAGCACGCCGGTAAACCCCACATTCTGCAAAATGCCGAGCAGCAGCATGGTTGGAAACTCGGTCAAGCCCATTGGCCGCCGCGTCACATACAGCACCAAAAACAACACCAGCGCGCCAAAAAAGGTACGCATGGCGGCAAACTGGAACGGCCCCGCATATTGCAACGCGCTTTTCATCACCACCCAGTTATAGCCCCAGATCAGCGTCAGCACCAGCAGTGCTGTCAGTGCCTGTGAACGCTGTTTAAGCAATTGATCCATGACGTTATCCGCTGATTTAGTTCCAGATATGGGTCACAGCCAGCCACTGCCCATCAGGCTGCTTTTGAAACACCACTTGTACATTGCCGCCAAACTGCTGCTTGACGCCATCCTCAGCAATCATGGCTGCTGCCCAATGTCCGGTTTGAGTGACCAGCGTTTCGCTGACCACCGCCTCGTTCATCGTCAGCGCATGTTCAATGACCCCAGCCTGAATCAGGCCAGCAAAAAAATCTGCAACCGCCTGACGGCCCTTCACGACCTGGCCAGCGGGCGCAGGCATCACGATCGCCTGCTCTGCATATAAGGCCGCAATCGCCTGTGGATTTTTGCTGTTAAAGGCAGCATCAAACTGCTGGTTTAACGCTATGAAGTGATCAACATTAGTCATACAAAACTCCTGAATTAAAGACACATTACTATTTAAAATCCCAGGCTGAGATGCCATGGTCTATCACCCCTAACAGCGCTTGCAAATCCTGGCGCTGCTGCTCGTTTAACCCTTGCATAGACTGGCGCAGCCGCGTGTAATAATCCGGCATCACGGCATCCAGCCGGGCTTGCCCGGCTTCAGTCAGACGCACTTTGACACTGCGCCTGTCTTCTGGCACCAAGATACGCTGGACCAGGCCACCTTGCTCCAGGCCATCCAACAACCCAGTCATGGTGGCGCGCGTCACCCCCAGCTTTTCTGCCAACACCGAGGGCGTAGAAGTCAGGTCAACTTCGCGCATCAACAAAATCAACACCCACCAGCGCCCCTGCAACAAATCGTGTTTACTCAGGCAGGCATCCAGCGCCACTGACAAATCGGTGGCCACACGCAGCAACATCAAGAAGCTCGCAATGGCCGTGACATCGGCTTCCGGATAGCGCTGGGCAAACCGTTGCAGGACTTCTGGGGTAGGAAGATCTCTAAGCTGTAACATAATTAGCCACATTATAGTTAGCCAGCTAATTATGTCAATAAAAATCTGAGGTTTTACTCCACGACACATCGGTGTATATTTAGACGCTCGTGCCCTATGAAAGGAGGAAGTCATGAAGACGCTTCAGCAAGTACTCACTCATAAAACACATCAAGGCATCATTAGTATTGCGCCCAACCGACCGGTGTTTGACGCACTGGTGATTCTGGCGGAATACCAGATTGGTGCACTGGCTGTGATCAAAGACGGCGAACTGGTAGGAATCTTCTCGGAACGCGATTATGCGCGCGAGATTATCCTGAAAGGCCGCTCATCCAAAACCACGCAAGTCAGTGAAGTGATGACAGAAAAAGTCATCACAGGCAAACCGGGCGACTTGGTCGAGTCGGCCATGAACACCATGCTGGAAAAGCGTATCCGCCACTTGCCCGTGGTCGATCATGGCAAACTGCTAGGCATGCTTTCGATCGGGGATATTCTCAAAGAAACGATAGACTACCAGCAATCGCTGATCAAGCAACTGGAAAGCTATATTCATAGCTGATGCATGTCAGCAGACAACAAAAAAGGGGAGCCCACTCCCCTTTTTTTGATTGCCCAGATTGACCCGCACTTACAGATATTTGGCAACCATGGCATTATCCAGAGCAGATGCGGCAATAGGCAGTTTGACAAAATGCCCGCTGCCAGCGGCCTGCTGCACGGCTTCGCCCCGCTTATCAAAAAGCTGCTCCACCACAATGTCGCGGTTACCACTGGGGTGTATCAGTTGCAATTTGTCGCCTACGGCAAATTTATTACGCGCCTGAATGGAAGCCAGTCCCAGCTCTGCATCATAGGCCACCACATCGCCGACATACTGGCTGCGATTGGCACTCGAGTGCCCCTGGACATAATTTTGGTGCTCGGCGGTATGGTGACGCTGGTAAAAACCATCGGTGTAGCCCCGGTTGGCCAGGTTCTCCAACTCGCCCAGCAAACGCCAGTCAAACGGACGCCCGGCTACGGCATCATCAATCGCCTGGCGGTAATTCTGGCTGGTACGCGCCACGTAGTAGCGCGACTTGGTACGTCCTTCAATCTTGAGCGAATCGACGCCAATGGCAATTAGCTTCTCCACGTGCTCAATCGCCCGCAAGTCCTTGCTGTTCATGATATAGGTGCCATGTTCGTCTTCCATGATAGGCAAAAGCTCGCCAGGACGGCCTTTTTCCTCGATCAGGTAAACCTGGTCTGCCGCCGAATGGCGGGGTAAGGAGCCACAGGAAGACAGATTGGATTGTTCCAGCTCGGCCTGAAAATCAAACTCTTTTAAACGGATCACGCCTGCGGCATCGGGCTGGGCATTATGCACCTTGTAATCCCAGCGGCAACTGTTAGTACAGGTCCCCTGATTAGGATCGCGCGAATTGAAATAGCCTGACAGCAGGCAACGGCCGGAATAAGCGATACACAAGGCACCGTGAATAAACACCTCAAGCTCCATGTCCGGGCATTCCTGGCGGATTTCGGCAATCTCGTCCAGCGACAACTCGCGCGACAAAATCACCCGTGTTAAACCCATGCGCTGCCAGAATTTGACCGAAGCGTAATTGACCGCATTGGCCTGTACAGACAAATGGATAGGCATGTCCGGCCATTGCTCGCGCACCATCATGATCAGGCCAGGGTCGGCCATAATCAATGCGTCGGGCTGCATGTCAATCACCGGCGCCATATCGCGCATATAGGTTTTGACTTTGGCGTTATGCGGTGAAATATTGCTGGCGACAAAAAACTTTTTGCCGCGTGCATGCGCCTCCTGAATGCCAATTGCCAAGTTTTGCATTGAAAAATCATTTTCACGCACGCGCAAGCTGTAGCGCGGCTGACCGGCGTAGACCGCGTCGGCGCCATAATCAAACGCCGTACGCATGCGATCAAGATCACCGGCGGGCGCTAACAATTCAGGGGATTTCATTTCAATTTAGTCCATTAAAAAAGCTTATAGCTCAATCACTTGCAGAGAATGCCATTTATTCGCCGATAATTTTCACCAGTACACGCTTGTTACGGCGGCCATCAAACTCCCCGTAAAAAATCTGTTCCCATGGGCCGAAATCCAGCTTGCCTTCAGTAATCGCCACCACCACTTCGCGACCCATGATCTGGCGCTTGATATGCGCATCTGCATTATCCTCACCAGTATCGTTATGGCGATAGCCACTCACCGGCTCGTGGGGCGCCAACTTTTCTAGCCATATTTTGTAATCATGGTGCAGGCCGCGCTCATCGTCGTTGATAAACACGCTGGCAGAAATATGCATGGCGTTAATCAGCACCAGACCTTCTTGCACGCCACTTTCACGCACACACGCAACCACGTCACTGGTGATATTCTTGAAATCCATGCGTGCCGGAATGTTAAACCACAGCTCTTTACGAAAACTTTTCATGCTTTCCCTTTCCCCAAATAATGTTATTTTAACATTGACGGTGAGCAGGCCAAACGCACCCACGCAGCGCAAATAAAAAAGGCCTCCTGAGAGACCTTTTTATGCATGCATCGCGATTAACTATGGACATCCAGGCTTTGGCTAAACGTCTTGCCTTCATTATCCGTAGCGACTACTTCGAGCTTGCCCGGCGCATCGGGGATAAAACTGAACTTCATGTAAGGATCTTCACTGGTGCCCACACCGACATCGACCGTCATCAACTCCTTGCCGTTGTAGGTAAAGGTGGTTTTGTTGATATAAAACGCAGGCACATAGCCTTGTGAAACCAGGTCGCGCTGCAAGCCGGTCCGCATCACATGTTTAATGTTGAACGTGGCCGTGGCGGGCTCGCCAAATTTTGGCGCATCCACACTCATTTTGATCTTGCCCGCCGCCGCCCGCACTTCGGATTCATTATTATCGACGGTACCGCCACAGCCGCCCGCCGCACGAATCTCGCGCTTACCCATATACAGCTTGCCATCTGCAGTTTCGCCAATCAGGCGCACATAAGAATCGGTTTCCTGACGGATACGGGTCGCCATCTGAAAGCCGTTCAAGCTGTCGGTTAAATGATAAGTGGACGCCAATTGTATCGGGTTGGCATCGACGATCACATACAGTTTCTTTAACTGGATGCCGTTGGCCGCCGCCTTGTCGTAAATAAAAGTGACGGGCACCTGTGCGCCGCTCTCGGCGCGGCGTGGCCCCTCCACTTTCAGGAAGTCAACTTCCTGAATCTCCCGCTTGGGGAAAAAAGCCTCTTTCACTACTGACCATAACTTAGGATCCGCCTCTGCATGCACCACACTTGCAGCACAGAAAGCCAACACCCCTACGATCATCATCCATGTTTTTTTCATACGATTCCCCATCTTCCATTTTTTATCTTAGATTGCATGAAAAGGATTTTCTTATGCTTTGACAAATACAATATGTGATACGCATCACATTGACCCTCACATTTTGCTCGGGTCGCCAGATGGCCGCATCACATACGCCGGGTCACGGTACTCTTCAAAATTCAGCTCCACGCCATTACCGGCCGGATCCCGCAAGTTGATCTGGCGAACCCCATTGGCCAGGATACGCGTGGTGTAAGTGATGCCGTGCGCCTGCAAGTGCGCCTCCATGGCAGGCATGTCTGTGCAGGTGAATGAAACATGGTCATAGGTGCCATGCACATGCAACTGCGGCGCTTCTGCCGTTTTGTACTCGGCCAGATGAATCACATCGTTATCACCGATATACAGCCAATAGCCATAGGTGGTACTCGCCACCCGCTTGCCCACCGTCAGCCCAAGCACCTCGCAATAAAAATCGCGCAGTTTGTGCATGGTTTCGCGGTCAGAGCGAAAATTGACATGATTGATTTCGGTCAGTGGCATAGTAATCCTGTGAGGTCCCGTGTGTTAAGTGGCATGCAAGTCGGCCACTATAGTACAAAACTTAATCGCCCTCAAATTGATACAAGGCAAAGCCTTGGACGCCAGCATTGGCTAAATGTTGCATCCCGCCCAAATCGGGCAGATCAATGATAAAAGCAGCCTGCGTTACCAGCCCGCCCAGCTGCCGAATCAACGCGACCGCGGCCAGTGCGGTGCCACCGGTAGCGATCAGATCATCCACCAGCAAAATGCGCTCATTTGCCTGAATCGCATCGGCATGAAGCTCCAGTGTATCGGTGCCATATTCGAGACTGTAAGACTGCTTGATGGTCTGCGCTGGCAATTTGCCCGGTTTGCGCACAGGCACAAAGCCTGCTCCCAGGCGTGCAGCCAATGCTGCGCCAATAATAAAGCCCCGCGCCTCCACGGCGACCACCTTATCTACCGGCATCTGGGAACAATGTGCTGCCAGCGCATCCAGCACCGCTGCAAACCCCTGCTTATCCTGCAACAAAGGCGTGATATCCCGAAACTGAATGCCGGGTTTTGGGTAATCGGGAATCGTGCGTATCAGTGACAACATACTCTAAACATCCAATAAAAAACGCGCCCGTCTGGGCGCGTTGATCACAAAACAGAGACCTGCAACAATCTCGTGGCAAGTCGCCCGCATGTTAGCTGCCAGCAGCGTTTTGCTGACGTACGCGAATATGCAATTCACGCAATTGCTTCTCGTCCACCTCGTTAGGCGCATTGGTCATCAGACATTGTGCGCGCTGGGTTTTCGGGAAGGCAATCACATCACGGATTGATTCGGCGCCAGCCATCAGGGTAACCAAACGATCCAGACCAAATGCCAAGCCGCCATGCGGTGGCGCACCGTATTGCAGTGCATCCAGCAAGAAGCCAAATTTCTCTTGCGCTTCTTCCTTGCTGATCTTCAATGCATCAAACACCTTGGACTGCACCTCTTGCTTGTGGATACGCACGGAACCACCACCCACTTCCCAACCGTTGAGCACCATGTCATACGCTTTAGACAAGCAAGCGCCTGGATTGCTGACCAACAGGTCTTCATGACCATCTTTCGGTGCAGTAAACGGGTGATGCAAGGCGACCCAACGGTCTGCATCTTCGTCGTGCTCAAACATCGGGAAATCCACCACCCACAATGGCGCCCACTGACGACCATCGACATGGCCTTTTTCATGGCCAACCTTGGTGCGTAGTGCGCCCAGGGCTTCATTGACGATCTTGGCTTTATCGGCGCCAAAGAATACGATGTCCCCGTTTTGCGCACCCGTGCGCTCAAGCACGGCTTGCAAGGCATTCACGTGAATGTTCTTCACAATCGGGCTTTGCAGACCTTCTTCGTTCAGTTTGGTAATGTCGTTGATCTTGATATAAGCCAGACCTTTGGCGCCATAAATTTTGACGAATTCGGTATAGGCATCAATCTCAGAGCGGCTGATGGCCGCACCGTTAGGCACGCGAATCGCAGCCACGCGGCCACCGGCCATATTGGCAGCACCGGCAAACACTTTAAAATCCACATCTTTCATCACATCGGTGAGCTCAGTGATTTCCAGTGTCACGCGCATATCAGGCTTGTCAGAACCGTATTTGTTCATCGCCTCAGAGAAGGGCATGCGCGGGAATTTGGCGGGCAGGTCGATATCCTGCACCTTTTTCATCATGCGACGAATCATCTCTTCGACGATGTCCATGATGTCGTTTTCTTCCAGGAAAGAAGTTTCAATATCCACCTGGGTAAATTCTGGCTGACGGTCTGCGCGCAGGTCTTCGTCACGGAAACATTTGGTGATCTGGAAGTAACGGTCAAAACCGGACACCATCAGCAATTGTTTGAACAATTGTGGTGACTGTGGCAGTGCAAAAAACATGCCGTGGTGTACGCGTGAAGGCACCAGGTAATCACGTGCGCCTTCTGGCGTCGAACGGGTCAGCATTGGCGTTTCTACTTCGATAAAGCCATTTTCATCGAGGTAGTCACGCAGGTTTTTCGCCACTTTGTAACGCAACATGAGGTTTTTCTGCATGGCCGGGCGGCGCAGATCGATATAGCGATGCTCCAGACGAACGGTCTCGGTCAGATTGTCGTCATCCAGCATGAACGGCGGTGTCAGTGAAGCATTCAGTACTTCGATCTCTGTCGCCAGCATCTCCACTTCGCCGGTTGGCAGGTTGGGATTCACGGTGCCTTCAGGACGGGCACGCACTTTACAGACCACACGCAACACAAATTCATTACGTACGGTTTCTGCGATGGCAAATGCATCTTTGGTATCCGGGTCAATCACGATTTGCGCCAGACCTTCGCGGTCCCGCAAATCAATAAAAATCACCCCCCCGTGGTCGCGACGACGGTGAGCCCAGCCACACAGGGTCACGGTTTGTCCAATATGTTCGCGGTTCAAGTGACCGCAGTAATGTGTACGCATCATAATAATTTTATAAAGTTAAAGTGGTGTTGCGGTTAATGTTGTTTAGGCAAGGGCGCCACTGTACCCATGCTGATGATGTATTTCAAGGCCTGATCTACGCTCATATCCAGCTCAATCACATCCGCCTTGGGCAGCATCAAAAAGAATCCTGAGGTCGGATTAGGCGTGGTCGGCACATACACACTGACATACTCCCCCTGCAAGTGCTTGCTCACATCGCCACCCGGTGTACCGGTTAAAAAGGCGATGGTCCAGACGCCCTGCCGTGGGTACTGAATCAACAATGCCTGGCGAAATGCGTTACCGGAGTCAGAAAACAAGGTATCTGATACTTGCTTGACGCTGGAATAAATAGACTTGACCACAGGGACGCGGACCAGCAAGCCTTCCCATAATACAATCAGTTGCTGACCAAAAATGTTGGTCGCTACCAGTCCGGTCGCCAAAATAATGCCCACGGTCAGAATCACGCCAAAACCTGGAATATCCACACCCAGCCAGGCTTCTGGCCGCCAGGCGGCGGGCAACAGCAGCAGACTCTGGTCCAGCGTTTGCACTAAAGTTTTTAGCACCCACACCGTAATGAACAATGGAACCAGTACCAATAACCCTGTAATAAAGTATTTTTTCATGCTTGTCTTTTTAGTGGCAGGCGCAACCCGGTGAGCACTTGGCAGTGTCTCCGGCACTGGCAGATTCAGACGTAGAACTGCTCTTGGCTGACTGGTTATTTTTGAAATCGGTGGCATACCAGCCACTGCCGGTCAGCTGAAAATTGGGCGCCGACACTTGCTTGCTAAAGGTTTGCTGCTGACATTGCGGACAAGCCTCCACTGCAGGCGCAGAGACCTTACGCATCAACTCTTGCTGGTAACCACAGGCGGTACATTGAAAATCGTAGATAGGCATTTTGAACGTCAACCGAAAGATAACTTGCTTAAAAACTGAACAAAGACAAATTATACCCGATTCGCGTTACAAATCATAAAAAGCAGCGCGATGTATTTGAATTAAAAAGACTTTAAGGAACCCGCCATGCAATCACTGTCACTTAAAATACCCCTCAGCCTGATCGCACTATTTTTTCTGAGCTTAGCCAGCCGCGATTTGAACATCCATCACACCATGTTATCGCTAGATCAAAAAGCCGACACAGTGAAAGTGGCAGCCCTCACGCCAGCCGAATTGGCAGCCACCAAGCGCCCGCTCAGGATCAAACAGGCGGACTAAACAACCCCCAGCTAAACCATCAGCCACTAAAGCTGTGATTCATAAGCTGATTGATCAAGCAGCCCTTCTGCACCACTGGCAGTCGCTGCCAGCTTGAACAACCAGGTGTCATAAGGATGATCATTAATGCGCTCAGGTGAAGACAATGCCTGTTCATTGACGGCGTCCACGACCCCGGTCAAGGGCGCATAGAGATCAGAACCGGTCTTGACTGACTCAATCAGGCCGCACACCGCCCCTTGCTCAACAGACTGCCCCACTTTGGGCGGGTCGACAAACACCACATCCCCCAGCATATTTTGGGCGTAGTCAGTAATCCCAACCAGCCATAATCCATCTTCGCCTTGCGCTGCCCAGGTGTGGTCTTTGGAAAAGAAGTATTTCAAGCCTGCTGACATAGAATTTAAAAATCAAAAGTTTAGTAGATAATTATTGTGCCATAGTCTGCACAACGCGCCAAAACTTATTCAGACAGGCAAGCAAATTGCTTAACTTTTCACACGAAAAAATTGCGATAAGTGATTGACGCTGAATAATTACTGGGCAATAATGAGGCGGGTTTCAGGAAGGTTGATTATGAGTTTTTACAAGCACTGTTTTAAAGTTTTACTAATGTGTTCAATTGCTTTTGCACCTGCGGGTCAAGCCATTGCCAAATCATCCTCCAAGAAACAAACCGTTTCTGCGAGCAAAAGTAAAAAATACAGCGCGCGCGTTTCTTCGCAGTACCGCGTTAACCCTGAAAAAACCAAAGGGATGCGCCCGGTGAAATTACACTCGCATGCCAGAAAAGCGGCGCGACCGACAGTCGATGCCGAGATGTTTGATTCGTTCCAGGGCAAATCGCTCAACAATGGCAATTTGTCCATCGCCTCAACCAAGGCGCTGGTGATGAACCAGAACACGCACGAGATCATTTACTCCAAAAACCTCGATACGCCGACGCCGATTGCCTCCGTCACAAAACTCATGACTGCCATGGTCGTGCTGGACGCAAAACTTAACCTCAATGAAGAAGTCTCCATTACTGAAATGGACGTTGACTACCTGAAAGGCACTTCTTCACGCCTGCCAGTCGGCACCACCATGACACGTGCAGATCTGTTGAATCTGGCCTTGATTGCCTCCGAAAACCGCGCAGCTTCAGCACTGGCAACCCACTATCCAGGTGGTAAGGCCCGTTTTATTCAGGAAATGAACGCCAAAGCAGCCAGCCTGGGCATGATGAATACGCATTTTGAAGACTCCACTGGTCTGACCAGCAACAATGTCTCAACCGCCATGGACTTGGCCAAAATGGTTCACGCCGCGTATCAGTACCCATTAATACGCCAGATTACGACCACATCTGATTACGACTTATATGTGAATAGCAGACGCCAGCCGATACACTTTCACAATACCAATGCCTTGGTGCGTGACAGCTCCAACAGCAGCTGGGAAATTGGCCTTTCCAAAACAGGGTACATCAGTGAAGCAGGCCGCTGCCTAGTAATGCAGGCAACCATTGCGGGTGAACCACTCATCATGGTGTTGCTGGACTCCGTTGGTAAATTGACCCGGATAGGCGATGCCAAACGCATCAAAAAATGGATGGAACACAACTACAGCACCCTGACCTCCCAGAGCGCGGGCTCCGGCATTGTGCTGACCGGCCTGTCGATGAGCAAGTCTCTGAATGAAGACGCCAACTAATTCTGAATCATCATAAAAAAGGCCCGCATGTTGCGGGCCTTTTTTATGATGGACAAATTAATGCTCTGCGCCATCAAACTCAGGATCATAACCTTCACTGATCGCCGATTTTTGCTTGTGCTGTTGCCACTGTTTGCGCAAAGCTTCTTTTTTCTCGGGACTCAAGCTTTGAAACTGCTGGTAACGTTTGCGCGCATTCTCGCGCTCGTAGGGCGTCATGCGGCTCCATTTCACCAGTTGATGCTGGATGCGCTGCTGCTTCTGCGCATCCATTTTTGGATACTCCTTGGCAATATCGAGCATTTTTTCACGCTGCCAGGGCCGCAAGCTATCCCACTCACTGGCCAAAGGCGCCAACACGGTTTTCTGCTGTTCCGTCAACTGTGCCCAAGTCACATTGGCCGCAGGATCGGCCGGGGCCAGGTCATTCTTGATCGCCCCGATATCGGCCATCGCCATCACGCTCGAGGCAGCGGCCTCGCCCGGGAACGCTTCTGCAGCCACAAAACTCGGCAACGAAGTGCCGAAACAGAATATCCACCCTATCCACAAAGAATGATTTCGTATCATTTCTCATTATTCCATGAAAGCATTTTGTATCGCCCGGCGCACAACCCTACCCAAAGCGCCATCAAATATCTTCTGAATACTGCCAGGCAGCAAACCCGTTATCGACAAATGCCTCGACAGGCATATCATCGCTGAGCAACAGCGCATCATCATTCTGGCTGTTAGAGATAAACATCAAGCCCACCGCAAAAAAGATAGAGAACGCGGCCATCCCGGCGACACGGGGATGCCCCCATGAAGCCCATGACAACACATCCGACCAACCGGAACGGGCCTGATGCGCAGCTGCATGTTGCGCCAAAGCAGCCTGACGGGCCTTCGCCAATCGGTCTTGCACTGCGGCAGACAGCGGCCGATCATCCTGCTTGAGTGCCTGCACCCCTTCGCGCAGAGGGGTGGGCAAGTCATCATCCACGTGACGTTGTATCCTCATGCCTTACTCCTTGTTTGGCAGTTTCCGGCGACCAATGCCGGCCTGCTCCATTAACGTTGATAACGCACTGACTGCTCTGGAGCAGTGCGTTTTAACACTTCCTTCTGAACATCCCATCACCGACGCTGTTTCAGCAACGTCTAATTCCTCCCAATAACGCAGGACGAAGGCTTCCCGTTGACGTGCCGGTAATTTTGCCAGGGCTTTTTCAATCAGGCGAATCACTTGTGACCGCTCGAGTTGCTCGGCAGGATCCCCTTCCTGGGTTTCCACCTCTATCGTTTCAAGTGGGTCATAGTCTTCATCCTCTTGCGAGCCGAGTGACGAAAACAGGCTGGTCCATAAGTTACGCACTTTCTGCCGCCGCCAGTAGTCGCGCATGGTATTTTGCAAAATGCGCTGAAACAACAAGGGATACTCTTCAATCGGCTTGCTGGCATATTTTTCAGCCAGCTTCATCATGGCATCCTGCACGATATCCAGTGCGGCATGATCGTCACGCACCGCATACGCCGTTTGCCTGAAGGCCCGTTTTTCAACCTGGCGTAAAAAATCCGATAGTTCTTGCGCACTCGCCACTACAAATTCCCATTCCCGCGATCGTCAGTTTCTCATGCTGACAAAGGTGCCATTTTTGCGACATTGTTGTGAGTGTTTATCCGTCTAAAACAAATATGCACGGTTTTATCTCCCTCTGACAGGGAGTATATCAGTTTTAAATTTAATTACTGTTAGAATAAGCCTGCGAATTGCCACGTGATAACGGCCACAAGCTCAATAGCAAAAGCACACTATTTATGCTCACAATTAAAAAATAATGTTTATGCCTTGTCCAGTAAATTGCCAAGTAGTGCAAGCCGCCGCTCGGCAACCCTGCGTTTTTTCTGCGTGCGACTTATGATGATCAGCACGATTGAAAGAACCCCTGATATCCAGCACTTGCGCCTGTACACGCTCTTCAGGCTCGGAGCCTCGGGCATGTTGTTTGGCAGCCAGTTGTGGCCATTTTTTCGCAATGCCCCGGCAGAACCCTCGCTCACCTTTTGGGCATTGCTGCTATTCTTTTTGTACGCGATTGCTGTCAGTGTCAGCTTTGAGTCCCTGCAATGCAAGCAAGGGCTAGCCGTCAAGATCCAGACTAGCCTCGACATTGTTTTTATCGTGCTCATGCTGCATTTTTTACCTGGCAACCAGAGTGCGATTGGGTTGCTGCTCATCATCAATATCATCTTTGCCGGGCTGATCAGCGATGGCCGCTTTGCCATGTTTTATGCGGCCATTGCCACCATAGGCATTCTGCTCGAGAACACTTTTCAGCTGTTAAACCGCAACGTGCCCATGAACGATTACAGCAATGCAGTGCTGTTGTCATTGAGTTGCTTTGCCACGGCCTGGCTGGCACAAACGCTGACTGCACGCATGCAAAGCAGTGAAAAGCTGGCCAGCCAGCGTGGGCGTGATATTGAACATTTAGCCAAAACTAACGCCCTGATCACGCAAGAAATGCCTAACGGGGTGCTGGTGATAGACCAGCACCAGCAGCTCAAACACTACAACCTGCAAGCCTGCAAGCTGCTGGGGTTGGAAGAATCACAAATGCTGGCAGCGCTGGAACTCTCCACCCCGGTGGAGCAACTGATTCCGGCAATCATGCAATTATTGCGTACGACGTCCTCGGCCAAACTGGCCTCGCCAGATGCCACCAAGCTCAGTATCAACAATCGCGACCTCGGTATCCGCTTTCACGCCATCTCAGAAAATGCAGACAATGGTGTGGTGATTTTTATTGAGGACTGGTCACAAATACAAACCCAGGCCCACCAGGTAAAACTGGCAGCACTGGGCAGGCTGACAGCGAATATCGCGCACGAAATCCGCAATCCGCTCAGTGCGATTAGCCATGCGACGCAACTCATGCAAGAAGACTCGCAGCAGCCTGGCACGCAGCGCATGCTGCAAATTATTTCTGACAACGTGCAGCGGCTGGACCAGATTATCAAGGATGTGCTGGAGTTGAACCGGCGCGACCGCACCAATCAGGAAAAATTAAATATCAACAGCTTTGTGCTGGAGTTTTATCAACAGTTTTGTGCGGTAGAAAAGATTGCCCTGAGTGATTTCACACTCAGTTTGCCTGCAGCAGAGACCGGCATTATTTTTGATCGTCGACACATCAACCAGATTTTATGGAATCTGTGTAAAAATGGATGGCGGCACAGTCAGCAACAGGCACAAAGCCTGCAACTGAGCGTCTTGAGCGATAAAAGCGGACAGTTTATTCATCTGCTGGTCAAAGACGATGGCCAAGGCGTGGACCCGAAAATTCAACCCCACTTGTTCGAACCGTTCATGACCACGGAGAAAACCGGGACAGGGCTGGGCTTGTTTATCGCAAGAGAGCTGGCTGAGGCCAATGGCGCAAAATTAAGTTATACCACGGGGGCCGGTGGCACCCAATTTTCACTGACAGTTAAAAAGGCAATTGTTTAAATGGCAAACACTTATCGTTGTCTGGTAGTTGATGACGAAACCGATATTCGCGAACTGGTCGTCCTGACACTGGAACGTATGGGCATACAGGCCGAGAGCGCCAGTACCGTCACCGATGCAAAACATATGCTGCAGTCTTTCAGCTATGACTTGTGCCTAACCGATATGCGCCTGCCGGATGGCTTGGGCCTGGAACTGGTACAGCACATCAATGCACAATTTCCGGGGCTGCCCGTCGCGGTAATTACGGCTTATGGCAGTGCAGAAAATGCGGTTTCTGCGCTCAAGGCCGGGGCCTACGACTACATCACCAAACCGATTTCACTCAAACAGTTGCGGCCATTGGTCGAGTCTGCGCTCAAGCTTTCCTCGCAAAAAGAATCTCAAGGAGCCAACACCGTCGATTTGATTGGGGCGTCTCCGGCCATGGGCTATGTCAGGACCATGATTGCCAAGCTGGCACGCAGCCAGGCCCCTGTTTACATCAGCGGGGAATCAGGCAGTGGTAAGGAGCTGGCCGCACGCCTGATCCACCAGAACAGCGCCCGCAAGGACCAGTCTTTTGTAGCAGTTAACTGTGGCGCCATCCCCGAGAACCTGATGGAAAGCGAATTCTTTGGCTATAAAAAAGGGGCTTTTACCGGCGCCGTTCAGGATACGCAAGGCCTGTTTCAGGCCGCCAGTGGGGGCACATTGTTTCTGGATGAAGTAGCCGACCTACCGCTGGCCATGCAGGTGAAACTGCTGCGCGCGATTCAGGAGAAAAAAGTCCGCGTGGTGGGGAGCACCATTGAAGAAGCGGTGGATGTACGCATCATTTCTGCCACGCACAAAAACCTCAATGCCATGATGGAAAAAGGCGAATTCCGGCAGGATTTGTATTACCGGCTCAATGTGATTCAGCTCAAAATGCCGGCCTTGCGTGAACGCCCCGAAGACATTCCGGAGCTGACAGAACGTTTGCTGACCAAGTTGTGCCAGACACAAGGCATAGACATCCCGGTGATTGCCGATGATGCCAAAGTATTTATTCAGCAACTGCCCTTTCATGGCAATGTCCGTGAACTCGAAAACATGCTGGAACGCGCACTGGCGCTATGCGATGGCCAGACCATTACGGTAGAGGACTTGTCGCTGGAGGACATGCCGGCGCAACTGAGTGATCGCCCGGTGTTGCCCTGGAAGGCCCCTGTATTGGAGCGTGCCAACGAACCCGTGGCGAAAGCGGCTGACGTGGTCCCGCCAGCCAGCACCGCACCCGCGACGGCCCCTGGAACCATGTTGCCGATGGATGTGAGCTTGTCTGATTATCTGGAAGACATTGAAAAGCGCACGATTCTGCAAGCCCTGGAGAAAACTAACAATAATAAAACTGCGGCGGCCAAGTTACTGGGCATCAGTTTCCGCACTTTGCGCTACCGTTTATCCAAGCTAGGATTATCGAAAGAGCAAGACGCGGACCTGGACGACGCAGACGGCGACGAAGAGTAAAACAAAAAGACGACCAGAAGGTCGCCTTTTTTCATCCAGTCAGGGTTAGCTTAATACAATCGCCAGATAGGCCAGGTAGAACAGGCCGTTGACAAGCAGGTGCCATACCAGCAAACCACCTTTGGCAATGCGGTACCGCACCCAGATGGCCGCCAGCAAGGTGATCAGGATGCCGAGCGCGACCTCTTGTCGCGGAGACCAGTCAGTCAACATAATGCCGATTGCCGGCAACAAAGTGCCTTGAAACACCATGGCACCCGTAATATTGCCAAACGCCAGCGTGTCTTTGCCTTTGCGTATCCACAAAATGCTGTTCACCTTTTCGGGCAATTCAGTAGCAATCGGGATAATCAGCAAAGACAGCAACAAGGCTGACACGCCCAAAATGGCGGCCGCAGTTTCCACCTCGTTGATAAAGCCTTTGGCACCGACGATAAGCAAGCCCAAGCCAAGCAACAATTGCAGCAGAATGGTGACCATGTTGGTGGGCAAGCCCAACCGGGATAACATCATGACATCCTCGGCCTCCGTCGCGTGCCCCTCCTCCACCAGGCCTTTAGACGCCTTGATGGTCATTAGCACATACACAAAGTAGATCAAAATCATGAGGATACTGATCGCGTAGCGCACCATGGGGACGGTGTGCGGAATAAACATGGCTACTGTGGCAAAGACAAATGCCAGAATAAAGAAATTCAGATCACGGATCAGGCCGGTACGCTCGGGACGGATATGACCGTGTGCGCCACGACGCTTTAAGACTGAAAAAGCCATCAAACTGATAGATAAGGTTGCCAGCATCAAGGGCGCGCCCAAAATGGCACCCACCCCGATGTCATTGCCGGCATGGCTATCGCCCGTGGAGGACGTATACGAAAAAATCGCCAGCAATGGCACCAGCGTCTCTGGCAACGCAGTCCCCACCGCCGCAAAAATTGAGCCTGTCACGCCTTCAGAAATCCCCAGGCGCTCCCCCAAATGTTCCAGCGCGTTGGTAAACACCTCTGCTGCCACTAAAATCAACACCAGCATCAGCAATAATTGTAAAAAAACCATACCTGTCCCTGTCTGGCGGTCATGAATCCTGCATGCGTCCACCGCCCGATCCGCATGTGCATGCCAAAGGTGTGCACGCGGGCGAAATCATAACGCAATTCGGTCAAATTCACCTACAATGTTTATATGTCACGCTACTTGTCACCCATGATAGAAATTGATCATGCTGGCTTTGCCAGTCATGCGCGCATCATCACCTCGCCCAATCAGGACGACAGGCCTGAGCATGCAGCCATCGACATGATCGTGATTCACAACATCAGCCTGCCACCGCAACAATATGGCGGCGAGGGCATTACACAGTTATTCACCAATCGGCTGAATGCGGACGAACACCCTTACTACGCAGAAATTGCGCAGCTCAGAGTGTCTTCACATTTTCTGATCCGCCGTACCGGTGAGCTATTACAGTATGTGAGTTGCGCGCAGCGGGCATGGCATGCTGGCGTTTCACAATGGCAAGGCCGCGAACGATGCAACGACTTTTCAGTTGGTATTGAACTGGAAGGCTGTGATATTGAGGCGTTTGAAGATGCGCAATATGTCACCTTGCAAGCCCTGGTCAAGGCGCTACAGCAACGCTATCCCATCCAGCATATTGTCGGCCACGCTGATATCGCACCGGGGCGTAAATCCGACCCCGGCCCTTTTTTTGACTGGCAACGTCTGTCCACGACTGGCTAGCGGACGGGTTTCTCACCGGACCTATCCAGACTGACCGCCATCACCCCTGCCAGCACCAGCAGGGTGCCCAGCCCCTGTATCCAGGAGAGATGCTCGCCCAGAAACAGGTAGGCAAGCATAATGGTCGAAACCGGGCCTATCGCACTGATCAGCGAGACTTTGCGGCTCCCCAATTGCTGGATGCCGAGATTCATCAACATCGAAGGTAGAACAGTCGCCACCAGCGCCATCAACAAAGCCAACCAGTAAACGGCCTGCGGGAATGAGACCACCTTTTCGTATGAACCATTGCAGGCAAAATGTGTAGCGCTAGCGAGCGCGGCCAGACCCATGGTCAACGCAGTAAAGCGGCTGGCCCCCAACTTGGGAATCAGTTGCCCGCTCACCAGTAAATAACCGGCATAGACAATCGCACTAAGTAACACCAGCCCAACGCCATACAAGGTGTCTGCAGAATCGAATCCCGCCAGCGCCACATCATGCCAGACCACCAGCACGACACCTGCATAGCTGGTCACCATGGCAAACCACTCACGCCGGGTAATCTGGTGTTTAAGAAAAATCGCACTCATCACAACGACCAAGGTTGGGTATAGGAATAAAATGACTCGTTCCAGCCCTGCAGAGACATAACGCAAGCCTTCAAAATTAAGCCACATCGACCCATACCCACCAGCCATCGCTAACAATGCCAGCTTCCACCAGTCATGGCGCGCCATACGCACAGGCGTGCCTTGGCGCATAGCCCACCAGCCAAGTGCAGCGAAGAAAGGAATAGCAAACGCCATCCGCAAGGAGATCAAGGTCGCTGCATCTACATGATAGGCATAGGCCAGCTTGACCATAATCGCTTTTGACGAAAAGGCCACGGAGGATAACAGTACCAATATGGCACCGTAATAGGGGTGTGTCGCGTCTTTCATATGTGCCCTAAAAAGGGCTCGCCGGGAGGGAGGAACAACAGATCAACCGCGGAGAGCCCGCGGTTGCATGAGATTTACGACAAGCAGCAACCGCGGCACGCTGTGGCGACCAGCCACAATGCCTTTCGGTGCATTGCCAACACAATAGTTGAGAAAAATTGCTTGTTCATAAGGTTGGGCAATTTACGTGGATTGGCAAAAATGGTCAAGCGTCTTGCGATACACCGACGATCATTGCCTGATATTGGGTGATTGGCACGATAGCTTCAACTCAAGGCAAGCGACTTTTGCAAAGTGATCAGCTGCATGTTGTCGACCTTGGCCTGCCACATCTCTGGCTGGTAAGGAAACGGCCGGACCTCCCCGGTCGGCTGATAACCCAGCCGCTGATAAAACGCGATTAACGCCTGCCGCAGACTGACAACCGCCATTTGGCTGGCACGCACCTGCCAATGCTCCACCGCCCATTGCTCAGCCGCCAGAATCACTGTTTTGCCATACCCGCGGTTCTGCGCAGTCGGCTCTACGGCAATCATGCCCAGATGCACGGTCTGCTGTACAGCATGCCATTCGGCACACAGCGTCACCGTCAATTGTGATGCCAGCCAGCCTGTGAGTATCTGAATATCATCCCGTGCGAGCAAACTCAGCACTTCCGCTGACGTGGTACGCTTGCCATCGAGAAGATCAGCCTCCGTGGTCCACCCCGCCCGGCTGCTCTCGCCGCGATATGCACGATTCACCAGTGCCGCGATGCTGTCGGCCTCCTGCGCTTGCGCAGGTCTAATCACTAACTCAGTCATGACCTTATTGTGCTAATTTTTCAATGCGATGTTGTACCACCAAACTGCCTATCATATCGCCCTCGACATTCACGGCAGTACGGACGGTATCGAGCAAGCGGTCTATAGGCAACAAAATGGCAATGGCTTCAGCCGGCAATCCTACACTTTGCAACACCATCACCATGGTCACCATGCCCGCACTGGGAATCCCGGGGGCCCCCATGGCCGCGATCATGGTGGTTAAACACACCACCAACTGCTGCCCCAGCGACAAATCAATCCCGGCCAGTTGTGCCACAAACAAGGCCGCCGCCGCCTCATACAGGGCTGTGCCGTCCATATTCATGGTTGCCCCTAGCGGCACCACAAACCCGGCAATCTCAGGCTTCACATGCATGTTTTGCGTCGCACACCGCATCGTCACCGGCATGGTCGCATTGCTAGAACTGGTGGCAAATGCCGTCACCAATGCCTCCCTGGCTTGCCGCAAAAACCACACGGGATGTTTGCCTGTAAACAGAAACAACAAGACCGGTAAAATAATCACGCCATGAAACAAGGTCGTCCCGGTCACCACCAGCATAAACTTGGTCAAAGAGGTAAACAGGCTCATATCCTGCGTTGCGACCAGCTTGAATAACAGTGCAGCAATCCCCCATGGTGCCAGCCGCATGATCCAACCAATCATCTGCATGCTTAGACCCATGCCCTCTTCAAACAACGCCAGCCATTGCGGATAGCGCTCGGACGCCATCACCAGCGCAATGCCCAAACACATGGCATAAGCAACAATCGCCAGAATATTACCCTCGGCCAGCGCCTTGAAGGGATTCATGAATATGCCGTGCAAAAACTGTGTGAAAAACTCGGGCAGGCTCATCTGCCTGGATTCAAACTGCTGCATGGCATGCGAAAACATTTCAAGATGCAGCCCTGCCCCCGGTTTAAAAAGATGACTCGCAGTCAACCCAATCACCACCGCGATGATGGTCGTGGTAGCAAAAAACAGCAAGGTCGTTTTCCACACCACATCGATCTGGCGATGCTGGCGCAGATTAGCGATGCCAGTCACAATCGCGCAAAACACCAATGGGATCATCACCATTTTCAACAAATCAATGAACAAAGTGCCCACTAAGTTCGCCGCATAAAGCGCCACCCCATGTTCACCGGTATGCGCCAACCAGCCAAAAAAGACACCCCCAATGGCAGCAATGAATATTTGAACGTTGAGGCTGGGGAATTTCATTTTTTTGGCATTTTAAGGGAACAATGGCTTGGAAACATCATACTGCAACTCGGGTGAGTAATCACAGCATTGAAAGGGGAATAGGCTTAATGCATAACCAGCTCTTAAGACAGCCTTATTGCAAGGCCTAAACTTAGCAGACCACTTGGCGTACCGCCAGTAGGTACGCCTTAGCCAATTAAGCAGACTTTTCAAACACCGCCGCAAAAAACCCATCCGTGCCATGCAGATGAGGCAATAATTTCAGATAGTCACCTGTATCCATCGCAATATTTTGCTGGGCTAAAACTTCATTGGCAGGGATGAGTTTGAAGTCAGGGTGTGCAGCAAGAAAGGCTTCGGCGATGGCCTCATTTTCTTCACGTAACAAGCTACAGGTCGCATACACAACGCGGCCACCGGCTTTGCATAGCTTGGCGGCGCGGGCGAGGATATTGGTTTGCTTCACATTGAGCTCAGCCACATCTTCTTCAGCCTGCCGCCATTTTAAATCCGGGTTGCGGCGCAAGGTGCCTAGACCGCTACAAGGCGCATCAACCAGCACGCGGTCAAACTTGCCGTTGAGGCGTTTGAGTTTGAGGTCGTTTTCGTTGTTAATCAGTTGTGCTTGCAGGTTGGATAAGCCGCTGCGTTTGAGGCGCTGGCCGAGATTATTCAAGCGTTTTTCCGAGACATCAAAGGCATAGAGGCGACCGGTGTTTTTCATGAGTGCGCCAAGAGCCAGGGTTTTTCCGCCTGCCCCTGCGCATAAATCTGCCACCATCTGGCCGCGTTTGGGGGCAACCAGATAGCTCAGCAACTGGCTACCTTCATCTTGCACCTCGATTTTGCCTTCGGTAAACAGGATGTGTTTGCCGATATTGAGGCGCGAACCCATGCGGATGCCGACGGGGGAGTATGGCGTAGGCGTGATCACATTATCTTTAACCGTGTTTTCCGCCAACATACGGGCCAGCACTTCTTCGCGGCTGGCCTTGATGGTGTTGACACGCAAATCCAGACTGGCTTGCTCAAACATGCTGCGGCAGATGGTCATGGCTTCTGTCTCGCCATATTGTTCAACCAGCTTTTGCCAGAACCAGTCGCGCACATCGGCCAGCACTGCTGGCGCAAAGCCTTCACTGTTTTTGGCTTTGATGGTGACGGCCCATTCTTTTTGACGCTCGTCGAGCATCTCATCCAAGTCACGGATGCTTTTGCCCTCTATTTTAAGCAGCAGGGCGATAATGAGCTTGCGTGTGTCTTCTTGTTCATCTGGCTCGCCGACACTCACTTCACGCAAATAACGATAGCGGCGCAAGACGCCGTAGGCGGTTTCAGCCACCCAAGCGCGATCTTTGGTGCCCAGCTCGCGATGCTGACGGAAAAATTCGCCGAGCTTGGCATCGGCCGGACTTTCAAATTTCAGCAGGTCGTTTAACAGCATCGCCGTCTGGCGCATCAGGGATTGGTTCATCAGGTTCTTTCAATACTTACGATAGTTGCAATAGTTGCGTTATTCGGCAATCAAGCGCGTGGCCACTTGCTCAATCACCATGCCGTTTTTCTCGAGCTTTTTGATTTTAACCGGCACATAGCGATAGCCGCTGGCCAGCCATAATTCCACTTTTTCATCTGTGTCTCCACGGGTGTGCGCAATATGCAGGGTAGACACAGACTGCTCGGCAATCTCTAACGTCTCCTCGCCTTCAAACACATACTCATATTCGCCCAGCCGACGGCCATTGGTTAATGTCACGCGCATTTCTTGCAGCGGCGGTACAAACATAAACTGATACATAAAACTCAGGATGTCTTGCGTATTGGCGGGCAACTCGCGCTTTTGCTCACCCTTGCTGGTTTTGAGGGTCAATTCACCGATCGCCCAGTTAAAGGTCGCCTCATAGGTTTTGCTTTCACGGCTACCAAACGCATAACGGTAATAGCTAGGCCTGAGCCCAGCGGGCCCCACTTCACCGCGACTTTGCTGTTCAAGCGAGGGGTACAACAATTTTAGCAGCCCCTTGCCCTCAACCAGCCAGCGTAAGGAATAACTTTCTGCAGTCTCGCGCACATATTCAATGCTGGCACTGCCGGCCGGGCGCGACTCGTCATTCACATACACCGCATACTCGGTCAGCACATGGCGATATGGCGGGGCAGGCCGCTCATCGTCCGTTGCCTCTGGATGATCACTGGCATGCCACTCGGCAATTTGTTCTGCCACCGCCTCAGCCTCAGGCACAGCAGGCGCATCCTGAGCTGGCTGACTCACATCTGCTGAGGATGACCCGCTTGAAGCATCCGGCGCGACACGATCAACCTGATCAGTCGCCGGTTCTGAAAGTGGCTGCGCGGAAGAGCGCTTTTTCGCCGCAGGCGCAGAGCGAGAGGCTGGCGCCTCAACCTTGGAAGCGACTGGCGCGGACTTGGTTGGCAACACAAGACGTGCTTGCAATCGCGCTGGCTGTTCCGCTTCTGCCGGTAACCAGCTCCGCCAATTGACCTCACTCAACACCAGCACATGCAACAACAAAGAAACACAGAAAGCGAGTAACAACGGCCACGAAAAATGCTGCGTGATCTTTTCTCGTAACCCTGACGCTGGCATGTTTAAGTTCCCAGCATTGACGGCATCACTGGCCGGTGATGCTGGTGATCACCTGCTCCATCTGTTTGCCATCATCTTGCACAATCAGCTTGACTGGCAGATAGCCTTTTTCTTTGGCCAGGTATAGCGTTTTCTCACCCTCGGTATCCGCCAGTTTGATCACATTAAACGTCCCTGCCTCGGTGACAAGCGGTGTTTTTTCTTCGGTGATCACAAAGGCGTGGGGCGAGAGTTTTTTACCATTTGCCACGTCCAGGCTGATTTGTTTACCTTTAGGGGGCTGCCACATCCAGCAATACATCACACTTAGCAAATCCTGTACGTTTTTGGTCAACGGCACGGTTTCCTGCTCGTCTTTGATTTGCATATTGAGGATTTTTTTCGCCCAGTCAAACTCACTGATCAAGGCTTTATTCGGATGTTTGGATTGGCGTGACTCAAAATGTGCCGGACGCAAAGTATTTGAGATAACCTGGCCTTGACTGGAGAGTGTGCGCTCACCCATCAGCTTGTAAATGCCTTTACCTTCCGCCAGGGAGTTGATCTCGTAACGCCCTGCGGAGACATTGAGCTGATCTTTGATGGTGCCAATACTGACGCCTTGCTGCAACAAATCATAGGTGACGGTCAGTTGCTTGGGCGCAGCAGACAAGCACGGTGCGGCCAACAAGCCTGCAATCGCCAGACAGAACGCTAGATGGCGGCAAAAACGCTGCATGCCAGCCATTACACCACCACGGTTGGGGCTTCGCCCGCTTGCTGTGCGCGAATCTGACCAATCCGGTAAACCGTCTCCCCTGCTGATGCCAGCACGGCTTGCGCCTGGTCTGCGTGCTCTGCCGCCACAATCACGGCCATGCCAATACCGCAGTTAAACGTGCGGTACATTTCAATCGGTTCGATATTGCCTTGTGCCTGCAACCATTGGAACAAGGGCGGCAACGTCCAGCTGGCTTTCTGGATTTCTGCAGTCAGGCCTTCAGGCAACACGCGCGGGATATTTTCGGTGATACCGCCACCCGTAATATGCGCCATGCCTTTGACTGGCAAAGTTTCCAGCAATTTGAGAATAGACTTCACATACAGCTTGGTCGGTGCCATCACCACATCTTTGAATTTGCGGCCATGGAAATCTGACTCCATATCAATCCCGGATGTTTCGATCAGTTTGCGGATCAAGGAGTAGCCATTGGAGTGCGCGCCACTGGAAGCCAGGCCCAGCACCACATCACCGGCACGAATGGTAGAACCGTCAATAATATTGGCTTTATCGACACAGCCAACAGCAAAGCCAGCCAAATCATATTCACCAGCAGGATACATGCCAGGCATTTCCGCGGTTTCACCGCCCACCAGCGCACAACCAGACTCTTCACACCCTTGCGCAATGCCTTTGATCACGGCTGCAGCGGTGCCGACTTCGAGTTTGCCACAGGCAAAATAATCGAGGAAAAATAGCGGCTCGGCGCCTTGCACCAGAATATCGTTCACACTCATGGCCACCAGGTCTATACCCACAGTGTCATGCTTGTTCAACTGAAATGCCAATTTAAGCTTGGTCCCCACGCCGTCAGTGCCCGAAACCAGCACAGGCTCCTTGAATTTTTTTGGCATGGCAAACAATGACCCAAACCCACCTATCCCGCCCATGACTTCAGGACGCAGCGTGCGCTTGGCAAAGGGCTTGATTTGTTCGACCAGGGCATCGCCCGCCTCAATGTCTACACCGGCATCGCGGTAGGTAATGGAAGTTTTATCAGAAGAAGTCGTCAAGATACTCTCGTTTCTTTCAATGCGATTAATTGTGTGACGCACTACCGGCAATGTGCAGATGTTTGCAACAAAGCGTAAGACCGCGTCGAAATTCAGTATAATTTTAAAATAATCATTATTTTAACGCATCTTGCCAGTTCGACCTATGCCGGATTCGCGCATGCGCCCTACCCATGTCAGACCAAGACCATCACAAGTCCATTGCTACCCAGTTTGTCAGTGATCATCGCTGGTGGATTGTGATCGGCATTTTCATTTACCTGTTTTACCTGCTCGAGCCCATCCTCACGCCTTTTCTGGCCGCTGCCGTGATTGCCTATATGCTGGACCCCATGGTGGACAAACTGAGCGAAGCCGGCCTGGGCCGCTGGCAGTTTGGCCGTACCGTCGCCACCTTGCTGGTGATGACTGGCGTCATTTTGGCGTTGATTGGTCTGTTGCTGATCTTGATTCCGCTCTTGCAACAGCAGTCGCAGTTAATCGCGCAACGCTTACCGGTCGTGGTCGATCACTTCCATCAGCAGGTAGAGCCCTGGTTACGCGACAAATTCGGCATCCACCTTGATATTGACAGCAACGTTGTCCAAAAACTGATCAGCGAGCACTGGCAAACCGCAGGCAGCATGCTGGGGAGTTTTTTGCTCAGCGCCGGGCAAAAAGGCCTTAACCTGATTGGCATGTTTGCCAATATTTGCCTGTTGCCCGTGGTGTTGTTTTATTTTCTGCGCGACTGGGATCATATGGTGGCTGAAACCGGCAACCTGATCCCGCGCAACTGGATCGCGCGGGTAAAGCATATCTGTAAAGACGTAGACAGCGTGGTCGCAGAGTTCTTGCGTGGCCAGCTTTCCGTCATGCTGTCGCTATGCGTGTTTTACAGCGTCGGCCTGTGGCTGGTGGGGCTGGATATGGCGCTCTCCATCGGCATGATTGCAGGCTTGTTAAGCTTTGTCCCCTACCTGGGTTTTGCCTTGGCCTTTGTGATGGCAGTCTTGCTCGCATTGTTACAGTTTGCCTCACTAACAGAAGTTGTCCCGGTCCTGCTGGTATTTGGCGTCGGCCAGTTTGTAGAAAGCTTTCTGCTTACGCCTATTTTGGTGGGCGACCGCATTGGATTGCACCCGGTCATCGTGATTCTCGCATTAATGGCGGGCGGGCAATTATTTGGGTTTGCCGGCGTATTGCTGGCGTTGCCGGTGAGTGCCGCAATTGCCGTAGGCTTGCGCCATACCAAACAAAGTTATTTGCGTAGCGAAACCTATTTGAATAGCGAGCCGAATCTGATCCAAACCCTGGATGAGTGATCCCTCGCGATAAGACTGCCGTGAAACAACTGCTACTGAATATTCAGCCGCCGGCCGCGCCCGGTTTTGACAACTTTATTGTGGGCCAAAACCAAGAGGCGCTGGCCAGCTTACATGCCGTGCTGGCCGCACAAGCCCCCACCCGATTTCTTTACCTCTGGGGCGAATCTGGCAGTGGTAAAAGCCATTTATTGCTGGCCGCACAAGCCCTGGGAGCGCATATTGCCGATGATGTGCATCTGCTGGATGAAGAGTCACAAATCATTTTGTTTGATACTTTTAACCAGATCAAGGCGGAAGGCGGCATGCTGGTGACCGCTGGCAGCCATGCGCCCACCCAGATGGGCTTGCGTGATGACCTCGCGACCAGGCTGGCCTGGGGCTTGGTTTATCAACTACATCCGCTGAGTGACAGTGAAAAAGCGGAGGCCTTGCGTGCACATGCGCATGAGCGTGGCATGAAATTACCCGAAGAGGTGATTGCTTACTGCTTGCGCTATTTGCGCCGGGACTTGCCAACACTGATGGCCGTGCTGGACGCGCTGGATAAATGGTCGTTGACCACCAAAAAGCCCGTCACCGTCGCCATGCTCAAAAAAATGCGTCAGTTGCAGACAACGCGGTAATCAAACACAAGACGGGCACCACACTCAGCTATCGACCTACTCGCCAAAGCTGAAACGATTCTTGCCATTTTTCTTGGAGTCGTACATGGCTTTATCTGCCACATGCAACAACTGTTTCACGTTTTTGCCATGATGCGGGTATTCGGCAATGCCGATACTCACCCCGATTTCCAATTGAATCCCGCGCACAACCACGGGTTGCGCAAACAAGTGGATCAAGCGCTGCGCGAGCTGCGTCAATTCCAGCCGATGTAAGTAGTTGCTCACCACCAATACAAACTCGTCTCCGCCCTGACGGGCCAGAAAGTCAGACTGTCTCAGCACTTTCTTAAACATATTTGCCACTTCAATTAGCAAGGCATCGCCCACATCATGTCCATAGGCATCGTTCACCCGTTTGAACCCATCCAGATCCATAAAAAAGACAGCAAACTGCTTGGAGCCTATCCTGGCCATTTCGTAAGTGCTTTCCAGATAGACATTCACACTGCGGCGGTTTGGCAGGCTGGTGAGCAAATCGTGATCCGCCTGATGGCTAAGCTGCTTAGCTACGGCCTGATTTTCCATGACCTGTTCCAGCAAAAGGGTGGTACTGCGGTAAGAAAAGACCAAGACGCTGATAATGACAATACTCAATAGAATCGCTACCGTCACTGAAGCCAGAATGCGATTGCGGATCGCTTGCTCAAACCACTGACGTTTGATCAGCAACTGCTCATCAATCTGCGCCAGTTGCCCATCAATAAGTTTCATCAACTCGCGTCCGCGATCTCGGCTTAATGAAAGATGAGGCGCGTACTCACCCGCATGCATCTGCACCTGCACACTTTTATCCATGGCATTAAATTTTTGTTGCACCAGCTGTTTGATGTTAGCCAGCAAGGGGCGTGCAGCCGAAGACGTATCCAGGTCATGCTCCAGTAGCGAGATGGCTTTCATGGCTTCTGCTTGGCCCTGCTCCAAGGCATCCAGAAACAGGGTATGGCCGGTGAGCAAATAACCACGCTGCCCACTTTCGGCATTGGTGATCGCCTTACCCAAGGTCACCACCTGGTAGCGCTGCCTGTCTACCAGGTCTTTTTGCTCTGAGTAATCAACGAGCTGATACATGGCAACAAACAACCCCGCCATTGAGATGCATAATAATGCAGCCGCAATGATTAGTGGGATAAGTATTCGTCGCTTGTAGTTAAACATACAAACTTTATATCGTCACAATCTCACATGTTTTTTAGGGAAAATTTCCAACTAAATCATGATAAAGCCTTGTCAAGTATAATAAAATAGCCTTTTGATAGATAACCACTATCCCATTATGCTCAGAATCACAGAAATCAAACTACCGATTGAGCTTGCAGATACGCTCAAACACCAGGATGACCAAATCAAGGCCGCGCTGCTCAGACGCCTTGAAATCCCCGAAAGCGAACTGCTCCGCTTTGAGATCTTTAAGCGCGGCGTGGATGCGCGCAAGTCACATGCCATATTGTATGTGTACAATCTGGATGTCGAAGTCAAAAACGAAGCCAAAATACTGGCACGGTTTAAAAAAGACCCGCACATCAAACCGGCACCGGATACCAGCTACCACTTTGTCGCACAATCCAATCAGACCAAGACACACCGGCCTGTTGTGGTGGGGTTTGGCCCAGCCGGGATTTTTGCCGCGCTGATTCTCGCGCAAGCCGGCTTCAATCCGATTGTGCTCGAACGCGGCAAAGAAGTGCGCAAACGGACCCAAGACACCTGGGGACTCTGGCGCAAACGCACATTAAACCCTGAATCCAACGTACAGTTTGGTGAAGGCGGAGCCGGCACCTTTTCAGATGGCAAGCTCTACAGCCAGATCAAGGATCCCAAACATTACGGCCGCAAGGTCTTGCAGGAATTCGTCAAGGCCGGGGCGCCAGAAGAAATTCTTTACGTCAGCCATCCGCACATCGGAACGTTCCGTCTGGTCGGCATGGTTGAAGAAATGCGCAACACCATTATCAGCCTGGGCGGCGAGATCCGCTTTGAAAGCCGGGTAACCGATATTGCCATTGAGAACGAGCAGGTACAGGGCGTCACTCTGCATAGCGGTGAGTTTATCCCGACCAATCATCTGGTGCTCGCCGTCGGTCACAGCGCACGGGACACGTTTGAGATGGTCTATGAGAGAGGCATTTATGTTGAAGCCAAGCCGTTCTCGATTGGCTTCCGCATTGAACATCCACAAAGCCTGATAGACCGCGCACGCTATGGCAAAAGCTATAGCGACGATATCCTTAAAAAACTGGGCGCAGCTGATTACCGGCTGGTGCATCACGCGCAAAATGGCCGTAGCGTGTATAGCTTTTGCATGTGCCCGGGCGGCACGGTGGTTGCCGCTACCTCAGAACCCAACCGCGTGGTGACCAATGGCATGAGCCAATATAGCCGCAACGAGCGTAACGCCAATGCTGGCATTGTGGTTGGCATCACGCCGGAAGTGGATTATCCCGGCCATCCGCTGGCCGGAGTCGAATTCCAGCGCCAACTGGAAAGCCAGGCCTACGTGCTCGGCGGCAGTAATTACTCAGCCCCCGGCCAACTGATAGGCGACTTTTTAGCTAACCGCCCCTCGACCCAATTTGGTGAAGTGACGCCGTCTTACGCACCCGGCGTACACTTGACCAATCTGGATACGGCATTGCCTGAATTCGCGATTACCGCCATGCGTGAAGCGATACCGGCTTTTGCCAAACAAGTTACCGGATTTGACCTGGCGGATGGCGTCCTTACTGGTGTTGAAACCCGCACATCCAGCCCGATTCGCATCAAACGCGATGACGATACCTTGCAAAGCATCAACACCAAAGGCTTGTTTCCCTGTGGTGAAGGCGCAGGCTATGCAGGTGGCATTCTGTCAGCTGCCGTAGATGGGATTAAAGTAGCTGAAGCAGTTTCAATATCTATCTTGTCTTAAAGATCAGCACATGTTTGGCACGTGTGCTGGTCTCATTTTTCCGGCATCTCCATGGAGCGGTGCACATGCGCGTGATGAACCGAGACAGGGGCGTGCATCCGTAGGTGCAAGCTGTACATAATCCAGACTGAACCCGCCACAAAAATCACCATAATCAATACGGTGAACAAGAGTGACATGACGTTCCAGCGCTCATTAGCAGATCGGTCTAGATGCAAAAAGAAGTGCAAATGTACGACCATCTGCACAATCGCTGCCAGCAATACCCCCACCAGCAACCCTGATTGTGGTAAAAATCCATTCATCACAAGCGCAAACGGCACGGCAGTCAGCACAAGTGCTAATACAAAACCCGTCACATATCCCTGTAAAGTGCCGTGGTATGGCACCTCAGTCGGCCCGTTATGGTGCTGTGTTTCTGTCTGCATCAAATCACTCCCATCAGGTAAACAATGCTAAAGACACCAATCCAGACGATATCCAGAAAATGCCAAAACAAGCTTAAGCGCACCAGTCTTGATCGCACCGGAGTATTCAGCCCACGTGCAGAGACTTGCGCCATCATCACAACAATCCATATCAACCCGAAACTGACGTGTGCCCCATGGGTCCCTACCAGCGTAAAAAATGCTGATAGAAAACCACTCCGAGAAGGCCCGTGACCAGCCATGACCAGATGGTGAAACTCATTGATTTCCATCCCGATAAATCCCAGGCCCAGCAAAAATGTCATCCCCAACCAAAGCATCACTTTCTGCGCTTGGTTCTTTTGCATGTTAAGCATTGCTAGACCATAAGTCACGCTACTGACCAACAACAACATGGTTTCAGCAAACACATAAGGCAGTTCAAACAAGGTCTTGCCACTCGGACCGCCAGCAAAACTCTGACTTTGTACGGCAAAAGTCGCGAACAGGGCAGCGAACAATACACAATCGGTCATGATATACAGCCAGAAGCCGAAAATAGTATTACCGACAGGGTCATGCCCGGCATGACCGTGCGTATGCATCACTTGAGTAGAATGTTGTACGCTCATGGTTTCACCTGATCATCAAATGCTTGAGAAATATCGGAAGACTTGCTGCTTAACCCGGCGAGCTGAAGATAACGCGCATCTTCAATCCGCTGCACTTCTGCTGCCGGGACATAGTAATCTACGTCGGTATCTGAAGCGCGCACAATAACACTCACCACTAAACCAATGGCACCGAGCAATGCCAGCCACCAAATCTGCCAGATCATGGCAAAGCCGAAAATAAATGCCAATATCCCCATAACAAAGCCCAGAGCTGTATTTTTTGGCATATGAATATCTTCATACTGTTGTGGACGATCATATGCGACGCCTTTTTCTTTCATGTCAGTCCACGCATCCAGATCCTCTACCACTGGAACCACAGCAAAATTATAAAAAGGCGGTGGCGATGACATGGCCCACTCCAAGGTGTGTCCGTTCCATGGGTCGCCACTGGCATCACGCAACTCAGCACGATTTTTATAGCTGACCACCAACTGGATGACTTGCATAACGATGCCCGCAAACACAAACACCGTACCGACAAGGGCGACCATCAGCAATGGATGCCACTCAGGATTAATGTAGTGCTCCAGCCGGCGCGGCATCCCCATTAAGCCCAGAGCATACAATGGCATAAAGGCCAAACCGAAACCGAGTACCCAGGCCCAGAAAGCCCGCTTACCCCAGACTTCATCCAGCTTGTAACCAAACATTTTTGGAAACCAATAAGTAAAGCCAGCGAAATAGCCAAATAAAGCGCCAGGAATCAGCATGTTATGGAAATGCGCCACCAGGAACAGGCTATTATGCAAAACGAAGTCGGCTGGAGGCACGGCGAGCAGCACGCCCGTCATGCCACCAATACTGAAATAAACAATAAACGCCAACGCCCACAACATGGGGGAGGTGATTTGCACGCGCCCGCGGTACATGGTGAACAGCCAATTAAAAATCTTCACACCTGTGGGGACCGCAATAATCATGGTGGCAATCCCAAATACTGCGTTGACATCACCGCCCTCACCCATGGTAAAGAAATGGTGCAACCATACAGAGAATGACAGGACGCCAATCGCCGCGGTCGCGTAGACCATGGATTTATATCCGAACAGGCGCTTTTGCGAGTAGGCAGAGACCACTTCAGAGAACATGCCAAATGCCGGCAAGATCACAATATAGACCTCAGGATGGCCCCATATCCAGAACAGATTCGGGTACATCATCATATTGCCGCCCAAACTGTTGGTAAAAAAATGCATATCCAGATAGCGATCCAGGCTCAACAGTGCCAAAGTGACAGTCAGTACTGGAAAAGATAACATAATCAGCACATTAGTCACCAATATCGTCCAGCTAAATACTGGCATCCGCATGAGCGTCATGCCTGGCGCACGCATTTTCATGATCGTGACAAAGAAATTAATCCCTGTGACCATGGTGCCAATACCACCGATCTGAATACTCCAAATCCAGTAATCCACCCCAACACCCGGGCTGTAGTCCATCTCGGACAATGGCGGATATCCGGTCCAACCCGCCTTGGAAAACTCACCAACCGCCAAAGACAGCATGATCAGCATGGCGCTGACTGCGGTCAACCAGAAACTCACCGAGTTAAGGAAAGGAAACGCGACATCCCGTGCACCAATCTGTTGTGGCACAACCACATTCATCAAGCCAATAAAAAATGGCATTGCGACAAAAATAATCATGATGGTGCCGTGCGCACTGAAAATCTGATCATAATGCTCGGGCGGCAAATATCCGTAGGAGGATCCGACGGCCATGGCTTGCTGTATGCGCATCATGATGGCGTCGGCAAAACCTCGCAGCAACATGACCCCTGCGAGCACAATGTACATGATACCGATACGTTTGTGATCGACACTGGTGAACCACTCATGCCACAAATAAGCCCACTTACCCTGGACGGTGATCCAAGCCAGAATAAGCAGACCGATCAATGCGGAGACACCCACCGCCCCCATAACGATAGGATTATCATAGGGAATTGCAGAAAGCGTCAGCTTTCCAAACAGCTCTGTTTCCAAGGTACTACTCCCGAGAATGCGAAATTGTTGTCGGCTGCGAAGCCGCAGAAGCAAATTGCTGATGACCAGCAGGCTGTCGGCATAAGTCAGCAGTTTGCTGTTGGGAGGTCATGTCCGGCATATACTTCATCAGGACATCGTCAAAGAGGCCTGATTTTACCTGCGTAAAATATTGCACCGGCGTATGATGGCTAGGGATCTCTAAGCTTTTAAAATGCGCTTGATCCAATGGAATCTTGGACTGACGCACTTTACTCAACCAAGTGTTAAAGCCCTTCTCATCTGTGGCAATCGTATGAAAATGCATGCCCGAAAAACCATCGCCACTAAACTGTGAATTCAAGCCTTGAAACACCCCGATACGGTTGGCCTGCAAATGTAATTTGGTTTCCATCCCCGCCATGGCGTAAATTTGGCTACCCAGCTGCGGAATAAAGAAAGAAGTCATGACCGAATCAGACGTAATGCGGAAGCTGACCGGGACATTGGCAGGCACCACAAGCTGATTAACAGACGCGATACCTAACTCAGGATAAATAAACAGCCATTTCCAGTCCATGGAAACAGCTTCCACCTGAATGGGTTTTACTGTTGACGCCAGTGGCTGGTAAGGATCAAGCCGATGTGAATAGTCCCACACCAGCACACTCAATATTGTTACGATCACGGCTGGCACCAGCCAAACCACGACCTCAATCTTGAAGGAGTGTGCCCATTTCGGGGCAAAGTCTGCTGATTGTTTGGAGGCACGGTACTTCCAGGCAAACATGATCGCCATCACGATGACCGGAATGACCACCGTTAACATCAGCGCAAACGCAATAATAATTAGTCTTTTTTCATCTGCGGCCACGGGCCCTGCGGGATCGAGTAGCACCCATGATGAACAATTGGTCAGACACTCTACAGCATGTTGGGGAAGAATTTCACTCAACGGGATTTCCTGCATATAGCAACTTCCTTAACTAACTTGCGCCACATCAAACCTGTGACTGGGCGAGAAATGACCTTGGCCGTCATGAATGTAACCGCCCATTTCCTCATGAACCTTTTGAGTTCTGGCAAGTATGCTAAATAAATTGTCTTACATTGACCTTGCAGGCTTAACGATTAACCTCTTTTCGACAAAAAATTACGCCCTCTACTTTGGAGATTGATCCAAAGTAGAGGGCGATGCAACAGTAATACTTTAAGGTTAATGATTCATTATTGACGAATCAGGTAATCAAATGCCCCCAGTGCCGCATTCGAGCCTTCCCCCATGGCAATGATGATCTGCTTGTAGGGAATCGTTGTGACATCCCCGGCCGCAAACACGCCTGGCAACGAAGTGGCATTGTGGTGGTTAATTTCAATTTCACCATATTTGCTCAGGTCCAGGGTGCCTTTCAGCCAGTCACTGTTGGGGACCAGGCCGATCTGGATAAACACGCCTTCCAGTGCGATATGTTTGCTCTCGCCAGAGACGCGATCCGTGTAGGTCAAGCCATTGACGCGTGCCCCATCCCCCGTGATTTCGGTGGTCTGCGCACTGGTTAAAATCGTCACGTTTTCAAGTGAGCGCAGTTTGCGTTGCAGCACGGCATCGGCTTTCAGTTCAGTATCAAACTGCAGCAAGGTGACATGCCCCACGACGCCCGCCAGGTCAATCGCAGCCTCAACGCCGGAGTTACCGCCGCCAATCACCGCGACATGCTTGCCCTTGAACAAGGGCCCATCGCAGTGTGGGCAGTAGGCCACGCCTTTATTTTTATAGGCCTCTTCGCCAGGCACATTCAGATTTCTCCAGCGTGCACCGGTGGCCAGAATCACAGACTTGCTGCGCAAAATCGCCCCGCTTTCGAGCTTCACTTCAATCAAGCCAGCATGTTTGCTGTCGGTTTTGCTAGGCTCGGCCAATCCAACGGCACGTTGCAATGGCATGATATCCACGTCGTAGGTTTTCACGTGCTCTTCAAGCGCCGCGACCAGTTTAGGGCCTTCGGTCTCTTTGACTGAAATAAAGTTTTCAATCGCCAGGGTGTCGTTAACCTGGCCACCAAAGCGCTCAGCGACGATGCCCGTGCGTATGCCTTTACGGGCTGCATAAATTGCTGCTGAAGCACCCGCCGGGCCACCGCCAACCACCAGCACATCAAACGCTTCTTTAGCGTTGAGCTTTTCGGCCTCTCTGGCAACAACGCCCGTATCCACCTTGGCCAGAATTTCTTCGACCAGCATACGGCCTGAGGCAAACATCTCGCCATTGAGGAAAGTGGCGGGTACCGCCATGATGTTGCGCTCGTTGACTTCGTCCTGAAACAGCGCGCCGTCAATCACGGTGGTCTTGATGCTTGGGTTGAACACAGTCATCAGTGTGGTCGCCTGCACGACATCCGGGCAGTTATGGCAAGACAAGCTCATATAGACTTCAAAATTCAAATCGCTATCCAGCGCCTTAATCTGGTCTAGCACATCCTGCTCCACTTTTGGTGGATGGCCGCCGGTCCACAACAACGCCAGTACCAATGAGGTGAACTCATGGCCTAACGGAATCGCCGCGAAACGCACACCATGGGTTTCGCCTTCTTTGGCAATCACGAATGACGGTTTGCGTGCATCATCGCCAGTCTCGTCAAGGCTGACCTTGTCAGACAAAGCAGCAATTTCTTGCAACAGTTCACGCATTTCTGCGGCACGCTCACTCGCATCCAGCGAAGCAATCAAACGGATAGGTTGTCGCAACATGCCAAGGTAAGTCTGCAGTTGGGTTTTTAAGGTTTCATCTAACATATTCATTCTCCAAAATCACGGCTGGTGCATTTCTTCAGGCAACAACACGCCGTGGCCATCACGCATGGCAATCAAAAATGGTTGGGGGAAACTCGCTCAGGAAAAACCACAGTGACAACACATCCACTCAGTGACTTTTCCTGAGCGCCCTGCTGGCGCAGGGCGTTGCTCATACCAATCTCAACGAGATTAGATCTTGCCTACCAAGTCCAAAGATGGCGTCAAGGTTTTTGCACCTTCGTTCCACTTGGCTGGGCACACCTGGCCTGGGTTAGCAGCGGTGTATTGCGCAGCCTTCAATTTGCGCAAGGTTTCTTTTACATCACGGGCAATTTCGTTGCTGTGTACTTCAACAGTCTTGATCACGCCGTCTGGGTTGATCACGAAGGTACCGCGCAGAGCCAAACCTTCTTCATCAATATGCACGTCAAAAGCACGTGTCAATTGGTGCGTTGGGTCACCAACCAGTGGGAATTTTGCCTTGCCTACTGCAGGTGAAGTCTCGTGCCAAACCTTGTGGGAGAAGTGGGTATCGGTGGTCACGATGTACACTTCAGCACCAGCCTTCTGGAATTCCGCATAATTGTCAGCCGCATCTTCAACTTCAGTTGGGCAGTTGAAAGTGAACGCTGCTGGCATGAAAATCAACACAGACCATTTGCCTTTCAAAGACTCTTCAGTCACTTCGATAAATTTACCGTTGTGAAAAGCTTGCGCCTTGAATGGTTGTACTTGTGTGTTAATCAATGACATGTAGTTCTCCTTTATGATTTAGAACGTGGGTTAATTAAACAGACTTCATTAAATATTGCTGCATTTCAACAGCGAATGAGTGCATTGTAGACACACACATTCAATATGTAAAATTGATTATTTTAATTTTATCAATAAATTATTTTTATCAAACTATACAGCCACCGTGACTTGTCCATGCCCTTCAAGGCCACGGTTATCCTGCCAGTTTACCGTAATCACATCGCCGACCTTGGCATCCTGTATATAAAAGGTGAAATAGGGATTGCGTGCAATCGCGGTGCCCGTCTGGGCATCTACAATCACCTGCCCATTCATCACCACTTGCATCAGTTGCATAAAGTGCGCGGGCATTAACTGGCCATCTTCATTTTTGCTACGACCCGTACGCATGGGATGCACAATAATGATTTTAAGTTCAGTGACATGGTTCCCCAGCGGGCTGCTCTCCAGCATGCGCGCACGCATTTTCATGCTGCTGGCAAACGGCTCTTCACGTTCGCTGCTGGCGCAACCATCTTCGAGCACGATGACCTGACGCCGCTGCTGCGTAAACTGGCCATTCCCCTGTTCTGCCAACGCGATCACCTCCCCCGATTGCGCGAGCTTGACGCGTGTCACCAGCCTCGGCAATACCTGCTTGCCTAACTCAAAACTCGCAATCAAGGGAGTGGGATTGGCATCTGCCAGCAAGCGCAAACTACGCAGTTTGCCCGCCGCCTGCGTGCTGCTCAGCTCAATTTGCACCACGGCGCCGTTTTCAGCTTTTTGCGGTGCGTCAATACTGAGATCACTGGCGACAGGCACCGCGGTGGCTTTGAGCGCAGCCAACACTTGTGCTGTTTGCTTAGCCTCAAAGGCAGAAGCAAACCAGGTGGCCGCTTGCACTTTGCGGGCGATGATCCACAATGGTAGCGCTGCCAGCAGCACACTGTTTTTTAACCAGCGACGTCTGTCCATCCTGCCCTCCTATCCATTTTTGTCATCCCCTTGTTCCAGCTTGAGCTGCACCCTGAGCGCTTTCAATCTGGCCTCGACTTTGGATTGCAGGTAAAAATCGCCATCCTTGGCCTTGCTGGCAATTTCAAACTGCTCAATCGCCCGCGGCAAATCATACTTGCGCACATAAGACTCCCCTAGCGCCTGATGCCGCAACATCTGTTTGTCCTGGCCCTGATATGCGGCAGCCAGCCAGTCATACAGTTTTGGGTCCTCAGGGAAGGCCTCAAGCTGTTTCTGGATAAAACTGACTGCCGGCGCCCACTGATTGCTGCGGATCAATAACTCAGCCTCGCCTTGCGCCAGCGCACGATGTTGCGGATATTGTTGCAAGCCCTGAACAAAACGGTTTTGCGCCTGTGCCACCTGCCCCGACTTGGCCAGGGTCAAGCCTTGCAGGGTCACCAGATAAGGGCTGGAAAGCCCATGCTTAACCAGCCAGTCGACCTCGGTCAATGCTTTTTGCGGCTGATTGACACGCAGCCAGGCGTAAGCCAGGCCATAGTGTTCAGCCAGCTCATTCTGATAGCGGCCCTCGTTAATATTGTTCTGAAACTCTTCTACCATTTGCTGGGGCGCGCCTTGAAAGGCCCGGATTTTTGCCCGCATCATAAAAAAGGGCAGACTTTCATTCACCTGCTTATAAGGCAAGTTTTGTACACGGTTGCCTATATCGGCAATCCGCTCGCTGGTCAGCGGGTGGGTACGCAAATAGCTGGGCATATTGCCATCCGAAAAGCGCGTCGCCCGCTGCATGGTGGTAAAAAAGGCCGGCATGGCGCGCACATCAAAGCCTGCATCTTGCAAAATGGTCAAGCCGACCCGATCTGCTTCGCGCTCGTGCTCACGCGTGTAATCCAGCTGCTTTTGTATCCCGGCAGCAGAGGCCGCAGTCATCGCGCCCATGCCCACTTGCGGGTTAGAGCGTGCCACCAGCAAGGCCAGGGCCGTCGCAGCGATATTTTTGAACATATCGTACTTTTGAGAGGCAAGCATACGCGCCAGGTGATGCTGCGTGACATGGCCGATTTCGTGCCCCAGCACACTGGCCAACTCAGACTCACTGTTGGCCGCAATGAATAAACCGGTATGGACGCCAATGACCCCGCCCGGCATGGCAAAAGCGTTAATCGACTTGTCCTGTACCACAAAAAAATAAAACTTTTGAGCGCGGTCCGGGCTACTTGCCCCCAGCCGCGTGCCCAGTGCCTGCAGGTAATCAGTCACCTCGGCATCATCGAACACATCTTCATCGGTAGCGACTTGCTTTAAAATCTGGTGCGCAATTTTTTCTTCATCGCGTAATGACAATACGGTTTGCGAAGCGTCACCCAACTCAGGCAGCTGGTTAGATGAATCGGCAGGCAGGGTGACATCCAGATCGCCGGGCTCATAAGGCTTGCCAGAAAAAATACCAGTCGCGTTATTCGCCAACAAGGACGCCTCTGGCACGATGAACAGTGCGCACAAACACAACCCGCGCAACAGCCGCGCACAATGTATACGCAGATTGCCAGATTGAAATACCATGTGGAGTGGTTTAAAACGCATGTGCCCTGTGCTAAAGACCCAAACTTGTTATGATAACGACTTCACTGCCCGAGTTCATCCTTTTTCACTCGCACTGATTTCACTCAAACTGAGCTCAAGACCACTTATGTCAACTGCCAACAACGGACTCACCCACTTTAACGCCCAAGGCCATGCCCATATGGTCGATATCGGTGACAAAGCACACACCAAACGCATCGCCATCGCTGAAGGCCAGATTCAAATGCAGGCAGCCACGTTGCAAACCATCCTGCAAGGCACCGCCAAAAAAGGAGACGTGCTTGGCATCGCCCGGATTGCCGCCATCCAGGCCAGCAAAAAAACTAGCGACCTGATCCCCCTCTGCCACCCGCTTAGCCTAAGCCGCGTAGATGTCAGTTTTATGGCGAATGAAACGCAACACAGTATTACTTGCCGAGTGCAATGTGAAACTACCGGGCAAACTGGCGTCGAAATGGAAGCGTTGACCGCGGTGCAGGTTGGCCTGCTGACGATTTACGACATGTGTAAGGCGATTGATAGAGGTATGACAATACAAGGTGTTCGCGTACTGGAAAAACATGGTGGGAAGAGTGGGGACTGGGTGGCAAATGACTAAATTAAATATCGAATTTTAACGGCAGATTTATTTCGCCTTTTGGCGAGTTACTTTCTGTTGCTTGCCCCACAGAAAGTAACCACAACTAACGCAGTGTTGCGGCGAAGGCTAACCTTTA